>JAUSBR010000002.1 GCA_030651895.1 Sideroxyarcus sp. | reverse complement strand
CACCGATGGCGAAGATAATTCCGAAGATCAGCATGAGTTGCATCATTTACCCCCTTGGCAGGAAAGCCCGGCTGCATCGGCCGGACAATAACAGTGATCATTCGAACTCGCTACGGGTTATATTGCAAGGGGGATGAGACTTCCCATCGGAATTACGTTCCGCCTGCCTGCTTGGGATTGACGTTTTCCCAAGAGTCGACTTTTCCGCTGTCTGCCGATAAGGAGATAGACCATGAACCCGGTCGAATCAGAAAAGAAACCCGATCCCGAAATCGTCGCGGGCGACCTTGTCGGCGTCGCCGAGCAAGGAGAGCATGGACATCACGAAGCACTTTACGATCGTTTTGCCGAGCGCGTGCGCGAGATATTCGACGCCGGCCAGGAAAAGAGCAAGGAGGCCATGGAAAAGGCCATGGAGTCGGCGCGCGAGCAACTCTCTGCCGCCGGGGAGTTTTCCGCCGAGCAGGGCGAGGTATTCAAGCGGTTCATGCACCGCGACCTGGAGCAGACGGCCCGCGACATGCGGACCCTGGGCCAGGAAGCCAAGGAACGCCTGCATCCGGCGCGGTTGGGGGCCGGCGCACTGTCCTCGATGGCGCGGCTCCTCGAGGCGACCGGTTTGGCGCTGCAATCCCTGTCGCGGAAGGCCGAGGACGCCCTGCACTACAACACCGGAGACATCACCACGGCCGGGACCTTAACCTGCACGCACTGCGGCCAGACGCTACATCTCAAGCGCACCACCAAAATTCCGCCTTGCCCGAGCTGTCACGGCACTGAGTTTCGCAAGGGTTACTGAGCGTTGCGAACCGGCCCCGTGAGTTTCGGCGGGGCTGCGGACCGACCCGATTCGACAGCAGCGCATCGGGCTTGCCCATTTTTCGTGCCCGTCCGCCAGCCTTGACGCGACACTCACCGGGTCTCGGGCAGGGTCGGGTCTGGTTTAGCGGCATCCCTGCCCCGTTCCGCCAACTCGCGTAGCGTCATCTCGCCAACTGATGATTCGACCGCTTGTCGCATCAGTTCGAGCACCGCGTCGACCGCTGGCGGCGCCGGCAGCCCTTCGGGCGACAGGAAGCGCTCCTCGCCGGCGGCGCGCACGGTCTCGAGCACCTGAGCCACCGAGATCAGCGAGGGGTCGCGCGTTGGCAGATAGGTCGGCGGATCGTCGCTGCTCTGCACCACCAGTTCGCGGCTTTCTAGCGCATCGAGCACCACGTGCAGCGCATGCATCGGCACGCCGAGCAAGCGGGTGAACTCCGCCAGCGACGGCATGCGCTCGCCGGCAAGAAATCTGCCCGCGACCAGACTCATCACCGAGAGCGCAAGCCGCTCGCGCATGCGGTTGCTCAGTCGCGGTTCGCCGCCCTTGGCGAACAGGTATTCCGGGTGCTGGGCGTAGAACGCCACGCTGGCGCCGAACAGCAGGATCAGCCAGCTCAGGTACAGCCAGATCATGAACAGGATCAGAATCGCCAAACCCGAGTAGATCGCCGCGTACTGGTTCGACGATGCCACAAAGATCGCGAATCCCCACCCGGCGGTTTGCCAGGCGATCCCGCCAACTGCGCCACCGATCAGCGCGGGGCCAAATCGCACCCGCGTATTCGGCACGAACAGGTAAACAAAGGTGAAGGCCGTGATGACGAGCAGGTAGGGCATCAGTCGGCTGACCGCCGCCGCGGTCTGGCCCAGGGCGTCGATCGCCAGCAGGTCGCGCACCGTCTCGATGTTCATCACGGTCGCGGTGATGCCCAGCGCCGAGAACACCAGGATCGGACCGACCATGAGCACGCTAAGGTAGCGGCTGAACCGCTCGCCGAAGTGTCTGGGTCGCGGAATGTGCCAGATGTAGTTTAGCGACTCCTCGATCTTCTGCATCAGCGAGATCGCGGTGTAAACAAGCAGTGCCAAGCCGAGCACGCCCAACACGCCGACGTTCATGTGTTCGATGAACTGCACGATGCGGCGCGCGACCTCCTCGCCGTTCTCGCCCAGCGGCGCGAGAAAGCGCAACAGCATCGGCTGGATCTGGTTGTAGACGCCGAATGCCTTCAGCACCGAAAAACTCAGTGCGAGCAGCGGCACGATCGACAGTAGCGTCGTATACACGAGGCCCATGGCGCGCAGGGTGAGTTGGCCAAAGGCGAGATCGCGCGCCAGCACAAGCACGGTGCGCACGGCTCTCAGGCTGCGTCTTTGCCATGTGGGTTGTTCTGTGTTCTGGCCGCTCCAGACGATGCTTTCGAGGCGGCTCAGCAGATTCGCGGCAATGGGCTTCACTTGGCGATCTCCAGTTCCCGTAGAAAGGTCATTTTGCCCGCGCCGGAACTCCAATGGTGAACTCTTCCACGCCGCGTCTCGCTTCATCGCCGGAACAATCTGATCGCCGTCCCGCCAGCGCCGACTTTGAAAATCAGGCGAGCTGCAACAACGACTTGATCCTGGCCTTGATCTCCCCGACCTCGGCGAGTGTCGCTTTGCCTTTGCGCTCGGCCTGCCGGGTTTGCCAATCCAGGCTTTTGACCTGATCGGCCAGTGCCGCGCCGGTAGCCGCACCGCCCGCGAGCACCACTTCGAAGGGATAGCCCTTGATTTGGTTCGTGATGGGCACGCACACCAGCAATCCGGCACGGCTGTTGTAGGCCTTTGGACTCAGCACGACCGCTGGTCGGCGTCCGGCTTGTTCGTGACCGCTTTGCGGCGTGAAATTCAACCAGACAATATCCCCCGCGTCCGGCACATAGGGTGCCGCCATCAGAGCTGTTCCTTGCCCTGCGCCGCGCCAAAGTCCTGTTCGCCATGCCAGTTTTGGGGGGTGATGCCCGCGAGCAAGTCATCAAGCGAATAGGACGGCGCAGCCGGTTCGATGATCACCCGGCCATGCTCGGCACGCACCTCGACGGCCTGGTCGAGCGCCAGATGCGCCGCCTCCATGATCGCCGCCGGCAGACGAACCGCGGGACTATTGCCCCATTTCTTGACGCGTTGAACGGCCATGCGCTTTTCTCCTTTGTCGAAACAAATGTCGATACCCGCCCAGTATAGGCGACTGGCGCACCCGTATCTACAAACGTATCGACTTTGCCGGCGTGTCCCATCGCTTCGATCAGGCGCGCGGCGCGGTTGTAGCCGATTCTCAGGTGGCGTTGCGCCAGCGAAATCGACGGCCGGTGCCCACCGCCAGGCGTCCGGCATTGGGCTCTGTAAACCGTGCCCCCAATGTCCCTAAAATGCTGCAGAATGGATCGAGATGCTAGAAACCGTTCTGACACAGGCTAGCCGCTAGAGAGGAGAGATCATTATGACCACTGTACAAATCACCTTGCCCGACCAATTGGCTCAAGAGGCGAAGCAGGCCGGGCTGTTGTCGCAAGCGGCGCTGGTGAAGCTGTTGCGTGAGCAGTTGCAGGCAAGACGCCAGGATGTGTTTTTTGCGGCGATGGAGCGGATGGAGCAGGTCGAAGAACCGCCCGCGATGCCGCCGGAGGAAATGGCCGGGGAGATTCGCGCCATGCGCGAAGCGCGGCGCGCCAAGGCCGCCGGTTGATGAGGCTGGTGGCTGGATACCAACGTGGTCGCCTCGGCGATGCTGTGGGGCGGCCAACCCCCACGCCTCGCATCGCGTCCGACCCGGACGACGATGTGGTGATCGGCACGGCACTCGCAGCGAAAGCCGATCTGCTCGTGACAGGGGATCGGATGCTGCTCTCGGTGGCCGAGTATCTGAGCGTCAGGATCGTAAGCGTGGCCGAGGCGCTGCAACTGATGACGGCTAAGCAATGACTCGGCGCACTCAACAATATTAGCTTGATCGCGCAGCGCCGACTTTTATTCGGCCTGTTCCGGCGCCAGCACTTCACGCCCGCCGGCGCCATTCATCGGCGAGACGAGGCCGGCGTGTTCCATCGCCTCGATCATGCGGGCGGCGCGGTTGTAGCCGATTCTCAGGTGACGCTGCACCAGCGAAATCGACGGTCGGCGCGTTTTCAGCACCACTTCGACGGCCTGGTCGTACATCGGGTCGGACTCAACATCGCCACCGCCTTCACCGCCGGTTTCGGCGGTTTCGCTGGGCGGCGATGCCAGCACGTCGGTGATGAATTCCGGCCGGCCGACCTTGCGCAGATGCTCGACGACGCGATGCACCTCGTCATCGGCGACATAGGCGCCATGCACGCGCACGGGCAGCCCGGTGCCGGGGGCGAGGTAGAGCATGTCGCCCTGCCCCAGCAGCGCCTCGGCCCCCATCTGGTCGAGGATGGTGCGTGAGTCGATCTTGCTGGAAACCTGGAAAGAGATGCGCGTCGGGATGTTGGCCTTGATCAGGCCGGTGATGACATCGACGCTCGGCCGCTGCGTGGCGAGAATCAGGTGGATGCCGGAGGCTCTGGCTTTTTGCGCCAGACGGGCAATGAGTTCCTCGACTTTTTTGCCCACCACCATCATCAGGTCGGCCAGTTCGTCGATGACGACGACGATGAAGGGCATGGGCTTGAGCGGCGGCACCCCCGCCTCGGGGTCGCCCGGCAGCGCCAGCGGATCGGGAATGGGCGTGCCGGCCTTTTCGGCCTCGCGCACTTTGTGGTTGAAACTGGACAGGTTGCGCACGCCCAGCGTGCTCATCAGCTTGTAGCGGCGTTCCATCTCGCCCACGCACCAGTGCAGCGCGTTGGCGGCTTTGTTCATGTCGGTGACTACCGGCGCCAGTAGATGCGGAATGCCTTCATAGACGGACAATTCCAGCATCTTCGGATCGACCAGAATCATCCGCACATCTTTTGGCTCGGATTTATAAAGCAGCGACAGGATCATCGCGTTGATGCCAACCGACTTGCCCGACCCGGTGGTCCCCGCGACCAGCAGGTGCGGCATCTTGGCGAGATCGGTGACGACCGGCTGGCCGGCAATGTCCTTGCCCAGCGCTAGCGCCAGATGGGAGTGCATGTCGTGATAAACGCGGGCGCCCAGAATTTCCGAAAGGCGCACGTTCTGCCGGCGCGGGTTGGGCAATTCGAGCGCCATGCAGGACTTGCCCGGCACGGTTTCGACGACGCGGATGCTGATGAGCGATAGCGCCCGCGCCAGATCCTTGGCCAGCCCGACCACGGTGGCGCCCTTGACGCCGACGGCCGGATCGATTTCGTAACGCGTCACCACCGGGCCGGGATGCGCGGAAGTGACCTGCACCTGCACGCCGAAATCGGCCAGCTTTCTTTCGATCAGGCGCGAGATGAATTCGAGGGTTTCGGCGGAGGGCAGTTCCTCATTGCTGTGCTGGGCCTCGTCAAGCAAGTGCAAGGGCGGCAGCGCCTCGCCGGGGGCGTCGAAGAACAGCGGGGTCTGGCGCTCTTTCTCGATGCGCACCTCGGCCTTCTTCGCCAGGGGAATCTCCAGATCGACCGGTTCGATGCGCACCGGCGGCGGCGGATTTTCTTCAAATTTCTTGCGCTCCACGGCCACCACGGCCTCCCGCTGTCCGGCGAGCGCGCGTCCATAACGGCGATCCTGCCAGCGGTCCCAGAGCGCTTGGGCGCCAAACCAGGACGCTTCAAGCAGGGTGCCGAATTTTTCGGCCGCCCACAACCAGGACAGGCCGGTCGCCAGCCCCCAGCCCACCATCACCAGCATCAGCAGGATCAGGGTGCCGCCGGTAAATCCCAGGAAAGTCGCGGTCAGCCGGCTGACTTCGTAACCGATCATGCCGCCGGGAGCCAGCGGCAGGGGCGTTGACAGGCTCCAGAAACGCATCGCCTCCAGACCGCAACTGGCGACCAGCAGGACGACAAAACCCGTCAGGGCGATGAACAGCGGACGCCGGTCGTCGCCGAACAGGCGGCTGACGCGGTGATAGCCCGTCACCACCAGCAGCAGGAGCAATACCACCCACCACCAGGCGGAAAGCCCGAAGAGATAGAGCAGCAGATCGGCCAGCCAGGCGCCGAAGCGTCCGCCCGGATTGGCGATGGCCTCAACCTCGGCGGCACGCGACCAGCCGGGATCGGCACGGTCGTAACCCCAGAGAATCAGCGCGAGATACAGGCCAAGGGCGGCGACCACCAGCCAGCGCGCCTCATGGACCAGCGCGGCAATGCGTTCGGGCAGCGGTCGGGCGGAATGGCCCCTTGGCGACATGGAAAGCGAGGCGTAGGACATGGGCGGATTTCCGGACGTTATGAGAAACGTGCTGATTTTCGCGCGGCGCGGGGCGGGCGAATCGCCGAAACAGGGAAACATTCCGGCTCCTGACGCCATTTATAATCCCGCCACACTTTCAAAAGGATGACCCGATGTCCGCCCGCCACGCAAAACTTCTGATTCTCGGTTCCGGCCCCGCCGGTTACACCGCCGCCGTCTATGCCGCCCGCGCCAACCTGAATCCCGTGCTGATCACCGGCATGGCCCAGGGCGGCCAACTGATGACCACCACCGAGGTCGACAACTGGCCGGCCGACGCCGACGGCGTGCAGGGCCCCGACCTGATGGCGCGCTTCGAGAAGCACGCCCTGCGCTTCAACACCGAAATGATCTTCGACCACATCCACACGACGAAACTCACCGAACGGCCGCTGCGGCTGATTGGCGATGCCGGCGAATACACCTGCGACGCGCTGATCATTGCCACTGGAGCTTCTGCCCAGTATCTCGGCCTGCCCTCGGAAGAGAAATTCTCGGGCAAGGGCGTCTCGGCCTGCGCGACCTGCGACGGTTTTTTCTACAAGAACCAGCCCATCGCGGTCATCGGCGGCGGCAACACGGCCGTGGAGGAAGCGCTGTATCTGGCCAACATCGCCAGCCATGTAACGGTCGTGCATCGCCGCGACAAAGTCCGCGCCGAAAAGATCATGCAGGACAAGCTGTTCGAGAAGGAAAAGGCCGGCAAGGTCACCATCAAGTGGGATTGCGTGCTTGATGAAGTGCTCGGCGACAAGACCGGCGTCACCGGCATGCGCATCAAAAATGTGAAAAGCGGCGCGACCGAGGACATTCCGCTCATGGGCGTCTTCATCGCCATCGGCCACAAACCAAACACCGACATTTTCGCCGGTCAACTGGCGATGGAAAACGGCTACATCGTCACGCAAGGCGGCCGCGAGGGCAATGCCACCGCCACCAGCATTCCGGGCGTGTTCGCCGCCGGCGATGTGCAGGATCACATCTACAAGCAGGCCGTCACCTCCGCCGCGACCGGCTGTCAGGCCGCCCTGGACGCCGAGAAGTATCTCGACAGTCTCGGCGTTTGAGATGGCGCGGCGGGAGCCCAGCGAGGAAGCCCGCCACCTGTTTCGCACGGCGGTGGCCGATGCCGTGCCGCTGAATTTCGACCGGGTGCATCACGAACCGCCCCCGCCTTTGCCGATTCCGCGCCAGCGCGAGAGGGATGAGCGTGCCGCGCTGGGCGAGTCGCTCGCCGATGTGGATACCCTCGACCTGGCGCTCGAAGGCGGCGACGAAGCGGCGTTTCTCAGACCGGGCATGTCACCCCGGGTGCTCAAGGACTTGCGTCGCGGGCGCTGGGTGGTGCAGAACCATCTCGACCTGCACGGCATGTACCGCGACGAGGCGCGTCAGCAGGTGGCCGTCTTTCTTGCCGAGTGCCTCGCCCGCGACCAGCGCTGCGTACGCATCGTGCATGGCAAGGGCCGCGGCTCGCCGGGGCGGATTCCCGTGCTCAAACGGCTGGTACTGGGCTGGCTGACGCAACGCCAGGAAGTGCTCGCCTACTGCCAGGCACGCACCGTCGATGGCGGTGCGGGAGCTGTGATCGTGCTGTTGCAGGGCAAGCGCTGATGGGGCCGCCGTCCCCTGGTACGCCGCACGACGCAGGCAAGAAAACCGTGGGTAACTTCACTTTTGGAGCAATAGCCTCATGACATCCCCCCTCGTCGCCATTGATGCCCTGTCCGGTCGCATTCATCTTGTGCGCGGCCAAAGGGTCATGCTCGATGCAGATTTGGCCGAACTGTATGGTGTTACGACCAAACGCTTCAACGAGCAAGTCAAGCGCAACATCGACCGCTTTCCCGCCGATTTCATGTTCCAACTTACTGATGTAGAAGAGGATTCTTTAAGGTCGCAAATTGCGACCTTAAACATCGACGATCCGTTGAGGTCACAATTTGTGACCTCGAACACCGGTCGCGGTCGGCATCGGAAATACCTCCCCTATGTCTTCACCGAGCACGGCGCCATCATGGCCGCCTCCGTCCTCAACGCGCCGCGCGCCGTGGAAATGAGCGTCTTCGTCGTGCGCGCCTTTGTCCAGTTGCGCGAGCTGCTGGCCAGCAGCCGCGAACTGTCTGAGCGTCTGGATGAACTGGAGCGCAAGCTCTCCACCCACGATCAGGCGATCGCCGGCCTGATCGACGCGATCCGGCAACTGACGAGCGTCCCGACCAAGCCGAGCCGCCCCATCGGCTTTACCGCCGACCTGAAAACCCGCAAGTCATAAACAAGCAAGCGACTCCCATCGCCCACGACAATTTGATTGGTTGAGCACATGCGCACCCCCGAACTCCTCGCCCCCGCCGGCAGCCTGAACATGGCCGCCACGGCCCTGGACTATGGCGCCACGGCCGTCTACGCGGGGCAGCCGCGTTATTCCTTGCGGGTACGCAACAACGAATTCGGCAAGCTGGAAAACCTCGCGACAGGTATCGCACGGGTCCATGAACGGGGCGGCAAGTTTTATGTCGTCAGCAACATTTCCCCGCACAACGCCAAGCTCAAGACCTATCTGGCGGACATGGCGCCGGTGGTGGCGCTGCAACCCGACGCGCTGATCATGGCCGACCCCGGCCTGATGCTGATGGTTCGCGAAACCTGGCCGGACATGCCGATTCACCTCTCCGTGCAGGCGAATACGGTGAATTACGCGGCGGTCAGGTTCTGGCGCTCGCTGGGCGTGGCGCGCGTCATTTTGTCCCGCGAGTTGTCGCTCGACGAGATTGCCGAAATTCGCCAGGCATGCCCGGACATCGAGCTGGAAGTTTTCGTGCATGGCGCGCTGTGCGTCGCCTATTCCGGCCGCTGCCTGCTGTCTGGCTATTTCAATCACCGCGATCCGAATCAGGGCAGTTGCACCAATTCCTGCCGCTGGAAATATCGACTGATCGAAGAGGAAACCCGCCCTGGGCAGTTGATGCCCATCGAGGAAGATGAACACGGCAGCTACATCCTCAACTCGAAAGACCTGCGCGCCATCGAATACGTCGAGCGTTTGGTGGACATCGGTGTCGATTCGCTAAAGATCGAAGGGCGCACCAAGTCGGCCTATTACGTCGCGCGCAGTTGTCAGGCCTACCGGCGCGCTGTCGACGACGCCGTAGCCGTCCGGCCCTACGACGCCAGCTTGGTCGCCGACCTCGACAGCCTCGCCAATCGCGGCTATACCGCCGGTTTTTACGAGCGCCATCCCGACCGCGAATATCAGAACTATCTCAGCGGCCTCTCCCAGATGGGCAGCCAACTTTACGTCGGGGACGTGATCGCTTACCGGCTGGATGGTCTGGCGGAAATCGAGGTGAAAAACCGCTTTGCGGTCGGCGACCACGTCGAGTTGATCCACCCCGCCGGCAACCGCACGCTGCGGATCGAACGCATGCTGAAAGTCGGCGCTGACGGGACGGCGTCAGCAGTCGCCACCGCGCCCGGTAGCGGCCATCGCGTCTTTATTCCGCTGCCGCCGGGGAAGCAAGGTGCCTTCCTCGCCCGCCTGAACGATGCACATGGGCTTCCGCCCGCAAAGCGCCATCCCGCCAGCGCCGACTTTTGACTAGCGCGTAAACGTCAGTCGCACGGTCAGACCCGGCTGACCGATCCCGTCGGCCAGTTCGAGACGCGCGCCATGCAGCTCGGCGATACGTGCGACGATGGACAAGCCCAAGCCGCTGCCTTCGATTTCCTGGCCGGCCAGGCGATGCAGGCGCCGCAGCGCCTGGGCACGCTGGTCGGCAAGAATGCCCGGTCCGCTATCGCTGACGGTCAGCAGCACTTCGCTCCCCTTCTCCGCGACGGCAACGCGCACCTGCCCACCCGCCGGCGTATAGCGCACGGCATTGTCGAGCAGGTTGCGCAGCAGGATGCGCAGCATGCCGTCGTTGGCCATCAAGCTGACCGGCGCCGGCGCAGAGAGTTCGAGCGCGATATTTTTTTCCAGTGCCGCTGCACCGTGGTCGGCGCACACCTCGGCTGCCAGCGTATCAAGCCGCACCTCGCTCATCGGCAAATTTGCGGCCGGATCGAGCCGGGCGAGCGTCAGCAATTGCTCGACCAGATGACTGGCGCGACGCGCACTGGCAGCCAGTTGCGCGATGGCATGATCGCGTTCCGCCGCGTCGCGTGCGCGCAAGGCGACCTGGGCCTGGGCGGCGATGGCCGCCAGCGGCGTGCGCAGTTCGTGGGCTGCGTCGGCGGTGAAGCTGCGCTCATTGTCGAGTGCCCGTTCGACGCGGGCAAAGAGCGTGTTCAACGCTTCGAGCAGCGGCCGAATCTCGCGCGGCGCGACGGCGGGCACCACCGGGTCGAGACGCTCGGGCGCGCGCTTGCCGAGTTCGGTGGCGACGTCATCGAGCGGTGCGAGGCCGCGCCGCGTGGCGAACCAGATCCAGCCACCCAGCAACGGCAACCCAAACAGCAGGGGGGTCAGCAAGCCCTCGATGAAATGTTCGTCAAGCTCATGGCGCAAGCGATCCCGGACTTCGTGACGATCGTGTTTTTCCTCATACTTGTGCAGCTTGGCCAGTTCCTGGCGCGCCTCGAAGTAAATAACGCCCATCGCCGCCAGCCAGCCCACGGTGACGCCACCCAGCAACCACACGATCAGGCGGCGGCGCAACGAGAACCAGCGCGTCTGCGTAATCATGATTTGGCGACCATGTAGCCCACGCCGCGCAGCGTCTTGATCAGGTCGGCGCCGAGTTTTTTGCGCAAATGATGGATATGCACTTCGAGTGCATTGCTGTCCGGTTCGTCGCGCCAGCCATAGAGCGCGCCTTCGAGCTGGGCACGCGTCATGACCCGGCCGCGGTTTTCCAGCAGAGTCTGGAGCAGCGAGAATTCGCGCGCCGAAAGCTCCACGGCCGTTCCGGCCCGCGTGACCTGGCGGGCGGCGGGATCGAGCACCAGATCGCCATGCCGCAGCAAGGGCGCCGCGCGACCCGCCGTGCGCCGCGCCAGCGCCCGCACGCGTGCCGCCAACTCGTCGAGGTCGATCGGCTTGACGAGGTAATCGTCGGCGCCGCCGTCGAGTCCGGCGATCTTGTCGCCGGTCGCGTCGCGTGCGGTCAAAATCAGCACCGGCAGCGTCTGCCCGCGCCCACGCAGGCGCGCCAGCACTTCCAGGCCGGCCAGGCGCGGCAGTCCGAGATCGAGCACCAGCAGGTCAAAGCTCTCGCTCTTGAGGGCGAGGTCGGCGGCAATGCCGTCCTTCACCCAATCGACGGCATAGCCATCCTGACGCAGGCCGACGGTCAGGCCATCACCCAGTTGCGGATCGTCTTCGGCAAGGAGTATGCGCATGCCGCGATCTTAGCGCGTCAGCCACCAGGCGCAGAGAGCCACCCAGCCGAGCAGCAACACAACCGTCAGCGGGCGGGAATTGGCAATTGCCTCGTCGTGCCGACCCTGCTTCAAGCCGGTGAACATCGCCCGCACCAGATTCTCGCGATGGGCAAGACTGCTGACGACGACGCCGACCACGTGCAGCAGGGCCACGCCCAGCATGCCCGACGCCAGCGCTTCATGCACTTCCTCCAGCCACTCCCCACCGCTGTCTTGATAGACAAGCCAGCCACTGGCACCGGTCAACAAGCCCAGGCTCAACAAGGCGACGATGGCCCAGCCGCCAGCGGCATTGTGGCCGGCATAGTGGGATTCATCACGCCGCAGCAAGCCAAGGACATAGCCCAGCACCGCACGCGGGCCGCGCACGAAGCTAGCAAAGCGCGCATGCCTTGTCCCGACCAGGCCCCAGAGCAGGCGGAACAGGATGACGCCGACAACCGTGCCGCCGGCGAAAGCATGTACCAGGCGCCATTCTTCGCTCTCGCCGGTGATCCACGCCAGCGCGAAAGCGCCGACCAGCAACCAGTGGCCAATGCGCACCGGCCAGTCCCAGATCAGCACTTTGTCCATTTCAGTCCTTCCAGCGTCGGCCATCGGGCATGACGATTTCGCGCTCGCGATAGCTGCCCTCCGCCGCCTTCGTGTGGCAGGCCGCGCAATTGGCCGGCGTCTTGACCTTTTCATGGGTCCAGTCGGTGCGCGACACTTTGCGATGCTCGCGCTGGAACCAGTCCGTCTGCGTCAGCCGTGGCGGCTCGCCGGCCTGTGCCGTCCTGCCAGCGCCGACTTTTCTGCCGCCCGCATGGCGGACGTGAAAGTCCTCGAGGGTCTGACGCGTTTTCTCGTCGAGGCCGGCATTGTCGCCGTAGTGCTTGTCGAGCGAACTCATCACGCGCCGCCAGTCGTCCGCGATCATCAGCTGCGGCGGGAAGGCGACATGGCAGCTCCCGCATTCGGCCTGGAAGGCCGGCGGCGCAGCGTGCAGCGGGCGCAGGTCGTCGGCGTAGGCGGCCAAGGGGAGCAATGCAACGAACAACAGGACTCTTTTCATGTCAGCGTCCTCCAGTAACGTAAGCGATGTAATCGGCCTTTTCGGCGGCGGAACATTCGCGGCCGACGACTTCGGTGCAGTTGCGTTTGAACCACTTTTCCACCTTGGCGGGGTCGGTTAAGCGTTCCGCATTCGCGGCGGGCGCCAGCGGTTTGATCGGCTTGTCGGTGACGACATGGCGTCCGGCCTGCGCCGGATTGTCGGTGTGACAACTCGCGCATGAGGCTAGCTTCGCTGAAACACCGAAGTTGCGGGTGTGAAATGCCGCGCCGCGCTGGGCGGAAGGCTGGAAGCCGGCGGTCTGTTGCGCGGCTGCGGTGTGATAGCCGGTCAACAGATCGGCGGGTGTGGCGGCCTGTACGGTTGCAGCGCACAGGCCTGCCAGGATGACGATGGCGCTTTTCATGATCAGTCTCCTTCTGGCGTGTTGAACATGGCCCGCAGTGTGGCGGCCCCGGCTTAAGCCCGGCTTAGCACTTCCTTATGCCAGGCTTAAGGGGAACTTTTCCAGCCGTGGTTCGTTTCAAGAAAAGGCACAATGGCTGCGTCGGTCGAAACCAGGCGGAACGGATGACCCGAAGGATGGACGATGAGGAAAACGAACTTGCTGTCCGGGCCCAGGCCGGCGACCGGCAGGCATTCACCCTGCTGGTCCGCCGTTACCAGGACCGCGTGTTTCGTTTCATCCTGCGCATGAACGGCGCCCGCGACGAAGCCATGGATCTGACGCAGGAGACCTTCATCAAGGCATTTCTGGCCTTGCCCGGCTGGCGGCCGGACGCGCGTTTCGGCACCTGGCTGTTCCAGATCGCGCGCAATGCCACGCTCGATGTCTTGCGCCGTCGTCAGTGCGTCGAGTTTGTGCCGCTCGACGCCTGCCTGCCGGAGGGGGGAGCCTGCGACCCGCGTGATGGGGCGCCGCTCCCCGAGGAACAACTGGCGGGGCGGCAACGCATTGCGCTGCTGGAACGCGCCTTGCGCGAACTACCCGTCGAACAGCGCGAAATCCTGCTGCTGCGCGAACTGGAAGGGATGAGCTACACCGAGATCGCGGCGACGCTGGATATCAACGAGGGTACCGTGAAATCGCGCCTGGCCCGCGCGCGCGTCGCCGTCCTTGCCCACTATCGGCACCACGCCGGGGAGAAATGAAATGACCGAACACGAACCTGACATGATTGCTCTGTCCATCTATCTCGATGGGGAACTTGGCATCGCCGAGCGCCATCGGGTGGCCGCCCACCTCGCCGCATGCCCGCAGTGCGCGTCCCGTCTGGCCGCGTTGCAGGCCCTGACGGCGGACTTCGGCAGGCTACCGGAAGAAAACCTGGGGTTCGATCTGGCCGGGGTAATCGAAGGGCGGCTCGCCGCCGCCCCGCGACCACATGACAAGCAAGGTGCCGCGGGCTGGTGGGGGCTGCTGCCGGTATCCATCGGCGCGGCGGCCTCCATCGCCATCTCCCTCACCATCGGCTTTGGCATGGGTTCGGCACTGTTCGGCGGCGCAGCGGCCATGCCGCGCGTGACGGCGATGAGCGTATTCGACACCCTGCCGCCAGGCGGCCTGTGCCTCGGCCCGGAATCCTGCTATAGCAAGGGAGCAAGAAAATGAAACCCACTTTACTGCGTGCCATGCTGGCCGTTTCGCTGCTCATCAACATCGGCGTGCTCGGCGCCGTCGCCTATCGCACACTGGGCACCGAAAGCTTTCCTGGCCTGCCACGCTATCTGCAACTGACCGGGGAACAAGTGCGTCAGTGGCACGCGTCGGAAGCAACCTTCCTTGTGCAGCTCGGCGCCAGCGCGGCGGCGATCCACGGCCATCGCGACCGAATGATCCACGCGATTTTTGCAGACACTCCCGACCCGGCGCTGATCGATGCCGAGCGCGCCGCCATCGCGCACCTGCAGGACGAGCAACAGAAGCGGGTGATCCAGCAGTTGTTGCTAGAGCGGGAATTGCTGAATCCCGAGCAGCGCGTACGGCTCGCGCAACTACTGCTCGACCAGCCCGCCGGGCCGTCGACGATAGAGCGGCTACATCGCGACTAAGCGCCGCACTGGAACATTTCCATCGGCAGTTCGTTGAAGCAGGGGAGGCCGGCAAACGCCGGCTTCCATCGACAACCCGCATGGAGAACAACGCACATGAAACGCAACATCCTGACTGCCCTGACCGTGATTTCCCTGGCCGCCGCCGGACCTGCCCTGGCCGCCAACAAGGCGGCGCATGACCATGGCGACGCCACCGCCACCCTGCAACTCAATGCCGGCAAGAAATGGGAAACCGACGCAACGCTGCGCAAGGCCATCGGCGACCTTCGCCAGTCGCTGGCGAAAAACCTCGATGCCATTCACAAAAACCGGTTTCCGGCCAGCGGTTACGGCGGTCTGGCACATCAGGTGGAAGGCGCTGTGAGTGTCATCATCGCCAACTGCAAGCTGGAACCCAAGGCCGACGCCCAGCTGCACATCATCGTCGCCGATCTGCTGGCCGGCGCGGAGCAGATGGCCGGCAAGGCGAAGCGGGCCAAGCCCAGGGATGGTGCGATCAAGGTGCTCGGCGCGCTGGACAATTACGGCAAGTATTTCGACGACCCCGGCTTTCAGCCGATCACCCACTGAACCGGACGGCATCCCACACATTCCCCGAGCGCCGTCCCGCCAGGGGCGACTTTCGGGCTCAGGTCAGATTAGGTTCATTGCGGGCGGTCGAGCCCCTGGTCGACCATGGACACCGGGTCTTCAATGGGTTCGAGATGCGTCGTGACATGCACATGCGGTTGCGCTGTGTAAATATCCGCTTCGATGCGTTCGCACCAGTCATGCCCCCGTTGCACCGTCCATTGTCCCGGTACCAGCACATGCAGGCTCACGAAGGCCCGGCTGCCTGCCTGACGGGTACGCAAGGCATGGAAGTCGAGGCCCTGCGCACGATATTTCGCCAGTACCGCCTCGATCCGCTCGATCGACTCCGCCGGCAGGGAAACATCCATCAGCCCCGCCGCCGAGCGTTGCATCAGTTGCCAGCCCGTCCAGATGATGTTCGCCGCCACCAGCAGGGCAATCACCGGGTCGAGCCACAGCCAGCCGGTCAGCCAGACCAGACCAACACCGGCAATGACACCTGCCGACGTCCACACGTCGGTCATCAGGTGATGGGCGTCGGCTTCCAGGGTGATCGAGTTGTGCTGGCGTCCCACCGCCATCAGGATACGGGCCGTGGCGAAATTGATGACCGAAGCCACCACGGAAATCAGCAAACCGATCCCCACCGCTTCGAGCGGTTGAGGATTCATCAGGCGGTCGATGGCGGTATAGCCGATGCTGAAGGCCGCCAGCACGATCAGGAAGCCCTCGAAGGCACTGGAAAAATACTCTGCCTTGCCGTGGCCGTGGGCATGCCTGTCGTCCGCTGGCGTCGTCGCCAGCGTCAGCATCCAGAGCGCCATCAGCGCACCGGCAAGATTGACAAACGATTCGATCGCGTCGGACAGCAAGCCGACCGACCCGGTCAGCCACCACGCCAGCCCCTTCAGGATAATGGTCGCAAGCGCTGCCGCGATGGACAGCCAGGCGTAACGCTTCAGCGCGGGGGACAACATGTCGACGGGCTTTCTGTCAGCGGGTGCGTCGAAACAAAGGTAGAGCGCGCAATTCCACGGTCAATCGTCGTCATGTTTCTTGCCGTCGCGCTTGCCTTCACGCTTCCTTTCACCTGTGCCCTCATTTCGTCCATAAGGGCCGCGAATATCGTGCTCGTCGGCATTGCGGTGGCATTCGACGCAGTTGTCGTAATCGCGGATGCCTTCCTTGATATGCTTGCGACGGATGTTGTCCGGCGTGTGCTCGTGGCAGCCGTAGCAGGTATAGCGGCTGTAGTCGTTGCGCACATGGCAGGTCACGCAGCGGACATTGTGGTCGCGATCAAGCTCGAAATATTTGGCGTGGTCGAAGGTCGCCGGCGTCCACTTGTCCTGGCTGTGGCACTGGCTGCAATTGCCGGTAATTTGCTGATGCAAGGCGTCCTTGGGCGACTTGTGGCAGCTTTGGCATTCGTCGCGCGTTGCCTTTTCCAGCAGGCGATGATTGAAATGCCCCGTCGGACGGAAGCGTTTCACCCCAGCATGGTCGCTGTGGCAGGCCACGCAGTCCTGGCGGGTCAGCTTCTGGTGAAAGGGCGTCGAGGTCAGCGGCTTTTCGATGGGCAGGCCCAGCGTGGTGAGACGACCGATGTCCTCCGGCTTGTGACAACCGATGCAGCGGTCGGAAGCGACGCCCGTGAAGGCGGTATGGCAGGCGAAGCAATCCGCCTCGAGTTCGCTGTGTCCGGGAATCAGCTTGCCCGGCCCGACCATCAGATGGGGATAGACGAAGGCCAGCACTGCCAGCACGAGCAGATTGACGGCCAGCACGAACTTGACGGTGCGGTTCATGCCCAGCCCCAGAACAGGAAGATGCTGATGATGTGACCCAGCGACAGCACGGCGAAGACGATGAAGATCGGAATGTGCACCTTGCGCCATTGGTTCATGGCGTCGAGCGTCACCGCATCCCAGAACACCGCGCGCTCCACCTCGACTTTCGACAAACCACGCAACTGGTAATGGTCGCGCTGTCCCAGCACGTGCTCGCGCGAACGACCGAGGAGCAGCTTGCCGACCATGCCGCTGATAACATTTACGCCCATGGCCACCGTCGCCAGCCAGGGCAGGATGGCGTTGAAGTGGATGCCGGCATGAATCAGCACCATCAGCGAACCCAGCCAAGTGCCGATCTCATGCAGAGTCAGCAGGGTTTTTGGATTGCCCGCCGTGATGAGTTTGCGCTTCCTCAGCGAATAGACCAGCGAACCGATGATCAGGAGCGTGCCGGGAATGCCGAGGTAGCGGCCGACCCAGACCAGATTCAGGCGATGCAGCAGGTAATCGCCGGCCAGCGTAGCCGCCGCCAGCAGGCCGAGCAGCAGGGTGAAGGGCAACACATGCCGGCGCCAGAGCGAAGATGTCATCTATGCCTCCAGAGTCACGCTGGTTTTTGGCGAACAGACACAGAGCAGGCAACTCCCCGGCTCCGGGTCGTAATCCGGCGGATTGCGATAGGCGACTTCGCCTGACTGGATCGTCGTCTGGCAACTGCCACAGCCGCCGGCCCGGCAACCCGAGTAGACGGCAATGCCATTGGCTTCGGCGAATTCGAGCAAGCTGCCGGACGCGGGCTGCCACGCCAACTGCTTGCCTGATTTAGCGAAGGTGACGACGATATCGTTCCGCGTTACCTGATCTGCCGTCGTGGGAACAGCCCCCAACCGACGCTTGATCGAAGCGGGGCCGAAGGCCTCGAAATGGATGCGCGCTTCCGGCACGCCCCAATCCTCCAGCGCCGTGACGAGACTATCCATCATCGGCGTCGGCCCGCAGATATAGAAGTGATAGGGCCTGAGCGGCAATTGCGTGCGCAACAGGCTGACGTCGACGCGGCCTTGGTGCTGGAAGTCATGTCCAGCCCGATCTTCCGGCAGCGGGTCGCTGAAGCATAGCCACAAATGGAAGTTCGGGTGTTCGACCGCCAACGTTTCGAGCTGGGCCTTCATCACCTGCTCTCGACTGTTGCGCACACCGTAGAACAACCAGACCTCGCGTCCGGGTTGCTCGGCGAGGCACCAGTTCAGCATCGAGAGCATCGGCGTGATGCCGATACCCCCGCCGATCAGCACCACCGGCGCATCGCTGCGGTCGATATGGAAATGTCCCGAGGGCGCGCGCACCTGCAGGCGGTTGCCGACGGCAATGTGGTCGTGCAGATGGTTGGATGAACGACCCGGCGGCACCTCGCAGTCCCTGGGCGGCACGGCGCGTTTGACCGAGATGCGGTAGCCGTCCGCGCGCGGCGCATCCGACAGCGAATAGCAGCGGACGATCTGTTCGGTCGCTGCAGTGCCGGGTACATCGAGGCGGAAGGTCAGGAACTGGCCGGGCAGGAAGGATGGCAGCGGTTGTGCATCTTCCGGCACGAGATAGAACGAGCACACGGATTGGGCGGCATCTTCGATGATTTTGCGCTCGACGCTGAAAGTGCGGTAGCCAGACCATGCCGACAGCGGCGCTTCTTCCGGCATGGCACTCGCTGCCACCGGCGAAACGGTCAGACCCGATTCTGTTGCGCTTTCACGCAGCGCCTGATAGCCCTGCCAATGGCGCCAGAAGCCGATACCGAAGTAGATCGCCAGTTGCAGCACGATCCCCGACACGATCCAGAGCAGTAATGAAAGTGAGGTCATATTCCGCGGCCCTTGGGTTACTACCAGATGCCGGGAGTATGCGCGCGTTGTCTTAAATATTACTTAAGATTTGCCGGAGAGGCGGCGCAAGCGGGAAGGGCTAGTGTGTGCCTGCCTGCAGCATCACGCGCGAGATGACGTCGAGTCCTTCCCTTACGAAGACACCGAGCAGCGGGGCGAGGAAGGGCAGCATCAGCATCAGCGTGATGAAGCCGACCGCCAGCGTGATGGGGAAGCCGACCGCGAAGATGTTGAGTTGCGGCGCGCTGCGGGTGAGGATGCCGAGCGCCAGGTTGGTGATCAGCAATGCGCCGATCAGCGGCAGCGCGAGTTGTACCGCATGGCTGAACATGGCACCGCCCCATTCCACCAGGGTGCGGAACGCGCCGGCAGAGGGCGGGGTCGCGCTGATGGGGAAGGAGTGGAAGCTGTCCGCCAGTGCGGCGAGCATGTACAGATGCCCGTCCATGGCGAGAAAGGTGAGCGCGGCGATGATGCCGAGGAACTGTGCCAGCACGGGCAGATAGGAAGCGTTCTGCGGATCGTAGAAGGTGGCGAAACCCAGACCCATCTGCATGCCGGCCAGGTCGCCGGTCATCTCTACCGCGGTGAATACGAGGCGGATGGCGAATCCCATGACCAACCCGGCAACGATCTGTTGCACCAGCACGAGCAGCCCCTGCGCGGAAGCGGGATCGAGATCGGGGGGGATGTCCAGCGTGGGCGCCACGATCACGGTGATGGCAAATGCCAGCGCGACCTTGATGCGCGCGGGAACTTGCCGGTTGCCGAGGATGGGGGCGCTGGCGATGAGCGCCAGAATGCGGGCGAGCGGAAAGATGAAGGCAGCGAACCAGGCAGTGAGTTGAGCGCTGGTGAAGCTGATCACTTGGCTAACCCACCATGTACGGAATACTGCTGAACAACCGTGTCATGTAGTCCAGCAGGATGCTCATCATCCACGGGCCGGAGATGATGAGCACGATGAACATGCCGATCAGCTTGGGGATAAACGACAGTGTCATCTCGTTGATCTGTGTCGCCGCCTGGAAGATGCTGACGACCAGGCCGATGATGAGGGCGGTGAGCAGCGGCGGAGCGGACACCATGAGTGTGATCTCCAGTGCCTGCTGCCCTATGGTCATGACTGATTCGGGAGTCATCTCTTCCTCACGTGTAGAAGCTCTGCACGAGCGAGCCGATGAGCAGATTCCAGCCGTCTGCCAGCACGAACAGCATGATCTTGAACGGCAGCGAGATGATGGCGGGTGACAGCATCATCATACCCATGGACATCAGCACGCTGGCCACCACCATGTCGATGATGAGGAAGGGGATGAACACCACGAAGCCGATCTGGAACGCGGTCTTCAGCTCGCTGGTGACATAGGCGGGCACCAGTATCTTCAGCGGCACGTCTTCCGCGCTTTCCAGGGGCGGGCTTTCCGAGATGCGCACGAACAGCGCGAGGTCGGCTTCGCGCGTCTGCCGCAGCATGAAGGTCTTCAGTGGCGCGCTGCCTTTTTCGTACGCCTGCTCCAGCGTGATCTTGTTCTGGCTGAATGGCAGGTAGGCATCGGTGTAGATCTTGTCGAACACCGGCGCCATCACGAAGAAGGTGAGGAACAGCGACAGGCCGATCAGTACCTGGTTCGGCGGAGAAGACGGCGTGCCGATGGCGGAGCGCAACAGGCCCAGCACGATGATGATGCGGGTGAAGCCGGTCATCATCAACAGGATGGCGGGCAGGAAAGTGAGCGACGAGATCAGGATCAGCGTCTGCAGGCTCAGCGTGTAGGTCTGGCCGCCACCGGGGGCGGGGGTGCTGGTCAGTGCGAGCATGCCGGTCTCGGCGGCCTGCGCGGGAGCAGCAAGTACCAACAGAGAAAAGACGATCAGCCACGGAATGATGCGGAAGTACATGGCTCCCTTCTCCCGCAAGCGGGAGAAGGGCTGGGGATGAGGGGCGGTGATGGCAATGGCACCTGGAGTGTAGCTTGCGCCCCTCACCCCAACCCCTCTCCCGCTTGCGGGAGAGGGGCTAAGGGCGCTGTGTCGGGATTTATGCATTGCGCTTCTCCATCATCTGCTTCAGCCACATCTGGAATTTGTTGTCGTCGCCGGTCTGTGCGTTGGAAGTCGACGGCAGGCTGCCTTTCGGCATGCTGTGCAGCGCGTTCACCTGTCCGGGCGCGACGCCGACCACCAGCCAGGTGTCGTTCACTTCGACCAGTACGATGCGTTCGCGCTGGCCCACGGCGACACCGCTGATGATCTTGAGCGCGTTACCCGCGCCTTGCAGCGGCTGGTTGATGCGCTTGAGCAGCCAGGCTACGACCACCACGGCAGCCAGCACCAGCAGCAGGCTGAAGATCACTTGCAGGATGCTGCCCGAAGTGAGCGCCGGAGCGGGCGGGGTGTAGGCCGGCCGCACTGTGTCGGCGGCGAAGGCGAGCGAGGATGAAAATAGCGCCGAGACTGAAGTGAGGCGTTTCAACATTTAGAATGGCTCCAGATAATGATCGCGGAAAACGTAGCGAGCGAAGACAGGGCTAGGCGCGAGATGGCGAAGGAGCGGAGTTTACTTGTTGTAAACGAGCATCCTGAGCCATTGAGCAACAACGCCATGTCGAGCGCAGTAGTTTTCTTACTTGTTGAGGCGGCGCAGACGCTCGGACGGCGTAATGATGTCGGTGAGACGGATGCCGAGCTTGTCGTTCACCACCACCACTTCACCCTGTGCGATGAGGAAGCCGTTGATCAGCACGTCCAGCGGTTCGCCCGCCATGCCGGCCAGTTCCACCACCGAGCCCTGTGCCAGTTGCAGCAGGTTCTTGATCGGCATCTTGGTATGTCCCAGTTCCACGGTGAGCTGCACCGGGATGTCGAGGATCATGTCCAGGTCGTTGTGCGCGGTCGCGCCGCCGGCTCCGCCGAACTGCTCGAACACATGCGGTTGCGCTGCGGCAGCCGGTTCGGTGGAAGCCTGTTCCGCCATGGCGGCACCCCAATCGTCCGCACTGATCTGTTCTTTGGTCTCTTCAGCCATGATTTCTTCCTCCCATTAGCGGCTCGCCACTTTCCGTGGCCAGCATCTTTTCCACCCGTAGCGCGTACTGTCCGTTGGACGCGCCGTATTTGCATTCCATCACCGGTACGTTGTCGACCAGCACCTGGATGTTTTCTTCCACCTCCAGCGGGATGACATCGCCGACGCGCATCCTCAGCACATGTTCGAGATTGCTCTCGGCATGGCCGAGCACGGCGGTGAGATCGACCTCGGCCGACTGGATCTGTTTCGAGAGCATGTGCAGCCAGCGCTTGTCGGCGATCACATGGTCGCCCTGCATGGTGCTGTAGAGCAGTTCGCGGATCGGCTCGATCATCGCGTAGGGCATGCAGATGTGGATGGAGCCGCCGACGCCGGTGAACTCGACCTCGAAGGTCGTCACCACCACCACCTCGTTCGGCGTGGCGATGTTGGCGAACTGCGGGTTCACTTCCGAACGCTGGAATTCGAACTCCAGTTTCTGCACGGTCTCCCACGATTTTCCGTAGGCCTGGAACACCACCTCCAGCAGTTTCTGGATGATGCGGTGCTCGGTCTGGGTGAACTCGCGGCCCTCGACGCGGGTGTGGAAACGTCCGTCGCCGCCGAACAGGCTGTCGACCACCATGAACACCAGGTTGGGGTCGAAGATGAACAGGGCGTTGCCGCGCAGCGGTTTGACCTGCACCAGGTTGAGGTTGGCGGGCACCGGCAGATTGCGGATGAATTCGGAGAACTTCATCACCTTCACCGGGCCTACCGAGACTTCGGAGGAGCGGTGGATGAAGTTGTACAGCGCGATGCGGAACAGGCGCGCGAAGCGCTCGTTGATGATCTCCATCGTGGGCATGCGCCCGCGCACGATGCGTTCCTGCGTCGCCATGTTATAGGGACGCACCCCTCCCTCCGGCGCATCCGACTTGCTTTCTTCGGCTTCGCCGGTGACGCCCCGCAACAGCGAGTCGACTTCGTCCTGGGAGAGGAATTCATTGCTCATGGCATCAGCTCATGGTCACTGGATGATGAATGAGGTGAACAACACGTCCACCACGCCTGTGGTCTTGGGTTTGTCGGCCGCAACGGCGTGTGCTGCTACCGGTGCGGAGGCTGCGCCGGAGGCGGCGGCTTCGTGTCCTGTTTCATGCGCGGGAGCGGCGGTGTGGGCAGCGGGGGCAGTGCCCAGTCCCAGCACGGCATCGGTCTCGGCGATGATCTCGGCGATCAATTTCTTCTTGCCTTCGGCAGTCTGCAATTCGGACGGATACTTGCCTGAGAGCAGGAACAGCAGCTTGCTGCGGATCTCGGGCATGGTGGCCTTGATCTTCTCTTCCAGTTCCGGTTGCAGGATCTTCAGCGTGATGCCGGCTTGCAGGTATTGGTCGCCTTCTTCGCGTTGCAGGTTGACGGTGAAATTCTCGCCCAGCGGGACGAATTTGGCTTCGAGATGGGACTCTTCCTTGGCCGCCTCGGCATGTTCGCCCTCCGGCGCGCTGCCTTTGCTGAAGAACCAGCCTGCACCGCCGGCAATGCCCAACAGCAGCAGGACGATGATGATGATCAGCATCTTCTTGCTTTTGGGCGGTGCTGCTGCAGGGGCCTCGTCTTTGGCGGCTGGAGCGGCGGGTTTGGTTGGTTTCGTTGCCATCTGTGAAATTCCTCTCGGTCAGTTTGGATTATCGTGTTTTCCCTCGTCTGGCATCGGGGGAATAAGCGCGTAATCCGGCCCCAATTCCCCCGTCAGGCGAATGTGTCCACTATACCGTTATGCCGCGAGATTGGGGATACCCGGGCTGCATTGTTTCCCCCGGCAGCCGTATCGCGCAGTTCGTTGTCTGTGTTGCCGGCCGTGCGCTGGGCATCGGACTTGTTCTGTTCGCGCGGTGCCTGGTCGCTGACCGTGGCGTTGCCCAGCGTGATGCCGTTGTCGGCCAGCATGTCGCGCAAGCGCGGCAGCGCCTGTTCGATCGCCTCGCGCACCGCCGCATGCGGCGAGGTGAACAGGGCGGTGGCCTGGTCGCCGCTCACCTTGAGTACCACGTCCAGCGGGCCCAGTTGCGGCGGGTTGAGGTGCAGTTCGGCGCTCTGGTCCATTTTGGAAGAAGCCAGCCAGGTGATCTTCTGGCTGAACTCGTCGCCCCAACGTGCCTGATTGACGGGTGTGCTGACCGTCAGAGTGGCGGCCTGCACGACCGGGGCGGCGATGCCGGCAGCGTTCTGGATCGTGGCCATCGCCGTGGTATTCGGTTGCTGCGCGGCGACCGAGGCTGCGGCGGCGACCGTGGCGGCAGCGCTCGCTTCGCGGGCAACGGCAAGGGCCTCCGTGCTGGTCGCGGTGCGGGCGGCCGAACTCGCCAGCGTGGCGGCGAAGGACTGTTCCTTGAGCTGCGGTTCGGCGGCAGCCAGCGGTGCGGCCTTGCTCGTGACTTCGGTCTGGACGCCGGCGGCGCTGTCCGCTTTGCGCGCGGCCACGCCTATCCGGCCCTGCAAGGCGGCGGTGGTATCGGCATCGGTCTTGGTACCCGCGGGGGCGGCAACCGTGGTGTTCATGGCTTGCGGTAGCAGCGCGGCCAGCATGTCGGCCGGTAAGGTGCTGGCGACTTCCGCCGCAGCCTTGTCGTCCTTTTTGATATCGGTCGTTTCACCGGAGATCTGCGCGGCCAGGTCGACGGCGAGCTTGTCGTCTTTTTTGGCGACCTTCACTTCCGGTGTGGCGATCTGGCGCGCCAGCACTTCGCCGAACGGTTGCGTGGTCGCGTCGGCGTTATCGTTGGCGTTGGCGGACTGTTTGCCGGGTGCGGCAGTCTGTGCGGTGCTGGCAGTGATGGGCAGATTGGTCATGGTGTCGCTCCTGTGATCATTTGTCGCCGTCTTTGGCCGCCGCGCGGTGGGCGGCAAAACGTCCGGTGAATTCGTCCTGCGTGCGTTGTTCGGATTTCGCCTCGAGCTTCTTCTCGGCGTCGAGGTGACGCTGCGCCAGCGTGTCGAACGACTTCATCTTGCGCGTGGTGTCCATTAACTCGGTGCGTCCGGTCTGCACGCCGGCCTTGGTTTTTTCGATAGCCGCAGTCTGCTGTTTGACGGCCTGGTCGAGACGGTCGATGAAGTCCTGAAAGTTCCTCATGTCGGCCGGGGCCATCCCCTTCTTTGCTTCTTCCTGAAACTGCGCCTGATAGTCCTTGCGGTATTGCAGCAGCGCGTCGAGCTTGGCCTGCGCGCTCTGGTGTTGCTGGTTGAGCAGGCCGAGTTTCTTGGTGGCGGCATCGTTGCGTTGTTGTGCCAGATGGACCAGCGGTTGCAGTGTGAATGGCTTGATCATCTTTGTTCATCAACCTTCGTTCGGGAACAGTTCGGAGAACTTTCCCATACTGGCAGTATATGCCTCTGATTCGTACATTCCCTGTTTCAGGAAATGTTCCATGTGCGGATACAGCGCGATAGCCCTGTCGAGCAAAGGGTCGCTGCCCTGCACGTAGGCGCCGACGCTGATGAGGTCGTGGTTGCGCTGGTAGTGCGCATACAGATGCTTGAAACGTTGCACCTGCTGGAAATGTTCCGGGCTGACAAGATGGTTCATCGCGCGGCTGATCGACGCCTCGATGTCGATGGCCGGGTAGTGGCCCTGTTCGGCGAGGCGGCGCGACAGCACGATATGGCCATCCAAGATCGCGCGCGCGGAATCGGCGATCGGGTCCTGCTGGTCGTCGCCTTCGGTCAGTACGGTATAGAACGCAGTGATGGAGCCGCCGCCTTCGGCGCCGTTGCCGGCGCGCTCCACCAGTTGCGGCAGCTTGGCGAACACGGAGGGCGGATAACCTTTGGTCGCGGGCGGCTCGCCGATGGCCAGCGCGATCTCGCGCTGCGCCATGGCGTAGCGGGTGAGCGAGTCCATGATCAGCAGCACGTTCTTGCCCTGGTCGCGGAAATATTCGGCGATGGTGGTGGCGTAGGCCGCGCCCTGCAGGCGCATCAGCGGGCTGGTGTCGGCCGGGGCGGCAACCACCACCGAACGTTTCATGCCTTCCTTGCCGAGGATGTCGGTGATGAATTCCTTCACTTCGCGGCCGCGTTCGCCGATCAGACCGACCACGATCACGTCAGCGCTGGTGTAGCGCGCCATCATGCCGAGCAGCACGCTCTTGCCGACGCCGGAACCGGCGAACAGGCCCATGCGCTGGCCGCGGCCGACGGTGAGCAGACTGTTGATGGCGCGCACGCCGACATCGAGTGCGTCCTTGATCGCGGCGCGGTCGAGTGGATTGATGGGGCGGCTTTGCAGCGGGGCAGTCTTGCCTTCCAGCAACGGGCCGAACTGGTCGAGCGGGCGGCCGGCGCCGTCGAGCACGCGGCCGAGCAGGTGTTCGCCCACCGGCAGGTGGCGCGCCAGATCGGAAGTGCGGCGGCGCGGCAGTTGCGGTTGGTCGAGGGTGGCGGGGGTGCGCAGCGGTTCGGCGGGTGTCACGCGCGCGCCGGGCACCAGACCCTGCACATCGTTCTCCGGCATCAGGAACAGTCTGTCGCCGGCGAAGCCGACGACTTCCGCCTCGATGCGGTTGTTCGGCAATTCTATCCAGCAGGTACTGCCCACCGCCATGCGCAGGCCGACCGCTTCCATCACCAGGCCGGTGACTTTGGTCAGGCGTCCGCTCACCAGCAAAGGGCTGCTCTGCGCGACCAGGTCGCGGTTCAGATGCAGCACGTTCTGCCAGGTCTGGTGGTGGAGGTTGCGACTCGTTACCGCAGCGCGGCCGTTTGCGGGAGCAACCTCCGACAGCCCTTCGCTGAGCGGAGGATTTTGCGCAATGCTGTCAGGGCTGTTGTTCATTCTTTTACCATCCATGAATTATCCTGCCCCAATGCCGCAACCACGCGGTCCCAGCGCGACTCCAGCGTGGCGTCGATCTGGCTGTTGGCGGTCTCGATGCGCGCGCCGCCGCGTTCGATGCGGTCGTCCTCGAAAATCTTCCAGCCGGAATGGGTCAGTTGTTCGCCCATGCGCTCGCGCACCAGCGCGGCATCGTCCGGATGCAGCACCAGATGCGCGCCCTGGTTGAAGTGCGGCAGCGTGCCGATGGCCTCGCGCACCACGCCGAGCAGCAGTTCCGGGTTCACCTTCAATGCCTGGTGCAGCATCTGCCGCGCGATATCCAGCGACAGTCCGAGCAGTTCCTGGGCGACTTGCTCGTCCGCCTGTTTCGACAGCGCGTCGATCAGTGCGGCCAGCCGCTGGTTCTCCTGCAAGGCCTTCTGCATGCCCTCGGCGTAGCCATTGCGGTAGCCTTCGTCGCGCGCCAGTTTTTCTATCTCCTCGAGTTGCGAAGCGGTGGGCAGCGGTACGCCGCCCGTGTTCGCCAATGCGCCTGCCTCGAAGTTGGGCAGTTCCCAGCGTTGCCAGGCGGTGAGTTTCTCCGGCGCTGTGACGACATCAGACATACGCTTCCTCGCCCTTGCCGCCGATCACGACCTGACCTTCGTCGGCCAGACGGCGCACGATCTTGAGGATCTCCTTCTGCTCGGCTTCCACGTCGCTGAGTTTGACCGGGCCCTTGGATTCCAGGTCTTCGCGCAGCATCTCGGCGGCGCGTTGCGACATGTTTTTGAATACCTTCTCGCGCAGTTCCTCGCTGGCGCCCTTGAGCGCGACGATGAGCGATTCGGACTGCACTTCGCGCAGCACCAGCTGGATGCCGCGGTCCTCGACCTCGAGCAGGTCCTCGAACACGAACATCTCGTCCATCATCTTCTGCGCAAGCTCGGCATCGTGGGTGCGCACCGATTCCAGCACGGCTTCCTGGTTGCCCATGTAGTTGAGGATCTCGGCGGCGGTCTTGATGCCGCCGCGAATGCTCTTCTTGCCGACGGCGTTGCCGGCCAGCAGTTTGACCAGCACGTCGTTCAGCTCCTGCAGGGCGGTCGGTTGCACGCTGTCCAGGGTGGCGATGCGCAGCATCACGTCGTTGCGTACGCGCTCGGTCAGCAGTGCCATCACGCTGGCGGCCTGGTCCGGTTCCAGATGCACCATGATGGTGGCGATGATCTGCGGGTGTTCGTTGGCGATCAGGTCGGCGACGGAGGAGGGTTCCATCCACTTCAGACTCTCGATGCCGCTGGTGTCGCTGTTGTGCAGGATGCGGTCGAGCAGGCCGGCGGCCTTGTCGTCGCCCAGCGCCTGGGTCAGCATGTCGCGGATGTATTCGCTGGAATCCATGCCGATGGTGGTCTTTTCCGAGGCGAGCTGGTGGAACTCGTCGAACACTTCGGTGATGTGGTCGCGCGACAGGTTCTTCAGCGAGACCATTGCGGCGCTGATCTTCTGCACTTCCTTGGGCTCCAGATATTTCATCACGTCGGCAGCCTCGTTGGCACCCAGCGTCATGAGCAGGATCGCGCTCTTGTTTATGCCTTCTTCGCTCATTCTTTATTCACCCATTCCTTGACCACCGTGGCGACGATCTTGGGGTCGTCCTTGGCCAGTTGTTTGGCGAGCTGCAGGTTGTCCTCGTAGGAGGTGGAAGCCTGCTGCGCCGCGTATTGTCCGGTCGCGCCGCCCGCGTGGTGTGCGGCCTGGTGCGGCATCGCCCAGGCCTCTTCCTGCGCCGCACTCTGTTCGACAATGGTTTTGAACGCGGGTTTGATCACGCCGAACAAAAGGAAGGCGATGCCGCCCGAGATCAGCAGGAACTTGAAGATGTCCTTGGCCGTCGCGATGGTATCCGGCTGTTTCCAGATCGGTGTCTCCGGGATCACGACCTGTTCGTTGTTGAAGGCGCTGTTGAGCAGGTTGAGGCTGTCGCCGCGTTTCTCGTCGAAGCCGACGGTCTCTTTCACCAGTGCGGTGATCTGCGCTTTCTCGGCATCGGTGTAGGGGCGCGAAGTGACTTTGCCGTCCTTGTCGGTGCTGGACGGGTTGTTCACCACCACGGCGATGGACAGGCGCTGGATGCTGCCCGTCGGCGTCTTGGTGTGCTGGATGGTGCGGTCCACTTCGTAGTTGGTGGTCAGTTCCTTGTGCGCGTTGGTCGGCGCGGTCGCGGTTCCCGGCGCGGCGGTCGCGGCCGGTGTGGTGATGGGGGCGGTGGCCGGGACCGGCGGTTGGTTGGACAAAGCACCGGGTACGCCGCCCGTGGTGGTCGAGCCGTTGGTCGTTTCCAGTGTCTGCAGGCTGCGCACGGCGGCCTGGTTGGGCGGCTGGTTGGGCTTGTAGATCTCGGCGGTCTGCTCGGTCTGCGAGAAATCGAGGTTGGCAGTGACCTGTGCGCGCACGTTCTGCGCGCCGGTGATCGGGATCAGGATGTCTTCGATGCGCTTGACGTAGTCTTGCTCGATCTGGCGCACGTATTTGAGCTGGGTGGCGTCCATCAGTTGTTCGGAAGCGCCGCTGCGGGCGGAACTCAGCAGGGTGCCGCTCTGGTCGACCACGGTGACGGCCTGCGACGGCATGTTGGGTACGCTGCTGGAGATCAGGTGCACGATGGAGCTGACCTGCCCGGCTTCGAGCGAACGGCCGGCATGCAGGGCCAGTACCACCGAGGCGCTGGGTTTCTGCTGTTCGCGCGCGAACACGGTCGGTTTGGGGATGGCCAGATGCACGCGGGCGCTGGCGACCGAGGCCATGGTCTCGACCGAGCGTGCCAGTTCGCCTTCCAGCGCACGCTGGTAATTGACCTGTTCGAGGAATTGGC
Organism: Sideroxyarcus sp.; assembly: GCA_030651895.1. Taxonomy (GTDB): domain Bacteria; phylum Pseudomonadota; class Gammaproteobacteria; order Burkholderiales; family Gallionellaceae; genus Sideroxyarcus. The sequence goes on along the minus strand of JAUSBR010000002.1, from coordinate 120,190 downwards.
TGGTGCCGAATTTCTGGTTCTCCATCAATTCGAAGCCGACCGCGCCGCCCTTGGGCAGGCCCTTGGCGGCCATCTGCAGGCGCATCTCGTGCACCTTGTCGGCGGGGACCATCAGGGTGCCGCCTTCGGAGAACTTGTAGGGGACGTTCTGCTGTTGCAGTGCCTCGATGACCGCGCCGCCGTCGCGCTCGGACATGTTGGCGTAGAGCACGCGGTAGTCGGGGGTCTGCCCCCACATGAACAGGCCGGCCAGAAGTGCGACCGTGGAAGCCACGGCCACGATAAGGCCGAGTTTCTGCTGACTGGGCATGCCGAACAGCATGCGGGCCAGCGATGGGTTCATATTGGTGTCGGTATCAGCCATGCTTTTCTACCCGGTTGTAACAAGGGTCAATCCCTCATGCTGGGCATTATCTGCCCGCCGGACAAGTTCGGTAGGCCGAAAAGCGGGGGAATTCGGGCGCTTTTCCGGTCCTAGAAGGCTTGCCCGCGCGCGTACAGTGGCCGCCATGGATAACGGACGGCAGAGCAGGCCATCCGTTCTCTCCCTTGCAGGGCGCGTTTCGGCAAAGCCGAAACCGTTCACAAGGCGTGGAGCATGCTCCACGAAATCCCTTGTTCACCCCCCGTCCCATAGGGGCGAGGGGTACAGGAGGTTCTCGCAAAGCGAGTTATTGATTTACGGAGGTGTGCCATGAGTATGAATGTGAGCAATGTGGATAGCCTGTTGAGTCAGATGCGCGCCGCGATGGCGGCGGCACAGGGACAGCCGGCACAGGCGCCGACCGCAGCCAGCGGCGGGGTGGACTTCGCCAATGTGCTGAAATCGTCGCTGGACGGTGTCAACCAGACCCAGCGCCAGGCCCAGGCGATGCAGGAGGCTTTCGTGCTGGGGGACGACAAAGTCAGTCTTTCAGATACCATGATCGCCATGCAAAAGGCTAGTATCTCGTTCCAGACGGCCGTGCAGGTGCGCAACAAGGTGGTGTCCGCCTACAACGACATCATGAACATGCAGGTGTGAGCGACGATCCCCTGAACATGCGCGAGTGAAGCTCCGCAGCTTTCGGAAAAGGCCCTATGACGACCAGTACTCCACCGCAGCAGGATGTCGCGCAGGCGATAGATGAGGCCTTCGGTCTCGCCGTCGCACAACACCAGGCCGGCCAGACGCAAAAGGCCGACGAGTTGTACCGCATGATCCTGCAACTGGATCCGCGCCACGCACCGGCCAACCACAATCTTGGATTGCTGGCGATGCAGGCGCAACAGACGGATGCCGCGCTGGGCTATTTCAATAACGCCCTCGATGCCGATCCGGCACAGGGCCAATACTGGCTGAGTTATATCGATGCACTGGCGCAGACCGGGCAGGAAGACACCGCGCGCCAGGTGCTGGCATTGGCCGAGCAGCAGGGGTTGCAGGGCGAGCAGGTAGAGACGCTGAAAGCGCGGCTGGGAGTCGGGAAGCAAAACCCGGCGACCTCCGGGAACGGCGTCCGGCAGCCGGCTCCGCAAAACAATAAAGTCCCCGACGCCAAAGAACTCAAGCAACTGGAAGACACTTTCAACAAGGGGCGCTATGCCGAGGTCGCAGAGCAGGCGCAATCGCTGACACTGCGTTATCCGCAGCACTGGGCAGGCTGGAAGATGTTGGGTGTGGTGCTCAGCCAGTTGGGGCGCAATGCGGAGGCTCTGGCGCCGATGCAGAAAGCGACCGCGCTGTCGCCCAAGGATGCCGAGGCGCACAACAATCTCGGTATCGTCCTGAGCGATCTCGGGCGGCATGCCGAGGCGGTCGCCAGCTTCCGCCATGCGGTGAAACTCAAGTCGGGTTTCGCCACGGCACACAGCAATCTGGCCGCTTCGCTACAGCGGTTGGGTCGCTTCAAGGAGGCCGAAGCCAGCTGCCGCCAGGCGCTGAAGCTCAATCCAAACTATGCCGATGCCTTGGGCAATCTGGGCGGCATCCTGAACGACATGGGCCGCGCGCAAGAGGCCGAGAATGTATGCCGCAGGGCGCTGAAGCTTGATCCTGAAGGCTATGCAGCCAACGGCAATCTGGCGCTCACGCTCAAGGCACTGGGCCGGCTGGATGAGGCCGAAGTGAGCTGTCTGCGCGCAATGTCACTGCGCCCCGATCTGGCGGAGACGCATGCCAACCTCGGCGGCATCCTGCACGAACAGGGTCGCTTGCAGGAAGCGGTGGCCAGTTTCCGCCGTGTGCTCGACAAACAACCCGACAATGCGGTCGCCTTCAGCAATCTGCTGTTCTGTCTGGCGCAGAGTTCCGGCGTGGCGGCGGATGAATTGTTTGAGGAACATCGCCGTTTCGGCGAGCGCTACGAGGCACCGTTCCGCGCAACCGTGCCGGAATTCAGCAATTCCCGCGAGGCGGAGCGCAAGCTGCGCGTCGGTTTCGTTTCGGGCGACCTGCGCAGCCACGTGGTGGCGACCTATATCGAGCCGATATTGTCGGGTCTTGACGGGCATCTGCAACTGGAACTGTATGCCTACTCCAATCACATCATCGACGACGACACCAGCAAGCGCCTGCGCGGCCACTTTGCGCACTGGCAGTCTGTGGTCGCGCTGAGCGATGCCGAACTGGCCGAGCAGATCCGCACCGACGGCATCGACATCCTGATCGACCTGTCCGGCCATACCGCGCGCAACCGCCTGCTGACCTTCGCCAGAAAACCCGCGCCGGTGCAGGCGAGCTGGATCGGCTATCCCTGCACCACCGGCCTGCGCGCCATGGACTATTACCTCACCGACCGCGGCCTGGTGCCGAGCGGGGCGATGGAACAGCAGTTCACCGAGAAGATCGTGCATCTGCCCGCCTCGGTGCCGTTCCTGCCGAGCAAGGACGCGCCCGCCGCCGGCGAGCTGCCCGCGCTGAAGAACGGCTATGTGACTTTCGGCAGCTTCAACCGACTGAGCAAGCTGAATCCGGAAGTGATCGCGCTGTGGGCGCGCCTGCTGCAGGCCTTGCCGGACTCGAAGATGCTGCTGGCCGGCATGCCGCAGGACGGGGGCGAAGAGAAATTGGGCAAGTGGTTTGCAGAACAGGGTATCGCGCGCGACCGGCTGATCTTCAAACAGCGTTGCAGCATGGCGGACTATCTGGCGCTGCATCAGCAGGTGGACATCAGTCTGGATACTTTCCCCTACAGCGGCGGCACCACTACGCTGCACGCCCTGTGGATGGGTGTGCCCACCCTGACGCTGGCGGGCGATACGCCGGCCGCGCGTTCGGGCGCATCCATCCTTGGCAATGTCGGGCTCGACGAGCTCGTTGCCCATGACGCTGAAGAATTCGTCAGCAAAGGCCGGGCGTTGGCGGGCGATCTTGCCGCCTTGTCCGTCTTGCGCGCGGGATTGCGCCAGCGCGTCGCCGATTCGCCGATGTCGCAGCCGGAACTGCTTGCCGCATCGCTGGCGCAGGCGCTGCGCGTCATGTGGCGGCGCTGGTGTGCGGATGGCGCAGCGCAGGCATTCGAGGCGGGCGTGCAGAAAGAGAGTGTGCACAGCGATGCAGGAGACGCAGCAATGAAACAGCCGAACAAATCGTCACCGATCTTCGTCACGCAGCCGCTGTTGCCGCCACTGGAAGAATTCATTCCCTACCTGCAGAAGATATGGGACAGCAAGCAACTCACCAACAACGGCCCCTACCATCAGGAGCTGGAGCAGGAACTGGCGAAATATCTCGGCGTCGAGCACATCTCGCTCTTCGCCAACGCGACCCTGGCGCTGGTCACGGCTTTGCAGGCCTTGCGCGTGACCGGCGAGGTGATCACTACACCTTATAGTTTTGTGGCGAGCAGCCACGCGCTGGACTGGAACGGCATCAGGCCGGTGTTCGTCGACATCGATCCGGTGACGCTCAATCTGGACCCGAAGAAGATCGAGGCGGCGATCACGCCGCATACCACGGGTATCCTGCCGGTGCACGTGTACGGCGTGCCCTGCGCGGTGGACGAGATCGAGCGTATCGCCGACACCTACGGTCTCAAGGTGATCTATGACGCGGCGCACACCTTCGGCATGCGGCTGGATGGCAATCGTTCGGTGCTGGAGTATGGCGACATGTCCATCCTCAGTTTCCACGCCACCAAGGTGTTCAACACCTTCGAGGGCGGAGCCATCATCTGCCGCGATGCCAAGACCAAGCACCGCATCGACTACCTGAAGAACTTCGGCTTCGCCGACGAGGTCACGGTGATCGGCCCCGGTATCAACGGCAAGATGAACGAGGTGCAGGCCGCGTTCGGCCTGCTGCAACTCCAATATATCGACGATGCGCTGGAGCGGCGCAAGAAGGTGGATGCGCGCTATCGCGCCATCCTCAAGGAGGTGCGCGGCATCCGCATGCACGCCATCCCGGACGACATCCGCTACAACTACGCCTACTTCCCCATCTTCATCGAGGACGACTTCCCGATCTCGCGCGACGAGCTGTACCGGCGCATGCGCGAGTGCGGCGTCTATGCGCGGCGTTATTTCTATCCGCTGATCAGCGAGTTCCCGGTCTACCGCGGCCTGTCCTCGTCCGTGCCGGGCAACCTGCCGGTGGCGACGGATATCTCGCACCGCGTACTGTGCCTGCCGATGTATCCCGATCTGGACGAGGAGACGCAGGATGTGGTCGTGGAATGTCTGCATCGCGCGCTGCGCGGGGAGGATAAATGAACGCATCCGCAGTGATCGAACCGGCGACGCTGGTGTTTCCCGCCGCGCATCCGGACGGGCGCGAATATCTTGAAGTGTCGCGCGAACGCGACGAGCGCGTGGTCGCGGCATCCTCGGTCTGGGATGCGGACCTGGCCGCCGCAGTGGGCACGCTGACCGTGCTGCCCTATGTGGACGATCCCGAGTTCCCCGCGCGCTTCATGGCGCTGGTGCAACAGCACAACATCACCCGCGTGTACGCGCCGGTGGCCGCCGCCTATTCATGGCTGGAGCGCTTCATCGCCGAAAAGGGATTGTCGCTGCGGCTGATCGGCAGCTCGCCGATCAAGCGCGAGATCGAACGCTTCGACCGCCTGATGGCGAAGGTGGCGTCCTGGCGCGGTTTCATCGACCAGTGCGCGGGCGGCAGGTGCGACCTCAGCGATATCGAGATCGCGGCGGTGTTCCGCATGTCGGTCAATATCTACGGCGAATCGAACGAGCAGAAGATCGCGGCGATGATGGCCATCTTCGGCAGCGCGCCCAAGGGCGACGTGGTCGAGGTCGGTTCGCTGGTGGGCAAGTCGGCCTCGGTGCTGGCCCTGCTGTCGCGGCGCTACCGCATTGGCAACGTGCTCGCCATCGATCCCTGGCAGGCCGCCGCCGCCACGCAGCATGATTCGCCCGAGACGGTGCGGGTCGGGCTGGTGAACGAATGGCGCTGGGACGTGCCGCCGCAGGATTTCGCCGTCAACACCTATCCCATCGGCTACGGCAGCTTCAACTGCCTGCAACAGGAATCGGTGCGCGGCTGCGAGATCTACAAGCGCGACAAGGCGGTGGAGAGCCCAACCTTCGGCCGCACCGAATATCAGGGCCGCATCGCGGTGATGCACATCGACGGCAACCACGATTACGCGCAGGTGAAGCTAGATTGCGAGGCTTGGTTACCGTTGCTGGACAAGAACGGTTGGCTCATCCTCGACGATTATCTGTGGGTGCACGGCGACGGCCCGCGCCGTGTCGGCGATGCCTTGTTGCAAGAACGGGCCGCCGACATCGAGCGTTCGTTCGAATGCGGCAAGGCACTGTTCGTCAAATTCAGGGGGTAGCCATGTCCAAAGACGATCTCGTGCCGGGCGATCTGGAGAGCAGCAAGGCGAAGCTGGCGATACCGAGTACCGGTATGCGGTTCTGAGGCGGGGACGACTTGAACCAACAACACAATGCGCAGACCGGGATGGGAGAAGAGGCGGCGACTCTTTGGGACGGCGCGCGCTCTTTCTTTGGAAAAGGCTTGATGCAGGAGGCGCTCGCTGCTTGCCAGCAGGTGCTGGAACAGGAGCCGGAGCATTTCGATGCGGTGCTGCTGGCTGGCAGGGCGATGAACCGGCAAGCTCAACCCACGCTGGCCGAGAATTTCTTCCGCTACGCGCTGTCGCTGCGACCGGACGCGGTGGAGGCGCTCAACGAACTTGCTGCGGTGCTGGCGGCGCTCAAGCAAAACGAGCAGTCGCTGGAATACTACCGGCGTGTACTAGAACTTCAGCCCGATTCGGCGCAGGCGCACTTCAACGTATCCACCGTGCTGTTCGATCTCTGTCGCATGCAGGAAGCCCTGCGCTATTGCCAGCAAGCGATCGAATTGCAATCCGATCTCATTGCGGCCCGTGTGCGTCATGGAATGATCCTCTACCGCATGGACGACCTGCATGTTTCGCTGGAAAGTCTGCTTGAGACGCACCTGCTGGCTCCGGATGACATCAACGTGCTGAATCTCATCGCGCTGAACAAGATCGCACTCGGGCTGCCGGATGAGGCGGTGCCTTATCTGGAGCAGGTGCTGTCGTGCAGTCCGGGCGATGCGTTTGCCAGCGTTCGCTTGCAGGAGGCGAGGAACGCCATGCAGGAATCGGCCTCGGTCAGGGAGGCGCTCTACAATTCCGGTCTGATCGACGAGGCCGAGAAGATGGCGCGCGACGATCTGGTACACGATGACTCGGTCGAAAATCACAACTTCCTGCTCAAGTGCTACCTCGCCAGCGCGCGGCATTCTTCACATGACCTGTTTTTGGAGGGGCGCGAATGGGCACGGACGCACGAGCATGAGGATGCGCTGCCGAATCCATCCGGGTTCAAGAACAAGCGCGATCCGAACCGGCGCTTGCGCGTCGGCATCGTCGGTGATTATTTCGCCGGAGTCATCGGGGTATACACGCTGATCCCATTTTTCAAACTGTATGACCGCAGCAGGATAGAGCTGTTCTGCTACAACTTCGGCCCCGGCGGTGAATATGTCCGCACTGTCGTCGACCGTTACCGCGACATCAGCCCGATGTCGGGCGAGGCATTCTTCAAACTGGTGCGCGACGATGTGATTGACATCATGCTTGATATCAACGGGCGTATCCGCACCCCCAACCATTTCGAGACGCTGCTACGGCAGCCCGCACCCATCCAGGTCAACTGGTACAACCTGCCGTGCACTGTCGGCGTGAAAGCATTCAATTACGCAATCGCCGACGACTATTGCATCCGCCCGGGCGAAGAGGCTGACTACGTGGAGAAGGTGTTCCGCATGCCGACCAGCACCATCTGCGCATGGGATATGGGTGAGCCGCCGGTAATGCCTCCCCCGCCGAGTCTGCGGAACGGGTATGTCACCTTCGGCTGTTTCGGCGATTTCTTCAAGATCGGCGAGGGGGTGCTGGAGGTCTGGGCGAGATTGCTCAAGCGTGTTCCGGATGCGCGTCTGTATTTGAAATCCAACAACCTGCGCCTGCGCTCGGAGCGCGAACGGATATCCGGCTTCTTCCGCGAGCGGGGAGTCGACCCGCAACGGCTCATCATGGAGGGATTGTCCTCGTTCAAGCAGATGAAGAAGTGTTACGAGTGGGTGGATATCGCGATTGACACCTTTCCCTACAGCAGTGGTTCGACCACGATCAATGCCCTGTGGCAGAGCGTGCCGGTGATCGCCATCGAAGGCGACGACTGGCGCGGCAGAAGTACGGCTGCCGTTCTGGCAGGCGCGCAACTGGATGAATTCATCGCGCGCGATGTCGGCGACTATGTCGACAAGGCCTGCGCGCTGGCGGCCGACCCGGCGCGGCTGGCCGAGCTGCGCGCCACGCTGGGCAAGCGCATGGCGGCTTCGCCGCAGTGGGACGTGAAGTCGTTCGCGCGCAACTTCGAGACACGACTGCGTATGATCTGGCAGGATTGGCTGAAGACAACGGAGACGGAAAAGAAAATTCGGTGATGGGCCGGTTGAAGAAAGGTCTGGTGATCGGTGTCAAACAAACCGCCTCAGCGATTCTCTGAGGCGCTATGGAAAGGGTGGCAATGTTCAAGTGGGAAAAAAAAGGGCGCATCTTTGCGCCGAACAACAACTATCCATGGATGTTCAGTCACGCCCAGTGTCCTTTTCCATTGGAGTTCGATGACTTCATTCGGGTCTATTTCGCCACCCGGGAAGACTACAAGGATGGCATGTGCCGGGCCTATGGCGGTTTCGTCGATCTGGATAAGAACACTTTTGAGGTGATCAAGATATCCCCGCAGCCTCTGATGGATCTGGGCGGCCTGGGTGAGTTCGACGAGTTCGGTTCGATGCCGATCAGTGTCGTCAGACACGGTGGTGAGTTTTATCTTTACTATGTGGGCTGGTCGCGCGGCTTCAGCGTTCCCTATGACTGGGAGATCGGCCTGGCCAAAAGTCAGGATGGCGAGAGGTTTGTAAAAGTCGGCAAGGGTCCGCTGCTCGGCCCGACCCTGAACGAACCGTACTTGAATTCAACTCCGGTCGTCTACAAACTGGCCGAGGATGACTGGCATATGTTCTACCACACCGGTGTGCAATGGATCAAAGAAGGTGGCAAGCTTGAGTCGCAGTACGTCATCAAGCACGCCACCTCGACCAACGGCATCGATTGGGCCAGGAACACCAAGCAGGTCATCCCGTTCAAGGTGGAGAACGAATGCCAGACCACGCCGGCGATCATGAAACTGGGCGACAGATACCATATGTTCTTCTGTTACCGCTACGGGCTGGATTTCAGGGCGACCAAAGACCGGGCCTACCGCATCGGCTACGCATATTCGGATGACTTGGTGAGTTGGGCGCGCGATGATGCACAGGCCGGGATCGATGTCTCCGAGACCGGCTGGGACTCGCAGATGATCGAGTATCCCCATATTGCGAAGATCAATGACAAGTTCATCATGTTTTACTGTGGCAATCATTTCGGCAAAGAGGGGTTCGGCTATGCGGAACTGGTGCTGTAGCATGAAACGCGCAGAGGAGTTGAATACAAAATGAAAGTCGCCAAATATGTAGTCGATCTGTTGAGTAACAACGGGGTCGATACCGTGTTTGGCCAGATCGGCGGATTCAACGCGGACTTGCTCGATGCGATCGCCGGGAGCAAGGGGCAGAGATTCGTGTTGAACTATCACGAGCAGGGTGCCGCTTTTGCCGCCAACGCGTTTGCCATGGTCAGGGAGGATGTGTCCGCGGCCACCTCCTCGGGGGCGCCGAGTTCCTGCAATCTCGTCGCCGGTATCGCCAACGCTTTTTTTGATTCCATCCCCTGCCTGTTCCTGGTCGGCAGCGTCCATTCTGAAGCGGTCAAAAAATCTCCCGAGGTCAGGCAGAACGCCTTCGAGGAGATGGACATGGTCGCACTGACTGCCGGGATAACGAAATACGCAGTCAAGATCAATGATCCGAAGGATGTAAGGTTCTGTCTGGAGAAAGCGCTTCACATCGCGAAGGAAGGACGCAAAGGTCCGGTGCTGATCGATCTTCCTTATGATGTGGCCAGAAGCGACATCAATGTGGAAGAGCTCAGGGGCTACACGCCTGAAGTGACAAGCGCATTCGACAAGATCGATGTCCCGCAGATACTGGAAGCGCTGCAAAACGCCAAAAGGCCGTTGCTGTTGTTGGGGGGCGGCTGCAGGAACGAATCGACAAGAAGCGCCATTCTCCAGTTCCTGGACAAGGCGCCCATCCCGGCGGTGGCTTCCCTCTGCGGTCTCGACGTGTTGCCGCACGAGCATTCTTCCTTCGTCGGTTTCATAGGGCATTACGGCAACCGGTATGCCAACTTCGCGCTGGCGAATTGCGACTGCCTGATCATTCTGGGTTCGCGGCTGGACGAGCGGCAACTCGCGGGTGACAAGGCCAGATTTGCCGGTGAGGCAAAGATCATCCGGGTGGACATTGATCGTACAGAACTCGACCGGGTGCAGCCCGGCAGCGGCAAGGGCAACATCAACCTCTATTCAAGCGCAGGGAATTTCCTGGAGCAGATCCTCAAGGCTGACTTCCCGAAGCTGTCCTTCCCGAAATGGCACGAGGTGATCGCCCGCTGGAAAGCGCGCTATCCCTCCCACGACACGAGCCGTCGGGAGGTGGATGCCAACGACTTTCTGCACGCGATCTCTGAAGACCTGCCCGAGCATTTGGTGGTGTGTGCCGATGTTGGACAGAACCAGATGTTCACGGCTCAATCCTTCCGCCTGAGGAAGGGGAATAGATTGCTGAACACGGGCGGGTACGGTTCGATGGGATTTTCTCTTCCCGCGGCGATAGGCGCAGCTTATGCCTGGCCGAAGGCGACGGTGATATCCATCAATGGGGACGGCGGCCTGATGATGAACATCCAGGAACTGCAAGCCGTCAAACGCGACAAGCTGCCGATCAAGATCATCGTGCTGAACAACAATTGTCTGGGCATGATCCGGCGGTTGCAGGAGCGGATCTTTGATGACCGCACCACCGGTTCGGTGGATGGCTACGAAGCCCCCGATTATTCGGCCATCGCGCCATCCTACAGCCTTGAATACATCAGGATAGACGCGGTGGAGCAATACGCGCAGGTCAGGAAATTGTTACAGAGCCCGGCCGCCATGATCATCGAAGTCGCACTGCCAACGAGGATCATGAACAACCCGGAACCCGGCGCAGCGATCGACCTGCAAACGCCGCTGCTTTCCGACGAAGAGAACCAGCAGATCAAAAGGGATTGCATCTTCTGATGAGAACGATTCTGGTATCAGGTGCTTCCGGCATCATCGGTTACGGGATTTTGAAATCTCTGCGGCTGAGCCATCCCGAGTGCCGATTGATCGGCACGACCGTGTATGAACGGTCGGCAGCACCGGCTTTTTGCGATGTGTTTGAAAAAGCGCCGCTCACCAATCATGAGAGCTATCTCCCCTGGCTGCTTGATGTCATTCAACGGCACCAGGTGTCGATGGTCATCCCCGGCATCGAGGTGGATGTCGTTGCCTGGAACGAGCACCGCGACACAATAGAGCAGAGTGGCGCGCAGGTGCTGCTGAACGATGCGGACCTGATCCGCTTATGTGCCGACAAGTGGCAGTTCTATCAGAGTCTGGTAAAGAATAAATCGCCTTACGCGATCCCGACCAGCCTGGAATTCGATGAGACATCACAACGATTCCCGCTGCTGCTGAAACCCAGAAAGGGCTCGGGCTCGAAAGGGATAGTCATCGTCAACGACATCGACGAACTCAGGAAGCATCTGGGCGGAGCAGGGCAGGGCATGATGATCCAGCCCGTGATCGGCACTGAAGAAGAGGAATACACGACATCGGCGTTCTTTGATCGCGACAGTCGGCTGTATGCTTTTCATACCCTCAAGCGGACGCTTTCCGAAGCCGGGTTCACTGAAACGGCCGAGACGGTCGAGCTGGAGGGAGTTCAGGACGCACTGCTGCACTTCGGGAAGATATTCAAGCCGGTCGGCCCGACCAATTTCCAGTTCCGGGTTGACGGCGGCCAGTTGAGATTGCTGGAGATCAATCCGCGCATCTCATCCAGCACCTCGTTGCGCGCCGCCTTCGGTTATAACGAAAGCGCCATGAGTGTCGAATGGATGCTCGACGGCAAGGTTCCAGACCAACCGGTGCTGAAACAAGGTTATGCAGTCAGGTACACAGAGGATTTGATTTTTTATGATCGCACTCATCTCTGATATTCACGGCAATTACACCGCGCTACGCGAAGTGCTGGCGCGTATCGATGGCATGGGCATCGATGATATCTATTGCCTGGGCGATACGGCTGGATACTATTCCGAGATAAACGAATGCTGCGATGAGCTGCGCAAACGGAAGATCAAGTCGGTCATGGGCAATCACGACTGGTACATGGCTGCGCAGAGCTTCTGCCCCAGATCGAACAGCGCCAATGACTGCCTGCAATATCAGAAACAAGTCATCACGGCAGAGAACCTTGCCTGGTTACGCAGCCTTCCGGTCTATATGAATGTCGGCGACCTGCGCATGGTGCACGGCGGCTGGGGCGACCCCATCGATGAATATCTGAATCCTCGCGACGACTATTTCTCCCGGGTCGAAGGTACCTACTTCGCCACCGGCCATACCCACAGACAGGTCATCGCCCAGTTCGGCGACAAGATCTACTGCAATCCCGGATCGGTCGGGCAGCCTAGGGATAACGACCCAAGAGCCGCCTTCGCCACGTTCGACGGTCGCAGCTTTGCTCTTCATCGGGTCGAGTACGATATCAGCCGGGTGGCAGGGCTGATGGAGAAGGCTGGGTTCTCAGGCTATTACTCTGATTGCCTGAAGACGGGGGCAAAGAATCTTGGGTGGGAAACGGGCAAGGCTTGATGCGGCTGGGCAGTTACAGCAGTTATCTGGTATGTGTGATTGCAAGACCAGCTCCGTTTGATTCCTGGCTGGTGGAATGAAAATATTGGTTGGTGTATTGGGGGGCGTGATAATGGGGATTGATCAAAAGAGGTATTGAGTTTTCTAATCATACATACGGATTCATAATGGGACTCAAAATTGCGTCGTATATCTTGATAGCTACTCTTGTATATTTTCGTAAAGGCATTTTTTATGGTGCCGCAAATACTGGATTAAGATATTACAAGACAAGCAGAGCATTTTTACTACTGCTCTTCGCGCTCGGTCTCGCGATGTATTTTATTGGCCCGCAGATTTACGGAGAGTACTTTCTTCAAGTCCTGAGCGGCAGAACGCTTGTTCCTACCCCATTATTCTCGATGCACTCAACGATATTCGTTGCGGTTACGCTGGCTTTAGATATTAACTATAAATTCAGCAGACGCAATGGCTACGAAAGTAACTACATTAGTTCAACGCTGGTCCTACTGTTAGGCGTTATTCCAGCCGGTTTGTCTTGTTTCTATAACAAGCCATTAATAATATTGATACTTGCAGTATTTGTTGCGGGATTCGGTGCAAGAAAGAAAGTGCCACAAAGCTGAAGAATGGAATCGAGACGGTAAATGTTTAGCATATCAGCTCGTGCAGGCTGCAATAAGCCTGTCCTGAGCTTGTTGAAGGGCGCAGCGCATGGCGCCGAATGTTTTCATTCTTTCGATCGAAGGTTAGATATCAGCGGAGCATCGAGTTAGAAGGTCCTTGGCGATTATCACAGATGCTTGTGCAATTTGGAGGAGCGCCATTCGCAGAGGCAAGTTGTCGCTTCGCGTAAGTGCGGTCTCGCCGCCTGGACCGACCATGCTCACTTCGCCTGTACTGATTAGCGAATTGGTAGCAATGGCCGTGTATGTGGCGGGCGTCTTTGGATCAAAGTGCGACGGGCCGTCCTTGTTTGCAGCCCACTTGATGAGTTGGCGAGGTGTGTACCAGTGCCCCTTAGACTTTCCTGCCGCTTGATCGATCATCCCAACGGCCCCCACGGGGGCGTCAAGAAACTCCGCGATTGACATCTCTTGAGAGAAGGCAACAGGCTCGGCTGATACGGTGAGCGCGTTCATGTAGAGGGTTGGAGCCTTCTTGTCTCTGTCCGAAGGTGCGTGCGGTCCCCACACTCTGGGTGATTCGCCAAGAACTTCGGCAAGTTTGAGTAGGGTCGGCCAGTCGGCATCGCAAAGCATGGAGCGAAGCGGCCCCGCCAGCGAAACGTGAAAGTCCAGTTCGTCGCGCTCCGGGTGATCGAGCAGTGCCGTCAATGTGCCAGTCTGCATGCGCACTGTTTTTACCAAGCGCACGAACTCAGGTGAAGAAGTGGGTGTGGGCATTTGAGGCCTAACTAAAATTAGAAAACATTCTTATAGAGCGGCAAGGCCGCCTATCACCGACGACATTGTCGGTGCCGGATGTGCGTCTTTGTGTTGGGTGGGGTGCGGTTCGTGCGCAATAGCCTAGCCCTCGCTTCTGACTCTATCAGGCTCTCGATAATTCGAACCGCTTCACCGCCCCCGCCAGTTTTTCCGCCGAGTTGTGCATCATCGAATCCAGTATCGACAACACGCTGCCATCACTCGCGCCGCTGCGCAGTTCGTCCTGGTGCAGGTCGGGTTGCAGGAACTGTAGTTCTATCCCGGCTTCGCGGAACATCGCGGCATCGTAAAGCTCTTTTCCGCCCGGCGGATTCACGTACACGCTTGCGCCTTCGCGTTTGCAGATGTCGAGGATGCGGTCTGCGCCTTTCAGTTCACCTTTGGGGTAGATGCAGCTGCTGGGGATGATGGTGGTTTTGATGTCGAGTGATGCGGCCACTTGGGTGATGCTGTGATGCAGTGCGGCGGAGAGGTCGCCGTCGGCCTGTGCCAGCCATTGCTCGAACAGTGCCAGCACGTTCGCGGATTGCGGGGCCTTGGCGTAGGCGGTGGCGAGGGTGCGCTGCAGGCGTTTCTTCCAGCCGTCGTCGGGGGCGATGGTGATGTCGCAGATGAGTTTGTTCTGGCTGGCACCGTTCAGCGGCACGGTGAGCCAGCTCGGTTCGCCGTTGATGGCGATGCGGTTGCGGTTGATCCAGCCGCGGTTGATGTAATTGACGTCGTCGAGGATGACGAAAGTGTCGACGGCGGCGAGCAACTGCCAGTAGCCCAGATAGGGAAAGAAGTAGGGCTGCATGATGGCCACTTTCTTTCCGGCGGGCATCGCTGCACTCTCCATTGGGGCGGTGTTATTTCGTGGTGGACTGGATGCTGGCTTGCTGCATCTGCGCCACGTAGCGCTGCAGCAGCTTGGTGGTCTGCCCGTTCGGTCTGACGAACACGCAGCCGGCGCGGCGCTTGATATGGCCGTTGCGGTCGGTGATCTCGAAGGTGTTCTTCACTTCTATGGTCGCTTCCACCGTGCCGACATCGGGCAGTTCGATCTCGCAGTTCTCATACCTCATGCCCGGTTGCAGTTCGATGCCGCTCGCTTCGCATACCAGCGCGACGCCGCCGATGCTGATGTCCATCACGGTGATCTCGTGCGTGATGTGCGCCTGGTCGGGCACGGGACGGATGACGCATTTGAGTGCGTGCGTTTCCGGGGCGACGAGACGGTAGTAGTCGCGCCGTTGCAGTCGCAGCAGTTTGCGCGGCAGCGCGAGCAGGAAAGCCGGGGAATCCTCGTAGCTGCCCAGCATGGCGCTGCTGGCGATGAACTGCACCTTGGCCTGATTGTGGGTGCTGACGAAGACGATGCGGTTGCTGCGTTCGATATGGCGGTTGTCGAGCGGGTTGGAGGCGGCATCGATCCAGACGCCGTTCTCGTCGGCGGCAAGGATCATGGTCAGCACCATGCTGTTGCCTTCGTTGTAATACAGGGCGACGCGCGATTTGCGCTGGGCGATGGTTGCGAGGATGGAGGCGATCTCCTTGGGATTGGTGATCAGGAACTCGTTTTCCTGGTCGCTGGAGAATAGCTCGATCTTTAGCGGGATCTCTTTGGTGCGCATGGGACAATCGTCAACGTGGTTTCACTTGTGACGATTGTAGCGGGTTTGCCTGCGGGGCAGTACCCGGAATTGGACCGGTTTCACCCCGTTCCAAACGGTATAGCCAGGCCAGCAACTCGGCCACGGCCAGATAGAGCTGGGGCGGGATATGCTGGTCCAGTTCCACCTGCATCAGCATGCCGACCAGTTCTTCCGATTCATGCACATAGATGCCGTTTTGCCTTGCACGCTCGATGATGGCCTTGGCGATCAGGCCGCGCCCGCTGGCGACGACCTTGGGGGCGGCATCGCCGTTGCGGTAGGCGAGGGCGACCGCCAGCTGGCGCTTATCGGGCAGGCTCATTTTGGGTGATCTGCGTCTGGGTGACGGGGATGCCGCGCTCGGTCAGCGCGGCGACCAGTTGCGAACTGGCGTTGCCCAGTCTGGTGCAAGTCTGTTCGTCGGACACTTCGAGACTGAGGTTCAGCGCATTGCCATTGAAGCTGAGCCGGGCGGAGACGCCGCCCAGATTGGGCAGGTCCAGGCTGATCTGGGTGACCCACTGCCCTTCCTGCTCGCCGCTGGTATTGCGGTGCGGCGATTCCTCGCGCACCTCCCAGCGCATCTCCTGGCCCTGCCAGACCTGGCCCTGCCACAGCACCTGCCGCGTCTCCAGCGCGTTCATCTGCTGCTGCACCAGCGTTTGCAGATGTTCCGGGATAGCTGCCGTACCGGCAGGGCGCGGTTCGCTTCCCGTGAGGGGGTGCGGCATCGTGCCGATGGCTGTCTCAGCATTTCTGGCGTTAGCTCCAGCTGCTGCGGGATTCTGCGCCGTCAGGTTTTGCGCAAGCTGGTTCTGCGGTTCCAGCAGTAGTTGCGTGGTAGGGCGCGTACCGGAGATCCACTGCGCCTGGTGCGATTCGTAGAACAGGCCGCTGTGGCTCAGCGCATCGTGCAGCTTGCCGGCGAGTTGGGTGGTATCCGGCAGCGCCTGTGCGCCGGTCCACAGCGGCGAACTCTGGATGGGGCGCACATAGCTTCTTTCCAGCGGTTGCTGCGACAGTGACGAGAGCAGGCGCGCGGTGGCGCTGAGCGATTCTGGAGTGGAGACCGGGTTGGAGGAGGCGGCCAGAGTAAAGGTCAGGCGCGGTTGCAGCGAGGCGACTTGCAGGGTGATGGTGTCACCGGAGCGGATGAAGCTGGGCAGTTGCATCTGCAGCAACTGGTCGGCGACGCGGACATTGAACACGTTGGGTGCGACCTGCGCCTGCACCGTACCCTGCAGCTTCTGGCCCAGCTCGAATTGTTTGCCCGCGTTGGCGGCGTTCTTGTCCGGCGTCGCCGTGATCAGCGGCTTATCGTGGAGCGCGAGCGCCTTGAGCGTGGAGGTGAGGTTGGCGGGCAGCATGCATCGTGTTGCAGCCTAGTAGTTGGCGAGATAGGTCTGTTGCAGTTGCTGTTCGCTGCGCGTACTTTGCATGATGCGCTGCAATTGGCCCATCCATGTTTCGGTGCGGCTGCGGATGTCGGCATCGTCGGCCAGCATCTTCTTGATGAGGGCGATCTTCTGCTGGCGCTCGCTCGGGTCGGCTGGGACGACGTCGCGCGGCTTCAGTTCTTCCACTTTGCGCTGGCATTCCTGCTCCAGCGAGATGAGTCTGTCCCATTCGCCTTCCGCAGCGGCATCGCGCATCTTGCCGGTGATGCTGGAAAGGCTTTGGTAGTCCTCGATGACCATGCTCATGGCTTACATCCTTCCGTAGACGAGAGCGGGTTGTTTGTTGTGGCTCTTCACGGGTTGCGCTGCCGCTGCCGGTGCGGTCACCGACTGGCGGATACCGTCCCAGGCACCTTTCAGTTCACCGAGCAGGCGCGCGACTTCATCCAGCGCGGCAACATCGTCATTCACGTTGGCGATCAGCAGGCGGGTGCACATGTAGCTGTACAGCGCGTCCAGATTCTGCGCCAGTTCGCCGCCGACATTCTTGTCCAGGCTGGCCTGCAGTCCTTCGCCGATGATCATGATGGCTTTGGAGATGGAAGCGCCTTTGGCGGGAATATCCTTGCGCAGGATGCCGTTCCTGGCATTGGCAATCGCCAGCAGGGCGCCCTGAAACAGCATGGAAATCAGTTTGTGCGGATCGGCGGCGTGCACGCCCGACTCGATCTCGACGGCTGCGTAGGCTTTGGTGGCTGTAGTGGCGTTCATGATGTCGTCCCCTGGTTAGAGCTTGGCAAGTTGTTCGGTCAGGTAAGAACTGGTCTTGTTCAAACCAGCCAGTGTCACGTTCAGCTGGCTGTATTGCTGGCGATACATTTTCTCCAGACTCGCCATGCGTGTCTCCAGCGCAAGGCGCTGGTTGGAGAGAGAGGTGAGCGTCTGGTTGAAGCTGGAAGTACGGTTGGCGAATGCGCCGTCGAAGGCGAGTGCTGCGCTCGACCAGGTGTCAAAGCGGGTGCCGAAGCCGGTAGTGGAATTGAACAGGCTGGCGACATCGCTGAAATTGGTGGCCATCTTGCTGCTCAGCTTGGCGCTGTCCAGCTGCAGGGTGCCGTCCGATTTCGAGCTGATACCCACTTCGAACAGATTGGCGAGCGTGCCGCCGCTGGTTGCGGTGGCGACGATCTCGCGCATCTCGGATTGCAGCGAACGCAGCGTGGTGTCGCCTGACAGCGCCGAGCCGGACTTGTACGCGAAAGTGTTCTTCATCGACGTGTACAGGTCGTTGTAAGCGGTGACGAAGCTGCTCACTGCGGTGGTGACGGCGGTGGTGTCGCGCTCCACGGTCAGCGTGGCGGTCGCCGGCGACTTGCTCAGCGTCAGGGTGACGCCGTCAATGACGTCGGACACGGTGTTGCTGGTCTTGCTGACGGCGATGCCATTGACGCTGAAAGTGGCGTTTTGCGCGGTCACTGTCTGTGCCAGATTCTGGGTGCCGGCCGGGTCATGCGCAATCAGGCCGCTGATCGCGGCGTTCGCGCCGTCGGTGCTGATCTTGATGCTGTTGCTCACACCGCTGTTGTTTGAAGACAGCGCCAGACGGTAGGGGGTGCCGCTGCCATCGTTGACGATGGTGGCAGAGACGCCCATGTTGGCGGTGTTGATCGCGTCGCGGATGCCTTCCAGCGTGTTGTTGGTGCTGTCGATGGTGATATTGGCGGTGGTGCCGCCGGAAGCGAAGGAGGCGCCGGTGTAGATGCCGTTGGTCAGTGTGCCGCCGCTGATGGTGCCGAAATCAAAGGTAACCACGGTCGAAGTGCCGTCGCCGATGGCGGCGGTGCTGCTGACTTGCCCTGCGGCGACCAGTTTCTGCGACTGCGCCAGTGCGGTTACCGCCAGGGAATAGGTGCCGGCGACTGCGGTGCTGGCGGCGGTGGCGGTGACTACGCTGGTATCGGAAGAAGTCGCCTTGTAGGCGGACAGGCTGCTCGAACTTGAACTCCCCAGCGCCTGTGCGGAGGTCTGGAGCGTGGACATCTTGCTCTTGAGCAGGCTCAGTGCGCTGAGCTTCGCCTCGAAGCTGGACTTTTTTGCATCCAGCCTGTCGATGGGAATGCGCTCAACGGACATCAGTCCCTTGACGATGGCATCGACGTCGATGCTGGAGCCCGAAGTTGCCGAGGAAACTGCCATGATGCGATCTCCCTCTTATGCCTGCTGTTTCAACAGCATGCCTTGCTGGAACTCGTCGATACTGCGCGCGATGGCCAGCACGGCCTCTGACGGATATTGCATGAGCGTATCGCCCGTATCCTTGTCGGTCAGCCGGATCACCTGCTTCCTGGTGGTCTCATCCACGCTGATGCTCAGCTCAAGGTTCTTGTTGCTGCGCTGCAGGGCGGAATTGATCTTGCCGACTTCGTTTTCCAGTTGCGCGGGCGTGGGCTGTTGCACCGCCGCCGCCGCCGGTTTGACCTCGGCACGCGCTTCCTGCACATGCACCGGAACGCTGACAGGCCCGCCATTGCTGGCGAGCCCGGCAGGCGCTGGGGCCTGTGTCATGCTACTTGTGTTCTGGATGAGCATTTTGCCTCTCCTTAATCATCAACCCCAGCCGTTTTGGCGGCTGGGGGTACTACGCTACTTTTAACGCAGCAAGGTCAGGACGTTGTTCGGAATCTGGTTGGCTTGTGCCAACATCGCCGTACCTGCCTGTTGCAGAATCATGTTGCGGGTCATGGTTGTGGTTTCGATCGCATAGTCGGTATCCATCACTCGGCTATAAGCGGCTGCGGTATTCACCGACTGTGTCTGCAGGTTGTTAATGGCAGACTGGAAGGTCGCCATATCTGCACCGTAAGTTGCACGGGCTGTGGTCACTGCGGTGATGTTTGCATCGATTGCGGAGATCGCCAGACCTGCGCCCAGTGTGGCTACAGTGCCCACGCCGGTTACAGTTGCACCGTTGGAGTTAACCACCACGGCACCGGTTGCTGTCGCCAAACCCAAGATACGGGTGTTCTCTGCGACCAGCGCGGTTGTTTCCGCACCTGAGGCTGTACCGCCCAACTGAACCGCGATTTCGCGCATGCGCTGCAGGTTCTCATAAATCTGTTGGTGGTAACCGTCGTTGATCTGGGCGGTCGAAATACCGTCGTTCGCGTTGCGGGCAGCTTGAGCCGCGCCACGCATTGTGCTTTCGTAGCCGCTGGCTGTCACCATGCCGGTGGCGTCGTCCTTGGCGGTGTTGATGCGTACGCCGGAAGACAGGCGTGCCATGGCAGTTTGCAGGGCCAGGTTGGATTTATTCAGGGCTGCTCCACCGAACAGGGCCGAGACGTTTGTGTTGATGACTTGTGCCATTTTAGTTCTCCTTAAGCTTCGTTCACATTCGCGACTTGTGGTCGCTTACTTTGGTTGCCGTTTCATGAAGCTTAGCAACCGCCGTTGAACCAGTTATCGGAGCTTTGCGGGAAAACTTTAGCGCTGGATGAAAATTGAGCAGGACGAAAACACATCATTCTGACGCCACCACCCGGTTTTTGCCGGTCTGTTTGGCCTTGTACATGGCCTTGTCGGCACGGCCGACGAGGTCGTCGGCATCCTCTTCGGCACCGCGCAGGGCGACTCCGGCGCTGAAGGTGACCAGGACACGTTCGTTGTTGTGCAGAAAGAACTTCTTGGTCAGATCGCGTTGCAGGCGCTGCATCGCTTCGACCGCCGCGTTCAGATCGGTGTCCGGCAGGACGATGAGGAACTCCTCACCGCCGTAGCGACCTACTGTATCGGCAGGACGCAGGGTTTCTTTAATCACTTTTGTGAGGTGTTTGAGGGCGAGGTCGCCGGCCTGGTGGCCGAGCGAGTCGTTCAGGTGTTTGAAGTTGTCGATGTCGAGCAGGGCGACGCTGACCGGGGCCTGGCTGCGGTCGGCACGCTTCAGTTCCTTGTCGATGGCTTCATCCAGTCCGCGCCGGTTGAGGGCGCCGGTGAGCTGGTCTTCGCGCACCAGTTCGCTGACTTCTTCCAGTTCATGCTCCAGTTCGCGGATGCGCGTTTCGGCGGCATCGGCTTCCTTCTTGTGCAGCAGCAGTTCCTCGTGCGAACGCAAGGCGCTGGCCTGGATGACGCGGGTGTCCTGCATCACGTCCTTGAGGATGTGGCCGAGTTCGGCGATGTTGTCGGCCTTGCCGATCTTCTGGCTGTAGCCCTCGATCTTGTTGTGGTATTCGCCGGTGCTGGCGGTCAGTTCGCCGAGACGGTCGATAAAGGTGGTCATCAGGCTCTTCAGGGTCGCTTTGGCATCGGTCAGGCTCTGCTTGAGCGTGCCCTGTTTGATCACGGCATCGCGCAGGCTGCGCTCGGCGTCGGCGATGGCGCGCCGGTCCAGCGGCTTGGTGACGATCTCCTGCAGCGCGGCAATCTGGCCGTGCAGCCATTTGTCGTCTTCCACCATCTCGCTGACGTTCTCGATCAGCAGGCGGAGCAGGCGCACCAGACCTTCCTGTATCTTGGCCTTGTCGCCGCCGCGCAGTTCCAGTTTCAGCCAGAACTGGCGCAATTGCTTGGCGAGGTCGTTGAGACGGTCGTTGTTGTCGGTGGCGCGGACCAGTGCCAGCAGGGTCTGTATCTCGCCGCCCAGTTCAGGCTGGTCGGAAAGGGTGTTCTCCAGCGTCTGCGCCAGCAGTTCGCGCAACTGGTTCAGCATCTCGCGGTTGTCGGTGGTCGGGGTTTCCGCGCCAGCGACCGGTACGGCAGTGCCGGCGCTGCGGGCTGGCACTGCCGGCGCGATCGCGGTGACCATATCCCCGGGATTTTCGACGGTGGGTGCGGTGGACCAGGAGCGCATCAGGTTCTGCAGCTTGCCAAACAGCACCTCGGGATCGTTGGCGAAGCGGCTCAGCACGGTTTCCACGCCCTCTTTCTTGCGCGTGACGGTGATGCCCTTGTGCTGGATCTCCAGTTGGCGCAGCAGGTCGCGGATCAACTCAGACCAGGCCGGAACGAGTTTGCCTTTGCTGGTCGTCGCGCCGGTGTCTTCCGCACCGCCTTCGCCGCCGATCTCGTGGTACATCTGTGCATAGTTCTCCGGCGTCGGGGCGAGTTTGCGCGAGGCGAGCGCGATCAGCGTTTCGCGGGCGATGTCCGAGGGATTCTTGGTTTTGCTCATGGGCGAATGTTACAGAGTGAATTCATACTGGGCATTATCCGGTTGCAGTGCGTTCATCAAGCGGTGAATAGCGACAGTTTATCGCCCCAATTTCGGCGCGTCATTCGATCAGGTGGTTGCTGATGGCGTAGTGGATCGCCTCGGCATTGTTCTTCAGCTTCATCTTCTCCAGCAGGCGCGAACGGTACACGCTGACGGTCTTCGGGCTGAGCGACATGATGTCTGCCATCTCGCTGAGTTTCTTGCCGGAAGCCATCAGGCACAGCGTCTGGTATTCGCGGTTGGACAGAGTCTGGTGCAGCAACTCCTGGTAACCTTGCGACAGGCCGTTGGCCAGTTGTTCCGCCAGTTCGGTGCTGATGTACTTCTTGCCGCTGGCGACCTGGCGGATGGCGGTGACCAGTTGCAGCGGGGCGCTCTGCTTGTTGAGATACCCGGCAGCGCCGGCTTTCATCGAGCGCAGCGCGTATTGTTCTTCCGGATGCATGCTGAGCATCAGTACCGGCAGTTGCGGGTGGTTCGCCTTGATCTGTTTGAGCACGTCGATGCCGTGCTTGTCCGGCATGCTGATGTCGAGCAGCACCACGTCGAAGGGCGACTCGTCCACCATACGGATGGCCTGCATACCGTTCTCGGCTTCGCCGGTCATGCGCATGTCATCGGTGTCATCCAGCAATTGCTTGAGGCCCTTGCGGATGAGTGCGTGATCGTCGGCTATCAGTACTTTGATCATTCGGTATCGTTCTCAGAACAGCTTCTGTTGTGCCAGCAGGTCTTCCGAATCGGGTCGTCCGGCTTCGCGCGGGATGAACACGCGCACCCGGGTCCCCTTGCCCGGGAGGCCGTCTATGGTGACCCTGCCGCCGAAGTATTCTACCCGTTCGCGGATGCCGCGTAAGCCGAAAGAGCGTGGTTTGGTGCGGTCGTTCGCGCTGATGCCGCGCCCGTTGTCGCGTACCGCAAGTTCGAGGATGCCGTCGAGGTCTTGTAACTTCACTTCGACTTCGCTGGCCTGGGAGTGTTTGGTGATATTGGCCAGTGTCTCCTGGAAGATGCGGAACATGGCGATGGAGATGTCCGGCGGGACCTCGGCGATCTCCGCTCCGTGCTCGACGATGCAGGAGATGCCGGTGCGCTGTTCGAATTCATCCGCTTCCATCTCTATCGCAGCGATGACGCCGAAAGTGTCCAGCACACTGGGGCGCAGGCTGCGCGAGATGTTGCCCGCGGCCGTGGTGCATTTGTCCACCAGCGCTTCGATGTTCCTGGCCTTTTCCTGGAGTACGGGGTGGTCGGCGAGACGTCCGGCCAGCCAGGCGATATCCAGCTTGATGGCGGTGAGCGTGCTGCCCATGTCGTCATGCACTTCGCGCGCGATGGCGATGCGCTCTTGTTCGCGCACGTCCTGGATATGCGAGGAGAGCTCCTGCAACTGCACCTTGGAATGTTTGATCTCGAGTTCGGACAGTTTGCTCTGCGTGATGTTGAAGATGATGCCTTCCCATTGCACGCCCTGTTCGGTCTGGCGCGGGCTGCAGCGCAGGTTGATCCACTTGGTCTGGTTGTCGGGCATGGTGAGGATGCGCCCCTCCCAGTTCCAGAACGAAAGCTCTCTGGCAGAGGCATGCATGCTCAACTGGTAGGAGGCGAAATCCTCCGGGTGCAGCAGTGCCTCGAACAGCGAGGCAACATGGGTGAGGTCCTGCGGGGTGATGCCGAGCAGCGACTGGCAGCCCTCGCTGACGTAGGGGAAGTTTACGCTGCCGTCGTCGTGCAGCAGCATCTGGTAAGCCATGCCCGGCAGGTCGGCGATGAATGCGTGCAGCCGTGTCTGGTTCTCCTGCAGCGCGAGTTGCGCGGCGCGGTGTTCCTGGCGGATACGTGCTTCCCGCAGGTTGTGCTCGATGGCCGGGGAGAGACGGTTCAGGCTGCCCTTGAAGATATAGTCATCCGCGCCATGGTGCATGGCATGGATGATGGTCTCTTCGCGCAGGTCGTGGGAAAGGAACAGGAACGGGATGTCGACGCCACTTTGCTGCATCAGTTCGAGCGCGGGCAGGCCGCCGAAGCCGGGAGGGTCGTAGCTGCACAGCACCACATCGAACTGATTTGCGGACAGCGCGGTTCTCATTGCTTTGGCGCTATCCACTCTCCGGTGCTTGAGCTCATAACCGGCCAGGGTCAGTTTGCTCAAGGTATGCTGCGCATCAGCATTCGAAGACTCGACCAGCAATACGCTAAGTTTCTTGGCAGTCATTCTGGTTTTCCGTACTTATTTTTCGGATTATATGCGCCGTTGCCGTCCCGCACTAGGCGGGAGTTTGCGGTAGAATGCCGGCCGTCCCTGAAACTTTTTCATCATGCCTTCCGCCAGCAACGCCATCACGCCAGAGCGTCTGATCCGACCAGAGATACTGGCGCTGCATGCCTATCATGTTCCCCCTGCCGCCGGCATGGTCAAGCTCGACGCGATGGAGAACCCCCACCTGCTGCCGCAAAGTCTGCGCGACGAGATCGCGCGGCTGGTGGCGGACGCTGCCATCAACCGTTATCCCGATGCCGCCGCGCAGCAACTCAAGGCCGCGATCGCCCGCGTGAGCGGGCTGCCGGCCGGCATGGAAGTCCTGCTCGGCAACGGTTCCGACGAGATCATCCAGTTGCTGGCGCTGGCCGTTGCCAGGTCGGATGCGGTGCTGCTGAGCGTCGAGCCCTCGTTCGTCATGTACCGGATGATCGCCACTTTCGTCGGCATGCGCTATGTCGGCGTGCCGCTGGACAAGGATTTCTCGCTCGACCTGCAGGCGATGCTGGAAACGATCAAGCGCGAACAACCCGCGCTGATCTTCCTGGCCTATCCCAACAATCCGACCGGTAATCTGTTCGATTCTTACTCGCTCAAGAAGATCATCGAGGCCGCTCCCGGGTTGGTGGTGGTGGACGAGGCCTATTACGCCTTCGCCCGCGACAGCTTCATCCCGCACTTAGCACGCTACGATAACCTGCTGGTGATGCGCACCTTCTCCAAGCTGGGCATGGCCGGATTGCGGCTGGGCTTTCTGGCCGGTTCGGCGGCCTGGTTGAGCCAGTTGGAAAAGCTGCGCTTACCGTATAATGTGGGCGTGCTGCCGCAGCTGGTCGCGGCGAAGCTGCTGGAACACCACGATGTGTTGCTGGCGCAGGCCGAAAGCATCCGGCAGGAGCGGGCCAGGATGCTGGCGGCGCTGAATGCGGTCGTCGGGGTGCGCACCTATTCCAGCGAGGCCAACTTCATTCTGTTCCGTGTGGCCAGGGCCACGAAGATATTCGAGGGACTGAAGCAGCGCGGGGTGCTGATCAAGAACCTCGACGGCGGACATCCGGCATTGGCCGATTGCCTGCGCGTCACGGTCGGGACGAAGCAGGAAAATGCACAGTTCCTGTCCGCATTGCAGGATACTATTAACCAACTCGCATAAGGCGAACCATGCGCAGCGCAAAAGTCAGTCGCAACACCCTGGAGACCCAGATCAGCGTCGAGCTGAATCTGGACGGCACGGGCAAGGTCAAGCTGGATACCGGCCTGCCCTTCCTCGAGCACATGCTGGACCAGATCGCGCGCCACGGCCTGATCGATCTGGACATCGCCGCCAAGGGCGATCTGCACATCGACGCGCACCACACGGTGGAAGACATCGGCATCACGCTGGGGCAGGCCTTCACCAAGGCGGTCGGCGACAAGAAGGGGCTGCGCCGTTACGGCCATGCCTATGTGCCGCTGGACGAAGCGCTGTCGCGCGTGGTGCTGGACATCTCCGGGCGTCCGGGGCTGGTGTTCAATGCCGAGTTCGTGCGCTCCAACGTCGGCGAGTTCGAAGTCGACCTCATTCGCGAATTCTTCCAGGGCTTCGTCAATCACGCTCTGGTGACGCTGCACATCGACAATCTGGCTGGCGACAACGCCCACCACCAGGCCGAGACCATCTTTAAGGCATTCGGTCGCGCCCTGCGCGTCGCGCTGGAGCTCGACCCGCGCATGGCCGGTGTCATGCCTTCCACCAAGGGAACGTTATAACGTCTCATCATGGTTGATATCGCAGTCGTCGATTACGGTATGGGCAATTTGCGCTCGGTGCAGCAGGCCGTGCGCAAGGTCGCGCCGGGCGCAAACATCATCGTGACTGGCGAGCCAGATGTGATCGCCTCCGCTGCAAGGGTGGTATTCCCCGGCCAGGGGGCTGCTCCCGACTGCATGCGCGAGATCCGCGCCCGCCACCTCGACCGGGTGATCGCCGGGGTGGTCAGCGAAGGCAAACCCTTCCTGGGTATCTGCATGGGACTGCAAGTGCTGTTCGAGCACAGCGAAGAGGGCGATACGCCATGCCTCGGTCTGTTTCAGGGGCCGGTCAAACGCTTTGCCTCCGGTTTGCACGATGTGCAAGGCAACAAATTAAAGGTGCCGCACATGGGCTGGAACCAGGTGCATCATGGCGACCACCCCCTCTGGGCAGGTATCGCCCAGGACGCGCGTTTCTATTTCGTGCACAGCTACCATGTGCAACCGAGCGATGCGGGGCTGGTGCAGGCCACCAGCGACTACCCGCAGCCCTTTGTCTGCGCGGCGGCGCGTGATAACTTGTTCGCTGTTCAGTTCCACCCGGAAAAGAGTGCGGCAGCCGGTTTACAGCTGCTGCAAAATTTCATCAACTGGAATCCTGCCTGACACCCAAATCATGGATACTAAAACGCTGATCATTCCCGCGATCGATCTGAAAGACGGCCAATGCGTGCGCCTGCGCCAGGGCGTGATGGAGGGCGCGACCGTGTTCTCCGACGATCCTGCTGCGATGGCAAAACACTGGCTGGCACAGGGTGCGCGCCGTTTGCACCTGGTCGATCTGAACGGTGCCTTTGCCGGCAAGCCCAAGAACGAAGCCGCAGTGAAGAGCATCATCGAAGCTGTCGGCAGCGACATTCCGGTGCAACTGGGCGGCGGCATCCGCGATCTGGAGACCATCGAGCGCTATCTCGACTTGGGTATCACCTATGTCATCATCGGCACTGCCGCGGTGAAAGTGCCCGGTTTTCTGCACGAAGCTTGCGATGCATTCCCTGGCCACATCATGGTCGGCCTCGACGCCAAAGGCGGCAAGGTCGCGGTGGACGGCTGGTCGAAGCTCACCGGGCACGATGTCGCCGATCTGGCGCAGCGTTTCGAGGGCTATGGCGTGGAAGCGATCATCTACACCGACATCGGCCGCGACGGCATGATGAGCGGCGTGAATATCGAAGCGACTGTCGATCTGGCGCGACCATTACATGTGCCGGTCATCGCCAGCGGCGGCATCACCAATCTGGACGATGTGCGCGCGCTGTGCGCGGTGCGCAATGAGGGCATCACCGGCGCCATCACCGGACGTGCCATCTACGAAGGCACGCTGGACTTCAGGGCCGCGCAGGCCCTGGCTGACGAGTTGTCTCCCAAGATCTGATGCTGGCCAAGCGCATCATTCCCTGTCTCGACGTGACCGCCGGCCGGGTGGTCAAGGGCGTCAGCTTCGTCGAATTGCGCGACGCGGGCGATCCCGTGGAGATTGCCAAACGCTACGACGACCAGGGCGCGGACGAACTCACCTTCCTCGACATCACCGCCAGCTCCGATGACAGGGGCATCATCTTCCGCATCATCGAAAAAGTGGCCGAGCAGGTGTTCATCCCGCTGACTGTGGGCGGCGGTGTGCGCGAAGTTGGCGATGTTCGCAATCTATTGAATGCCGGCGCGGACAAGGTGAGCATCAACACCTCCGCCGTGGTCAATCCGCAACTGGTGGCCGATGCCTCGGCGCGTTACGGTTCGCAATGCATCGTGGTCGCCATCGACGCCAAGCAGGTTCAGCCAGGCAAATGGGAGGTGTTCACCCATGGCGGCCGCAAAGCCACCGGGCTGGACGCGGTGGAGTGGGCGAAAAAGATGCAAAGCTTGGGCGCGGGCGAGATACTGCTGACTAGCATGGACCAAGACGGACAGAAGAAAGGCTTTGATCTGGCGCTTACGCGCGCGGTGACCGATGCGCTGGAGATTCCGGTGATCGCCAGCGGCGGCGTGGGCAACCTGCAACATCTGGCCGACGGCGTGAAGCTCGGTGGCGCCGATGCGGTGCTGGCGGCCAGCATATTTCACTTCGGCGAATACACGGTGCAGCAGGCCAAGGAGTATATGGCCAAGCAAGGTATCGAGGTGCGCTTGTGACCGAAAGCTGGCTCAACAAGGTGAACTGGTCGGCAGATGGCCTCGTCCCCGCCATCGCGCAGGATGCGGCGACCGGGCGCGTGTTGATGGTGGCGTGGATGGATCGCGAGGCGCTCAGGCGCACCGTGGAGACCGGCGAGGCGATATACTGGTCACGTTCGCGCAAGAAGCTGTGGCACAAGGGCGAGGAGTCCGGCCACACGCAGAAGGTCAAAGAGATACGCATAGACTGTGATGCCGATGTGGTCCTGCTGCAAGTTGAGCAGAGCGGCGGCATTGCCTGCCATACCGGACGGGAGAGTTGCTTTTACAGCAAGCTCGAGAACGGCGAATGGGTGGCAACCGATGCGGTGTTGAAGAACCCGGATGAGATATACAAGAAATGAGCAACGACATTCTGCAACGACTGACCGAGACACTGGAGGCGCGCAAGGGCGCGGCGCCGGAGTCGTCCTATGTCGCCAAACTTTTCAGCAAGGGCGATGATGCCATCCTGAAGAAGGTGATCGAGGAAGCGGGCGAGGTTTTGCTGGCAGCCAAGGATGCGGATAAACAACATTTGGTATACGAAGTTGCCGATCTGTGGTTCCACAGCATGGTGTTGCTGGCGCACAAAGGGCTGAGTGCGGACGATGTGCTGAACGAGTTGGCGCGCCGCGAAGGTGTGTCGGGTATCGCAGAGAAAGCGAGCCGAAAATGAGCAACGACTGCCTCTTTTGCAAGATAGTGCGCGGCGAGATCCCGTGCAAAAAAGTGTATGAGGATGCCGAGGTGCTGGCCTTCCACGACATCAATCCAGTCGCGCCGGTACATTTCATGCTGGTACCGAAGTTGCATCTGGTTTCCCTGCTCGAAGCCGGGGAAGCACATGCGGCCCTGCTCGGCAGGATGATGTTGCTGGCGCCGAAGCTGGCGCGCGAGCAGGGGCTGGAAAACGGTTTCCGCACCGTCATCAACAGCGGCAAAGGCGGCGGGCAGGAAGTGTTTCATCTGCACATTCATGTCATCGGCGGCGGCAACATCCCGCCGATGGTCAAACGGGACTAAACGAGGAGAGCAAAATGGGTTCATTCAGTATCTGGCATTGGTTGATCGTGTTGCTAGTCGTGGTGTTGATCTTTGGTACCAAGAAGTTGCGCAATATCGGCAGCGACTTGGGCGGGGCTGTGAAGGGTTTCAAGGAAGGCATGAAGGGCGAGGAAGATTCGGCCAAGCCGCAGGACCCCAAGGTCATCGAAGGCGAAGTCAAAGAAAAAGACAAGACACACTGATCGAGCCGCATAGCCCATGTTCGATATCGCATTCTCCGAACTGGTGGTGGTCGCGCTGGTGGCGCTCATCGTCGTCGGTCCGGAACGGTTGCCCAAACTGGCGCGCACGGCGGGTCACCTGTGGAGCCGCGTGCAGCGTTATGTGAACAACGTCAAGAACGACATCAACAGCGATCTGGCACTGGAGGAAGCGCGCAAGCTCAAGAGCGACCTCGAACAGCAGGCGCTCGATATCGAACAATCGGTGCAGGAGAAGAGCCGTGCTTTGGAGCAGCAAGCCACCCAGATCGAACGCGAGTTCGAGGCAGACGGTCTGACGCTGGAGCAGCATATCCTGCAGGCGCGCTACAAGAAGCCCGATGCTGCGGCTGAACCCACAGCTGAACCTGCGGCACCTCCAACACCTCCCGAAGACCCGCCCAAATGAGCACCACAGAAACCTTCATCGCGCACCTGATCGAGTTGCGCTCGCGACTGATGAACGTCGTCATCGCGCTGTTGCTGGTGTTCGTCTGTCTGTTCCCGTGGGCTTCGGATCTGTACGCCTTGCTGGCGCAACCGATGCTCGCCAAGCTGCCGCAGGGCGGGCAGATGATCGCCACCGATGTGACCACACCGTTCTTCGTGCCGCTCAAGGTCACGCTGATGACGGCCTTTCTGATCGCATTGCCCTATGTCCTCTTCCAGGGCTGGAGCTTCGTTGCGCCGGGCCTGTATGCGCACGAGAAAAAACTCGTGCTGCCGCTCATCGTCGCCAGCACGCTGCTGTTCTTTTGCGGCATGGCCTTTGCCTATTTCGTGGTGTTTCCGGTGGTGTTCGGTTTCATCGTCGCTGCAGCGCCGCAAGGCGTGGCGGTGATGACCGATATCGACAAATACCTCAGCTTCGTGCTCGGCATGTTCGTAGCCTTCGGTCTTGCATTTCAGGTGCCGGTGGTGGTGGTGGTGCTGGTGAGGATGGGGATGGTGTCGGTGGCGAAGCTGCGCGAGATACGTTCCTACGTCATCGTCGGCGCCTTCGTGGCCGGCGCGATCTTCACACCGCCCGACGTGGTCTCGCAGTTCATGCTGGCGATCCCGCTGTGGCTGCTCTACGAAGCCGGGATCGTGGTGTCCAGTTGGTGGGTGACTCCGCCTCCGGCCAAGTAAAACCTTTCCCGCCAGCGTTTATTCCTGCGGCTTGGGCTTGGGGCGTTTGCCTACTTTGACCTGGATCGCGACCTCGGACTGATTCCGCATCAGCTTGAGCAGCGCCACTTTGCCCGGCGGCAATGCCGAGATAGTTTCCAGCATGGTGGTGGAATCGGCCATCGCCTTGCCGTCGATGCTGACCAAGATGTCTCCGGCCTTGATGCCGGATTTGTCCGCCGGGCTGCCGCGCACCACTTCCGCGATCAGTACTCCCTGCGTATCTTTCAGTTTGAACGACTCCGCCAGTTCCGGCGTGAGTTCCTGCACCGCGATACCTACCCAGCCGCGCGTCACCGAGCCGCTCTGGATGATCTGTTCCATCACTTTCTTGGCCGTGCTGGTCGGAATGGCGAAGCCGATGCCGAGGGAGCCGCCGTTGGGCGAATAGATCGCGCTGTTGATGCCGAGCAGGCTGCCCTCGATATCCACCAGCGCGCCGCCCGAGTTGCCCGGGTTGATCGCCGCATCCGTCTGGATGAAGTTTTCGAAAGTGCTGAGGCCCAGATGGTTGCGCTTCAGCGCGCTGACGATACCCATGGTGACGGTCTGGCCGACGCCAAAGGGGTTGCCGATGGCGAGCACGATGTCGCCAACGTGCGCCTGGTCGGATTGGCCGAAGGTGATGGCGGGCAGATCCTTGCCGATGTCCACCTTGATCACGGCTAGGTCGGTCTCCGGGTCGGAGCCGATGATGTGTCCCTTGGCGGTGCGACCGTCGGCCAGCGCGACCTCGATCTCGTCTGCGCTTTCGACCACGTGATGGTTGGTCAGGATATAGCCGTCATGGCTGACGATGACGCCGGAACCCAGGCTGGAGCTCTGTTGCGGGGCATTGTCGTCGAATTCGTCGCCGAAGAAGAAGCGGAAGCGCGGGTCATCCATGAAAGGGGCCGCGGGTGTCTTGACCTCGCTGCTGGTGAAGATGTTGACCACGGCAGGCATCACTTTCTGCGCGGCACGGCTGAAACCCACCGCGGGCAGGTCGCCGCCGTCGCCGGTCGCGCTCTCGTACAGCGTCACCACGCCGCTGCGTGCCGCGTTGGGCAGCAGCGAGGGCCGTAGCGTATGGATGACGAACAGCATCGCGAGGCCGACTGTGGTAGCTTGGGCGAACAAAAGCCAGAATTTGCGCATGTTATGATTTTGAACCGCTTAATTTAGGGACGAACCCGATGCGATTGAACGAATTGCGCGATTATATCGAAAGCGAGCTGGCGGTCAGCCGATTTCGTGACTATTGCCCGAACGGCGTACAAGTCGAAGGCAGGGCGGAAGTTCGCCGCATCGCAACGGGCGTCACCGCCTCGCAAGCTGTGCTGGAAGCGGCGACTGCCTGGGGCGCGGACGCCATCCTGGTCCATCACGGCTATTTCTGGCGCAGCGAAGATGCCGCCATCACCGGGATCAAGAAACGCCGCGTCGCCCACCTGCTGAAACACGACGTCAGTCTGCTGGCTTATCACCTGCCGCTGGATGCGCATCCCGAACTGGGCAACAACGCACAGCTTGGCGAACGGCTGGGTTTTATCGAAAAAGGACGCTTCGGCGAGCAGGATATCGCCATGCACGGCGTGCTGGCCCAGCCGCAGACGCTGCAACAACTCACCCGCCATATCCAGCACACCCTGCAGCGCGAACCGCAGGTCATCGGCCACGCCAATCCCAATATCGCCCGTATCGCCTGGTGCAGCGGCGCGGCGCAGGGCTATTTCGAACAGGCGGTGGCGCTGGGGGTGGATGCTTTTTTGACCGGTGAGATATCAGAGCAGAACGTGCATGTCGCCCAAGAGACCGGCATCGCCTTCTTTGCCGCCGGACATCATGCGACAGAGCGCTTCGGCGTGCAGGCGCTGGGCGAACACCTTGCCGCGCGCTTTGGTCTGGAACACCGCTTCTTCGATCAGGATATCCCGGTCTAGCGACTCAGTTACGCGCGTGGGAGAGCGAGAAGTCTTCCACGCCTTGCAGGGTACTCAAACCGCTGGCGAGTTCGTTCATGGGGACACCGCTGTTCTTGCTCAGAGCGATGGCGACGAAGTGCCATTCCAGCTTTTCGTTGCTTGAGCGTATGGAAAAGGAGCCGGTGGCCACTTCGTAGCCGTGGGAATAAACCACTTCGCGCAGGGTATTCTCCTGCGGCACGAAGTTCTTCTCGAACTCAAGCGTGATGGCGATGGCCGGACGCGAGGGCAGCCAGTTTTCCAGCTTGGATATCCACATCATGCTCATGGCCGAGAGGAAGGTGAGCAATATCGCCGCGCCGTAAAAGCCGACCCCGACCATGATGCCGATGGCCGAGCAGGTCCAGATGGAAGCGGCGGTAGTGAGGCCGCTGATGTTGAGTCCGTCGCGCATGATGACGCCCGCGCCGAGGAAGCCGATCCCCGTGACGATGCCCTGGATGATGCGGGTCGGGTCGCCTGCGAGATAGGAGTTCACCTGACCGCCGAACCAGAGGGAGGGGTAACCCGCGATCACCGTGAGTGCGGCGGCGGCCATGCAAACCAAGCCGTAGGTGCGCATCCCGGCGGCTCGGCCATGATAGGAGCGTTCATAACCAACAATCAGGCCCAAAGCGAGTGCGCCGAGCAGGTTGAGAAACACGATTATGTTGATTGCCACTTCCTGGGCCGACCAATATGTCGCCAGATGTTCAAATGACAGCGTATCCATTCGTGCTCTCCCTTTTTATATTTGGTCATGAGTGTACAAGAATCGGACGTGGATTACTGCCTGGAGGCTCCGTATTCCTGCCGCGTATTTGTGGGGTGCAGGCCGGTTTGACCTGGTTTGGCGGCCAGGGGGTATAACCGACTTGTTCGGCAGGGCATTCCCCAAAACCACACTGGCTGTGCTTGCGGCAGCTTGGGTTACTGGGTAATATTAGAGGTTGTTAATGGTTGCGGTGAGAGCTTTTACGGGGCGGTTTGCCTGGGCGATGAGGCTGGCCCGGTTCCCGTAACAACCAGTGGCGTGCGTAACGATATTTCGATCAGTCCGAATCCTTGGTTCTGGCTGGGAATAATGCGATTTTTCTTTAAGAAGGGATGAGAGTTATGACAGACAATGTTGATCGCAGCAAGCGGCGACTATTACTCGCCGCGACCTCGGCGGCGGGCGGTGTAGCCGCAGCAGGGATGGCAACGCCATTCGTGCTGAGCTTTATGCCCAGCGAGCGCGCCAAGGCGGCCGGTGCACCGGTCGAGGTGGATATCAGCGCTATCGAGCCGGGAACGATGAAGGTCGTCGAATGGCAGGGCAAGCCGGTCTGGATCGTGCGCCGCACCCAGGAGATGCTGGATCTGCTGGCCAAGCACGACGGCGACCTGACCGACCCCGCCGGTAACATTCCCCAGCAACCAGATTACTGCAATAACCCCAACCGTTCCATCAAACCCGAGATCTTCGTTGTGATCGGCATCTGCACCCATTTGGGCTGCTCGCCGAGCTACCGTCCGGAAGTGGCACCTGCCGATCTGGGTGCCGACTGGGGCGGTGGTTGGTTCTGCCCGTGCCACGGTTCGCGTTTCGATCTGTCCGCACGCGTCTACAAGGGTTCGCCCGCACCGACCAACCTGATCGTCCCCCCGCACCAGTATCTCAGCGACACTACGCTGCTGATCGGTGATGACAAGAAAATGGGAGCTGCATAATGAAATATTTGAAAAACCTGCTGGGTTGGGTCGATGAGCGCTTTCCGCTGATTGAAACCTGGGAATTCCACCTTTCCAAGTATTACGCGCCGAAGAACTTCAACTTCTGGTACTTCTTCGGTTCCTTGGCGTTGCTGGTGCTGGTCATCCAGATCGTCAGCGGCATCTTCCTGACCATGAGCTACAAGCCGGACGCGCTGATCGCTTTTGCCTCGGTCGAGTACATCATGCGTGATGTGCAGTCGGGCTGGCTGATCCGCTACATCCACTCCACCGGCGCTTCGATGTTCTTCATCGTGGTCTACCTGCATATGTTCCGCGGCATGATCTACGGTTCCTATCGCAAGCCGCGCGAGCTGCTGTGGATCATCGGTGTGGTGATCTATCTGGCTCTGATGGCCGAAGCCTTCATGGGCTACCTGTTGCCATGGGGCCAGATGTCGTTCTGGGGTGCACAGGTGATCGTCAACCTGTTCTCTTCCGTACCTTTCGTAGGCAACGAACTGTCCGTGCTGATCCGCGGCGACTTTGTGATCTCGGATGCGACCCTGAACCGCTTCTTCGCTTTGCACGTGATCGCGATCCCGTTGCTGCTGGCCGGTATCGTGTTCGTGCACTTGGTTGCTTTGCATGCGGTCGGTTCCAACAACCCCGACGGTATCGAGATCAAGAAGAACAAGGACGCCAATGGCATCCCGCTGGATGGCATCCCCTTCTTCCCGTTCATCGTGGTGAAGGATATCGTGGCCGTGGTGCTGTTCCTGATTGTGTTCTGCGCGATCGTGTTCTTCGCGCCGGACATGGGCGGTTACTTCATCGAAGCCAATAACTTCGTGCCGGCCAACCCGATGCAGACTCCGGCACATATTGCACCGGTCTGGTACTTCACTCCCTACTACGCCATCCTGCGTGCAGTACCGCCGATGTTTGGTTCGCAGTTCCCGGGCGTGATCGCGATGGGCGTTGCTGCTATTGCCGTCGTGTTCCTTCCCTGGCTGGATCGCGGTCCGGTCAAGTCGATCCGTTATCGCGGGCCGATCTACAAGGCATTCATGGCCTCGTTCGTGGTTAGCTTCATCGGTCTGGGCTATCTGGGTCTGATGCCGGTAACACCCACCTATACATTGATCTCTCAAGTGCTCTCGGTGGTGTACTTTGCATTCTTCATCCTGATGCCGTGGTACACCAAGATCGACAAGTGCAAGCCTGAGCCTGATCGCTTGACGTTCAAATAATTGAGAGAGGTTCGTTGATATGAAACTAATCAAAAAACTATGGGTGCTGGTGCTGTTTTCGACAGTGTCGGCGATGGCATTCGCCAGCAGTGAGGCCCACCTGGATAAGGCCCCGGCCAGTCTGAGTGACCAGGCTTCGCTGCAGCGCGGTGCGAAATTCTTTGTGGTCAACTGCATCGCTTGCCACAGTGCTGCGTACATGCGCTACAACCGTCTGGCCGACATCGGCATGACCGAGGCCGAGATCAAGACTTTGCTGCCGGAAGGCAGCAAGCTGGGCTCGACCATGAAGGCCGCGATGGATTCGGAATCTGCCAAGATGGCTTTCGGCGCCGCTCCGCCGGACCTGTCCGTCATCGCCCGCTCGCGCGGCAATGACTGGCTGTATACCTATCTGCGCAGCTTCTACGCGGACGCCACGCGTCCGAACGGCGTGAACAACGTGCTGTTCCCGCTGGTAGCAATGCCCAACATCCTGGGTGGCTTGCAGGGTGAGCAGGCGCTGGTCGTGGAAAAACACGAAGGTGGTCATGAAGTGCAGATGTTGAAGCTGACCACGCCGGGCTCCATGACTACAGCCGAGTTCGATGCAACGGTAGGCGACCTGGTCAATTACCTCGATTTCATGGGCGAACCGGCCAAGCTCGTGCGCTACAAGATCGGTTACATCGTGCTGGGATTCCTGTTCCTGCTCCTGATCCTGACATATGCGCTGAAGAAAGAGTTCTGGAAGGACATTCACTGATATCTATTTGAATTTGGTGGTGTGTTTGTGGTAACTTCCGCACCCCGTTTCACCTAGTGCCAAACGGGCGGAGCTATAAAAGCTTCGCCTTTTTGGTTTTTTGTCGCAGCGTTTTTTCGTGTAGGTGGTTCTTATGATGACACTTTATTCCGGGACGACCGATCCCTACAGCCACCGTTGCCGCTTTGTCCTGTTCGAAAAGGGCATGGATTTTCAGGTTATCGACGTGGACGTCTTCAACAAGCCGGAAGACCTGGCGGTGATGAATCCGTACAACACTGTGCCGGTGCTGGTCGAACGCGACCTGATCCTGTACGAAGCCAACATCATCAACGAATATATCGACGAGCGCTTCCCGCACCCGCAACTGATGCCGCCCGATCCGGTGATGCGCGCCCGCGCCCGCCTGTTCCTGCATCGCTTCGAGAACGAGCTGTTCTGCCATATCCCCGGCCTGGAAAGCAGCAATGCCAAGGTCGCAGAAAAGGCCCGTGCCGCTGTGCGCGAGAACCTGACCCAGATCGCTCCCGTGTTTGCCAAGCAGAAGTTCATGCTGGGCGACGAGTTCTCCATGCTCGACGTGGCGATCGCGCCGCTGTTGTGGCGCCTGGACCACTATGGTATCCAGCTCGACAAGGAAGCCGCGCCGCTGATGAAGTATGCCGAGCGCCTGTTCTCGCGCCCAGCCTACATCGAGGCGATGACTCCGGCCGAGAAGGCGATGCGCAAGTAAGCGGTATGAGCGAACCGTCCACCAAACCCTATCTTATCCGCGCCATCTTCGACTGGTGCGCGGATGCCGGGTATACCCCCTATCTGGCGGTACAGGTGGACGAGTACACGCAAGTGCCGATGGCCTACGTCAAGGATGGCAAGATCGTGCTGAACATCGGCGTCGATGCGGTACGCAATCTGCAGCTGGGCAACGAGGACATCACCTGCGGAGGCCGTTTCGGCGGCGTGGCGCACCAGATCATCGTTCCGATGTCCGCGGTGATCGGTATCTTTGCCAAGGAGACCGGTCAGGGACTGGTGTTCCAGGGACAGGAATCCACCCCTGTCGGCGGTAGCGGAAAGACCGACGAGTCGCCGGAGGATCCGCCGCCGCAGGGCCGGCCCACGCTCAGGGTGGTGAAATAAAAAAAGCCGCAGATCGCTCTGCGGCTTTTTCACTTTGGCGACGGCTAATCAGACCTTCGCAGGCAGTGCCAACAGTGTTTGCATCTTGCTCAAGGCCTTTTGCTCGATCTGGCGGATACGCTCGGCCGAAACTTTGAACTCGGCAGCCAGCTCGTGCAGCGTCGCGGCATGCTCCTCTTCTTCGTGCAGCCAGCGGGCTTCCACGATACGGCGGCTGCGCTCATCCAGACTATCCAGTGCTTTTGCCAAGCCTGCAGTGTGCAGGTGCTCGCGTTCTGCCGCCTCGAGGATATGTGAAGGCTCGTGCTCGGCGTTGTCGGCCAGATAATTGATCGGCGCGTAGCCCTCGTCTTCTTCTCCGGCAAGCGGTTCCAGCGCGATCTCGTGACCGGCGAAGCGTGCTTCCATCTCCACCACATCATGTTCGCTCACGTTCAGTTGTTGCGCGATCTCGCTGACCTGCTGCGGTTTGAGCGGCTCCAAACCCTGTTTCATGCTGCGCAGGTTGAAGAACAGCTTGCGCTGAGCCTTGGTGGTGGCAATCTTGACCATGCGCCAGTTGCGGATCACATACTCATGAATCTCGGCGCGGATCCAGTGCAGCGCGAACGACACCAGACGCACACCGCGATCCGGGTCGTAACGTTTCACAGCCTTCATCAGGCCGATGTTGCCCTCCTGGATCAGGTCGGCCTGCGGCAGGCCGTAACCGGCAAAACCGCGCGCCACACTCACCACCACTCGCAAGTGAGAAAGCACTAACTGACGGGCTGCTTCCAGATCGTTCTGCATCTTGAAGCGGGTCGCCAATTCCAGTTCCTGCTCGTGCGACAGCACCGGAAAGCGATTTACAGCCTGAACATACCCCTCCAGACTGCCTACGGCAGACGGTATTGGTAGATTCATGGTTGCATTCATGGCATTTCCTCCTTGATATGAGAAGATTCTAGCACTCGCTGATTGAGAGTGCCAAGAAACAAAAAGGTTCGCCGTTAGTATACATATGGCAGGAAGAAGGGCATTTGTAAGGCCTGCGGCAGGGCATGGTAGAATCCACGCCTTCCTGTTTCCAACCAATTTTTAGGGATACTTGCCATGTTCTCCAGCAAAAACACCATCGCCGTGACCGACCCCGAACTCTGGGCCGCGATCCAGAATGAAAACCGTCGCCAGGAAGATCACATTGAGCTGATCGCCTCGGAAAACTACACCAGCCCGGCGGTGATGGAGGCACAGGGCAGCCAGTTGACCAACAAGTATGCCGAAGGCTACCCAGGCAAGCGCTATTACGGCGGCTGCGAATTCGTCGACGTGGCCGAGCAACTGGCCATCGATCGCGCCAAAGCGCTGTTCGGCGCCGAATACGCCAACGTGCAGCCGCACTCCGGCTCGCAGGCGAACCAGGGCGTGTACGTTTCCGTGCTCAAGCCCGGCGACACCATTTTGGGCATGAGCCTGGCGCACGGCGGCCACTTGACCCATGGCGCCTCGGTGAACATCAGCGGCAAGCTGTACAACGCCATCCAGTACGGGCTGAACGAAAAAGAAGAGATCGATTACGACCAAGTGCAGAAGCTGGCCACCGAGCACAAGCCCAAGATGATCGTGGCCGGAGCATCCGCCTACTCGCTGGTCATCGACTGGAAACGCTTCCGCACCATCGCTGACAGCGTCGGTGCCTATCTGTTCGTGGACATGGCGCACTACGCCGGTCTGATTGCTGCCGGCTACTATCCGAATCCGGTCGGCATCGCCGACTTCGTGACCACCACCACCCACAAGACCCTGCGCGGTCCGCGCGGCGGCCTGATCCTGGCCAAGGCCGAGCATGAAAAAGCGCTCAATTCCGCCATCTTCCCTGCACTGCAGGGCGGCCCGCTGATGCACGTCATTGCTGCCAAGGCGGTGGCGTTCAAGGAAGCGGCCAGCAAGGAATTCAAGGTGTACCAGAAGCAGGTCATCGACAACGCGCGCGTGATGGCGAAAGTGCTGACCGAACGCGGCGTGCGCATCGTCTCCGGCCGTACCGATAGTCACGTGTTCCTGGTTGATCTGCGCGCCAAGAAGCTCACCGGCAAGGATGCTGAGGCGGCTTTGGGCAAGGCGCACATCACCGTGAACAAGAACGCCATCCCGAACGATCCGGAAAAGCCTTTTGTCACTTCCGGCATCCGTATCGGTTCGCCGGCGATGACCACCCGCGGTTTCAAGGAGCTGGAAGCCGAGAAGCTGGCGCACCTGATCGCCGACGTGCTTGATGCGCCCGGCGATGAAGCGGTGATCGCCCGCGTGGTCGGCGAGGTGAAGAAGCTCACCACACAGTTCCCGGTCTACGGCGCGTAAAAGAACATCATGCGGTGTCCATTCTGCAAAGGGCCCGATACACAAGTGGTGGATACCCGCGAGAGCGAGGAAGGCGACAGCATCCGCCGCCGCCGCCGCTGTCTGTCGTGCGACAAGCGCTTCACCACTTACGAGATGGTGGAGTTGCGCATGCCGCAGGTGGTCAAGCAGAACGGCATGCGCAGCGAGTTCGACGAGGAGAAGCTGCGCACCAGCTTCTCCCGCGCGCTGCACAAGCGTCCTGTGCCCACGGAACTGGTGGATGCCGCCATTGACCATGTCACGCAGAAAGTCTTCGCCAGCGGCGAACGCGAGATCGGTTCGCGCCAGATCGGCGAGATGGTGATGCGGGAACTGCTCAAGCTCGACAAGGTCGCCTACATCCGCTTTGCCTCCGTGTACAAGAGTTTCCAGGACGTGGGCGATTTCTCAGACGCCATCGACGCAGTCAAGAACACCCGCCGCCGTAAAACCGACAACTCCAAAACATGAACGCTGCCGACAGTCAGTGGATGGCACTCGCTCTGCGACTTGCCGAGCGCGGCCTGTATACGACCAGTCCGAACCCTCGGGTCGGCTGCGTGCTGGTGAAGGACGGCAAGGTCGTCGGTGAAGGCTGGCACGAGCGCGCCGGCGAGCCGCATGCGGAAGTGCATGCATTGCGCGCAGCGGGCAAACAGGCGCAGGGTGCCACGGCCTATGTCACGCTGGAACCGTGCAGCCACCACGGGCGTACGCCGCCCTGTTCCGATGCGCTGATCGCGGCAGGCGTCAAACGCGTGGTCGCGGCGATGCAGGACCCCAATCCGCTGGTGGCCGGGCAGGGTATCGCCAAATTGCGTGCCGCCGGGATCGACGTCGAGAGCGGCCTGATGGAAACCGCCGCGCGCGAATTGAACATCGGTTTCGTCACGCGCATGTCGCGCGGCATGCCCTGGGTGCGCAGCAAGGTCGCAGCCAGCCTGGACGGACATACCGCACTCAATAACGGCACCAGCAAATGGATCACCGGCGAGGCGGCGCGGAGCGATGTGCAGCAGTGGCGCGCGCGTTCCTGTGCGGTACTCACCGGTGTCGGCACGGTGCTGGCAGACGATCCGCAGCTCAATGTGCGCAACGAGAGTGGTCGTCAGCCGCTGCGTGTCATCCTCGACAGCCATCTGCGCATGCCGCCGACAGCGCGCATCCTTGGTGGCGGCGCGCTGGTCTACACCGCCTCGGCGGATGCCGCCAAACGTGCGGCACTGCAGCAAAAAGGTGCCGAGGTGATACAGATGCCGGGCACGAACGGGCAGGTCGATCTGTCCGCCGTGCTGCGTGATCTGGCGCAACGCGGCTGCAACGAAGTGCTGGTGGAAGCGGGCCGCACGCTCAACGGCGCATTGCTGAAGGCCGGGCTGGTGGACGAACTGGTGCTGTATCTCGCCCCGCAACTGCTGGGCGATGCGGCACGCGGCATGGCAGACTTGGGCGAACTCACGCAGTTGCAGCAGCGTGTGGAGTTGCATTGGCAGGATGTGCGGCAGGTGGGCGGCGATCTGCGTATCGTCGCCAGGATTACAAAGGAGAAATGAGAATGTTCAGCGGAATCATTGCGGATGTGGGCCTGATCAAATCGGCGAAGGACAGGGACGGCGGTTTGCGCCTGACCGTGAATACCGAAGCGCTCGGCATGGACGATGTGCAACTCGGCGACAGCATTGCCTGCAACGGCGTGTGCCTGACTGTGGTCAAACTGGATGGTAACGACTTCACGGTGGAAGTGTCGCGAGAGACGCTGAACTGCACCACAGGGTTGGGAGAGCAGGGCAAGCACCTTAATCTGGAAAAGGCGCTTCGCCTGTCCGACCGGCTGGGCGGTCATCTGGTCAGCGGTCACGTCGACGGCGTGGGCGAAGTGGTGGCCTTCAACGACATCGGCGAAAGCTGGCGGCTGGTGGTGCGTGCGCCGCAGGCTCTGGCGAAATATATCGCGATGAAGGGTTCCATCACCATCAACGGCGTGAGCCTGACGGTGAACCAGGTTTCAGGGGCGGAATTCGAAGTCAATCTCATCCCGCATACGCTGGACGTGACCACACTGAACGAGCTGAAGGTCGGCAGCAAGGTGAACCTGGAGATCGACCTGATCGCGCGCTATGTCGAGCGCATGCTCACGGCGGAAGAGAAATAAAAAAGGCGGGAATCGCTCCCGCCTTTCACGTATTCAACTGCAGGTTTTAGAACTTGAACACTGCCATCAGCGTGGTACCGCCAACTGCGCTGGTGTAAGCGTCGTCCTTGTAGGAAACGATCTCGGTGAACAGGCG
This sequence comes from Sideroxyarcus sp., assembly GCA_030651895.1. GTDB lineage: Bacteria > Pseudomonadota > Gammaproteobacteria > Burkholderiales > Gallionellaceae > Sideroxyarcus. The sequence goes on along the minus strand of JAUSBR010000002.1, from coordinate 78,086 downwards.
GAATCCGACATTCTCGTTGATGTTGTACTGGCCGCCGGCCCCGATCAACACGCCGGTCGATTCCTGGTTGGCATCCCCGGTAATAGTCCATCCCGGATCGGCTGTGTACTTCGAATACACGCGGGCCAGACCGAGCTTGCCGAAGACTGAGAATCCATGCGGAAATACATAGGTCCCCTTGGCAGCCAGCGTAATGGCCGACACCTTCACCGTTCCGGCCGGCACGCCGGTGTTGTCGCGAATCTTGTAGGTACCCAGCCCGGACAAGCCTGCCTCGACGCCGATATATTTCTTGAAATCGTATCCGCCGATCAGACGCGCATGGCCGCCGTTCTCGGAATTGTCGGAGTAATAAGTGCATGCGGTGTTGACGCAGGACGACATCTTTCCGTTGGCAACCCCGATACCCATATAGCCGCCGGAATCTTCGGCTTGTGCGGGCAGGGCAAGGCAAAGCAGGGAAACCGTTGCGATCGAGACAGAACGTTTCATGGGGACTCCTGTTGGTTGATATGGGGCCTGCAACGGTGCGACTCTAGCAGTGCGCAAGAGTTCAAAGCAAGAACGGCAGGTAGCGCTTGTTGCTTTTCATGTACTCGCGGTAGCGAGCGCCGAAATAGCGGATGCTTTCCTGCTCTTCCACCAGCGAGGCCAACACCAGAAAGAAAGTGGCAATCAGTGCGGTACTGCCGCTCAGCCATGACATCTGTTTGAAGAAAAATCCCCAATCGAGAAAGAGCAGCGAGCTGTACATCGGGTGGCGGATATAGCGGTAGATGCCGTGTGAGATCAGCACTGTTGTTTTCTCGAATACCAGCAATGACGCATCTTTGCGGTTGCGATCCGGTTGGCCGAACAGGCGCAAGGTCGCATAGCTGGTGACGAACAGCAGCAACGAGATGCCCATCAATATCCCGGAAACGGCCTGATCCCAGGTGAGCGGCGCATCGTACCAGCCGTCCAGGTTGTACACGACCAGAAGCAGCATCAACTCCCAGGCAATGAAGCGGTAGAACCCGTGCGACTTTGGGGCGCGCAGGGAGGCGCGTGAGACATAGCTCAGCACGACGGTTCCGGCAATGAAGGCGATCCACTCCAGCATATTCATCCGCTTCCGTAAAGGATGAAGGCATACTACACGCGCTCTGGCGGGAGTTGAAGTGATGATAGAATCCGCACTCGAACTTTAGACCGACTGAGCCGTTACATGACCGATATTGCCCCAATCACCGAGATCATCGCCGAGATACGCGCAGGACGCATGGTCGTGCTGGTGGACGAAGAAGATCGCGAGAACGAGGGTGACCTGCTGTTCGCTGCCGAATTCGTCACCCCCGAGAAGATCAACTTCATGGCCAAACACGGGCGCGGCCTGATCTGCCTGACCCTGACACAGGCGCATTGCCAGCAAATCAACCTGCCACTGATGGTGCGCGACAACGGCCTGTCGCTGGCGACCAACTTCACCGTTTCCATCGAGGCCGCGACCGGGGTGACAACCGGCATCTCCGCCGCCGACCGCTCGCGCACCGTTCAGGTCGCGGCGGACAAGAACGCCAAGCCTGCCGACATCGTGCAGCCCGGCCACATCTTCCCCCTGCGCGCACAGAACGGCGGCGTGCTGGTGCGTGCCGGCCATACCGAAGCGGGCTGCGACCTCGCGCAACTGGCAGGCGTGACACCGGCCTCGGTGATCTGCGAGATACTCAAGGAAGACGGCGAGATGGCGCGCCTGCCCGACCTGATCCCGTTCGCCAAGGAACACGGCCTCAAGATCGGCACCATCGCCGATCTGATCGAATACCGCATCAACAACGAGACGCTGATCGAGCGCGTGGCCAAGCGCCGCGTGCAGACCGCCTACGGCGAACTCGACCTGGTGACCTATACCGACAAGACTTCGCAGCGCACCCATCTGGCGCTGGTCAAGGGTGACATCCAGCCGCAGAAAGAGACCGTCGTGCGCGTGCACGAACCGCTGTCGGCGCTGGACTTCCTCGAACAGGTCAGCCTGCCCAACAGCACCAGCGTGCACGACGCGCTGAAGAAGATCAGCGAGGCCGACGCCGGCGTGCTGGTGCTGATGCACCACAACGAGACCTCGGAGAACCTGCTGGCGCGCGCCGCCGCCAAACCGGAAGCCCATCACGCGCAATGGGACCCGCGCAGCTACGGCATCGGCGCGCAGATCCTGCGCGATCTCAACGTCGGCAAGATGTGCCTCATCGCCACCCCGCGCAAACTGCCCAGCATGACCGGCTTCGGTCTGGAGGTGGTGCGTTACTGTCAATGCAAGGAAGCAAAATGAAAGAAATTGAAAAAAACCTGAACGGCAAAGGCCTGCGCATCGGCATCGTGCAGAGCCGTTTCAACGAAACGGTATGCGAAGGTCTGCTGTCGGCCTGCCGCGCGCAGCTGGTGCAGAGCGGCGTGAGCGAGAACGACATCACCCTGGCCAACGTGCCGGGCGCGCTGGAGATCCCGCTGGTGCTGCAGACCATGGCGCAGAGCAAGAAATATGACGCGCTCATCGCCCTCGGCGCCGTGATACGCGGCGATACCTACCATTTCGAGGTCGTTTCCAACGAGTCGGCGCGCGGCGTCGGCGAGGTGCAACTGCACAGCGGCGTTCCCGTTGCCAATGCCATCCTCACCACCGATACCGACGAGCAGGCCGAAGTGCGCATGAGCGTGAAGGGTGCCGAAGCGGCGCTGGTCGCCATCGAGATGACGCATCTGCTGAAAGCGCTCGCATGAGCGAGAGCAAGCCGAACAACCCGGCCAAGAGCCAGCGCCACCGCGCGCGCGAACTGGCGATGCAGGGCGTCTACGAGTGGCGCCTGTCCGGCAAGGGCGCGCGGCTGATCGAGAAGGCGACGCTGGATGAAAAGAGTCTGGGCCGCTACGACCACGAATTCTTCGGACAACTGCTGCACGGCGTGATCGCGCAGCATGAGGCCCTCGCCGAACAGCTTGCTCCGCACCTCGACCGCAAAGTGGACGAACTCAGCCCGGTCGAATATTCCGTGCTGATGCTGGGCACTTACGAGCTGATGCAGCATCCCGAGATACCGTACCGTGTGGTCATCAACGAAGCGGTCGAACTGGCCAAGACCTTCGGTGGCAGCGACGGGCACAAATTCGTCAACGGCGTGCTCGACAAACTGGCGGCGAAGATGCGCGCGACCGAGGTTGCCGCAAAATAAACAATCCGGCGGAGTCGTCTTGACCGAATTCGATCTGATCAAACGCTTCTTCACCCGTCCCACCCCCGGCGCGAAATTGGGTGTGGGCGACGATGCCGCCCTGCTGCGCATCGCGGAAGGGATGGAGCTGGCGATCTCCACCGATATGCTGGTGAGCGGCACGCATTTCTTTTCCGACACCGATCCTTTCCTGCTTGGCCGCAAGACCTTGGCCGTCAACCTCTCCGATCTGGCGGCCATGGGCGCGCAGCCGCGCTGGGCGACGCTGGCCCTGTCTTTGCCGGAGGTGGATGAGAACTGGCTACAGCGCTTCAGCGAGGGATTCTTTGCGCTGGCCGACGAATACGGTGTCGAGCTCATCGGCGGGGATACCACGCGCGGCCCGCTCAACCTCTGCGTCACCATCCTCGGCGAAGTGCCGAAACGCACGGCGGTGCGCCGCAGCGGTGCTCAGGCCGGCGACGACATCTGGGTGTCCGGGAAACTGGGCGATGCCGCATTGGGCCTGGCGCAACTGCGCGGCAGGATCCAGTTGCCGGAACATGCCCGTGCATCCTGCCTTGCCGCACTGCAGCAGCCGCAGCCGCGCGTCGCCCTGGGACTGTCATTGCGCGGTATCGCCAGAAGCATGATCGACATCTCCGACGGTCTGCTCGCCGATCTCGGCCACATCCTCGAAAGCTCCAATGTCGCCGCCGAAGTGCGCTACGACAAATTGCCGGTCTCCTCGCTGTTCGCTTCCAACGGCGAAGAGATGCTCGACCTGGCGCAGAGTTGCGTGCTGTCCGGCGGAGACGATTACGAACTGTGTTTCACCGCGCCCGACACGCAACGCGACGAGATCGCGGCACTCTCATCGCGCTTGCACCTGCCGCTGACGCGTATCGGCAAGATCGTGTCGGGACGCGGCTGCAAAGTGCGCAAGGCGGACGGCAACGTGATGGTTCTCAAGGAGTCGGGCTATGACCACTTCGCATGACCAACTGAGATTCAAGCCGGACTGGCGTTTCCTGTTCAGCCATCCCGCGCATCTGCTGTCCTTCGGTTTCGGTGCCGGGTTGATGCCGAAAGGGCCGGGCACGGCGGGCACGCTGGTCGCTTTTCCGATGTACTGGTTCCTTGCGCCGCGGCTGACCGACGCGATGTTCCTGCTGGTGCTGATCTGGGCCTTCGCTTTCGGGGTGTGGGTATGCGACATCACCGGCAAGGCGCTGGGCGTGCATGATTACGGCGGCATCGTGTGGGACGAGATCGTCGCGTTCACGCTGGTGCTGTTCTTCACTCCCGAGGGCGTGGCGTGGCAGGTCCTCGCGTTCGTCCTGTTCCGTTACTTCGACATCGTCAAACCCGAACCCATCCGCCATTTCGACAAGACCTGGCGCGGCGGCCTCGGCGTGATGTTCGACGATATCCTTGCGGCGGGTTACGCCCTGCTGTGTCTGGCGGTCATCAAAAGCATACTGGGATGAGACTGCCGGTCGCGCTGGCGTGCTGCTTCGCGCTGGTCGCGCAAGCGGAGGTCTTCACGGCAGGGGTGGTCGGTGTGCTGGACGGAGATACGATCCTGGTCCGGCATGAGGGCAAGACCGCCAAGGTTCGCCTCGCCAACATCGATGCCCCCGAGAAAGCACAGCCCTTCGGTAAACAGGCGCGGCTGTCGTTGCGGGAACTGGTGTACAAGAAGCAGGTGCAGATCGAAGGCCGTGCCGTGGACCAGTATGGCCGCATCGTCGCGCTGGTTTCGGCCGAAGGACTCGACGTCAACCGGGAACAGCTGAAACGCGGCATGGCGTGGGCTGCGGAAGGGTGGCGGCAAAGCCGCCGGGCACCCACCGGCGTCCCCCTTGCGGGGGAATACTCCTACCGCCACAGCGACGAGTCATATATCGCCCTGCAAAGCGAAGCGCAGCAGGCACAACGCGGACTCTGGGCCGCGCCCGATCCGCAGGCGCCGTGGCAGTGGCGTCGGCAGCATCCCTGGAAGAAACCCTCCGTGCAACAGAAGTCATTTTCCGAACTGCGCGAGGTGCCGGTGATGTTGTACGACATGGAGTGTGGCAAGAAGCGGAGGTGCTCCGAGATGACCTCATGCGACGAGGCGCGTTTCTATCTTGTCCGTTGCGGAGTCATGACGCTGGATGGCGATCGCGACGGCGAGCCGTGCAAGGCATTGTGCGCGGGGCAGTAGTCCAGACTTCACTCCAGCACGATCTGGCGGATGCCTTCCGCATCGCAGCGCAGGATGCTGGCACGCCCGGCATCCCAGTCTCCCAGCACCCAGCGTTCACAGGCGTGGCCATCGGGCTGGTGCAGATGTTTGGCCGGACGGTGGGTGTGGCCGTGGATCAGGCGCGGGTAATGGTGGCGGCGCAGCAGCGCGTCCACCGCGTCGCCGTTCACGTCCATGATGTCCATGGCCTTCGTCTGTTTCTCGTTCCTGCTCTGCGCGCGCATCTGCTCGATCAGTGCTTTGCGCTGCGCCAGCGGCTGCGCCAGAAACCTGGCCTGCCAGTCGCTGTTGCGCACCAGCGCGCGGAACTGCTGATACTCGGCATCGTCGGTACACAGCATGTCGCCGTGCGTGAGCAGGGTGGGTGTGCCGTACAGGTCGAGCAGGGTCGGGTCGTCGAGCAGCGTCGCGTTGCAGGCCGAAGCAAGCTCGTTATCCATCAGGAAATCGCGGTTGCCGTGCATGATGTAGATGCGCGTACCGCGCGCATCCAGCCCGCGCAGGGCATCGCAGATGCCTTGATGGAAAAGATCGCCGAGGTCGTCATCTCCCGCCCAGTACTCGAACAGGTCGCCGAGGATGTAGAGCGCTTCGGCCCCGGGCGCGACATCGGACGCGAAGCGCAGGAACATCTCCGTGCTGTGCGGATGGTCGGTACTCAGGTGCAGGTCGGAGATGAACAGACTGTGGGACATAAAACAAAACGGCGCCGAAGCGCCGTTTTTCCTTATTGCACCACTTCAGCCTTGGTGATGATGACGTCCTCTTTGGGCACGTCCTGGTGGAAGCCGCTGCTGCCGGTCTTCACCTTGCCGATGGCGTCGACCACTTCCTTGCCTTCGACCACCATGCCGAACACGCAATAGCCCCAGCCGTCCTGGCCCGGATAGTCGAGGAAGTCGTTGGTCTTGGTGTTGATGAAGAACTGCGCGGTGGCGGAATGCGGGTCGCCGGTGCGTGCCATGGCGATGCTGTATTTCTCGTTCTTCAGACCGTTCGCAGCCTCGTTCTTGATCGGCGCATTGGTGGGCTTCTGCTTCATGCCCGGCTCGAAGCCGCCGCCCTGGATCATGAAGTTGGGGATCACGCGGTGGAACACGGTGTTGCTGAAGAAACCGCTGTTCACGTAGTCGAGGAAGTTCTGCACGGTGACAGGCGCTTTCTCGGCGTCGAGTTGCAGGGTGATGATGCCGTGGTTGGTATGCAGTTTTACCATTTTCATTTTTCCTTTGGTTGCGGGGGTGGATTCGGCTTGCGCGGGCAGGACACAGAGTCCGACCAGCAGGAATGCGAGGACGATGCGGATGAATTTCATTTATGCGGCTCCTTCATAGACGATCTGCCAGCGCCCGTCGCGTTTCATCCAGTACTGGCGCTTGTGCATGCGGTTGGACAGGTTGTTGCTTTCGTAATCCTGCTCGAAATTCACCACCACCATGTCCGGCTGGTTGGGATAGGGGAATACGCTGAGGTCGGACAGCTTGACTTTGATCCAGGTCTTGCCGGAATTGACCAGACGTTTCTGCTGCGCGAACGCGGGCAGGGTCACGGTTCCGGTGGAGAAGTCCCTGGCATAGTGGGAAAGATAGTTCTCGGTGTCGCGGCTGGACCAGTCGTTGCGCCATTGTTCGATCGACTTCAGCAGCGCATCGCGATCACTGAGGTCGTCATCGGCCATCCAGTCCATCTTGCGGGTGATGATCACCGGGGTGACGCCGACCTGGATATGGCTGCCCAGATGGGTGAGGTCGTCGTTGTTGAGTACCACGCAACCGTTGCTGGCCAGCGGTGGGCGACTATAGGTGTCGGAGGGCGTACCGTGCAGCCAGATGCCGTGGCCGTTGCGTCCCAGACGCTTGTCCCACTCGTTCGGGTAACTGATCGGGTAGGCGCCAGAACCGTAGAAATCAGTGAGCTTGTCTTTGGTCAGATGCTGGTTGACGAAGTACACGCCGAGCGGAGTCTTCTGGTCGCCCTCGACGATCTTGTCCGCGCCCTTCTTGCCGACGCTGATGTAGAAGTCGGCCACGTAGCGCGGTTCGCCCTTCACGTTCTCGTACAGGTAGAGCGTCGACTTGCTGGTGTCCACCACCACCGCGTAACGCTGCTTGGGCGAGAGTTGCCACAGATATTTGGGCACGGCGATGGGCTGCTGTTGCTGCACGCGCTGCAGGCGCGCATTGGCTTCCTCGCGCAGGTCCTGCACGCGGTCGCGCGGCGCGTTGGGGGCAGCACCGAAATCGCCGATCGGTTTGGAGCGCGCCAGCAGCAGGTCGCCCCGGACCAGTTGCGCCAGTTTGAAGTTGGGGTTGAGCTTGAGCAGCGAATCGACTTCGTTCAGCGCCACGTCCAGGCGGTTCTCGCGCACCGCCTGCAGGCTCTTGGCCAATCCCAGTTCCAGATCGCGCGAGGGCGTCTCCGCCAGCGCGGGGAGAGCGAAAGAGCCGATCAACAGGAGACTGGCGATGTTGCGCATGGATCTACTTGCCCGAGTGCTCGGCCGCGATCAGCCATTGGCCATCCACCTTCACCATATCCAGCAACTTGCTGGACTGGCTGTTCAGGTGACTGGCGCGGTAGCTCTGGCGGAACGAGATAGTGGCGTGGCTGGCATCGGCCAGCTTGACCTTGGCATCGCGCACTTCGACCTTGATCGACTTGGGCGCGGCGATGCGCTGCTTGCGCTGCGTCTCCCAGGCGCTGCGGCTCATGCCGTCAGGGGTCTTGAACTCCTTGGCGTAGAAGGACAGGTATTTCTTGCTGTCCTTGGCTGACCAGGCGGCGGCCCATGTCTGGATGGCTTTCGCCACCTCGGCAGCAGGGTCGGCGGCAGCGGTCTCGGGCTTGGTCGCGGCGGCAGGCTCGGGTTTCTTCACGGCAGCGGCGGGGGGCACAATCACGGCGGGCTCGGCAGCGGCGACCACGGTGGTCTTGCCGGTGCGGGCGGTCTTGGCGTTGTCGCCGAACAGTTCGCGAATCAGTGCCAGTTTGGTCTGGGTGCCGGTATTGCTCTTTTCCAATTGCAGCGCGCGGTCATAGGCCTGGCTGGCCATCTTGGCGTAGATGTCGCCGAGGTTCTCGTGCGCGGTGGCATAGGTCGGGTGGGTGCGGATCGCCATCTCCAGTGCGACCTTGGCTTTTTCGTACTGGCCCTGGCCGGCATAGATCACGGCGAGGTTGTTGTAGGGCTCGGGCAGCTCGGGATAATCCTCGGTCAGGCCGGTGAAGGTCGCGATGGCCTCGTTGGTATTGCCCTGTTCGGTCTGGATCAGACCCTTGAGGAAGCGCGCCTGCGCATCTTTCGGTTTGCCGGCGAGGACGGTGTTGACCTTCTCCATCGCCTGCGCGTGTAGCCCCTGTTTGAACAGCTTGTTGGCATCCTGGATGTCGTCGGCCTGAGCGGCGAAAGAGACTGACAGGAATGCGCACAGCGCGGCGATACGGCTAACTTTTTTGATCTTGTTCATTGCGTGCAAATGTTCCGAAGAGAGTCCGGCGGTCAAGTCCATCCGGGGAGCCGCGATTCTATCAAATAAGCGCCTGACTCACACGGTTTGCGCCGGGTCTGGAGGGGGTTATTTTCAGGTAGAATTCCGCACCTTCATCGCCGACACTTTTTTAAGCCAAAATGAGCAGCAAAGAGCCCACAACCGCCGCCCCCGTTTCCAATTTCATCCGCACCATCATCGATGCCGACCTGGCTTCCGGCAAGCATCAGAGCATCGTCACGCGCTTCCCGCCCGAGCCGAACGGTTATCTGCACGTCGGCCACGCAAAATCCATCTGCCTCAACTTCGGATTGGCCAAGGATTACCAGGGCAAATGCAACCTGCGCTTCGACGACACCAACCCCGAGAAGGAAAACGCGGAATACGCACAATCCATCCAGGACGACGTGCGCTGGCTGGGCTTCCAGTGGAACGGCGAAGTGCGCTGGGCCTCGGATTATTTCGACGCGCTGTACGATTTTGCGGTCGAGCTCATTAACAAAGGCTTGGCCTATGTGGATGACCTTACGCCGGAGCAGATGCGCGAATACCGCGGCACGCTGACCCAGCCCGGCAAGAACAGCCCGAACCGCGACCGTTCGGCCAAAGAGAACTTGGACCTGTTCACGCGCATGAAGAACGGCGAATTCGCCGACGGCGCCATGGTGCTGCGCGCCAAGATCGACATGAGCTCGCCCAACATCAACATGCGCGACCCGGTGATCTACCGCATCAAGCGCGCCCACCACATCCGCACCGGCGACAAGTGGTGCATCTACCCGATGTACGACTACACCCACTGCATCTCCGACGCGCTGGAAGGCATCACCCATTCCATCTGTACGCTGGAGTTCGAAGATCACCGCCCGTTGTACGACTGGGTGCTGGACAACATCACCATTCCCTGCCATCCGCGCCAGTACGAATTCTCGCGACTGGAACTGCACTACACCATCACCAGCAAGCGCAAGCTGTTGCAACTGGTGAACGAGAAGAAGGTGAGCGGCTGGGACGATCCGCGCATGCCTACGATTTCCGGCATGCGCCGCCGCGGCTACACACCGGAAGGCATTCGCGAATTCGCCAAGCGCATAGGCGTCTCCAAGAGCGAGAACAGCGTGGACATGGCCGTCATGGAAGGCGCGATCCGCGAAGACCTGGAATTGCGCGCCCCGCGCGTGATGGCCATCATCAACCCGCTCAAGGTCACCATCACCAATGCCGAAGGCGCGTTGGCGCGCGAGGCAGATTTCCACCCGAACATGCCCGAGCTGGGCAAACGCGTCGTGCCGTTCGGTAAAGAACTGTTCATCGAAGCGGATGACTTCGCCGAAGTGCCGCCTGCAGGCTGGAAACGTCTCACGCTGGGCGGCGAGATCCGCCTGCGTCACAGCTATGTGATGCGCTGCAATGAAGCGGTGAAAGACGCTTCCGGCAAGGTGATTGAGCTCAAGTGCAGCATCGACCACGACACGCTGGGCAAGAATCCGGAAGGGCGCAAGGTCAAGGGCGTGATCCACTTTTTGTCGCGCGAACATGCGTTGCCCGCCGAGATTCGTCTCTACGACCGCCTGTTCACCATACCGGAGCCGGACGGCGACCGTGATGTGGATTTCTGTACGCATCTGAATCCGGCCTCGCTCACCGTGGTGCAGGGCTGGGTGGAAAGCAGCGTTAAGGACGCAGCGCCGGAAACGCACTACCAGTTTGAGCGTCTGGGCTATTTTGTGACCGACCGGCGCGACCACCAAGCAAGTGGTAAGCTGGTATTTAATCGCACCGTGACATTGCGAGATTCATGGGCAAAAGAGCAGAATTGAGCTACAGGAGGCAATGATGGGGAAAAGTGAAATCATTGATATGGCGCTGCAGTTAAAGGCTTCCGAGCGCTACGAGGTCGTTGAGCAGATCATGCAAAGTCTGGATAAGTCCGACCCCGAGGTCGATCATGTTTGGGCAGAAGAAGCCCTGCAAAGGGCGAAGGCGTGTGACGATGGACGCATGAAGACACTTCCATTTGAAGCCGTGTTCGGCGATAAGTGATGCGGATCAGGTTTGCTGAAGCAGCAAATATTGAGCTGCTTGATGCCTGTGAGTGGTATGAGCAGCAACAGGTCGGCTTGGGTGAACGTTTCAAAAGTGACGTGCGCGAAGGCGTACTCAGAATAGCAGGCGCCCCTTTATTGTTTCCCGTTGAACTCCAGGATGTGCGGCGTTATGTGATGAATCGCTTTCCTTATACGTTGCGCTACGTCGTTCGCGGAGAGGATGTCTGGATTCTGGCGGTTTCCCATCAACATCGTCGACCGGATTACTGGGTTGAGCGAGCTCCAAGTCAATAATCGGTGACATCCATTCCGGCGTCACCTCAGAAAACAGCAGAATATTCATGTTAAAAATCTATAACACCCTCGCCCGCGACAAGCAGGACTTCAAACCCATCACACCGAATGCGGTCCGCATGTATGTGTGCGGAATGACGGTGTACGACTATTGTCACCTCGGCCATGCGCGCGTGATGGTGGTGTTCGACATGGTGCAGCGCTGGCTGAAGGCGAGCGGTTACGACGTGACCTACGTGCGCAACATCACCGACATCGACGACAAGATCATCAAGCGCGCGGCCGAGAACAAGGAATCCATCCACACGCTCACCCAGCGTTTCATCGACGCCATGCACGAGGATGCCGATGCGCTCGGTGTGCAGCGCCCCGACCATGAGCCGCGCGCCACGCAATATGTGCCGCAGATGCTGGAGATGATCGAACAGCTGGAGAAGAACGGTCTGGCCTACAAAGCGGCCGATGGCGACGTGAACTACGCGGTGCGCAAGTTCGAAGGTTACGGCAAACTTTCCGGCAAATCGCTGGAAGACCTGCGTGCGGGCGAACGCGTGGAAGTCGCATCGGACAAGCACGACCCGCTCGACTTCGTGCTGTGGAAACACGCCAAGGATTCCGAGGCGGACGAAGTGAAATGGGATTCCAAGTGGGGCAAGGGTCGTCCCGGCTGGCACATCGAATGTTCGGCGATGGGTTCCGAATTGCTGGGCAATCATTTCGACATCCACGGCGGCGGTGCCGACCTGCAGTTCCCGCACCACGAGAACGAGATCGCGCAGAGTGAAGGCGCACACCAGTGCCAGTACGTGAACTACTGGATGCACAACGGCTTCGTGCGTGTGGACAACGAAAAGATGTCCAAGAGCCTGGGCAACTTCTTCACCATCCGCGAAGTTCTGAAAAAATACGATGCCGAAGTCGTGCGCTTCTTCATCCTGCGCGCGCACTACCGCAGCCCGCTGAACTATTCCGACCAGCATCTGGACGATGCCAAGGGCGCGCTGACGCGTTTGTATACCGCGTTGAAGCTGTCACCTGCCGCTGTGGAAGTGGATTGGAACGAAGCGCATGCACAGCGTTTCAAGGCTGCCATGGATGATGATCTCAACACCCCCGAAGCCGTTGCTGTCCTGTTCGACCTCGCCAACGAAGTGAACCGCAGTCAGTCTGCACAGGCAGCGGCGCAACTCAGGTCTCTGGCCGGAGTACTCGGTCTGCTGCAGCGAGACGCACAGCAATTCCTGCAGGGTGACTCAAGTGATGGCGGGTTGGATGATGCCGCGATCGATGCTCAGATCGAAGCGCGCATCGCCGCCAAGAAAGCGAAGAACTTCGCCGAGGCGGACCGCATACGCAAGGAACTGCTGGACGCGGGTATCGTGCTGGAAGATACCGCGCAGGGCACGAGCTGGCGCAGAGCCTAGGGCAGTTTTCCCGTCGCGACCAAGCGGTTGATGATCTGCGGGCGCGATATCCAGACAAGCATATCGTCATACTGGGTGCCATCCGGCAGGGAGCCCGGAGTATCGCCCACATAGGTTCCAGATGCAGCCTCGAAGGCATCCCCGTTCTCTCCGTTGGGAGTCAGGTCGGGGCCGGCCGAGAAGACGATGGCGACCGGGTTCTCCGTGTTCGAAGTGATCTGGGTGCCATTCCGTTCCTGGACCACCAGTGCGTCAGCCGCACTTGGCGATGTCGTCATCGTGATGAGCGCGGCTGTGTTGGCAAAGTTGCGATTGACGCGGTAACGCCAGTAACCGTTCCAGGGCTGGGCTATCGCGCTACGCTTGGTGCCCCAGGCATCGATCTCGCTCACTCCCAGTGTCTTCCATGGCAGATAACCTTCTTCGGTCGGCGCTGCCGAGCAGTCTGCTCTTTCCGATCCGTAATCGGCGTGGGTCGGATCGGTGATGGTCGGATCGGTCGGACAGGGCAAGCGGCCGTTGACGACAGCAAACCCGATCAGCGCCTGCCGAATCTCTTCCATCTGCTGGCGCGTCTCATTCCTTTGCGCGCGTTCCTGCTGCCCTGACAGCATCGGCAGCAGGCCGCCCATCAGCAGCGCAACGATGGCCAGAACGACGGCCATTTCGACCAGGCTGAAGCCTGACATGAGGTGTGGATGTTTTAATTGCAATTGGTATTCCCATCCAGGCACAACACCTGGTCATTCAGTGTCGAGAAGTTCGAATCGGAGATGCGATAGGTATCGAACGTCAGGTTGGTCGGTGGGTTGCTCTTGTTGGTCTGGTTGTTCAGTTCGAGATATTGGTCCACGGTCTGCGCCGCCCTGGTCTGGCCGCCCACGATCCTGCCCGCGATGACGACGGCAGCGCGGTAATTGCCCGAGCCGCCGTTCGGGTTGCCGGAGCCGTTGATGGACAGGCAATCATTGCTGCAGGCGGTGGTTGTGCCGTTGGGCTTGAATTTCTGGTCGATCTGGTAAAAGACCAGACTCTTCCATTGATCCCAGTAAGTGCCGGCGGCAAAGCAACCTGCTGGCCAGGTGGCGGACATGGAGGCATCTTCCGGGCTGCCGGGGATGGCAGCCAGCGCGGCATTGGCCGAGTCGATCTTGCTTTGTACGCCCGCCACCGTATAGCCGACATCGCCATCCGCCAGGTGCTCGGCGCGGCTACCCGCAGTTCTGGCCGGCGTGGCAACGGTGACGATCTCGGAAGAGTAGGCGGGGGTGGTGGCATCGATGATGTCATCGGCGATATCGTTGAGATTATCCCCCGCGGTGTCGAGATTGCTCCTGGTGGTCGCGTTGTTGTTTGCGGCGTACGCATCCAGCGCGGCCTGCAAGTCGTCGATGTAGTCCAGCATGTCGATGACCCAGGGATCGCTGGGTGTATAGATGTTGTAGGTCGGGTCGGTCGGTATCCGGCCGAACAGGGTGTTGGGCGTGGTGACATAGGCGCCGGTGGAGACCGGCGCGGCCCAGGGGTACTTGCTCGCCGATGTGGCTGCGTAGGTGTCGAGACATTTCTTCGCTTCGCGCACGATGCGCTTTTCGATCAGCGGCAACAGGTGGTCGTGGCCGATGTAGACCAACTGGTCGTTGTAGGTGTATGCGCCACCCTCATGGTCGTTCGGCGCGAGTTGCCGGAAGCTGGTGGGCGAAACCAAGATGCTTTCGAGATAGTTCGCTGCCGTATTCTCATCAGCCACCGAGCGGCTCTGATTCAGCGTGGGCAGCGGGCGCCCCGGCGCGAAGACGATGGCGATCAGATTGTTGGCTGTGACGTTGCCCGAGAGGCTGATCGTGCCGGCGGTTTCGCTGTTCAGTGTGGCAGCTCCACCAGCATGGAATGGATCGGACAATGCATACCAGAGACGCTCGCCGGATGCATCACGCAGATCGGGGATGCCCAGTGTTTTCCATGGCAGCCTGCCAACATAGTTGGTGCAGGGACTGCCAAAACCACCAGTGAAATCGGCGGAGCCATCGTTGTCTAAATCCGGGCACGTCAATTCACCTGGTCGGTTCGTATCGCTCACCGCATAAGCGATCAGGGCATCCCTGGCCTGGGACAGCGCTTCGCCGGATTTGATGTTGTTGGCAGCCATCTGCCCTGCGCCGGTCAGGGCGCCGACCAGCACGGTGGTGATACCGAGGATCATGATGACCAGCATCACGATGAACGCGCCACCATGTTGCTGTCGAAGGGAGGAGCGGCAGGCAGGCATGGTCTGCCTCTATTCGCCGGGCTGCTCTGCCGGCTGTTCGAGCAGGATCTTTTGTCCCACTTTGACATGCTGCGGTGTGCTTTTTCCGGGAACGGTGACCGAGACGGAAGCGGGTGTCTTGTCGTTGCCGCGTTCTGCGGCTTGCGCGGCACCGTTGACCCAGATGACGCGGTTGCCGCCCTGCTTCTGCACCACGCCGTTGACGATGATGTAGTTGGGTGTGCTGCTGCCGCCGCCGTTGTCTTCGATGTCGTTGGCTTCCTGGAATTCCATTTGCTGCCGCTGTTGCGGTGTATTGAACAGGCGTCCCAGTTCGCCGGCCTGGACCGCCGGGAACGCCGCGAGCAGGGATAGGGTGATCAGGAACTTGTTCATGGCATGTTCCTGTTCTTCATGGTGAACCAGCCGCCGCTGCATTCCGCCTTGAGCGGGGTGCTTTCAACACCCGCAGTTGCGCGGGTGAGAGTGCAGCCGTCGAGCATGAACCAGCCATTCAGTTGCGAGTGCAGGGCGGTGAAGAATTGCAGCAGCTGTTCTTCATGCAGCAGGTCGATCTGCATCGACATATTGCTGCGGTTGAGCTGGAAGTTGCCCGCATCGACAGGGGGATTGGGTACATAGCCCTGCTGCGGGGAAATGGTGTATTTGAAGTCGAGCACGAAGCCCTGCTGACGCAGTTTCTCCATGCCTTCCATCCAGTCGAGGCGCTGCTCGGCGCCGATGACTTTCTGATTTTGCAGGGAGAGATATTCCTGCGAATAGGATGACATGTTCTCCTGATCGCCTTGGGCGGCGACCAGCTGGGCGCGTGCATCCAGGAGATGTTTTTGTGCGTCTGCGCGGGCCTGCTGGGATTTGGCCAGGTAACTGTCGCTGTACGTAATCATGCCGGCGGCGAGCGCGATGCTGAGCGCGAGGGCACCAAGGCTCAATTTGAGAAAGGGCAGGTCGTCTTTGGAGAAACTCATTCTTTCTGCCTCCAGATGATCTTCAGCGTGAACTGGGCCGAACTGCTGTTGCTCTGGATATCGCCGCTGATGATGCCCCGGGAGCTGACGTCCAGAGGCATCTTCTCGGCTGTGACAGTATACCCCCGCTGGGTGAGTGCCGACTGGAAGCGCGCCAGATAGTCCAGCGCCCGGCGGTATTCGCTGCCGAAACCGGCGAGGTTGCCGTCAAAGGTGATGACCTGCGCCGGGTAGGCCGAGGGAGCGGCATCTGCCGCGCTGGGATGCCAGCCGATCTTGACGACGTTGATCTGCTTGAAATTGTCCAGCACGAGGGTCAGATCGCGCAGTATGTTTTCTGGCGGCGGCGCGTATTGGCTCAGTTTGCGAGCCATGAGCACGGCCGTCTTCATGTCAGCGGCGGGAACAGTCGTGTTGGCGAAGCTGCGCTGGATCAACTGGGTCTGCTGCAGGGCGCGTTCCGTTTGCATATTGACCGGCTCGGTCTCGGCGACATATTCGCGCCCCTGCCAGAAGGCGAGGCCGCTCCACAGCGCGCTGGCGAGCGTGATCGTCGCTGCCGTCGCGTACATGAGGCGACGCAACTGGCACATCAAGTGGAAATGGGTGTGATCGGAATTGGCGTAGTGGCTGGAGGGCGGTGTCGCCGCAAGCAGGTGCAGCAGCAGCGGAGTGGCGTCCGAGCTGGTGTATTCGTTCTTCGACTTGATGCGCTTGCCCAGTTCCTGGATGTCCAGGTAGGTGTAGCGCAGATCGCTGTTGGCCTCGAGGTGCGTCTGCAGGGCGACACGGTCGCTGCTGTGGCAGATGATGTAGACGTCCAGCACTTCGCCGGGCGGCGGCAGGCTCAGGCTCTTCAGGTATTGCTGGGTGCGCGGGGTCTCGGAGGCGACGGATTCGCTGAAGGCGTCGCTGCCGCCGTTGATCGGGATCAGGCGCGAGAAATGCAGACGCTTGTTGTTGAAATAGGTCTGGCGCAGTCCGGCGTCCTTTTCCCAGGACAGCAGCAGCACATGGTCGGACTCGATGTTCTTGATCAGCGGGGTGCTGATGTTGGGCAGCGAATAGATGCCCACCAGCGGGATATGGTTCGCCAGCAGGGCATCCAGCCAGGGCGAGATGCGCTGCGGGTTGGTCAGCGCCGAGAACAGCATCTCGTCGTCGCGGCGGCCTTCTTCCTGGCGGTGCAGCAGGGTGGCCTGGCGGAACGGCGAGCCGCGATAGAACTGTTCGAATTTTCGCGCAAGCAGGTCGCGGCGGGCGGAGCCCATCAGATGCGGCACGGTCTCGAGGCGGAAATCCTCCTCGATGACGTCGACCAGCATGTAGGCCTGGTTGCGGTGCCGCTTCAGGAACAACGAGAACTGCTCGCGCCCGTCGGCGTCGTTGGAGAAATACTGCGGCGCGCCCAGTTTGCCGCCCTGCCAAATGGAGGCATGGAATGAGTCGGCGCTGAGGAATAACAGGGTGCTTGCCATTAGATTTTCACCTTGCTGATGAGGTCGTAGATCGGCGACAGCACCGACAGCATCACCCAGCCCAACAATGCGCCGAGGACGATGGTCATGGTCGGCTCGATCAGTGCCTGCACTCTTTTGATCGATTCTTTCACGTCACGGTCGTAAAAATAGCTGACATTGAGCAATGCCTGGTCGAGTTGTCCGGTGGCTTCGCCCACTTTCAGCATGCGCACCACCAGCGGCGGGAAGATGCCGGTCTGCTGGAAGCTCTGTGTCAGGTTCTTGCCCGCCTCGATCTCGTGCATCACGTTCTGCAGGCTTCTGGCGAGGACCTGATTGTTGACCAGGTCGCGCGAGTTGGCGATGCAGTCGAGGATGGTGATGCCGGAACTGTACATCATGGCGAAGGTGTTGGCGAAGCGGGCCAGGATGATCTTGCGCAGGATGGGGCCGGTGGGCCAGATATGCAGCTTGAGGTTGTCTACATGGTATTGCAGACCCGGATTGCCGATCAGCGCGACCTTGTAGACGCCGAACAAGACCGGCGGGGTCAGCAGCACGACATACCAGTAATTGACGAAGAAGGAGGAGGTCGCCAGCAGCATGCGAGTCTGGAACGGGATCTCCTGCCCCATGCCCTTGATGAAGCCGACCAGCTGCGGTACCAGATAGATCATCAGGAAGAAGGTGATGGCCAATACCACGGTGCCGACGAACAGCGGGTAGATCATCATGCTCTTGGTCTGCGAGGCCATCTCGTCCTGCCATTTGAGCGATTCGGTGAGGTGGGCGAACACCTCGACCAGTCGTCCGCTGTCCTCGCCCGCACGGGTCAGGCTGACGGTGATCTTGTCGAAGGCATTGGGGTGTTCCGCCATCGCCTGCGAGAGTTTCTTGCCGCTCTCGATGGATTCGACCAGGCTGGCGATGATCTCGCGGAATGAAGCTTCTTCCATGCTGTCGCGCAGGTCGCCAAGGCACTCCAGCAGGGGCACGCCCGCGCGCACGAGCTGCTCGAGGTTGAAGAAGAAGGTGATGAGGTCGGTGCGTTTGACCTTGTTGCTGCCGAAGGAAAGCGAGTCAGCTTCTTCCTTGGCGCTGATGAGATCGAGGCCGGAGCGTTTCAGGCGCTGTTCAAGGTCGATCAGATTGCCGGCATCCTGCAGTCCTTTGGCGGATTTGCCGGTGCTGTCGATCGCCTTGTAGGAATAGAGCGCCATGGGGTCCTGTTACATCCTGTCGCTGAGGTCGACCACGCGCGAGACTTCGGCGATGGAGGTGACGCCCTGCAGGATACGGCGGATGCCGTCCTGTGCCAGCGGACGGAAGCCGCGTTCCAACGCCATGTTCTTAAGGTCGCGGATACTGGCGCGGCGGGCGATCAGGTCGTCCATCTCGCTGTCCATCTTGAGGATCTCCATGATCGCCTGGCGGCCGGTGTAGCCCTGGTGATGGCAGGCGTCGCAGCCGGCGGCGCGGTAGATGGTGATGTTCTCGTCATGGCGCACGCCGAGCATCTTGCATTCGGAATGGTCGGGGTGGTACGGGTATTTGCAGTGACGGCACAACACGCGCACCAGACGCTGGGCGACGACACCGATGATGTTGCCGGCCATGATGTCGGGCAGGATACCGATGTCGAGCAGGCGCGGGATCGCGCCGATGGCCGAGTTGGTGTGCAGGGTGGAGTAAACCTGGTGACCGGTCATCGCGGCGCGGAACGCCATCTCGGCGGTCGGATGGTCGCGGATCTCGCCGACCAGGATGATGTCCGGGTCCTGCCGCATCAATGAACGGATACCGCTGGCGAAGTCCAGTTTCGCCGCTTCGTTCACCGAGCTCTGGCGGATCAGCGGAATGGGGTATTCCACCGGGTCTTCCAACGTCATGATGTTCACCGACTCGGTGTTGACGTGGTTCAGAACCGAATACAGCGTGGTCGTTTTACCGGAGCCGGTCGGTCCGGTGACCAGCACGATGCCTTCCGGTTTGGCGATGATGGTCTTGAGCGTGTTGAGTGCGGTCTCGTCCAGGCCGATCTGGTTGATCGGCACGATGCCTTTCTGGCGGTCCAGAATACGCAGTACCAGGTTCTCGCCGTAGGAGGTCGGGTGCGAGGCAACGCGAAAGTCGATGGGGCGGCCGGAGAGGCGCAGCGAGATGCGACCGTCCTGCGGCGCGCGTGTCTCGGCGATGTTCATGCCGCTCATCACCTTCAGGCGCACCACCATGGCGGGCCAGAAGCTCTTGTGCAGGCTGCGCACCTGGCGCAGCACGCCGTCGACGCGGTAGCGGATGCGCAGGAAACTGCTCTCCGGTTCGAAGTGGATGTCGGATGCACCCTGCTGCACGGCTTCGGTCAGCAGCGCGTCGATCAGGCGCACCACCGGCTGGCTGAATTCGTTCACCCCCTGCTGGAGGTTCTGGTGCTCCATCTCGCCCGGCTCGATCTCGTGCAGGATGCCGTCGATGGAAAGTTCGAAACCGTAGTACTGGTCGATGGCGCGCAGGATGTCCGATTCACTGGCGAGTTGGGTGACCAGACGGTATTCGTCGCGCAGCAGCGCGCGCACCTGGTCGAGCGCGATGATGTTGTCCGGATCGGCGATCGCGATGGTCAGGTTCTTGTTGGCGGTATCGACGGAGAGTGGCAGCAGGATGTAGCGGCGGGCGATCTCTTTCGGCACCAGCACGATCGCGGCGGGATCGACGATGACGTTGGACAGGTCGACGCTCTCCTGGCCGAGGTTCTCGGACAGCACGTCGCGGATGGTCGCTTCGGACAGGAAGCCGAGACGCACCAGCAGGCGGCCCAGCGGTTGCGGGGATTTGTTCTGCTCCTGGGTGGCGATGCGAAGCTGGTCTTCGCTGATCACTCCCTTGGCTATCAGCAGGTGCCCGATGGGCTGCTGGCTCTGTTGTTGCGGTGCAGCCATCGTATCCTCAGCGAGCGGTGGTCAGTTCATTCAAGCGCTGTTGTGCTTGTGCGTGGTCGAAACCGGAGTTGCCGGAAACATCGAGTTGCAAAGCCTGCTGATAATGCTGGGCAGCGATCTTGCGCTGGCCCAGATGATCCAGACTCACCGCAAGATTGAAGGCGAACTGCGCATTGGTCGGCTCCAGTGTGTAGGCGTTGAAGTAATGCTGTTGCGCATCGGCCCAGCTCGACTGTTCCGCATACAGGTTGCCCAGCGCGAAATGCAGGGCGCCGGAGCGCGGTTGTTCTGCCAGCATCTGCTTGAGCTTGCTCTCGTTGTCCGCCGCGTCCGCCGGTGTATAGGTGGACAAGGCGGCGATCGCCGCCGGATCGCGCGGATCGACGACCAGCAACTGGCGGTAATAGCGCTGGGCGGCTTCTTCCATGCCTTGCTGTTGTGCGGTCGCAGCCATGCCGAGCAGGGCGTCGCGGTTGTTCGGGTCTTTGCCCAGTACCTGGCGGTAGCCTTGCGAGGCCGTCGCGTAGTCGCCGCGCTGATAGGCCTGCCATGCTTCAATCAGTGCGGGAGTGACACCGTCCGCATCGATGTTGCGCTGGAAAGCGACACCGGTTCCGGCTGGTCGGCTGCGCGGTTTTTCGGTTCTCGGCTGGCTGCGCGGCGTATCGAAATCATCGTTGCGCGCGGTGATCACCGGTTGTTGTTCGGGTTGCGGAACAACTTCTTTTTCAGGCGGTGCCACAAAGGGAACCAGCGGCGGCAGTGGGGCAACAGCAACAGGCGCCGGCACAGGCGGCGCTGCGCGCTGCGCGACCATGGGCTGGCTGGGCGGTTGCAGTTCCAGCCAGACGTAGTAGCCGTAGCCGGCACCCAGGACCGAGCAGATCAGAAGGGTGGTCGGAACCAAGCCGAGATTCCAGCGCGGGCCGGCGGCTTTTTTCTTCTTTGCGGCGAACAGCGTCTCGCCGGCGGCGCGTGAGGCAGTGGGAGAAGCCGCCGAAGTTGAGGCGGAACGCGATGGCGATGCTTCTTCCAGTGATAGGTCGCTCAAGCCGGTGCCTTTGTGCTGGTTGTCGCCGGACTTCTTGAGCGCGTCGAGTAACAGACTCATGGCTTTGCCTTCTCGTTCTCGGGCTTGAGGAAGTTGGCATCCGGCAGGTTGCTGCGGTAGGCGCTGTAATCACCTTCCATGCTGGCATCTTTGATGACCACCGGGCGCAGGAAGATCACCAGTTCGGTCTTGGTCTTGGTGTCGTTGCGGTTCTTGAACGCGACTCCGGCGATCGGGATATCGCCCAGCAGCGGCACGCTGTCGGTCAGATTGTTGATCTCGTCCTGCATCAGACCGCCCAGAATGGCGATCTGGTTGTTTTCGATCTTCAGTACAGATTCCATCTCGCGAGTGGAAACCTGCGGTATCGCGTTGGGGATAGCCAAGCCCGGTGTCGGATCCTGGGCCGGTGTCAGGAGTCTGGTGATGGTCGGGCGCACGCTGAGAAGAACAGTGTCGCTATCGTTTATCTGCGGCGTCACACTCATGGAAAATCCGATTGGCACGCTATTGACCGTTGTGGTGTAGGTGACAATGGGGGTGCATGGGGCCGGCGAGCATGACGCGGTGGAAGAGTTGACGATGAAATAGACTTTGTTGTCCACCACGCGAAGCATCGCGGTCTGGTTGTTCATCACACTGATCTTGGGGCTGGAGAGCACCTTTACATCGCCGAACGATTCAAGCAGCGAAACGGAGGCGCTCAGATTGCCCAGTTTTGAGGTGGGATTGGCGTAGTTCAGAACCATCATGCTGCCGGTCAAGGTGGCAGGCAGGCCGGCCGTTCCTGACTGTGTCATCTCAAAGCCTTTGGCACCCAGGCGCAATCTGGACCAATCGATTCCTTGCTGATAGTTGCTGTTCAGGCGCACTTCGGCGATGGTCGCCTCGATCAACACTTGGCGGCGCGCATTGCGCATGACCTGGGAGATGAAGTCCTGGATCTTTGCATGCTGCTTTCCGGTGGCGCGTACGGTGATGATGCCGGCTTCAGGGCTGGCGATGACCGATGCTGCCTGCAGTGTCTGATAATCCTTGAAGTCTTGTTCGCCGCTCTTGTCTTTGCGCTCTGCTTCCCCGGTACTATTGCTCCCTTCGTCGTTTGACTTGGCGTCCTTGCTGTTGGCTACCTTTTCTTCAGAGGTCGAGGTGCGGCGGGATACGACGACCTCTTTGTCGGTTTCCTTCAGGATATCCTTGACGTTCTTTTCCAGTGTTTCCCAGAAATGGTTCTTGGAGGTGTTCTTGATGGAAAGCTGGGAGTTATTGCCAGACGAGCTTCCGCTTGCCGCTCCACTGCCGATTTGGCCGGTGCTTGTGATGCCGCCGTCAGAATCGCGTGACATGTTCACATAATCGATCTTGTAACTTCTCAGGAATGGCGTGTCCGGCATCACGACCAGACTGCCGTTCTCCAGTTCGTAACGCATGTCCACCTGTTTGGAGATGCGGTCCAGAATCTGCGGCAGGGTCTGGTTGATGGCGTTCAGCGTGACGCTGCCGTCGATGCCGGGATGGATGTCGATGTTCACTTTTGCATCGCGCGCCAGCGCGAACAGGATGTCGCGGGCAGGCAGACTGGTGACGACGACGCTATAGGTCTCTACTTTGGCTGCGGGTTTGGGAGGCGGGAGAACGACAGCGCGTTTGCTGGGTTGCGGGATGGTTCCGGCGGCTTGGCTGGCTTCCAGACTGCTCTGCTGGATGTGCTTGTCAGACGGTGTGATCTGCCTTGTGCCGCAAGCGGCCATTGAAACACAGGCCGAACACAGCAATATGTGAGTGAACCTCATTCCCTTTTCTCCCTTTGTTTTCGCGGAAGGTAACACCATTTCCCGACTACGGCAACACGTCTTTCGATCTATATACTTTGTCCTTCAACTGCTTAGGGCATGTTCTGCGTCTCATTTAGCATGTGCAAAGTGGGCGCAAATGCATCTTTATAGCGCTGCGGCAATTCCTGTATCCCTCCGCGCGCGAGGTCGCTGGTCGCGTAGTTGCCGAATAGCACGCGATATCCGTCTTTGCCGTTCAACTTGATCGACACGATGTATATCTCGGCAAGTATGCCCAATCTTTGAGCCCGGCCGAGGAAACGCTCCATGCGCTCGGGGCGGATATCGTCGGTGTAGAACAGCTGGATACTGACGTTTCCGCGTCCAGGTTTGTCCAGCATGGCTTGCGTTGCCGCCAGTCGCTGCTGCAGCATCGTGGGCAATTGCGCTACGGAAGTTGTCGGTGCCGGTGCCGGTGCGGCCGCGGTTGCAGCGGGTTTTGCAGCCGGCTTGGGCGCGATGACGATGGGCGCTTTTTCGACCGCAGCGGGGGCCGCAGCTGCGGGTGCGGCGGGAGTCTCGGTTGCGGTCGCCAGCGTCTCGGCGGCGGCCGCTTGCGAAACGGTTGTCGCAACCACTTCGCTGGCGACGGCCGGTTGCACGATACTGGCGGTTTGCATCGTCGTCGGTGCGGGTAGGCTGGTGTTCTCCTGGCCCATGAACAAGCTTGCGCCGGCCAGCGAGGCGGCGAACAGGATGACGCCACCGGTCATCGCGACGCCTTTGCGGTTGAGCAGGTTGCGCTTGTTGGTCATCTCGCTGTCGCGGATGGCGGCCAGGACATGGCGCGATTCGATGTTGTGGGTGTTCTCGACGAAGGCGGCGAGCAGCGATTTGTCGGCGAGGATGTTGACGCGGCGCATCAGCCCCAGCGAGGCTTTGCCGATGAGCTGCACGGCGGCGGGCGAGAACACGTCCGGTCCTTTGTAGCCGGCGGCGCGCATGCGGAACATCAGGTAGTCGTTGATCACCTTGCGCGAGATCGGCAGGATGTTGAAGTGATGAACGATGCGGTCCTTCAACTGGCGCATGTTGGTCTGCTCCAACTTCTCGTCCAGTTCGGGCTGGCCGAACAGTACGATCTGGATCAGCTTGTGCTTGCCGACCTGCAGGTTGTAGAGCAGGCGCAGTTCTTCCAGCGTCTCCAGCGGCATGGCATGCGCCTCGTCCACCAGCACCACGCAGCGTTCGCCGCGCTCGTACATCGCTTCGAGATGGTTCTGCAGGGTCTGCAGGATGATGTTGACGCGTTTGCCCTCGAGGTCGAGGTCGAGCCGGTCGGCGATGGCATACAGCAGCTCGTCGCGCGACATGCTGGGGTTGGCCAGATAGATGGCCTTGATGTTGGAGGGCAGGCGGTCCAGCAGCATGCGGCAGAGCATGGTCTTGCCGCTGCCGACTTCGCCGCTGATCTTGACGATGCCTTCGCCGTCGGTGATGGCATAGACCAGCGCGTCGAGTATCTCGCCGCGGTTGGCACCGGAAAAGAAGAATTCGGTGACCGGAGTGATCTTGAACGGTGGCTCGGTCAGGCCGAAATGCTCCAGATACATCTGCTCCCCCTTTATTGTACTTTCTGCGCTCTGTGCTTTTGTACCGCTTCCATGCGGCTGTATAGCGTGGTGCGCGCGATGCCCAGTAGCTTGGCGGCTTCGCTGACGTTACCGTGCGCCAGCTCCATGGCGGCGTCTATATAACGGGCAGTATAGCCTATCAATAGCTCGTCGAGATCGAAATTTCCCTGTTGCAACACATGCTTGGCTTCGCCGGACAGGTCGGCCGGGCCGGTTTCTCCGGTTTCCGGTTGCGGATCGAACTCGGCTTCCAGCTGTTTCGCATCCACCTTGAGGCCGGGATATTTGGTGGTCAGGCGGATGACGATGTTGCGCAACTCGCGCGTGTTGCCGGGGAAGGGGTAGCTCTTCCAGCCTTCCAGCGCAGCGGGGTCGAGGTCGAACGGCGGGCGCTGCGCCTGGCTGGCGTAGAAAGCCTTGAAGTGTTCCAGCAGCAGCAGTTTGTCTTCGCCCAGCGTGCGCAGCGGCGGCACCTGGATGGTGAAGATGCTCAGGCGGTGATAGAGGTCGGTGCGGAAAGTGCCGCTGCGCACGGCCAGTTTCAGGTCGCGGTTGGTGGCGGCGATGATGCGCGCGTTGCTCTTGCGCGTGGTGGCTTCGCCGACGCGCTGGTACTCGCCGTTTTCCAGCACGCGCAACAACTTGGCCTGCAGTTCCTGCGGCATCTCGCCGATCTCGTCGAGGAACAGCGTGCCGTTCTCGGCGCGTTCGAAGAAGCCGCTCTGCGCGTTGGTCGCACCGGTGAAGGCTCCCTTGGCGTGGCCGAACAGGGTGGATTCGAGCAGATTGGGCGAGATGGCGGCGCAGTTGAGCACGACATATGCGGCATCGGTCTTGCCGCTCAGGCTCTTCAGGGCGGTGGCGACCAATTCCTTGCCGCTGCCGGATTCGCCCTCGATCATCACCGGATACGGGGTCTTGGCATACAGTTCGATCTGGCTGCGCATGGCCTGGATGGGCTGGCTGTTGCCGATGATGCCAAGCAGGGAGCGATTCTCACCGATGCCGGATTGTTCGCTTTGCTGGATGCGCAGGGCGTCCAGTAGCAGGGTGCGCAGGGTCTCCGGGCCGCAGGGTTTGGCGACGAACTCGATGGCGCCCAGCGTGCGCGCGTGCCGCGCATTGCTTTCCTCGTTCTGGCCGGAGAGTGTGATGACCTTGATGTTGGGCGAGTGCGCCAGCAGTTCGGTGATGAGCTTGAAGCCCTCTTCCGGGCGGTGCGGTGTGGGCGGCAGGCCCAGATCGACCAGAGCCAGTTGTGGCGGGCTGTCCATGTCGCGCAGCAGGCGGATGGCATGCGGGCGGTCTTCGGCGAGATGGATGTCGAAATCGTCGCCCAGGATCAGGCGCAATGAATCACGGATGAGCGGATCGTCATCGACGATGAGCAGGGATGGGAGAGTCACGCTGTTATCCTGAAAGTAGACACGAGATATGTGTAACGCCCCGCAGGATAGCCCGCAATCGCGCCAAGCTCAAGTAATCAGCGATTTCCAAGATACGGTGGCGTGGTTTAGAATGCGCCCTCTTCTCATCTGCGATAGGTTCATAAGTGTCCGCACCTCTGGTAGAAGTCCGCGACGTCAATTTCGCCTACGACAATCGTGCCATCCTGAAAGGCATCAACATGTCCTTTCACAAGGGCAAGCTCATCGCCATCATGGGCGGGAGCGGTTGCGGCAAGACCACCCTGTTCCGCCTGATCGGCGGCGCGCTCAAGCCCACCAGGGGCGAGATCAGGATAGACGGTCAGGTCATGCACGAGTTGGACCAGCAGGGGCTGTACGACATGCGCCGCAAGATGGGCGTGCTGTTCCAGTTCGGCGCGCTGTTCACTGATATGTCGGTGTTCGACAACGTGGCGTTCCAGATGCGCGAACATACCGATTTGCCGGAAGAGGTCATCCACGACCTGGTGATGATGAAGCTGCACGCGGTTGGTCTTCGCGGCACCCACGACCTGATGCCGGCCGAATTGTCCGGCGGCATGGCGCGGCGCGTGGCGCTGGCGCGCACCGTGGCACTCGATCCGATGCTGATTCTGTACGACGAGCCGTTCGCCGGACTGGATCCGATCTCGCTCACCGTGGTGGGGCAGTTGATCCGCAAGCTGAACGATGCGCTGGGTGCGACTTCGGTGATCGTGACGCATGATGTGCAGGAATCGCTGAAGATCGTCGATTACATCTATTTCGTCGCCGACGGCGTAATCGTGGCCGAAGGCACGCCGGACGAGATCCAGGCATCCGATAAATCGTTCGTGCGCCAGTTCGTGCACGGCGAGATGGACGGTCCGGTGCCGTTCCACTATCCCGGCGGGGATTACCGTACAGATCTGGGAGTAACTGCCTGATGCCTATCGTAAAGAGTCTGAGAGTCATCGGAAACCGCACCGTCAATGCAGTATGGCGCACGGGATACGCCACGCGTTTCTTCGTGATGACGCTGTTCTATTCCGGCCCCAGCTTCAAGCGTTTCCGCCTGATCGTGAAAGAGATGTTCTCAAGCGGCGTGATGTCGCTGATCATCATCCTGGTGGCGGGCATGTTCGTCGGCATGGTGCTGGGTCTGCAGGGATACGAGACGCTGAAGCGCTACGGTTCCGAATCGGCGCTGGGTTCGCTGGTGGCGCTGAGCCTGGTGCGCGAACTGGGACCGGTGCTGGCGGCACTGCTGTTCGCCAGCCGTGCCGGATCGGCGATGACCGCCGAGATCGGCCTGATGAAAGCCACCGAGCAGATCGCCGCGATGGAGATGATGGCGGTCAACCCGATCGCGCGCGTCGTGGCGCCGCGTTTCTGGGCCGGGGTGATCTCCATGCCGTTGCTGGCGGCGATGTTCTCGGCGATGGGCGTGTTCGGCGGTTATGTGGTCGGCGTGGTGATCATCGGCGTGGACGAGGGTTCGTTCTGGTCGCAGATGCAGGCCTCGGTGGACTTCCAGCATGACGTGCTGAACGGCGTGATCAAGAGTTTCGTGTTCGGTCTGGCAGTCACTGCCATCGCCCTGTTCGAAGGTTACGACGCGCCGCCCACGGCGGAAGGCGTGTCGGGTGCGACGACGCGCACCGTGGTGCAGTCGTCGCTGGCGATATTGATGCTGGATTTCATTTTGACCGCATTCATGTTTCAAGGAGCTTAAGGTTATGGAACGTACGACATTGGATCTGTGGGTAGGCGCTTTCGTGGTGGCGGGTCTCGGCGCGCTGGTGGTGCTGGCGCTGAAGGTCGGGAACTTGAGCACTTATAACGTATCGGAGTCATACGTGCTGCAGGCGCACTTCACCAACGTGGGCGGTTTGAAGCCGACCGCCTCGGTGCGCAGCTCCGGCGTGCTGGTGGGGCGGGTGACCAGCATCGTGCTGGACACCGAGCGTTATGAAGCCAGGGTGACCATGAGCATCGACAAGCGCTACCAGTTCCCCAAGGACACCTTCGCCAACATCCTGACTTCCGGTCTGCTCGGCGAACAGTATATTGGTCTGCTGCCGGGTGGCGATGACGTGATGCTGGCGAGCGGGGACGAATTCAAGAAGACGCAATCGGCGGTGGTGCTGGAAGATCTGATTGGCAAGTTCTTCACCTCGACTGCCGATGCGAAGTGATAACCGGAAAACATCTGACATGAAAAAGACTATCGCGTTGTTTTGTGGTGCCTGGCTGCTGTTTGCGGCGTCTGTTGCGCGCGCCGAACCGCCCGCGCCCGATGTGCTGATCAAGGAAACGGTGCGCGAGGTGCTCGACATCGTGCGCGCCGACAAGGAGCTGCGCGCGGGCAACCAGAAGAAGATGCTGGAGCTGGTGGATGCCAAGGTGCTGCCGCATTTCAACTTCGAGCGCATGACCAAGCTGGCCGTGGGCAAGGGTTGGCGCGTCGCCACGCCCGAGCAGAAACAGGCCCTGCAGTCGGAGTTCCGCATACTGCTGGTGCGCACCTACACCAAGGCGTTCACTTCCTATCGCGACCAGATCATCGAAGTCAGGCCGGCCAAGCTGGACAGCGGTGCAACCGAAGTGACCATCAAGACCGAAATCATCAAGCCGGGGTCGCAGCAGCCGATCATGGTGGATTACGACATGGAAAAGACACCGACCGGCTGGAAGGTGTACGATCTGACCGTGGAGGGGGTGAGTCTGGTGACCAGTTATCGCGGCACCTTCGCTGACCAGATTCAGCAAGTCGGCATCGACGGCCTGATCAAGACGCTGGTCGACAAGAACAAGGCGGCGGCGGACAACGCTGCCGTGGCACAGAAAGCAGAGTCGAAATGATCCGGCGCGAAGGCGACCATCTGATCGTGTCCGGCCGTCTGACTATGGACAGCATAGGTGCATCGTTCAGCGAGGCCATGCAACCGCTGGAAGGAAAGAACTGGACGATCGATCTGGCGCAGGTCGAGGCGGCGGATTCCGCCGCGGTAAGTTTGTTGCTGGGCTGGCTGCGCAATGCGCAACGACATGATGCCAAGCTGAATCTGGTCAATATCCCCGACAACCTGCGCAGCCTCGCCGGCCTGTATGGCGTGGCCGATGCGCTGCCGTTGAACCACTCACCCCAATAAATGCCGCATCGTCGGCGAGAAGAACACCCATGCAAAAACTAGCTATCCAGGGCGGCAAACCATTGCGCGGAGAAGTGCGTATCTCCGGCGCCAAGAACGCCGCGTTGCCCATCATGTGCGCCAGTCTGCTGACGGCCGACACCCTGCATCTGACCAACCTGCCCGACCTGCACGATGTCGGCACCATGCGAAAACTGTTGCAGCAGATGGGCGTGGTCGCGGAAGCGGCGACAGGCGAGATCACCTTCAACGGCAGCAAGATCGACAACTGGGAAGCGACCTACGACATGGTGAAGACCATGCGCGCGGCCATCCTCGTGCTGGGGCCGCTGGTGGCGCGCTTCGGCGATGCCAAGGTGTCGCTGCCCGGCGGCTGCGCCATCGGTTCGCGTCCGGTCGATCTGCATATCAAGGGCCTGCAGGCGATGGGTGCCGAGATCGCCATCGAACACGGTTACATCCACGCCAAGGCCAAGCGCCTCAAAGGCGCACGCATCTTCTTTGACATCGTCAGCGTCACCGGCACCGAGAACCTGATGATGGCGGCGGCACTGGCCGACGGCGTGACCACTTTGGAGAACGCGGCACGCGAACCGGAGGTCGTCGATCTGGCGAACTGTCTGCGTGCCATGGGTGCAAAGATCAGCGGCGACGGCACCGACACCGTCACCGTCACCGGTGTGGACAAGCTGCACGGCGCGACGCATCACATCATGCCGGACCGCATCGAGAGCGGCACCTTCCTGGTGGCGGCTGCCGCGACCGGCGGCAGCATCACCCTGCGCGAGACGCGCGCCGATATCCTCGAGACGGTACTGGAAAAACTCACCGAAGCGGGTGCGAAGATCAAGGTCGCGGGCGACACCATCCATCTGGAGATGAGCGGCCGCCCGAAGGCAGTGAATGTGCGCACCGCACCACACCCCGCATTCCCCACCGACATGCAGGCGCAGTTCATGGCGCTCAACTGCATCGCGGAGGGCAGCGCGATGGTGGTCGAGACCATCTTCGAGAACCGTTTCATGCACGTGCAGGAACTGCGCCGCTTGGGCGCGCAGATTGACGTGGAAGGCAATACCTCGGTGGTCAAGGGCGTGGATCACCTGGAAGGTGCGACCGTGATGGCGACCGACCTGCGCGCTTCCGCCTGTCTGGTCATCGCCGGGCTGGTGGCGCAGGGCGAGACGGTCATCGATCGCATCTACCACCTGGATCGCGGCTACGAGCACATCGAAAGCAAGCTGTCGCAGCTCGGTGCTAACATTCGTCGAATGAAATAAGAGAAAGTTGAAGAAATGATCACCATCGCCTTATCCAAAGGCCGCATCTTCGAAGAGACCCTGCCGCTGCTGAAAGCCGCGGGGATCACGCCGCTGGAAGACCCGGAGTCTTCGCGCAAGCTCATCCTGCCGACCAACCGTGCCGATGTGCGCCTGATCATCGTGCGCGCTTCCGATGTGCCGACCTACGTGCAATACGGCGCGGCGGACATGGGCGTGGCGGGCAAGGACGTGCTCAACGAACACGGCGGCGAGGGCTTGTACCAGCCGCTGGATCTGAACATCGCCAAGTGCCGCATGATGGTCGCGGTGCGCAACGGCTTTGATTACGAGTCGGCAGTTAAACAGGGCGCGCGTCTGCGCGTGGCGACCAAATATGTGAAGACGGCGCGCGAGCACTTCGCTTCCAAGGGCGTGCACGTCGACCTCATCAAACTGTACGGCTCCATGGAGCTGGCGCCGCTGGTGGGCCTGTCCGATGCCATCGTCGACCTGGTGAGCAGCGGTGCCACCCTGAAGGCCAACGACCTCAAGGCAGTGGAAGAGATCGTGCAGATATCCTCGCGTCTGGTGGTGAACCAGGCCTCGCTGAAACTCAAGCGGGCAACGATACAACCCATGCTGGATGCTTTTGCCGGAGCCGTAAAGTGAACATCACGAGACTATCCACCCAACAGGCCGACTTCGATGCGCGGCTGAGCAAGTTGTTGGCCTTCGAAGAGACTGCCGACGAGAAACTGGAAGCGACCGTCGCGGCCATCATCGCCGACGTCAAGCTGCGCGGCGATGCCGCCGTGCTGGAATACACGCGCAAGTTCGACCGTCTGCCGCTGGCCGATGCTGCAGCGATGGAATTGCCAAAGTCCGAACTGAAGGCGGCGTTTGACGGTCTGCCTGCCGACCAGAAGTCCGCGCTGGAAAAAGCCGCGCACCGGGTGACCGAATACCACAAGAAACAGATCCAGGTCTCCTGGAACTATCTCGACGAAGACGGCACCATGCTCGGCCAGCAGGTCACCCCGCTGGACCGCGTCGGTCTGTATGTGCCCGGCGGCAAGGCGGCCTATCCCTCTTCCGTGCTGATGAATGCCCTGCCGGCCAAGGTGGCGGGCGTGGCCGAGCTCATCATGGTGGTGCCCACGCCGGACGGCGTGAAGAACCAGCTGGTGCTGGCGGCGGCGCACCTGTCCGGCGTGGATCGCGTGTTTACCATCGGCGGCGCGCAAGCGGTGGCGGCGCTGGCTTACGGTACGGCGAGCATCCCCAAGGTGGACAAGGTCGTCGGCCCCGGCAATGCCTATGTGGCTTCCGCCAAACGCCGCGTGTTCGGCGTCTGCGGCATCGACATGATCGCCGGCCCGTCCGAGATCCTCGTGATCTGCGACGGCAAGACCGATCCGGACTGGGTGGCGATGGATCTTTTTTCGCAGGCCGAACACGACGAACTGGCGCAGGCCA
Source organism: Sideroxyarcus sp. (assembly GCA_030651895.1). Classification (GTDB taxonomy): domain Bacteria; phylum Pseudomonadota; class Gammaproteobacteria; order Burkholderiales; family Gallionellaceae; genus Sideroxyarcus. The sequence continues at coordinate 46,004 of JAUSBR010000002.1, read as the reverse complement.
TCCTGCTGTCACCGGATGCGGCTTTCATCGAGGCCGTGGTCAAGAGCGCCGACAAGCTGCTGGAACAGATGCCGCGCAAGGACATCATCCGGACCGCATTGGAGAACCGCGGCGCGCTGATCCATGTCGCCGACCTGGACGAAGCCTGCCGCATCAGCAACCGCATCGCCCCGGAGCATCTGGAACTGTCCGTAGGCGACCCGCAGACCTGGCTGCACAAGCTCAAGCATGCCGGTGCCATCTTTATGGGGCGTTACACTTCCGAATCGCTGGGGGACTACTGCGCGGGCCCGAATCATGTGCTGCCGACCTCCGGAACGGCGCGTTTTTCCTCGCCGCTGGGGGTCTATGACTTCCAGAAACGCAGCAGCCTGATCCAGGTTTCCCCCCAGGGAGCCCAAAATCTGGGCGAAATCGCCTCGGTGCTGGCTTTTGGTGAGGGTTTGCAGGCTCACGCCCAGTCGGCCCTCTATAGAAAAGGGAAATGAAACTTTGGGTTGTGTCTTTGCGGGTGTTTATGTAGAATCCGCGCCTCTTTGAAAAATGGTTGGAGTGATTGTCATGGCACGCGTCTGTCAAGTAACCGGGAAGAAGCCCATGGTGGGCAACAACATCTCCCATGCAAACAATAAAACCAAGCGCCGCTTCTTGCCGAATCTGCAACGCCGCCGCTTGTGGGTTGAGTCTGAAAACCGTTGGGTGTCTTTGCGCCTGACCAATGCTGCACTGCGCACCATCGACAAGAACGGCATCGACGCCGTCCTGTTCGAAATGCGTGCCCGCGGCGAGAAGATCTAAAGGAGAATTACTGTGGCAAAAGGCGCACGCGAAAAGATCAAACTGGAATCCTCCGCTGGTACGGGGCATTTCTATACCACCAACAAGAACAAGCGCACCACTCCGGAGAAACTTGAATTCATGAAGTTCGACCCGGTGGCACGCAAGCACGTTGCATACAAGGAAACCAAGCTGAAGTAATTTCGGCTCCGGTGGAATTCAAAAAGCCCGCAGAGATGCGGGCTTTTTTATTGTGTCTGCCAGTTTGCTGGGACTGGCTTGGGATCGTCCAGCGAGTCGAGGAAGCGCTGTTTGGTGGTGTTCAGGAAACTGTCGTCGCAGCTGCCCTGATATTCCAGCCAATGTACGGTGTTGTTGGTCAGCACGATGCTGCCCGAGACGATGAAGCTGCCTGCGGATACCGCGAGTATCACGGCAAGGCAGGCCTCATCACGGCAATGCAGGCCGCCGCCATTGGCGGTGACCGTTTTGAGCGTCATGCTTTTGGTATAGGTGTCGCAGGAGGATGCGGCGACTTCGTCTTCAACCGGAACGACGACGCAGGCCGACAAGGCCAAAGCCAGCGAGACGGTCGCAAACGGTTTGCGGGCACTCATCTGGTCTGGCTGCGCCGGGAGGATTATTGCTGGGCCCAGTCCTGCGCTTGTGCGTAATCACCGAAGGCGCGGATGTCCGCATCCACGAACAGGCGCGACAGCCAAGCCTGCCAGGTCAGCCATTGGTCGTCGGTGACGACGGCGATTTTGCTGAAATCGTGGTTGTGCTCGCGGCTGAAGAACTTGATCTCTTCCCAGGCCACATCCGGGGTGTAGGACAGCATGCCGCGCAGATCGAACAGCAGGTTGATCTTGCCGCCGCCCTTGAGTTTGTACAGCGCGTGTTCCTCGAACTGCTTGAAATCGGTGATGGAGAATTCGCCCATGACGGCGATGTTGACCAGATTGCTCTTTTCTTCGATGGTGATCATTTGCTTATCCCAGTGTTGGTTGCACCCAGACGCAAGCTTAACATGCCGCTGGCGATGATGAGCGCGATGCCGAGCCAGGCGCTCAGACTCAGCAGTTCCTGCCACAGCAACAGGCCGAACAGGGCCGAGAACACGATGGTGCTGTAGGCCAGACTGCCGACCACCAGCGTGTGGCCGGTGCGGTAGGCGCGGGTCATGGCGAGCTGCGCTAAAGTGGCGGAGGCGCCGAGCGCGACCAGCAACGGCAGGTCGGCCAGGGCGACCGGGTGCAGCGTGCCCGGCAACATCCAGATGCCGCTGGCAAAGGTGGCGATCAGGTTGAAATAGAACACTACGCGCACCCCGGGTTCGCCCAGTATCCCCAGCTGGCGCACATTGAGCAGGGCGATGGCGGCGAGGAAGCCTGAGCCCAGTCCCAGCAGACCGCTGGCGAACTGGTCCTGCTCGAGCGTGGGATGCAGCAACAGCACCACGCCGACGAAGCCGACCGCCAGTGCGCTGCTGAGCGGCATGTGGAACTTCTCTTTCAGCACCAGCACCGTCAAAGCCGAGATGAACAGAGATGAGGTGTAGTTGAGCGTGATGGCGGTGGCCAGCGGCAGCACGGTGATGCAGTGGAAGAACAGCAGCATCGCGATCGTGCCGGAAAGGCCGCGCCACAGGTGGCCCTGCCAGTGGCGGGTGGAGAGTTTCACTTTTGCACGGTGCAGCATCGCGTACACGATGAGCAGGCTGAAGAGCGAGCGGTAGAAGACCAGTTCGTCACTGGAGAAACGTTCAGCGCCGAGTTTGACCAGCACTCCCATGCAGGCGAACATCAATCCTGCAAACAGCATCCATAACGAGCCCACTATGCTATTTCAGGTGCGGTCCGAGATTCCGCAGCAGCCACTCGTGGTAATGCAGCATGCCGTCTTCGGTCGGCGACTGGTAGGGGCCGACTTCCTCGACACCCTGTTTGTACAGGGCGCGGCGGCCCTCATGCATGCGCAGACAGATGATGTCGTCCTCCACCGCCGTCTCGCGGTAGGCCTTCTTCTCGGCCTCGATGTATTCGCGCTCGAACAGCACGATGTCCTCGGGATAGTAGAACTCCACGATGTTGGCGCAATGATCCGCATCGCGCGGCACCACGGTGCTCACCACCAGCGTATTCGGATACCACTCGACCGTGATGTTGGGGTAGTAGGTCAGCCAGATCGCGCCGTACTTCGGCGTCGCGCCCTTGCTGTAGCGGTCGATCTGCTTGGCCCATTGTTCGTAGACCGGGCTGCCCGCCTTCTTGTGCAGGTCGTTGATGCCCACGGTCTGCACACTGAAGTTCTCGCCGAAGGTCCAGTTGAGGTCGTCGCAATTCACCAACTGTCCCAGTCCGGGATGGAAGGGGACAACGTGGTAGTCCTCCTGATAGACCTCGATGAAGGTCTTCCAGTTGAAGTTGTATTCGTCGATCTCCACGCGGTCCAGCATGTAACCGGAGAAGTCGATCTCGTCGAAGGCGGGCATGTTGGCCAGGTCTTTGGCGATGTCGCGCTTACCCGCGAACAGCAGGCCTTTCCAGTTCTGCAGCGGGGTTTTGTTCAGGTGCAGGCAGGGATTGTTCGGGAAGTGCGGCGCGCCGATCAGCTCGCCGTCGTTCTTGTAGGTCCAGCGGTGCAGCGGGCACACGATGTTCTTGGCTGTGCCGCGCCCTTCCAGCATGGTGGCCTGGCGGTGGCGGCAGATGTTGGACAGCAGCTCGACGCCGCTCTCGTTGCGCACCAGCATCTTGGCCTTGTTCATCCAGTCGATCACATGGTAATCGCCGAGATTCGGCACCATCAGTTCATGGCCGACATAGAGCGGGCCGGCGTCCAGCAGCACGCGCTGCTCGATCTCCAGCACTTTCGGATCGAAATACCAGCGCAGCGGCGGCTGCGCGGAAACGGGATCGAATTGTTTGGTTTTGGCGATTTCGGACATACCCACGTCTTTCTGTGAATACCGTTTTTAGGGGCTGGGATTGTCCCCGAAATCAGATGGGGGGGCAATAAAAATTGGCCCTGTGTCTGTCGCTTGGGTAAAATGCGCCCCTTACGCAGATTTGGGTGCACATGGGAATCGAGATGGCGGCAAAACCCGGTAAAACACAGAGTTTCGAAGCGGCGCTGACCGAGTTGGAACAGGTGGTGGCGGACATGGAGTCGGGCAAACTGCCGCTGGAAGACTCGCTGGCCGCCTACAAGCGCGGTGCGGAACTGCTCTCGTTCTGCCGTTCCCGTCTGGATGATGCGCAGCAGCAAGTGCGCGTGCTGGAAGAGGGCACGCTCAAGGATCTCGCCGCATCGGGCGATGCGAACAAAGACTGATGATGTCCGATTTTCCTTCCTGGGTATCCACCCATCAATCCCGTTTTGAAGATGTGTTGAAACGCCTGCTGCCGCAGGCTGATGTTACGCCGCAGCGCCTGCATGCCGCGATGCGTTACAGCGTGCTGGACGGCGGCAAGCGCGTGCGCCCTCTGCTGGCCTATGCTGCCGGTGAATTGAGTGGTGCGCCGATCGAGCGCGTCGGCATCGCCGCCGCCGCGGTCGAACTCATCCATGCCTATTCGCTGGTGCACGACGACATGCCGTGCATGGACGACGACGTGCTGCGCCGCGGCAAGCCGACCTGCCATGTCGAATACGATGAGGCCACCGCGCTGCTGGTGGGCGATGCGCTGCAAAGCCTGGCGTTCCAGTTGCTGTCCGAACATCCTCTCAGTGGCGATGCTGCCAAACAGTTGCAGATGGTGAAACTGCTGGCCGTAGCCTCCGGTTCGCGCGGCATGGCCGGCGGGCAGGCCATCGACCTCGCCAGCGTCGGCAAACAGCTCACGCTGCCGGAACTGGAGCAGATGCACATCCACAAGACCGGCGCGCTGATCCGCGCCGCCATCCTGCTGGGAGCGCACTGCGGTGATCTGGAGCAGTCACAACTCGACAAACTCGACCGCTACGGCAAGTGCATCGGTCTGGCCTTCCAGGTGGTGGACGATGTGCTCGACAGCGAGGCTGACACCGCCACGCTGGGCAAGACCGCGGGCAAGGATGCCGACAACGACAAGCCCACCTATGTGACCCTGCTCGGCGTTCAGTCCGCGAAGAAGATGGCGGCGGAACTGCAGCAGGAAGCGATGGATAACCTGGTTGAATTCGGTGACAGGGCGCAACGTCTGCGCGAGCTGGCCGACTTCATCGTGATGAGAAAGTATTGATGTATCCGCTACTGCAAACCATAGATTCCCCCGACGACCTGCGCAAGCTGGAGCGCGACCGGTTGCCGCAACTGGCGGATGAGTTGCGCGCCTTCCTGGTCGAGTCGGTGAGCAAGACCGGCGGTCATCTCTCCTCCAATCTCGGCACCATCGAACTCACCGTCGCACTGCACTACATCTACAACACGCCGGATGACCGGCTGGTGTGGGATGTCGGTCACCAGACCTACGCGCACAAGATACTCACCGGTCGCCGCGAGGCGATGGGCGGTCTGCGCATGGCGGGCGGCATCTCCGGTTTTCCCAAGCGCAACGAGAGCGAATACGACGCCTTCGGCACCGGCCATTCCAGCACCTCGATCTCCGCCGCGCTCGGCATGGCTGTGGCTTCGCGGCTGGCCGGCAAGGACAACCGTTCCGTCGCCATCATCGGCGATGGCGCATTGACCGGCGGCATGGCGTTCGAAGCACTCAACAACGCGGGCGCGATGGATGCCAACCTGCTGGTGATCCTCAACGACAACGACATGTCGATCTCGCGCCCGGTCGGCGCGCTTAACAACTACCTTGCCAAACTGATGTCGGGCCGCTTCTATGCCGCGATGCGCAAAGGCAGCGAGAAGATGCTCAAGGGCATGCCGCCGGTGCTGGAGTTCGCCAAGCGCGCCGAGGAACACATGAAAGGCATGGTCACGCCCGGCACGCTGTTCGAGGAGTTCGGCTTCAACTACATCGGCCCCATCGACGGACACGACCTCGATGTGCTGGTCGATACGCTGGGCAACATTCGCAAACTCGAAGGCCCGCAGTTCCTGCACATCGTCACGCAGAAGGGCAAGGGTTATGCACTGGCGGAAGAAGACTGCGTGCTGTATCACGGTGTCGGCAAGTTCGATCCCGACCATGGCATCACCGCCAAGCCCGCCGGCAAGGTCAGCTACACCCAGCTGTTTGGCGACTGGCTCTGCGACATGGCCGCGCATGACGAACGACTGGTCGGCATCACCCCGGCGATGTGCGAAGGCTCCGGCATGGTCGAGTTCGCCGAGAAATATCCGCAGCGCTATTTCGATGTCGGCATCGCCGAGCAGCATGCGCTCACCTTTGCCGCTGGACTGGCCTGCGACGGTTTCAAGCCGGTGGTGGCGATCTATTCCACCTTCCTGCAGCGCGCCTACGACCAGCTCATCCACGACGTCGCCATCCAGAATCTGCCGGTGGTGCTTGCCATCGACCGCGGCGGTCTGGTCGGCGCGGACGGCGCGACGCATGCGGGCTGTTTCGATCTTAGCTATCTGCGCTGCATCCCGAACATGACGGTGATGGCGCCCGCCGACGAGAACGAATGCCGGCAGATGCTTTCCACCGCGTTCAAGCTCGACACCCCCAGCGCGGTGCGCTATCCGCGCGGCACCGGACCGGGTGTGGCGGTGGAGAAGAGCCTGCACAGCCTGCTGGTCGGCAAGGGCGAGATCAGGCGCAACGGCCGCAAGGTCGCCATCCTGTCATTCGGCTCCATGCTGGCAGCCTCGCTGCAAGCCGCCGAGCAGCTCGATGCCACGGTCGCCAACATGCGCTTCGTCAAGCCGCTGGATGTGGAACTGGTGCTGCAGTTGGCACGCACTCACGATCTGCTGGTGACGGTGGAAGAGAACACCATACAGGGCGGGGCGGGTAGTGCCGTGGCAGAATGTCTGGCCAGGCATGGCATCCCTGTGGGTATGCTGCATCTGGGCTTGCCCGATGTGTTCGTTGAACAGGGCGATCCGGTGCAGATGCTGGCCGATTGCGGGCTGGATGCCAATGGCATCGCCCGCAGCATACGAGAAAGAATATAAGGTCAATATTGCCCGACAAAAATAGTCGGACAATGGGTATAATCCAACCACAGACATCACTATAGAGACATCGATATGACTTCCGCCAAGCCCATCGCCGACGTGCAAAACAGTGCCGATACCCGCCAACTGGCGATCAACAAGGTCGGCATCAAGAGCATTCGCCACCCGATCCAGGTCAAGGACAAGAGTTTGGGCGTGCAGCACACCATCGCCACCTTCAATATGTACGTGCATTTGCCGCACAACTTCAAGGGCACGCACATGTCTCGCTTCGTGCAGATCCTGAACCAGCACGGGCGCGAGATTTCGGTGGAGTCGTTCGAGAGCATCCTGCGCGAGATGGTGGAGAAGCTGGAAGCGAAGTCCGGCTACATCGAGATGTCCTTCCCCTATTTCGTCAACAAGATCGCGCCGGTCTCCGGCGTGCAGAGCATGCTGGACTACGACGTGACCTTCATCGGCGAGGTGGTTGACGGCGCATACCGCTTCACCATGAAGGTGCTGATCCCGGTGACCAGCCTGTGCCCCTGCTCGAAAGAGATCTCCGACCGCGGTGCGCACAACCAGCGTTCGCATGTCACCCTCACTGTGCGTACCCGCAGTTCGGTGTGGATCGAGGAAGTGGTGCGCTTTGCCGAGGATCATGCATCGAGCGAACTGTACGGTCTGCTCAAGCGCCCGGACGAGAAATTCGTCACCGAGCGCGCCTACGACAATCCCAAGTTCGTCGAAGATATGGTGCGCGACGTGGCAGCAGTGCTGAATGCTGACGACCGTATCGAGGCTTATACCGTCGAGTCCGAGAACTTCGAATCCATCCATAACCATTCCGCATACGCACTGATCGAGCGCGACAAGACACAGGGCTAAGTGTTCAGGGGGCGTCCATGCCCCCTTGAAATTCCTTCCACCCATCCCCAAATCTCCTTGCGTCTTGATCAACCCCGCAACAGGAGAAAACGATGACCGATAGCACCACCGCCAGCCGCGAAACGCTGGGCTTCCAGACCGAAGTTAAACAGCTGCTGCACCTGATGATCCACTCGCTGTATTCCAACCGCGAGATATTCCTGAGAGAACTGATTTCCAACGCGTCCGACGCTTGCGACAAGCTGCGTTTTGAGGCGCTACACAACGACGCGCTGTACGAGAACGCATCCGACCTGAATATCCGCGTCAGCTTCGACAAAGAGGCACGCACGCTCACCATCGCCGACAGCGGCATCGGCATGAGCCGCGACGAAGTGATCTCCAACCTCGGCACGATCGCAAAATCGGGCACGCGCGATTTCTTCAGCAAACTCTCCGGCGACCAGCAGAAGGACGCGCACCTCATCGGGCAGTTCGGCGTCGGCTTCTATTCCGCCTTTATCGTGGCCGACAAGGTATCTGTACTCACCCGCCGTGCGGGCGAAAAGGCCGACCAGGGCGTGCGCTGGGAATCGGACGGCGGCGGCGAGTTCTCCATCGAGATGGTGGACAGGGCAACGCGCGGCACCGAGATCACCCTACACCTGCGCGAAGGGCAGGACGACCTGCTGGCCGGATACAAACTGCGCGAGATCATCAAAAAATATTCCAACCACATCGTGCAGCCCATCCTGATGCAGAAGGAAGAATGGAAGGACGGCAAGTACGAGATGCTGGACGAGGACGAGACCGTCAACCAGGCGTCTGCTTTGTGGGCGCGCAGCAAGAACGAGATCACCGAAGAACAGTACAAGGAATTTTACAAGCACGTTGGCCACGATTTCGACGATCCGCTGGCCTGGTCGCATGCGCGTGTGGAAGGCAAGCAGGAATACACGCAATTGCTGTATATCCCCAGCCACGCGCCGTTCGACCTGTATGACCGCCAGGCACGCCACGGCATCAAGCTCTACGTGCGCCGCGTGTTCATCATGGACGATGCCGAGCAGCTGATGCCGCAATACATGCGCTTCGTGCGCGGCGTGGTGGATTCCGCCGATCTGCCGCTCAACGTCTCGCGCGAGATATTGCAGGAATCGAAAGACATCGACGCTATCCGCAAGGGCTGCACCGGCAAGGTGCTGGGCCTGCTGTCCGACCTGGCCGAGAACGATAAAGAGAAGTATGCGAAGTTCTGGGGTGAATTCGGCAGCGTGATGAAAGAAGGCGTCGGCGAAGACTTCGCCAACAAGGACAAGATCGCCGCACTGCTGCGTTTCGCCACCACCAAGGCAGATAACGCCGACGAGACCGTCTCGCTCAAGGACTACATCGCGCGCATGAAAGACGGCCAGGAAAAGATATACTTCGTCACCGCCGACAGCTTCAACGCCGCCAAGAACAGCCCGCACCTCGAAGTGTTCCGCAAGAAGGGAATCGAAGTGCTGCTGCTGTCCGACCGCGTGGACGAGTGGGTGGTGAGCAACCTGCACGAATTCGAAGGCAAGCAACTCGTCTCTGTCGCCAAGGGCGGCCTCGATCTGGGTGCGCTGGAAGACGCCGCCGAGAAGCAGGAGCAGGAAAAGCAGGCCGACGAATTCAAAGGCCTCACCGACAAGATCAAGACCAGCCTCGCCGACAAGGTTAAGGAAGTGCGCGTCACACATCGCCTCACCGATTCTCCGGCCTGCCTGGTGGCTGGCGAGCACGACATCAGCGGCAACCTTGCCCGCCTGATGAAAGCTGCCGGACAAAAAGCCCCGAACGCGCAACCTATCCTCGAGATCAACCCCAAGCATCCGGTCGTGTTGCGTCTGCAGGAAGATAACGTACGCTTCGACGATTGGGCGGCGGTGCTGTTCGATCAGGCATTGCTCGCCGAAGGCGGCCAGCTCGACGACCCGGCTGGGTTTGTGAAGCGGGTGAATCAGTTGATGCTGGAGATGGGGAAATAAACTGATATCAGTCCCCACCTGATAACGCCGTTATGCCTGCGAGCAAAAACCATAGCTGCAGTAGCGTTCACGATTTTCGTGAGGAGAAGGAATGTACCTACAAAGGTGAGCATTATTCAGTTAGAGATAACGGCGCAATATTCCGGCATCCGCGAGACAGTAAACGAGTTCGTGCAAATGACAGTGAGTGGACATTCGGCAGGGAGAACTCGTCCACTCCGTATTTGCACATCTCAGGGGTTCAAGTTCACAGAATTGTCGCCACGGCCTTTCATGGGGAACCCAAAGATCCTCACTATGTGGTAGATCACATCGATACGAACTGCAGAAACAACCGACCTGAGAATTTGCGGTGGCTAACGCGTTTAGAGAACGTGCTGAAGAATCCAATAACACGACGTAAGGTTGAGTTTCTTTGCGGAAGTATCGAAGCCTTTCTCGACAATCCATCTATGTTGCGAGATGCGAGCGGAAATCCGAATTTCGAGTGGATGCGCGCTGTCACTCCTGAAGAGGCGAAAAATTGCATGGCACGCATGCATATCTGGGCGGGCTCGACTCCTTCAAAACGAACGACGGATCGAGTGCGGGGGCAGGCACCAAAGAACTTCAGCCGAATGTATCAACCACTTCAAAAGTGGGAGGCTGGGCTTGATGGGGAGCCCGGGCTCGACTTTGCGCTCACGCCGAGAAGTGCCCAATACATGTGGAACCCTGCAATTCACTTCCCACTTTGTCCTGCCAATATCAGTATTGATCCACTTGAGGATTATGTTCAAAACACAAGTCTTGGAGCTGTCCTTGCGTACAGTGAGGATCCTGATATCTGCACAGAACTCACAGTGCGACGCGTCGAATACCTTAGAGACCGAGCTGCAATTCTGATCCTATGCAGTCGGGCGGGGATGGGATGGGCCATCGTTGGGATAGAGGTTAGTAGCCGTGGGTTGCCGCACTTTATCCACTTTTATCTTGGCTCATATTCAAATGAAGTTGAAGCTAACGATGCCTTTGCAGAGAAAGCCGCTGCGGACTTTTGGTCTGGTGCGTACAGAAATGCTCACAGAAATTGGTAAGGCCGGATGAATCATTCCATGCGATTGCTTTGGTTGGCTAATCCGCAAGATTCCTCTGCATGATGTGTGTTCGCTTTGGGCGGTAAGCAGCCATCGCGGCAATTTCCAAACCCGCATAAAATACGCACTCTTCTTTCGCTGAATCGCCATGAAACCCATCGCCATTTTCCGCCACTCCCCCACCGAAGGCGCAGGCCACTTTGCGCTGTTCCTTACTGCACACGCCATCCCTTGGCAGATGATCCACATTGACCAGGGCGAGGAGGTGCCGACGGATGCCAGTGCCTTCAATGCGCTGGTGTTCATGGGTGGGCCGATGAGTGTGAACGACGATCTGCCCTGGATACCCAAGGTGCTGACGCTGATCCGCGATGCCTATGCCAAGGATATTCCGCTGCTCGGCCACTGCCTCGGCGGGCAGTTGATGTCGAAGGCGCTGGGCGGGGTGGTGACGAAGAATCCGGTGAAAGAGCTGGGCTGGGGCAGGGTGACAGTGGCGGAGAGTGCCACGGCGCGCGAGTGGTTCGGCGATGTCCGCGAGTTCGATTCCTTCCACTGGCACGGCGAGACCTTCTCGTTGCCGCCGGGCGCTGAGTTGTTGCTCTCCAGTCCTTATTGCGCCAATCAGGCCTATGCCATCGGCAAGCATCTCGCCATGCAATGCCATGTCGAAATGACCGAGGGCATGATCCGCGACTGGTGCCGGGCTGGCTCGGACGAGATCGCCGCCAACCTGAACAGTCCTGCCGTGCAAACTGCCGAGGTCATGCAGACGCAGATGCACGACAAACTGCCGCAATTGCACAAGGTGGCGGAGCTACTGTATCGACACTGGCTGCATGGCATCGCCCCCCGAAAGGGTTAGAATCCGGTATGGCCTACGTCGTCGCTGAGAACTGTATCCGCTGCAAATACACCGACTGTGTCGAAGTGTGTCCGGTGGACTGTTTTCGCGAGGGCGAGATTTTTCTCGTCATCGATCCGGATGAATGCATCGACTGCGCGTTGTGCGTGCCGGAATGTCCGGCGGGTGCGATCTACGCGGCGGATGATGTGCCGGAAGATCAGAAGATGTACATCGCCCTGAATGCCGAGCTCGCCCGACTGTGGAAGCCCATCGTCGAGAAGAAAGACGCCCCCGCCGACGCGGACGCGTGGCTGAACGTCAAAGACAAACTCCAGTACCTCAAGCGGTGAGTCCGGCAACCCTTCAATTCGACCGGATCGCGCAGCGTATCCTCGCCGCCCATCCCGCGCCCGACCTGCGCGGCATCACCGTTCTCCTGCCCAATATGCATGTTGCCCAGTCGCTGGCACAGGCGTTGCTGCGCGCCGCGCAACGTCCGGCGCTGCTTCTTCCGCAGATGGTGACGCTGAACGATTGGGCGCAAAGCGTTCCGTTGCAAGCGGCGGTCGCCACCGATAGCCAGCGCAGCGCCCTGCTGTACCAGCAATTGCGCAAGTTGCAGTGGTTCGAGAATGCCGACCTGTGGAGTATGACGCAGGAACTGCTCAAGCTGTTCGACGAACTTACCCACTCACTGAGCGAGCTGCCGGGCGATGCCGATTCGTTTGCTGCCGCCGTGCAACAAGCCTGGCAGGCAAGGCAGAACACGACGTTGCAACTTGAGGCGCGCCTCGTGTTCGAGTTGTGGCGTGCCATGCAGGTCGGTGCGGAACTGGATGCGGCGCGCGCTTACCAGCAACGGTTGGCGAAACTGGCGGACGGTGCGGTTTGTCCTTTATATGTGCTGCGCGCATCGGAATGGGATGCGGTCGAGCAACGTTTTCTCGATGAATATGAACAACACGCAGCGGTGAAGGTGTTCGATTTGCGCGAGATGGAAGCAAAACTATCTGCACCGCTATTCTTCGCCGCCATCTCGCTGGAGCAAGAGGCCCGCGCCGCCGCCATGCAAGTGCGTCGTTGGCTGGCTGCAGGCAAACGCGACATTGCTATCGTGGCGCAGGACCGCGTGGTGGCACGGCGCACGCGAGCTTTGCTGGAACGAGCAGAAGTGCTGGTGGCGGACGAAACCGGCTGGACCTTCGCCACCATGTCGGTGAGCACCGTGCTCGACCGCTGGCTCACCGCGCTGCAAAGCGACTTCTATCACCACGACCTGCTCGACCTGCTCAAGTCGCCGTTCATCTTTGCGGACATGACGGCGGGTGAGCGCAAGTCGGCGGTGTATCAACTCGAACAACTGCTGCGCAAACAGGGCGTGGTCTCCGGGCTGGAGAAATTCCTGGCGCTTGCCGAACATGAAGTCGCGTTACACCAACCGCTGGCGCGCCTGCGTCAGGCGGCGGCATTGCTGGAACAGAACAAGAAGAAGACTTTGGCCGAGTGGCTGGCCGCATTGCAGCAGAGCCTGAATATATTGAGTGTGGACACCGGGTTGCAGCAGGATGAGGCGGGCCAGCAACTGCTGCGCGCGCTCGAGACCTGGAGGCAGGAACTGCACGGCGACGAGGGCCGCTACCGTTACGCCGAATGGCGGCGCTGGCTGGCGCAGCAACTGGACACCGAGACTTTTCGCGACAGCAGCATCGACAGTCCCGTGCGCTTCACCCATCTGGCGGCAACGCGCTGGCGCGCTTTCGATGCGGTGCTGCTGCTCGGCTGCGGTGCCGACCATCTGCCCGGCGCGGCAGACGGCGGGCGCTGGTTCAACGATGCGGTGCGCTCGGCATTGAATCTGCCCACGCGCAGCACCCATGCGACGCGCCAGAGACATGATCTGCTGGCGCTGTTGGCGATGAACGATGCCGTGCTGGTCACCTGGCAGAAGGACAAGGACGGCGAAGCGCGGTTGTTGAGTCCGTTCCTGCAGATAGTGCGCGATGAATATGAGCAGGCGCATGGCAATGACCTGGCCGAACGTGAGCTGCATGGCGTGCTTGCGGCGGAAGAGGCGCATCAGGTGGGGCTGCCGCAGTCGGTGCAGCCTGCACCGACTGCGGCGAGCGAGGCGGTTCCTGAACGCATCTCCATCAGCGGCTATAACTCGCTGGTCGCCTGTCCCTACCAGTTCTATGCGCGCCATATCCTGCGTCTGAACGAACTCGACGAAGTGCAGGAGACTATCGAGAAGCGCGATTACGGCGAGCGTGTGCACGGCATCCTGCAACGCTTCCACGAACAGTTTCCGCAGGTGAGTGGGCGCGACATGGCGGAGATGGAAGCCGCCTTGCGTCGTATCAGCGAGGAAGTGTTCGCCGACCTGCTGGTGCAGGATTTCGCGGCGCGGGCCTGGTTGGCGCGCTGGTACAAATCCTTGCCTGCCTATCTGGAATGGCAGACCGAGAGCGAGGCTGAGGGGTGGCGCTATGCCGAGTCCGAGAGTGCGTTCGACTGGCAACTGGAAGGCATCCGTCTGCGCGGACGTATCGACCGGCTGGATGTGCGCGGCGACGAGAAGCTGGTGCTGGATTACAAGACACTGGATGCGCAAAAGTTATCCAACAAATTGAAAGAGCCGGGCGAGGACGTGCAGCTCGCCTGTTACGCTTATGCGCATGAAGCCGCGGATGCCGCCTTCCTCAGCATCGAGAGCGGCAAAGTGAAACTGGTCGCACCCAAGGATGATGTGCCGTTGCTGGCACAGCTCAATGCAGAACGTTTGGTGCAGGTGATGGCTCGCATCCGCGACGGCGCGGGATTGCCCGCCAACGGCATCGATCAGGCATGCATGCACTGCGAGATTCGGGGAGTGTGTCGCAAGGGAGAATGGGTATGAGCAACCATATCGCCCTCGACCCCAAACACAGCGTCGTTGTCGAAGCCTGCGCCGGCAGCGGCAAGACCTGGCTGCTGGTATCGCGCATCGTGCGCCTGCTGCTGGACGGGGCTCAGCCCTCGCAGATCCTTGCTATCACCTTCACGCGCAAGGCAGCGCAGGAAATGCAGGCGCGTTTGCAGCAGTGGCTGCGCGATGTGGCGATGGGTGACGAAGCTTCGGTGCAGCAGTTCTTCGCCGAACGCGGCATCGAGAGATTGAGCGAAGAGCAGGTGGAACGTGCGCGCAATCTTTACAGCAGTGTGCTGCTGGCACAACCCGGCATCACCATCAGTACCTTCCACGGCTGGTTCATGCAGGTCATGCAGCGTGCGCCGTTGAATGCCGATGTGATGCAGGGCATGTCGTTGCTGGAGCGGGCGGGAGCAGAGCAGGAAGAGGCCTGGGAGGAATTGCTGGAGCAGATGCGCAAGCAACCGGAAAGTCTCGAAGCACGGCATATGCAATGGCTGTTTGAGGATTGCGGCCTGTTCACCGCGCGCAAGTTGCTGTTCAACTTCCTCGGCAAACGCGCCGAGTGGTGGGCCTACACCCAGGGGCAGAAAGACGTGATGCCGTTCGCGCTGAATAATTTGCGCAAATATCTCGACGTCGATCTGGAGTTCGACCCCGTCGAAGATTGGGGTATGTGCGGCATCAGCGAAGAGTCTTTGTTTGCCTTCATGCACCATCTTGCCAACAAGGGCACCGAGGCACAGAAGGCGAATGCCTCCGAGTTGGAGCGCGCCTGGACGGATACCGATCCCGGGGAGCGCTTCAATGTGATATGGCCGCTGCTGTTCACGCAGAAGAACGAGCCGCGCAAGCTCAAGCCGACCAAGAACCAGGACGCGGGTATCTTCAACACTGCACTCGCCATGTTGCATGCCAACCTGCAAATGGTGCGAGACATTCTCGCCGAGCAGCAGGTCTATCGTCTGAACGAAGCCGTGCTGCATTGCGGCGTCGCCTTCCTTGAGCGCTATCAGGCACTCAAGGCGCAGAAGCAGCAGATGGATTTCTCCGACCTCGAATGGCAATTGTGCCGACTGTTGCAACAGAGCGAGCACGCCGAGACCATGCAATACAAGCTCGACAGCCGCTATCGCCATGTGCTGCTGGACGAGTTCCAGGACACCAACCCGCTGCAATGGCAGATCCTGCGCGCGTGGTTCGATGCGGCCGTGGCGGTGGAATCGCAACCCACCGTGTTCGTCGTCGGCGACCCCAAACAATCCATCTACCGTTTCCGCCGTGCCGATGCGCGCCTGTTCGGCGTGGCGCGCGAATACCTGCAAAAACATTTCAACGCCGCGACGCTGGGCAACAGCCTCACGCGCCGCAATTCGCAGGCCGTGGTCAATGCGGTGAATGCCGTGTTCCGCGAGCAGCCGGACGGCTTCGAGTTCGTTGAACATCAGACCCACCAGAAGGAATTGCCGGGGCACGTGCTGGTGTTGCCGCTGGCGGAGGCGGAGCATTCGGAGGAAGCTGCAGCGGAAGACGCGCCTTTGGCTTTGCGCAACCCGCTTTCCACGCCGCGAGCCGAGGCGGGCGAGGGCGTACGCCACATTGAAGCGCAGCAGTTCGCCGAACAACTGCAAACCATCACCCGCGATTGGTCGGTGAACGACGAGGGCGAAACCCGCCGCGCCAGCTACGGCGACATCATGGTGCTGGTGCGCACCCGCACCCATCTCGCCATCTATGAAGAAGCCCTGCGCGCAAGGCATATCCCCTTCATCAGCTCGCGCCGCGGCGGCCTGCTCGATACATTGGAGGCGGAAGATGTTCAGGCGCTGCTGATGTTCCTCATCACCCCCTTCGCCGATCTGGCGCTGGCACAGGTGCTGCGCACGCCGGTGTTCGCTTGCAGCGATGAAGACCTGATGCAGCTGGCGCAAGCCAGTGCCGAGTGCGGAGTACCGGGTGACGAGAGGGGGGTAGAGGCTCAGCACTCAGCACTCAGCACTCGCCTTTCCTGGTGGCAACGCCTGCAGCATCTACCTTCGCCATCCCCCGCGCAGCAACGCGCCGCCGAGTTGCTGCAACGTTGGCTCGCCCTTGCCGACAAACTCCCGGTGCACGACCTGCTCGACCGCATCTATTTCGAGGGCGATGTGATCGCACGCTACAGTG
This sequence comes from Sideroxyarcus sp., assembly GCA_030651895.1. GTDB lineage: Bacteria > Pseudomonadota > Gammaproteobacteria > Burkholderiales > Gallionellaceae > Sideroxyarcus. Next base: position 29,299 of record JAUSBR010000002.1, on the reverse strand, counting down.
CCGTACTGCCGCCCGAGATGCGCGCCAAGGTCACTGCCAACCTGCACGCCTTCATGGAGATCGCGCTGAGCGTGGATGCCGGTCGCTATCCCAGCCTGCCGCGCTTCCTGCAAGAGTTGCGCGAACTGCGCGACAGCAGCGATGACGCACCGGACGAGGGCAAACTCGGCACGGCGGGCGATGCGGTGCGTATCTACACCGTTCACGAATCGAAAGGACTGGAAGCGCCCATCGTTTGGCTGCTGGACGCGAACGCGGAAAAGAAGAACCGCGACGGCAACGACGTGCTGCTCGACTGGCCGACGCACGAAGCGCAACCGCTGCATTTCTCGCTCTACGCCGACCAGACCTCGCGCGGCAAGAAGCGCATGCCGCTGTTCGAGCAGGATGCCGCCGAACAGGCGCGTGAAGAGATGAACCTGCTCTACGTCGCCATGACCCGCGCGCAGCAGGCGCTTATCGTCAGCGGCAACAGCAAGGGTGAAGACAGGGAAGAAAAGAAGAAAACGCCATCGTGGTATGACCGCATAGCGGCAGCCATAGCTGTCATTCCGGCGCAGGCCGGAATCCAGATAGACAAACAAGCCTCGAGTAGCGAGACAAATCCTTTATGCAGTCCGCTACGCGGTGATATTCAATTGCTGGATTCCCGCCTGCGCGGGAATGACGGTAGTGCTGAGGTTGCCTTGCCAACCATTCTTCCCACCGGCAAACGCGCCGCCCGCAACACCGCTCAACAACAGCGCGGCATCTGGCTGCATGCGCTGCTGCAGAATCTTACTGAAGGGACCGTAGATGAAGCTGGTCTTCAGCAGCATCTTGCCATCCCCCCAGATGAAATGCCCTCGCTCTGGCAGCAAGCCCAACACCTGCTCACCCTGCCGCAACTCGCCCGCTTCTTTGATTCGACGCAATACTTGGCGGCATACAACGAGATGCCCTACATCAATGCCAAGGGCGAGCTGAAGCGCATCGACCGTCTGGTGGAGTTCGACGACGAGGTATGGGTGCTGGACTACAAATTGGGCGATTCAGAGGATGCTGAGCGTTATCAAACACAGATGCAGGAATATCAGACGGCTATGCAATCTGTCTTTGCAGGCAAGGCTGTCAGGTGTGCGCTGGTGTTTTCGGAGGGGGTGTTGAAGTAGTAAATGGTGTAGTCGAACCAACGCAGGTAGAAGGTCTCGCGGGCTGTTGCACTAAGCAGTTTGTTCATCCAGTTCATGACGTCTGCAATCCGCTACTGCTTTTCGGCGCCCATGCGCTTTGCCAAGTTCATCAGCTCGTTCGGTTGTCCGCGCATGAATTTGAGCAGCTCGTCGCGGGCTGTTTCTGTGGGGCAGCCCCCGGCGACCAGTTTGTCGGTCATGTCGCGGAATCGCTTGCGGCGCGTGAGTCCCTCATCGCTGAGGTCGCGGCGGTTCCAGAAGCTTTCAAGCAGGGTGGAGCCGCAGACGCAGTTGCGAAACAGTTCCACGATTTCGTGGCCGTCATCGTCATGGCTTTGTTTCAGTCCGCTGGCGTTCGTGCGCAAGGGGCGGGTGGCGGCAAGGAACTCGGCGGAGTTCAGGTATTCGCGGCCGCAGAACTTGCAGCGTTTGGGGAAGGCCGAGTCCGCCAACTGGCGCAGTCCGGCGTAAATATCATCCTGATTCGTTTGCTTACTCATATTCGCCTCCTGCTGAATGGTGCCGGGCCAGCTACATGCATCCCCCGCAACTGCCGCAGCGCCAATCCTGCCTGTTCACCGCCCGATAGAAGAAGCGGAAGTGCGCCTCGTCGGTGGGAATGTCGTGCGCCAGGAATATCTGCGTCAGCCAGTCGAGGTTCTCGATGATCCACTCCTCTTCCTTCAATCCCTCGGCGAAGATGTCGTCGTCTGGATAGATGAAGCTGTAGATGGCATAGGTCCCCATGTCTTCCTCGGCGCGCGCAGTGTCGAGCTTGAGCGGTTTGCCGAGGTGGCTGATCTCCCATTTTCCGAGACAGAGCTTGTTGCCTGTCGCGGTCCATTTGGCGCTGAAAGGATTGGCTGCAGAAGCCATCATCACTGTTCGGCTTGCCGCTTTCTATCCAGATGTTTTTGCATGCCATGCACCAGGTTCTGCGTGAGTTGCGCTTGCAGCTCTTCCCATGGCACGGCGATGCCGAACTCGATGGCCTGGGTGACGCGCAGGCCCTGATAGCCGCAGGGGTTGATGTTGTCGAAGGGGGAGAGATCCATGTCGACGTTGAACGACAGGCCGTGGTAGCTGCAGCCATTCTTGATCTTCAGGCCCAGTGCGGCGATCTTGGCATCGCCGACATACACGCCGGGCGCATCCTCGCGGCCTTCCGCTTTCACGCCGTATTCGGCGAGCAGATCGATGACGGCCTGCTCCATCAGGCGCACCAGTTCGCGCACGTTGATCTTCCAGCGGCGCAGGTCGAGCAGCAGGTAGGCGACGATCTGGCCGGGGCCATGGAAGGTGATCTGGCCGCCGCGGTCGATCTTTACGACGGGGATATGGGTCTGGTGCAGCAGGTGTTCCGGCTTGCCAGCCTGACCCTGCGTGTAGGTGGGCGGGTGCTGCACCAGCCAGATCTCGTCCACGGTGTCGGCGGTGCGCTCGGCGGTGAACTTCTGCATGGCGCGCCAGGTCGGCTCGTAGTCGACCATACCCAGTGCCTTGATGTGTATCGGTGGATGTTGCATTGGCTTCAGAGCACCATTTTGACCATCGGGTGGGAAGTCAGGTCGCGGTACAGATTGTCGAGCTGTTCGCGCGAGGTGGCGCGGATGGTGCAGGTGAGGCTGATGTATTTTGCGCCGGTGCTGCTGCGCGTCTCGATACTGGTCGCGTCGAAGTCCGGCGCATGCCCTTGCACGACGATGGCGACAGCTTGCGCGAAACCCGGCTTGGCTTCGCCGAACACTTTGATCGGGAAGTCGCTGGGGTATTCGATGAGGGAGTCTTTGGGGTCGATCATTTGCGCATCACGTCCCGTTTGAAATCCTGATAGAGCGTATGCAGCCGGGCAAACATCGCGCCGGGCTTTCCATTGCCTACCGGTTTGCCATCCAGCGTGGTGATGGCGAGCACTTCCTTGGTGCTGGAGCTGAGCAACAGTTCGTCGGCATTGAACACTTCCGCCTTGCTCACCTTGCGCACTTCATGCGGGATGTTGTTCGCGGCAGCGAGTTCGAGGATGACGTCGTAGGTGATGCCGGGCAGCATCAGGTTATCTTTGGGCGGTGCGAGCAACGTGCCGTTCTTCACCGCGAAGATGTTGCTGGCCGCGCCTTCAGTGAGGAATGAGTCGTCGCGGATGAGGATGGCTTCGGCGCAGCCGGCTTCGACCGCGGCCTGGCGCAGCAGCACGTTTGGCAACAGCGCGATGGCCTTGATGTCGCAGCGCAACCAGCGGTTGTCGACGACGGTGATACAGGCGATGCCGCTGGCGAGCAATTCGGCCGGCGGTGTGGTGAGCGGGTTGCTCAGCACGAACACGGTAGGCGGCACGGGCGGATTGGGAAAAGCATGGTCGCGCTTGGCGACGCCGCGCGTGATGTGCAGGTAAAGGTATTGGTCTTCGGGCGAGTTGCGCCTGATGAGCTCGTTGAGGATGCCGGTCCACTCACTCTCGCTGTGCGGGTTCGGCAACTTGATGCCGTCGAGACTGTGTTGCAGGCGCTTGAGGTGTTCCGACATGCGGAAGGCGCGGCGCGAGTAGACGGGGATGACTTCGTAGACGCCGTCGCCGAAGATGAAACCGCGATCCAGCACGGGGACGCTAGCTTCTTCGATCGGCATGAATCGGCCGTTCAGATACACAGTCATGTGTTGCTCCTTATTGGAACAGCAATCGGATGTTATCCACTCCTCGGGAGAATACATTCGCCAGACGCACATCGTCCAGTGCCACGACAGGCAGGTCGAGATAGGGGGCATCGCCAAGGGTCAGGTGCAGTGTGCCAATCTGCTGGCCGCGGTTGACCGGCGCGAGGATGGGCTGCCGGGTCTCCAGTGTCGCTTTGAGTGCAGCGCGCTGGCCTTTGGGGATGGTGATGTATCGATCCGCGCGGAAGCCGAGCTTGAGGTGCTTGTCGGTGCCCTTCCAGATACGCTTGTCGCTGACGGGCTGGTCCTTGGAATAGAGTTTGATGGCTTCGAAATTCTGGAAGCCGTAGTTCAGCAGGCGCTGGCTTTCGCTGCTGCGCAGTTTCTCGGTGTCGGTGCCGATCACCACCGAGATCAGGCGGCGTTCGTCGCGTTTGGCGGAAGCGGCCAGGTAGAAATCGTCGGTCTCGCTATAGCCGGTCGCCAGTCCGTCCACGAACGGGTCCAGCCACAGCAGGCGGTTGCGGTTAAACTGGTTGATGCTGTTGTACTGGTATTCGCGCTGCGCAAAGATGAAGTAGAACTCGGGGAAGTCGCGGATCAGCGCGGCGGAGATCAGGGCCAGGTCGTGCGCGCTGCTGTAGTGCTGCGCATCGGGCAGGCCGGTGGCGTTGACGAAGTGGGTGTCCTTCAGTCCCATGCGTTGTGCTTCGCTGTTCATCGTGTCGGCCAGCGCCATCTCGTGGTTGGCGATCACTTCGGCCAGCACGCGCGCGGCATCGTTGGCCGATTGCACAATCAGTCCGCGCAGCAATTCTTCCACAGCCACATCTTTGCCCGTGCTCAGGAACATGCGCGACTCTTCGCTCTGGATGCGGGTGGCATAGGCCGAAGGAGTGAGACGCTGGGTGAGCGACAGTTTGCCCTGCTTGATCGCGCCGAACACGACATAGGCTGTCATCAGCTTGGTCAGGTGCGCGGGAGGGATATGCTTGTTCGCGTTCTGTTCGACCAGGAACTGGCCGCTGGTGTAATCATACAGCGCGTATGAATCGGCGGCGATGGTGGAAGAAGGTGCTGGGGGTTCTTGCGAGAATGCCAGTGTCGAGAACAGGGTGATGATCAGTTTCAGAAATAACTTCATGGGGGATCAATAGGTTGGTGATGAGGATTTGCTGTGCTCGTGTCTGGCGCGAGTCTTGTATGACTAGTGTTGTCATGAGGCTGGATTATAGCAGGCATGCGGCTTGCAGACAGCGGACTAGATAAAGGTATAGATACGCTGCGGGGGGGTATAGGCACGGTCTAGTCCGTACGGCATATTGTTTCGACTAGTCGTTGGGGCAGACAATGCGGCCATCTTAGCGATCCATTCAGGAGATGACCATGCAAGTAACCAGCGAAAGAGCAGTTCAAGAGATCGGCAGAATCCCGGGCAGCATGATGCAGGCACCGGACGACTCGCCTATCGGTATCGATTTTGTGGGCGTGGCAGAATCACATGTGTTGTTCTTCGGCAGGGTGAAGGATTTCGTGCACGGCGAATTGCCGCATTCCCTTTCCGACCTGACCGAGTTGGGGCAGTGCTGCGAACTGGAGCGCTGGCTCAAAGGCGTAGGCGCATCGCGTTTCGGTCAGCTGCGTTCCTTCGGCCGTTTGCACGAGGCGCATGCCGAATTCCACCTGCTGGCTTCCGAGGTGTTGGCGATGATTCAGGCTGGTAGCTGGATCGCTGCCGAGCGTATGCGCAAGAGCGAGTTGTCCCAGTCCCTGCGCCGCGTGCTGATCACCATCACAGAACTCAATGAGTCGATCAACAAGCAGGTTTGGAGCGTCAGCTAAAGGTGCTGGCGAACTGCGTCGCTTGTTCGGCCTGCTCGGCGGCATGCGCCGCGATCTCCGCGGCCTGATTCGGGTCGATGCCCAGCGCCTCCCACTCTTCATCAGCGATATGATGTCCGACGAATTCACGCAATCCGAATGAGGGGATCAGGCGCTCGGTGATGTTGACGATGCGTACCAGCGGTTGCGCCTCGCTGGCCTCCTCGGCATCCGGCGTGTGGTGATAGCGTATCACCGCGACGATCTCTTCCGGCAGGTTCCAGTGCTTTGCCAGTTCCGCTCCTAGCTCATCGTGTGTTACTTCCAATAGTTCACGTTCCACTTCTATCGCGGGTCTGCTTTCCTCGATCACCAGCCGGGTGTGCAGGTCGTCGCTGCGTTCCGGGTCCAGATGCGCCAGCGCCAGATAACCGATGTCGTGCAGCATGCCGGCGAGGAATATCTGGTCGTCCGCCGGGCGGTTTCTGGCGGGCATAGCGCGCACCACCGGCAGCATGGCGAATGCGACGCCAAGGTTGTGCATCCACAGTTCCTGCGGATCGAATCTGCCGATGGGTTTATTCACCAGTGACATGACGGCGATGCCGGTGGCGACCGATTTGACGCGGGTCAACCCCAGCATCATGGCGGCATCCTTGACGGCGGTGATATGGCGCGAAGCACCGAGCAAAGGTGAGTTAGCCAAGCCGATGATCTTGGCAGAGATCATCGGGTCTTGCGCGATCAACAGCATCATCTGGCGTTCGCCTTCGTCGCTGTCCAGTTTCAATGCCAGCAACTTCTGGGCGATGACCGGCATCGCGGGCAGACTGTTCAGGTTGCGAACAGCTGCTCTCAAATCGACTTTCTTATCGTTCATGGCGTCCTTCGGATTCTTTGCAGTGGATTCAGTCCCGCGATTCTAACTCGAACTCCGGGGCAGGCGGGTGCTAATGGCGGGTCAAAGTCCGGTCGGGCGTTTTGCCAGTTTGCGCTGCAGGGTGCGGCGGTGCATATTGAGCACGCGTGCAGTGGCGGAGATGTTGTCGCCGTTCTCGCGTAGCACGCGCTGGATGTGTTCCCATTCCAGCCGTTCCACCGTGGCGGGTTGTGCTTCGAAACGAACATCAGTACTGGCGTTGTGGCCAAAGGCGGCGACGATCTCGTCGGCGTTGGCCGGTTTGGATAGATATTGCGTCGCGCCCAGTTTTATCGCTTCCACGGCGGTGGCGATGCTGGCATAACCGGTCAGCATCACGATGCGCGTGGCGGGGTCGAGTTCATGCAGCTTCTGCACCAGCACCAGTCCGGAAACGCCGTCCATCTTCAGGTCGAGCACGGCATACTCCGGCGGGTTGGCGACGGCCAGCGGCAGGGCCTGCTCCACGCTGTTCGCTGTGGTCACCGCGAATCCGCGTTTCTCCAGCGCGCGCGATAATACCGTGCGGAATGTCGCGTCGTCGTCCACCAGCAACAGCGAGGCACGTTCTGCCTGGTTCATGCTTTTCTCCCGCGCAAGGGGATCGTCACTTCGGTTGTCGCGCCGCCGCCTTCGCGGTTGGACAGACGCACGCTACCGCCCATGCGTTCCAGCGTGGCGTTGGCGAGGAACAGGCCGAGGCCGCGGCCTTCCTGTTTGGTGGTGAAGAAGGCTGAGCCGGCGCGGGCGGCGGCTTCGGGGGTGAGACCGGGGCCGTGGTCGTGGATCTCCAGCACGATGCGTTCTTCGTTCCAGCGCAGCAGGATGGTCATTTCATCGGGCGAGGCACCCGAGGCATCGGCGGCGTTGTTGAGCAGATTCAGCAGCGCGGAGCGCAGTGCCGGGTCGGCGCGCAAGCGCGGCGACGGCTGAATGCCGTCGAGCTTGAAGCGATAGTGGACCGTGGGGCGTAGCAGTTGCCACTCGTCCAGTACGTTGCGGATGTACTCCTCCAGCGACAGTTCGTCGCTGGTCTCCTGCGCGTGCGAAAGCAGGGAGCCGAGGATACGTTTGCAGCTTTTCACCTGTTCGTCGAGGATTTTTAGATCCTCTTGCTGTTCGGGCGAGGTGCAGTCGTGACGCATCTCGCCGATGACGACCGACATGGTGGCAAGCGGGGTGCCCAATTCGTGTGCCGCCCCAGCCGCCTGTGTGCCCAGCGCGACGATGCGCTCGTTGCGCAGGGTTTCCTCGCGTACACGTCTGAGCTGCGCATCACGGACTCGCACCGCGCGGGACATCTCCACGGCGAAGTAGGCCACCACCACGGCGCTGATGACGAACCCTAGCCACATGCCGAGCACATGCGTATTGAAGGCCTCCTCGATCGGGGCTGCGGCCGAGGACGCTGGCTGCATCGAGCTCATGTCGTGATGCGAGTGGTCCATACCCTGCATCGATACAGCCTGATCGGCGGATGTGTTCCCGCTCGGCAGCGGTACATACCACACCATCAACAGGCTGTAACACGCCAGCGTCAGTGCGGCCATGCCCCAGGTGTGGCGGCGTGTCAGCGTGGCGGCGGCGATCACCAGTGGCAACAGGTAGAGCGAGACGAAGGGATTGGTCGAGCCACCGCCGTAGTAGAGCAGCACCGTCAGCACCAGCACATCCACGCTCAATTGCAGGAACAGCTCCAGATTGCCGACCGGGAGGTTTAGCGAAAGCCGCCACCAGGTCAGTGCGTTCACCGCCGCCAGAAATCCTACGGCCCCCAGCATCGGTACCCAGGCGAAGTCGTGGCTCAGGAAGCGGTGCACCAGAATCAGTGTTGCGAACTGCGCGAGGATGGCGCCGCAGCGCAGCAAGAAGAGGCGGCGCAGATGCGAGTGACCGGTCTGGGTGGCAAGCAGGGATGAATTCATGGGGTGGGATTCTACCGGAGTCGCTTTGTACAAGGGGTGCGGCAATATGTCGCACAGGGAGATGAATGAGATTCTCTACAATTCGCGCCGCAAGTCTTACAACAAGATACCTACAGAGAGGAACGAAATGAGCATCAAGCTGAAATTGAGCGTCATCGCCGTTGCACTGGCGATGGGCAATCTGGCACAGGCCGCCGATTCGCTGGACGAAGTGGTAGTGACCGCACCGCAGAGCACCGAGCCGCTGACCGTGAAGACCGATCCCAAGAAGCCGCGCCAGCCGGTGCCGGCCCATGACGGTGCCGACTACCTCAAGACCATCCCCGGATTCTCAGTCATTCGCAAGGGCGGCACCGATGGTGATCCGGTGTTCCGCGGCATGGCGGGTTCGCGCATCAATGTGCTGATGAACGGCGAGAACATCATGGGCGGTTGCGGCGGACGCATGGATCCGCCAACGGCCTACGTTTTCCCTGCTGCCTATGACAGCATCACCGTATTAAAGGGGCCGCAGTCTGTGGTTCATGGTGCAGGAAGCTCTGCCGCGGTTGTGATGTTCGATCAGATCAATGATCGCGCTGAAACCGGATTCCATGGCGATGCCGCGCTCACCGTGGGGAGCTTCGGTCGCCACGACGAAGTGCTGAGTGGTCGTCTCGGTGCTGAAAGTGCCTATGCACGGGTTGATGCGACCCGTACTCAGGCAGGTGATTACAAGGACGGCGCAGGCAATGCTGTTCGATCCAATTACAAGCGCTGGAGCGGTAATGCCGCACTGGGCTGGACACCCGATGCGGACACGAAAGTGGAAGTCTCGACGGCCAAGAGCGATGGTTACGCCGCATATGCCGATCGTGCCATGGACGGTATCAAGTTCACACGGGAGAACCTGGGCCTGAAATTCGACAAGAAGCACATCTCTTCGCTGGTGGATCGCATCGAGGCGCAGGTCTATTACAACTACATCGACCATGTGATGGATAACTTCACATTGCGTCCTTTCGCAGCGGCAAGTTATATGGTCAATAATCCCGACCGCAAAACTACCGGTGGGCGCCTTGCGACCACTCTGTTGCTGGGCGAAGCGACGAAAGCGACCATCGGCGTGGATAATCAGACCAATATCCATACGCTTCGAACCGGTATGTCGATGGCTATGGGCGGAAGTGCTGCCGCCGCGAATTCCGCCTATCTGAATGCTGCCCGTGTCGAAGATATGCTCTTCAAGCAGACCGGCGTATTTGGCGAGACGACGCATGTGGTTAGCGAAAAGGACCGAGTGGTCGCTGGTCTGCGTGTTGATTTCCACGAGGCGCATGACAGTCGTACGGCCGCCGCCTCTTCCACTGCCGGACAGACCGACAAAACAACACTGAAGAGCTACTTCGGACGTTATGAGATGGATCGTGAAAGCAATGAGGGCACGACCTATGTTGGCTTGGGACATGCGGAGCGCTCTCCCGATTATTGGGAGCGCAAGGCAACCAGCGTGTCCGGATCGACCGCTGTGTTGAACAGCTCGTTCTTCGTTAAGCCGGAGAAAACCACGCAACTGGATATCGGTACCAGCTGGCGTGCCGGCGAGGTGACGACCTCGGTTTCAGCATTCTACGGCAAGGTCACCGACTACATTCTCATGAAGTGGATAAACCAGGTGCCTAACACAGCGCAGGCGCGCAACGTGAACGTCACCACCATGGGCGGCGAAGCCGATATGACCTATCGCCTCAGTGACGCATGGCAGTCCAACCTAACCCTGGCCTATGTGCATGCCACCAACGACACCGACAACAAGCCGCTGGCGCAACAGCCGCCACTGGAGCTGCGTCTGGGGGCGAACTACGACGACAAGACTTTCCTGTTTGGTGCCTTGTTGCGAGCAGTGGCTGCACAGAACAGCTATGACGTCGGCTCCGGCAATATCGTGGCATATGGTATGGACTACGGCCGTACCGGCGGTTTCAGCGTGTTCTCGCTGAACGGTGGTTGGCATGCAGCCAAGTCGGTTCTGGTCACCGCCGGGGTAGATAACGTGTTCAACAAGCAATACAGTGAAGCACTTTCGCGCGGATTCGGCGGTGCGGTGTCGGGATATACGATGCCGACCAACACCCGAATCAGCGAGATGGGGCGTAATGCTTGGGTGAAGGCCAACTTCGATTTCTGAGCGGGGCATTTGGGCTAGAATAACGCGTCATGCCGTCATGGGTATGGCGCGTACTTTTTCGGAGGATTTGAAATGAGCAAGTATCTGTGGGCGGGTCTGGTCGCATTGTTTTGTGCAGCAACGGCATCCGCCGGCGAAGTGAAAGTCACTGATGCTTGGGCGCGCGCTACCGCGCCCGGGCAGGACAGTGCGTCGATACAACTGGTCATCACCAGCGACAAGGCCGGAGCATTGATCGCAGGAGAAAGCGGCATCGCCAAGACCGTGGAGATCCATACCATGGTCATGGAAGGCAATATGATGAAGATGCGCGCCATCGAGGAATTGTTGCTACCGGCCAAGACAGCGGTGTCGCTGGGTGCGGATGGAAACCACATCATGCTGATCGGATTGAAAAAACCGCTCAAGGCGGGCGACAAGGTGCCGTTCGCGCTGACTATCAAATTCGCCAACGGCAGCAAAACGACGGTCAAGGCGGAAGCGCTGGTCAAACCCCTGGAAACAACGAATAATCAGGGGCACGAACATCATCATTAGGAGTTAGTCATGTGGCGCAACCTCTTCTGTGCAGCGAGTCTGTTGTTGGCGGGTAATGCATGGGCGGGTGCCAACGACGTGATGGTGGACAAGGTCTGGATGCGCGAGAGCGTGCCGGGACAGACCTCTTCCACTGTGCAGGTGAATCTCTATGTCACCAAGGCGGCAAGGCTGCTGTCGGTGAGCAGCCCGGCGGCCGAGTCGGGGGAGATCCAGGGCGTGGTGATGCGCCGCGGCAAGCCGCAGACCGGTGTCGTCGACAGCATGAAGCTGGCCGCGCATAGCACTACTCTGTTCGGTACACGCGGCATATATCTGACGCTGGTCGGGCTGAAGCAACCCCTGAATGTGGGCGACCGTATCCCGATCATATTGATTATGGAAATGGCGGGTAAAAAACTCACCGTCAATGCGGAAGCGGAAGTGAAAGCGCTGGAACTGAGCTACCAGCACTACAACAATCCGACCGTAAAAGACCACCGGTAAGGAAGCGTTAACTTCGACGGTAACGGGCGGCTACATGCCGCCCGTTTCATTTTTTATGCGGTAGAATGCGCGCAGATTTTTGAAGGGATACCCATGCCATTGACCGCCGCCACCGCCGCCCAGAAAGCCCATACCCTGTCCGAAGCGCTTCCTTATATCCAGCGTTTCTTCGACAAGACCATCGTCATCAAATACGGCGGCAACGCCATGACCGACCCCAAGTTGCAAGAAGGTTTCGCGCGCGATGTCGTGCTCCTCAAGCTGGTCGGCATGAACCCCGTGGTCGTCCACGGCGGCGGCCCGCAGATCAATGACTTGCTGCAAAAAGTGGGCAAGAAGGGCGAATTCATCCAGGGTATGCGCGTCACCGACGAAGAGACCATGGACGTGGTCGAGATGGTGCTGGGCAAGGTCAACAAGGACATCGTCAATCTCATCAACCGTTTCGGCGGTAAGGCGGTCGGGCTGACCGGGCAGGACGGCGGCTTCATCCGTGCAGACAAACTGTTGCTCGAAAGCAACGACGAGCCGGGCAAGATGCTGGACATCGGTCTGGTCGGCGACATCAACAAGATCGATCCCTCCATCATCACCTTCCTCGATTCCGGCGATTTCATTCCGGTGATCGCGCCCATCGGTGTATCGCCTGATGGCGACACACTTAATATCAATGCCGATGTGGTGGCGGGCAAGCTGGCCGAAGTGCTGCGCGCCGAGAAGCTGGTGCTGCTGACCAATACGCCGGGTGTGCTGGACCAGAAAGGCAACCTGCTCACTGGCCTCACGCCCAAGCAGATCGACGACTTGGTGGCGGACGGCACCCTGTCCGGCGGCATGCTGCCCAAGATCGGCTCGGCGCTGGATGCGGCGCGCGGCGGTGTGCGCTCGGTGCATATCATCGACGGGCGCGTGGAGCATGCACTGCTGCTGGAGATTCTCACGGATGAAGGCGTTGGCACGCTGATCAAAAGCAAGTGAACGAGCGGGTCTGGATCTTTGATTTGGATAACACGCTGCATAACGCGACGCCGCACATTTTCCCGCACATCAACCGCTGCATGACGGCGTATCTGCAGGAGTACCTGCAGTTGGGCGAAGACGAGGCGAACGAACTGCGCGTGGATTACTGGCAACGCTACGGCGCGACGCTGACCGGCCTGATGAAGCATCACGGTACCGATCCGGATCATTTTCTGTGGAATACGCACCAGTTTCCGGAGCTCAACAAGATGGTGTTGCGTGAGCCGCGCCTGCGCCACATGCTCAAGCACCTGCCGGGCCGGAAAGTGGTGTTCTCCAATGCGCCGGAACATTATGCGCAGGCAGTATTGAAGTTGCTGCGGATCGATGACCTGTTCGATGATGTCTTCGCCATCGAACATTCGCGTTATCGTCCCAAGCCGCAGATGTCGGGTTTCCAGCGCCTGTTGCGCAAGCACAGGCTGCACGCGCAGCAGTGCGTGATGGTGGAGGACAGCGCTGAGAACCTGCTAACGGCCAAACGCATGGGGATGAAGACGGTGTGGGTGAGTACGGCGCCGCGCGCGCCGGGTTGTGTCGATGTGAAGATCAGGAATGTGCTGGAACTGTCGCGTGCAGTGTCCAAACTTTAAGGGGGGAATCATGGCAGCCAAACAACCAGGCGAAAGAAAACTGCAGATCCTGCAGACGGTCGCCGAGATGCTGGAACAGCCCAAGGGCGAGAAGATCACCACGGCCGCGCTGGCGGCGCGGCTGGAACTGTCCGAAGCGGCGCTGTATCGCCACTTCGCCAGCAAGGCGCAGATGTTCGAAGGCTTGATCGAGTTCATCGAGCAGACCGTGTTCGGTCTGGTCAACAAGATCACCACAGAAGAACAGGACGGGTTGAAGCAGGTGGAAGGCATCCTCGCACTGTTGCTTGGCTTTGCGCAGAAGAACCGCGGCATGACCCGCGTGCTGCTCGGCGATGCACTGGTGAACGAGGATGAGCGCCTGCAACAGCGTATCAACCAGTTCCTCGACCGTATCGAGACCACGCTCAAGCAGTCCCTGCGCATCGCCGAGACGCAGGGGCGATTGGCGCCCGGGGACGATATCGGCGCCCATGCCAGCCTGTTGCTGTGTTTCGTGGTCGGTCGCTGGAACCAGTTCGGCAAGAGCGGCTACACGCGCGATCCCATGGCGCAATGGCCTCAGCAGTGGGGCATCATCCGTTCGCAGTTCAAATAAGCCGGATTTTCTGTTGAGAATAGAAAAAGGGCGATGCCGCAAGGCACCGCCCTTTTTACTTGGAGCAGTCGTTTAGAAGCGGAAGCCCAGCTTCAGTCCGTATGACGAAGTGCCGCCGGTCTTGTCGCCTTCCAGCGCGATGTTGGTCACACCCAGATTGATATTCACGCCGACGAAGACTTTGCTCTGAGTGAAGTTCTCGGCAGCTAGCGTACCGACGTTCGCTTTGCTGCTGACCCAGACTTGGCCCACGCCCGCGTACGGAGTGAACATGGCGAAACCCTTGGAGACGGAGATATCCAGCCCCTTGGTGTTGAAGGCCAGCTGATTGACTCCGCTCATCTTGGTGTAGGAGCCGCGGATTGCTACCGCCGGGGTGGCGACCCCGCCCGGGATGGGCGCATAGCGCAGTTCGACGCCCGTCAGCTTGACGTTGGTGGTGGGGATGGCGGAATAGAACGCGGCCACGTCGATGTCCAGCGGCAGTCCCTTGGCGATATGCAGCTTGGGTACGTAGATGGTGCCAAGGCCGCTGGTGCTGTTGGTTGCGGTCTTCCAGGCTTGTTCGCTCTTGCTCATTTTGGTGCTGGTGACTTCGATGCCCATGTCGAAACCGCTGACGCCCAGTGGTTCGGCGGGGGTGAGTGGTTTGTAGCTCAGGGCGGAACCCAGATCTTCGGACAGGGCGCGGAATTCGCTTTGGGCCAACGCCTGCAGGTTGTTGAGGTCGTTCGCCGCAAAGACGGGTTGGGCGGCAAAACCCAGAATGCAGAACAGCGGGAGCAGCTTCTTCATGGGGACTCTCTTTCTGGTGGATGGAGATGGCGGCGCCGATGATAGCAGGGCGCACGAGCCTCAAGACAGGGCGGGAACGATAAAGTTTCGTCCTTGAACCTGTCGGGCGGGCCGCCGTTGTTGCACCACCCGATAAAAGCCGTTATATTCCTGCCCATGCACTTCTCAAGACACATCTCGCAATCGCACTCCACCTTCAGCCTGCTGGCGGCGCTGAAGCTGCGCTCGCGCGCAAACTAAACCACCCCCATTAAGTATCAAAGCAGGCGGCTCGGTTGGTGTGAGCTGTGGATGAACAATTGCGACGGAGTAAAACATGACTGATAAATTAATCATATTCGACACAACCTTGCGCGATGGCGAACAGAGCCCCGGCGCATCCATGACCAAAGAAGAGAAGTTGCGCATCGCGCGCCAGTTGGAAAAACTGGGCGTGGATGTGATCGAGGCCGGTTTTGCCGCAGCCAGCCCCGGCGATGCCGATGCCATTCACAGCATCGCCAAGGTCATCGAGCGTTCTGCTGTGTGTTCGCTGGCGCGTGCCAGTGAAAAGGATGTGCGTGCCGCGGGCGAGGCGATCAAGCCGGCCAAGCACGGACGTATCCACACTTTCATCGCCACTTCGCCCATCCATATGCAGCACAAGTTGCGCATGACCGAGGATCAGGTGGTCGAGCGTGCGGTGCAAGCGGTGAAATGGGCGCGCGAATATACCGACGATGTCGAGTTCTCGGCCGAGGACGCGGTGCGCTCGGACATGGATTTCCTGGTGCGCATCTTCGATGCCGTCATCAAGGCGGGTGCGAAGACGCTGAACGTGCCGGATACCGTGGGTTACAGCATCCCGGTGTTGTGGGGCGAGCGCTTCAAGCAGTTGATCGCGCGCGTGCCGAACAGCGGCAAGGTGATCTGGTCGACCCATTGCCACAACGATCTGGGCATGGCCTCGGCCAACTCGCTGGCTGCAGTGATGAACGGCGCGCGCCAGGTGGAATGCACCATCAACGGTCTGGGCGAGCGCGCGGGTAATGCCGCATTGGAAGAGGTGGTGATGGCGATCAAGACGCGCCGGGACATCTTCACCTGTGACACGACTATCGATACCACGCAGATCGTGCCGACTTCGAAGCTGGTCTCCAGCATCACCGGCTATCCGGTTCAACCGAACAAGTCCATCGTCGGCGCCAACGCTTTCGCGCATGAGTCCGGCATCCACCAGGACGGCGTGCTCAAGCATCGCGAAACCTACGAGATCATGCGTGCCGAGGATGTGGGCTGGGGCGCGAACAAGATGGTGATGGGCAAGCATTCCGGCCGTGCCGCTTTCCGCGCGCGCTTGCAGGAACTGGGCATCGTATTGGACGGCGAAGAAGCGGTGAATGCGGCGTTCGCACGGTTCAAGGATCTGGCCGACAAGAAACACGAGATCTTCGACGAGGATTTGCAGGCGCTGGTGAGCGACGAGGAAGCCACGCAAGTGAGCGAACATTTCCGTCTGGTGGCGATGGGCGCGCATTCCGAGACCGGGGCAATGCCGGTGGCGCGCGTGGTGCTGAGTGTCGGCGGCAAGGAGCATCAGGCCGATGCACAGGGCGGCGGGCCGGTGGATGCAACGTTCAAGGCGATCGAGCAAGTGGTGAAGAGCAATACCGAGTTGTTGCTGTACTCGGTCAACAACATCACCAGCGGCACCGATGCACAGGGCGAGGTGACGGTGCGCCTGTCCAAAGGCGGTCGCGTGGTCAACGGGCAGGGCGCGGATACCGACATCGTGGTGGCGTCGGCCAAGGCGTACCTGAATGCGCTTAATAAACTGGATGCGGGGGCGGTGCGCGCCCATCCGCAGTTGTAGTATCCTTGAGCTGAGGAGGTGCACGATGAAACGTACAGTGAGGTTGGCGTTACTCGGAGCGCTGCTGCAAAGCAGCGCACATGCGGCTGAGCAGAATGTGGATGCCAAATCCTCGCTGGACAAGGGGCAGGACAAAGTGGCATCAGTTCAGCAAGGTGGGCTGAAGGCGAAGAAGCAGAAGGCGGTTAACGGCAAAAAGCCAGGCGCCAAATCAAAATCGTCCAGTCTTGCCAAAGGGAAGCAGGATAGCGCAATGGAAACGCCCGCAGATCAGGTGGAGCAGTCTGTTCAGCTAAAAGGTGTGCGCGGGTAAGGCCTTCGTTTACGGTAGTTGAAAAAGGGCATCGTTCGCGATGCCATTTTTTTGTCACGATCCCAACATAGCCAGTGCCTGCACGCCGTCCAGAGCTGGGGACGGGAAGTCGTGGCGCACGGTGCGTTCGCCCAGGCGCAGGTCGTAGCCGTCGCAGTCTATGCCGACCAGCAGTCCCTGCGCCTTGCCGCGTTTGGCATTGATTTGGTCGAGCAGGGCGTCTTCCTCGGCGGTGAGCGTGTTGGGCGGTACCTGATAGCGGTCGGCTTTCACCCAGTGGATGTCGCCGAAGCCGCCGATATACCGCAGTGCCAGCGGCACGATGCGATAGAACTGGAAATCCGGCATGTCAAAATAGGTCTGCGCTTCGGGGAAATAGCGCAGATAGCGTTTCCCGGCTAGTTCGCGCTCATTTTCCAGAGTGGCGGTGCCGATCACGGTGAGGCGGCCTTGGGTCTGGATGTGGGTGTCTTCCTGATTGTGTGTAATGAGGCTGACACGGGGGTCGTGCATGATGTTCTTGGTATGCTCGGCCAGTGCGCTGATGAGGATGAGCAGGCTACCGTCGTGATCCACCAGATAGGGCGTGATGGAGCCGAACGGGTGGCCGTCGAATTTTTTCGACAGGGTGCCGAGGGCGCCATAACGGTGGGCGCGCAGCAGTTGGCGTGCTGCTAGGGCGGTAGTTTGCGGAGCGCTGTTGTCGGTTATCATGTGCGCATTGTATTCAGTTGTCGAAGCTTATGAAACTTCCTGAATTGAAACTGAAACGGCCGAATCTGGGTATCCTCGATTCCCTGCGGTTCTTGCGCTACGTCACCGTGCGCCTGCAGGAGGATCGCTGCACGCAGATGGCGGCGAGTCTGACCTTCACCACATTGCTGTCGGTCGTTCCGCTCATCACCATCGCGCTGACCCTGCTCTCGGCCTTCCCGGTGTTCAGCGAGTATTCCACGCACATCAAGGAATTCATCCTGACCAATATGATGCCGGAGACCGGCGGCAGGATCATCACGCGCTACATGGAACAGTTCGCCGAAAGCGCATCGCGCCTGACGGCGCTGGGCCTGGTGTTTCTGGCCATCACCGCGATGCTGCTGATGCTGACCATAGACAACGCTTTCAACATGATCTGGCGCGTGTCGCGTCCGCGCAGTCTGTTGCAGCGCGTGCTGGTGTATTGGGCGGTGATCACGCTGGCGCCGTTGCTGGTCGGTGGCAGTCTGTCGCTCACTTCCTGGCTGGTGGGATTCTCGTCCGACCACGCGCAACGGATGCCGTCGTTGGGCATGGATATACTGAAGCTGATGCCGGTGCTGATGACGACGGCGGCGTTCACACTGCTTTTTCGCGTCGTGCCCAACCGTTTCGTGCCGATGCGGCACGCCATCATCGGCGGGCTGATCGCGGCGGTGGCGTTCGAGTCGATGAATCGCGGCTTCGCCTTCTACATCTCGCATTTCCCCACCTACAAACTGGTGTACGGCGCCTTCGCCAGCGTGCCGATCTTCCTGATGTGGGTGTATTTTTCCTGGCTCACGGTGTTGTTCGGCGCAATCATCACTGCCTCGCTGTCGCATTGGCGCAGCACCCATTCGCTGCGGCTGGATCAGGCGGCCAAGCTCTATTATGCGGTGAGCATCCTCAAACTCATGCACAAGGGCTTGGGAAAGGGCGAGGTGCAGACGCTGCAGGGATTGTCGCGCCATTTGCACATCGGTTACGACGATGTCGAGCGCCTGCTGGACAAGCTGACTGTCGCCAAGATCGTGGGCAAGTTGTCCGGCACCGGCTGGAGCTTGTTGCGCGCTCCGGAAGCGGTGGAACTGGGCGATCTGCTGAAACTGTTCATGCTGGACACCGCGACCCTGCCCAAGCGCAGCGGGGATGGTGACATCAGGGCTTGGTTCACCGCGCTGGAGAACCGCATGAACGAACCCCGCGGAACGACCTTGTACGACTTGTGGAATAAGACCGCATGACATATTGCCGCCCGGGCGCTTTTACGATTTAATGCGCGCCTTTCACGTTGCTTGATTTGGAGGAAATAAATGATCAATTTCTTTGAGCGTCTGTTCGAGGGGGTGTTGTGGAACAGCCGCTTCGTCATCCTGACGGCGGTGATCGGCAGCCTGCTCGCGGGATTTGCCATCTTCTACATGGCGTCCGTGGACGTGGTGATCCTCTTCCAGCATGCCATGCATTATGCCGATTCCGGTCTGACCGAAGAGGCGCGCAAGGCGCTGCACGATTCGACGGTGTCGCATATCGTCGAGGTGGTGGACGGCTATCTGCTGGCGACGGTGATGCTGATCTTTTCGCTGGGTCTGTACGAGTTGTTCATCAGCGACATCGATCAGGCGCACGGCAGCAAGTCTTCCAGCAAGATACTGGTGATCAACAACCTGGACGACCTGAAATCGCGTCTGGCCAAGGTGATCCTGATGATCATGATCGTCACGCTTTTCGAAGAAGCGCTGAATATGCATATCACTCAACCTATCGACCTGGTCTATTTCGGCGCCGCCATCGCGCTGATTGCACTCGCGCTGTACTGGACGCATGCTGCGGAAGGCAAGCACGAAGAAGAGCCTGAGGAAGTGGCCGGGGACAAAAAGGCGAAGCATTGATGAAATTTCGCGCGCTGGTTGTGGCAGTGCTGTTGCTGGCAGCGGGCAGTGCCGGCGCGCAGGGGTTCGTGTTCAAGGATATGCAGGGGCAGGCGCAACGCCTGTCCGACTACCGCGGCAAATGGGTGCTGGTCAATTTCTGGGCGACCTGGTGTCCGCCCTGCCTGGAGGAGATCCCCGATCTGATCGCGCTGCATGAGGCACACAAGAATACGGATCTGGTGGTGATCGGGGTGGCACTGGATTCCGACAAGGATTCGGTGGTCGAGTTCGTCGCCAAGAAGCGCGTCAGCTATCCTATCGTGTATGGCGATTACACCTTGGCTAGCCAAGTCGGTGAAGTCGAAGCCCTGCCGACCTCGTTCCTGTACGATCCGGCGGGCAAGCTGGTGAGTTATCAGGAAGGTGTGGTGACGCGGGCCAGCGTCGAGTCCTACATCAAGAGCAAGAACAAAAAATAGCCGAGACTAACTGGTGCTGCGCGGGGCGTTGCTCTGCGGCTTGTTCCAGTGCTTGTGCCAAGCCGCCTTCACCAGATTTGGATATTCCGGTTTGCCCAGACTGCCGTTGTAACGCCCCAGTGCGCGGTAGAGATCGCCTTTTTCCTTGTCTAGGTAATAGCGCAGGATGGTGCAACCGTAGCGCAGGTTGGTGCGCAGGTGGAACAGGTTCTGGTCGCTGGTGCCGATGGCCTTGGTCCAGAACGGCATCACTTGCATATAGCCGCGCGCCCCGACTTTCGATACCGCGTATTTCCTGAATCCGCTTTCCACCTCGATCAAGCTTAAAACCAGATGCGGATCAAGCCCTGCGCGCATCGCTTCATAGTGCACCGTGCTCAGGAGATCAAAACGGTAGTTCGCATCCGGGATGCGCTTGGCCAGCCGTTGCGACATCTCGTCCAGCCACAACTGTGCTTCCTGCTGCGAGGAGAAGGCTAGTTTGGGTGCGGCCTGATCCGCCACGGCGCGGTGCAGCATGCTGCGCACGCTGGCGGAAAGCTTCTCTTCTTTTTGCGCACCAGCCTGCGCCGCGACCGCAAAACACAGCCCCGCTGCCGCGAGCGACAGCGTGATCATGGATTTGCGGAACGTTTTCAGTCTCATAGCTTGGATTGTACGAGCTTTTTCACATCTTGCAATGGGACGACTTGGGCGGCATCGTCTTTGCGTCCCTGATATTCCACATTACTGTCCTTCAGGCCGCGATCGCCGATGACGATGCGGTGCGGGATTCCGATCAGTTCCAGGTCGGCGAACATCACGCCGGGACGCTCGTCGCGGTCGTCCAGCAAGACTTCGATGCCCGCAGCGATGAAGTCTGAATAGAGTTTGTCGGCAGCCTGCTTCACCGCTTCACTCTTCTTGTAACCGATGGGCGCGATGGCGACTTGGAACGGTGCCATGCCTGCGGGCAGCGCGATGCCGCGTTCGTCGAAGTTCTGTTCGATGGCGGCCGCCACGATGCGCGACACGCCGATGCCGTAGCAACCCATCTCCATGATCTGCGCCTTGCCGTTCTCGTCGAGATAGGTGGCTTGCAGCGCCTCGGAATATTTGGTGCGCAACTGGAAGATATGGCCGACTTCGATGCCGCGGCAGAGCTCCAGCGTGCCCTTGCCGTCGGGCGAAGGGTCGCCGGTGACCACGTTGCGGATGTCGGCGACCAGGTCTGGTTCGGACAGGTCGCGGCCCCAGTTGACCCCGGCGGTGTGGAACTTGGGCTTGTTGCTGCCCGCCACAAAATCGCCCATCGCGGCGACCGTACGGTCGGCGATCACGCGCGTCTTGCTGCGGTCTATGCCGATTGGGCCGAGGAAGCCGGGCGGGCAGTTGAAGAAGGCGCGGATCTCGTCTTCGCGCGCGAAACGGAAGCCTTCCAGACCCGGCAGCTTGCCGACCTTCACTTCGTTCAGGTTGTGGTCGCCGCGCAGCAGCAGGATGACGAGCTTGTCGTCGGCGATGACGGCGAGCAGTTTGACCGTGCGTTGCAGCGGGATGCCGAGCAGCGCGGCGACTTCCTCGCAGGTGGTCTGGCTGGGCGTGGAGACGTCGCGCATGGCTTCGCTTGCGGCAGCGCGCGGCGTGGTCGGGGCGAGTGCTTCGGCCAGTTCCACGTTGGCGGCGTAATCCGAGTCGGGGCAAAAAGCGAGACCGTCTTCGCCGGAGTCGGCCAGCACATGGAACTCGTGCGAGCCGGAGCCGCCGATGGCGCCGGTGTCCGCGGCGACGGCGCGGAACTGCAAGCCGAGGCGCGTGAAGATGCGCGAGTAGGTCTCGTACATCACGCGATAGGTCTGTTCCAGGCTTTCGAAGCTGCTGTGGAAGGAGTAGGCGTCCTTCATCATGAATTCGCGCGCGCGCATCACGCCGAAGCGCGGGCGCACCTCGTCGCGGAACTTGGTCTGGATCTGGTAGAAGTTCAGCGGCAACTGGCGGTAGCTCTTCACTTCGCGGCGCGCGATGTCGGTGATGACTTCCTCGTGCGTGGGGCCGAAGCAGAACTGGTTGTTGTGGCGGTCCTTGATCTTCAGCATCTGCGGGCCGAACACTTCCCAGCGCCCGGTCTCTTGCCACAGCTCGGCGGGCTGGACTGCGGGCATCAGCAACTCAATGCCGCCGCTCTTGTCCATCTCCTCGCGCACCACGTTCTCGACCTTGCGCAGCACGCGTAGTCCCAGGGGCATCCAGGTGTAGAGGCCGCTGGCGAGCTTGCGGATGTATCCCGCGCGCAGCATCAGGCGATGGCTGGGGAGTTCGGCTTCGGAAGGGGCTTCTTTGAGTGTGGAGATGAAGAATTGAGAGACGCGCATGATGCTTCCTTGTTTGATGAGGCGCGGATTTTACAGCGAAATAAGCCCGTCCGGCGCGGCGCTGCAGCCTTTGTTCTTTTCAGGGGTGCTGAAATGTGGAACAATCCGGCCATCGAAAAACAGTATTGGGGCGAATCATGATAGACCGAGAAGGTTATCGCCCGAATGTCGGTATCATTCTGACTAACGCAAAGAATCAGGTTTTTTGGGGCAAGCGCATCAGGCAGGATGCGTGGCAGTTTCCGCAGGGCGGCATCCAGCACGGCGAAACGCCGGAGCAGGCGATGTACCGCGAGTTGCATGAAGAAGTCGGACTGCAATCCTGTCACGTCCAGATATTGGGACGTACCCGCGATTGGATGCGTTATGAGGTACCGCAGACTTGGGTCAAGCGCGAATCGCGCGGCAGCTACAAGGGGCAGAAACAGATATGGTTCCTGCTGCGGCTGGTGGGTCGCGATTGCGACGTATCGCTGCGGGCGAGTGGACATCCCGAGTTCGACGCATGGCGCTGGACCGATTATTGGATCGAGCTGGATGGGGTGATCGAGTTCAAGCGCGAGGTGTATCGCCTGGCGCTGAGCGAGTTGGTGCGTTATTTGCCGGCACTGAAAGGTGGCGGGTACAAACTGCCGGTCGCGAAGCAGGGCAGGAAGATGGAAGAATCCAGGCAGTCAATTCAAGGAGAGTAATGATGACAAAGAGTTTCACACCGTTGGCCGGTCACCCCTTCAAAACAGGGACGGATATCGCCAGGCCGAAGCAGGTATTGCCCGAGCATGTCACTCTGGACGACCCGGCTATCAATGTGATGACCGATCTGCGCAGCGTCTCGGTACTTAATGTGCGCGCCAAAACATCCCTGGACAAAGCGAATGCAAAGATGATCCGCTACGGTGTGAGGATGCTGCTGGTAACGGACGAAGCGGACAAAGTGTGCGGCGTATTGACGGCGAGAGACGTGTTGGGCGACAAACCGGTGTTGTTCCTGCAACAGATGGGCGGAACGCATGCCGATATCCTGGTGCGCGATGTGATGTCGGTGACCCGCGAGATGCAGGCATCGTCTCTGGAAGATGTGCGCAAAGCCAAGGTGGGTAACATCCTCGCCATGTTGAAGGTCGCAGGGCGCCAGCACGCGCTAGTGGTGGATAACAATGCCGATGGCAGCCAGACTGTGTGTGGTCTGTTCTCGGCGACACAGATCGCGCGTCAGTTGGGTGTGCAGATCGGCACGACCGAAATCGTGAAAGTGTTCGCGGAGATCGAGGCCAAAGTCAGCGCGAAGTAAGCATGATCAGTGCCGGTGCCTATTTTTGGCATGGGCAGGAAGACACAAGTCCGAATGGAGGTTTGATGAGTCGTTTAGCCAAGTTTCTGGTTTCAATTCTAGCGATGGCCGCATTGGCGGGTTGTTCCGGCATGATGGATAGCAGCAACGACATCAGCATCCGCGAAAGCGAGCAGCCCAGTCCGGATGCACCCAAGGTGAAGTATGCCGCGTCAGTCCGCATCGCGGCTTACACCGACGAACGCAAGATCGGCGACGCGCGCAAGGTTGGGGTCGCGAAAGTGCGGGTGTCCGGCTTGAGCGGCACCGAGATACGGCTGGATCGCGATGTCACGCAAGTCGTGGCGGACTCGCTCTCCAAAAAACTGGATGACACCGGTTTTCAGGTATTGGCGCGCGATGACAAAGCTGCCCTGTTCGAGTTGAGCGGTGTAGTGAAGGAGTTGAGCTTCGACGCCAAGGAGCGTGACTATGTCTCGATCTCGGTGGAAACGACGCTGAAAGAGATCGCCAGCGGCAAGGTGGTCTGGTCCGGTGAAGTGGCGCAGAAGAGCGACCGTTTCGCGGGGGTCTCCGGTAACGACAAGGAAGATATCGCGAATTACCTGCACCATGAACTGGATATCGTGTCGGGCAAGACCATAGAGGCGATCAGCGCAACCTTGATGGTCTCGCGCAGCGATCTGTTCAGCCTGACGCCGGGAACCAAGGCTATCCCCGGAGTGACTGTCTATTCGACCCCGGGTGTCAGCACACCGGTGCCGACTACGCCTACACCGACGATGCCGGCGGTCAGGAACAGTCAGTTCGTGAATGGTCAGTTACTGGTCAGAACCGAGCCTGCCCGTGCCAAGATATATCTGGATGGCGTGTATTACGGAATGTCTCCCATCCATGTCGAGGCGACTCCCGGAATTCATAACGTTCAAGCCAAGCTGAAAGGCTACGGCACTGTCGCGGAGAAGGTCGCGGTGCGCAAAGGCGAGACGACGGAACTCGAATTGCAACTGGAAAAATGAAATCGCAGTGATGCAATGAAAAAGCCCGCTTAAAGCGGGCTTTTTCATTGGTGGTGTGACCTTAATGTTTGCCGGTACTGCCGAAGCCGTTGCTGCCGCGCTGGCTCATCGGAAAATCTTCCACGATGTTGAATTGCACTTGGGCTACCGGCACGATGACCAATTGCGCGATGCGCTCCATCGGCATCAGATTGAACGGATGATGGCCGCGGTTCCAGATAGAGATGAATATCTGGCCCTGATAGTCGGAATCGATCAGCCCGACCAGATTGCCCAGCACGATGCCGTGTTTGTGGCCTAGGCCCGAGCGCGGCAGGATCATTGCCGCATAGTGAGGGTCGTTCAGGTGCAGGGCGATGCCGCTGGGGATGAGCTCGCACTGCCCTGGCTGGATGGTCATGCTGCCGTCGATGCAGGCGCGCAGGTCGATGCCGGCAGAGCCGGGCGTGGCATAGGCGGGCGGGTGCTCATGCAAGCGTGGGTCCATTACCTTCACGTCCACTTTCTTCATTTTACTTTCCCTTTCTTGTAAAGCGCGGCGGCATGGCGCAACAACGCCCGTGCCAGAGTGAGTTTGTCCGCACGCGGCAACATATGCTCGCCCGCGTCGTCAAACAGGATGATCTCGTTATCGTCCGCTCCGATGGCGTTCTGCGCCAGATTGGCTGCCAGCAGCGGGATGTTCTTCTTCTTGCGCTTTTCGGTCGCATGCTCGCGCAGTTTCTCGCTTTCGGCGGCGAAGCCAACGCAGAAAGGTGGCTGCGGGAGGCTCACAACGTAGGCGAGGATATCCGGGTTGGGGATCAGCTCCAGTGTCAGGGAGGCATCGTTCTTCTTGATCTTCTGTTCGCTTGGTTGCGCAACGCGGTAATCGGCGACTGCGGCCACTGCGACGAACATGTCGGCGGGGGCGGTCGCCTGTTTTACCGCCTCGAACATATCGGCGGCACTGGTGACGTTCACCATGCTGGCGCCGGCAGGGCAGGTCAGCGCCGTCGGGCCGGAGATCAGGGTGACCCGCGCGCCCATCTCCAGAGCTGCCTGCGCGACTGCATAACCCATCTTGCCGCTGCTGCGGTTGGTGATGCCGCGCACTGCGTCGATGGGTTCGTAGGTCGGACCGGCGGTGATGACTATCTTGACGCCTTCAAGTTCGCCGACCTTGTCGCGGTCGAGCAAAGTCAGGATGTTTTGTGCCAGCTCTTCCGCTTCCAGCATGCGCCCCATGCCCTCTTCGCCGCAGGCCTGCATGCCGCTCGCCGGCCCGAGCAGAGTCACGCCGTCGGCGGCGAGGCGCTGCACGTTGCGTTGCGTAGCCGCGTTCGACCACATCTGCTTGTTCATCGCGGGCGCGACCAGCAAGGGGCAGTCGCGCGCCAGACATATTGTAGAGAGCAGGTCGTCAGCCAGGCCATGTGCCAGTTTGGCGATGAAATCCGCCGTGGCGGGGGCGATCACGATTGCGTCGGCGCTGCGGCTGGATTGGATATGCGCCATGCCCTTGTCGTCTTGCCACTGGTTAATCAGCACCGGTTGCCCGGTCAATGCCTGCATGGTCGCAGGGGTGATGAAGTGCGTCGCCGCATCCGTCATTGCCACCCGGACTTCGATGCCCTGTTTGACCAATAGTCGAGCAAGTTCGGCGGCTTTATATGCGGCAATGCCGCCGGTGATGCCGAGCACGATGCGCTTTGTCGAGGATGAATCCATAGTGGCGCATCTTAGCAAGAAAGTGCGGCGATGGCTTGCGGCGACGGGCCTGGGTCGTTATCTAGTCCATCCGGCATATTGACCATGGCGCTAGAGGGGGATAGTGTGCGTTCGGGTTTACCGCGCGGAGAATTAAGTGAGGCGGCGAATCGATGACTAAATAATAGATTGGTGTGAGACATGAGTATCACCGACTGGCCTGCCGGGGAACGTCCGCGCGAGAAGTTGCTGCAGCGCGGCGCTGCATCTTTGTCCGACGCGGAGTTGCTGGCAATCTTTTTGCGCACCGGAGTAGTGGGCAAGAGTGCGGTCGATCTGGCACGCGAATTACTTGTGCGGTTTGGGAGCCTGACCCGTTTGTTCGCGGCTGCGGAAAAGGAGTTCTGTGCTATACATGGCATGGGGCAGGCGAAGTTCGTGCAGTTGCAGGCGGTGGTGGAAATGGCGCGGCGGGCGTTGCAGGAAGAGATGCGAACCGGCGATGCGCTGAACTCGCCGCGGGCGGTGCGCGAGTTTCTGCAGTTGTTGCTGCATGCCCGGCAGCAGGAGGTGTTCGTGGCGATCTTTCTGGATGCGCAACACCGTGTGGTGGCAACGGAAGAGCTGTTCCAGGGGACTTTGACCCAGACTAGTGTCTATCCGCGCGAAATCGTGAAGCGCGCCTTGCATCACAATGCGGCGGCAATGATCTTCGCGCACAATCATCCCAGCGGGGTGGCGGAGCCCAGCGATTCGGACCGTCTGTTGACGGAAGAATTGAAGAGATCGCTGGCGCTGGTTGATGTCAGGGTATTGGATCATTTTATAGTGGCGGGCGCGGGGTGTCTGTCGTTTGCGGAAAAAGGCTGGCTGTGAAGGAAATGGCAATAGCAGAAGAAACGACGCAGTACGAACCGTTCGAAGCGACGGTGGTTAGTGTCATCATCCGGGATTTCATCCATCTGACCGAACGTCTCAGCGCAGCCAGTCTGACCGATCTGATGAGCGACTATTACGAAAGGGTCTGCTTCCAGGTCGCGCAGCAGAAGGGCGTGCTCACCTCGATCAGCAACTACAGCATGGTGGTGACCTTCTCCGCAGTGGAAGGGGAGGATGCCCATGCGCGGCGCGCCCTGCGCTGCGCGCTGGCGATCGCCATGATTGCCTATCAGACACGGTTCTGGATACGCCAGGCGTTTCCCGAGCAAGGGCTGGACAAGTTCGGTGTCGGCATCGGCATCCATAGCGGCGAGTTGATCTTCGCCCGCTTCGGCCTGCTTCCCCATGTGCAGCATGTGGCGAGCGGCCATGCGGTCTCGGTCGCCTCCCTGCTGGCGGTCAAATCGAAAGAACTGGACTGGAACGTGGTGTGCAGCGAGCAATCGCTGGAGGCTGCCGGGCGTGGCGTGCAGACGCGTCGTCGCGCCCTGATCGGGGCGGAGTGGCTGCAGCATCCCTTGCGCGTGGCGGAGGCGGTGGTGGTGCGCGACAGCGGCGAGGACATCATTGAGACCGGCGACGAGATACTGGATACCACACTGGCGCTGGACCACGGTTCGCGCTCCGGGCGTCACCCCGCGTTCGATCCGGCGCGATACGCGGCCTCCGGAGCTGAACAAGCTGTTCCGACGATACCGGGGTACCGATGCCTGCGGCCTATCGGGCGCGGCGGGATGTCGCGCGTCTATCTGGTGGAGCGTTTGCGCGATGGTGCGCACCTGGCCCTGAAGTTCGCCGACGGCAGCGTGTCGGAGGACAGTGAGGTGTTGTACCGCTTCGTCGAGGAATACGGCCTGCTGGAACAGGTGCACCATCAATGTGCTGCAGATATACGACCAGGGCGTCACCGACGATGTGCTGTTCATCGTGATGGAGTACTTGCCCGGCGGCACGCTCAAGCAGCACATTGGCAACGCGGGTATGGCGCCGGAGCGCGCCTGGAGCGTGCTGCGCGAGATGGTCTGCGCGCTGGTGGAAGTGCACCGGATGGGTATCATCCACCGTGACATCAAGCCCGAGAACATCCTGTTGCGCAGTGACGGCACGGCCGTATTGGGTGATTTCGGCGTCGCGCGCCGTATATACAGGGCGCAACGGCATGAGCAGATGGAGTACATCGTCGGTACCCCGTATTTCATGAGCCCGGAGCAGGCCTTGGGCGAAACCGAGGACGAGAGCACCGATATCTACAGCATGGGCGCGGTGTTCTATAACATGCTGACCGGCGAGAAGCCCTATCGGGGCGAGACACTGGAAATGATCGTGTACCAGCATCTGCATGCGCCCGTGCCCAAACTGCCCTCCTGCTACCGCCATCTGCAGTTCTTCCTTGACCGTATGATGGCCAAGGATAAGGAGCAGCGTTATTCGGCCACCGCCCTGTTGAACCTGCTGGGCGAGCTGAGTTTGACGGCCTGATTCGCCGTTTTCTCCGGGATGCAACGCTAAACCGGGCGGTGGTGGCCTGTTTTTTGCTCGATATCTGTATATTCCCTTTGACAAGGTATGCGGTTGAATGGATAATCGCGCGCTCTTTTTGGAGGGGTGGCCGAGTGGTTAAAGGCATCAGACTGTAAATCTGACCTCTTAGAGTACGAAGGTTCGAATCCTTCCCCCTCCACCAGATTTTTCGGTTTGCTGTTTAGTAGGTTTTAGTGGGCTGGTGTTGGGTTTTGCGGGTGTAGCTCAATGGTAGAGCAGAAGCCTTCCAAGCTTATGACGAGGGTTCGATTCCCTTCACCCGCTCCATAAAGTTAGGCCCATGTGGCTCAGTGGTAGAGCACTCCCTTGGTAAGGGAGAGGTCGTGAGTCCGATTCTCACCATGGGCACCAAGTTTTTTTGTGATTAATGTTTGGCATTGATAGGGGATAAATCATGGCAAAGAGCAAATTTGAACGTACGAAGCCGCACGTGAACGTAGGCACGATTGGCCACGTTGACCACGGCAAGACCACCCTGACAGCGGCGATCACGACCGTATTGTCGAAGAAGTTTGGCGGCGAAGCCA
>JAUSBR010000010.1 GCA_030651895.1 Sideroxyarcus sp. | reverse complement strand
GAGTGTTATAATTGTCGGCAATTAATGCCGTGCAGGTTTATTAAGGTCGGCCACCTGCCCCGACCCGGTGCTCCCCAGATTTTCAATTCCCCGTCGAAACCTTTACACCCCCCTTTTTAAAATCCGTTCAAAGTTCTATGTTCAAGGTTCAAAGTTACAAAACCAAACCTTGAACCACGAACCTTGAACCGTCGTTTAACTGCCGTTACTCTCTGTTTCTCGCCTTCAACGCTTGAGACATCTCGCGCTGGCTGTCCTTAGCCTTCATATCTTCACGCTTATCATACAGTTTTTTGCCCTTGGCGAGCCCAATCTCGACCTTAACCAGACCATCTTTAAAATAGAGCCTGAGTGGAATCACCGAAAGGCCCTTCTCGCGAATTCTGCCGTACAAACGGTCTATTTCGCGACGATGCAGTAACAGCTTACGGTTGCGATCCGGCGTATGATTCTGGCGGTTGCCAAATTCGTAATGTGAGATATTCAGGTTGTGCAGATAGGCCTCACCTTCTCGCACAAGCATGAAGGAATCACTCAGGTTGGCTTTACCGGCCCGCAGGGACTTAACCTCCGTTCCTTGCAGAACCAGACCGGCCTCAAGCTTTTCTTCGATAAAATAATCGTGATAGGCCTTTTTATTGCTGCAGATCAATTTTTCACCCATAAGTTCACGATACCAGAGATTCATTGAAAAGGGAATGCTCATACTTGCATTAAGCCTTAGAAATATATATAGTTCTTCGGTCTTGATCTCTGCTCCAAAGGATCGGTATCATGCCTACACCTGAAATGTCCCCATCCAACGGCGCCAAGCCGACCTCAGCCGACCTGCAGCGATCATTCCTGCGCCACTTGCAATACACCCTCGTCAGGGACAAGTATTCTGCCACCAAAGCCGATCTATACCTGGCGCTGGCCTACGCCGTGCGAGACGTACTGGTGGATCGCTGGCTGGACACCCAGCAGTCGTACTACGTTAATGATGCCAAGCGGGTCTATTATATCTCCATGGAATTTTTAATGGGACGTGCACTCGGCAACAGCCTGATCAACCTGGGGATGCTGGAAGAATGGCAGACAGCTCTGAAAGAGATGGGGATTAATGTCGAAGAACTACTGGAACAGGAGTGGGATGCTGGCCTGGGCAACGGCGGCCTGGGTCGCCTGGCGGCCTGCTTCCTCGACAGTTGCGCGACGCTGCGACTGCCGGTGACGGGTTACGGCATCCGCTACGAGTACGGCATGTTCCGCCAGAAGATCGAGCAGGGACGGCAACTGGAAGAACCCGACCACTGGTTGCGTAACGGCAATCCGTGGGAGATCGAACGGCCGGAATACACGGTCAGGATCAAATTCGGCGGACGCAGCGACTTTGTGCCCGGAGCGGATGGCCGCATGCACGTGTGTTGGGTTGACACGCAGGACGTGCTGGCGGTGCCTTACGACATGCCCATCCCCGGCTATCGCAACGGTACGGTGAATACCCTGCGGCTATGGAAAGCGGCAGCGACCGAAGAGTTCGATCTGGATGAGTTCAATGCCGGCAGCTATACCGAAGCCGTTGCCGCCAAGAATGCAGCCGAGCACATTACCATGGTGCTTTACCCCAACGATGCCAGCGAGAACGGCAAGGAGCTGCGTCTGCGCCAGCAATATTTCCTGGCCTCCGCCAGTCTGCAGGATGTACTGCGTGCCTGGGTGTACAAGCACGGCGAGGACTTTTCCCGTTTCGCCGAGAAGAACTGCTTCCAGTTGAACGACACGCATCCGACCTGTGCGGTACCTGAATTGATGCGCCTGCTAATGGACGAACACGGCATGGGTTGGGAAGAAGCATGGGACATCACCTCGCACACCATGGCCTACACCAACCATACTTTGCTGCCTGAAGCACTGGAGCGCTGGCCGGTGAACATGTTCGGTCGTCTGTTGCCGCGCCTGCGCGACATCATCCTGGAGATCAATGCGCGTTTCATGGAAGAAGTCTCACTGCGCTGGCCGGGGGGCACTGAGCGCGAACGGCGCATGTCCATCGTGGAAGAGGGCGGCGAGCCGCAGATTCGCATGGCCTATCTGGCGGTGGTGGCATGTCACTCGGTTAACGGCGTGGCGGCCCTGCATTCGCAGTTGCTGCAGCAGCATCTGTTCCACGACTTCTTCGAGTTGTGGCCGCACAAGTTCAACAACAAGACCAACGGGGTGACGCCGCGCCGCTGGATGGCAGCCAGCAACCCTTTGCTGAGCAGCCTGATTGACAAGCGTCTCGGCGAAAGCTGGCGCACCGAACTGTCGCGGCTGCAGGGATTGCGGGAGTATGCCGGAGACAAGAAATTCCGCGCCGAATGGCGTGCGGTGAAGCAGGCGAACAAACAGCGGCTGGCCGAGATGGTCGCGCGCGATTGCGGTGTGGAGTTCGACCCAACGGCGATGTTCGACGTGCAGGTGAAGCGTATCCACGAATACAAGCGCCAGTTGCTCAATGTGCTGCATGTCATCCATCTCTATGACCGCATCAAGCGCGGTGACAGCGCCAACTGGACGCCGCGCTGCGTATTGATCGGCGGCAAGGCTGCGCCGGGATATATGATGGCAAAACGCATCATCCGGCTGGTGACGGCAGTGGCCGAAGTGGTCAACCACGATCCGGCGACCAAGGGGCTTTTGCAGTTGGCTTTTCTGCCGGATTATCGCGTCTCGGCGATGGAGGTGATCTGTCCGGCCGCCGACCTTTCCGAGCAGATATCAACGGCAGGGAAGGAAGCCTCGGGCACCGGCAACATGAAGTTCATGATGAACGGGGCGATCACCATCGGTACCCTGGACGGTGCCAACATCGAGATTCGCGAAGAAGCGGGGGAGCAGAACTTCTTCCTGTTCGGCCTGACTGCGGAACAAGTTGAGGCGGCGCGCGGGCATTACGATCCGGCCGCCATCGTCGCGGCCGATGCCGATCTGGGGCGGGTGATGCACCTGCTGGAAAGCGGGCATTTCAACCTGTTCGAGCCGGGGCTGTTCGATCCCATCGTGCATGCCATCCTCAACCCGCATGACCCCTGGCTGACGGCGGCGGATTTCCGCAGCTATGTGGATGCGCAACATCGGGCGGCTGTCGCCTATCGCGATCAGGAGGGGTGGGTACGCATGAGTATCTTCAATACCGCAGCCAGCGGTAAATTCTCCAGCGACCGTACCATTCAGGAATACAACCGTGAAATCTGGAAGTTAGCCCAGGTTTCAGCCCACGCGGAGTGAGCGGGCGGGCCTTCCCGCCCTGTTTCATGTATCATTCCGTCCGCGATATTCGTTTTCCCAGCCTGCCTAAAACTCAAAGGAAAGTGTCAGTATGTCAAATGTAGAGACCCTGAGTGGATTGCAACGCCGTCTGAGCGCGTCCATCCCCCAACAACAATTGCGCGGCGAAGTGGAAGCGCGCCTGAAACATCTGGGCCGCACTGCCAAAGTGCACGGATTCCGTCCGGGCAAAGTCCCGTTCAAAGTGCTGGAACAGCAATACGGCCAGTCCGTGCAGCAGGAAGTGCTGGGCGAGAGCCTGCAGCGCTCCTTTGCCGAAGTGGCGGTCGCCAACAAGCTGCAAGTGGCCGGCTATCCCCAGTTCGAACTAAAGACCACCGACCTGAACGCGCCGCAGATCGAATACAGTGCGACTTTCGAGGTCTATCCCGAAGTGAAGCTGGGCGAAATCGCCGGCCAGAGCGTGACCCGCGTCACCTTCGCCATGAGCGAAGCCGATGTGGACGAGACCATCAACACCCTGCGCAAGCAGCGCGCCGTGTTCAAGAAGGCGGACCGTGCCGCGAAGAACGACGACCAGGTGCGCATCGACTTCTCCGGCAAGCTGGACGGTGTGGTGTTCGAGGGCGGCGAAGCCAAGGATTTCAATGTTTTGCTGGGTTCTGGGCGCATGCTGCCCGATTTCGAGAAAGCCATCGTCGGCATGAAGGCGGGCGAGACCAAATCTTTCGACATGACTTTCCCGGCGGATTATCACGGCAAGGAAGTGGCGGGCAAGCAGGTCACTTTCACCATCACCGCGCATGTGGTTGAAGAAGCACATTTGCCGGAAGTGGACGCCGAGTTCGCCAAGTCGCTGGGCATGAAGGACGGCGATGTGACCAAGCTCAAGGACGAGATCCGCGAGAACATCGGCCGCGAAGCGCAGCGTCGCGCCAAAGTGCGTAACAAAGACAGCGCAATGGACGTTTTGTTGAATATCGCACAACTGGACGTGCCAAAAGCACTGCTGGACAGCGAAGCCGAACGTCTGATGCAGCAGACAATGCACGACATGGAAGCCCGCGGCATGAAGGTCCCCAAGGGCATGCAGTTGCCGGCCGACATGTTCGCCGAGCGCGCGAGCAAGCGCGTCAAACTTGGCTTGATTCTTGCTGAGTTGGTGAAGCAGCATGATCTGGCTCCCAAGCCGGAGCAGATGAAGGCGTTGGTGCAGGAATATGCGCAGAGCTACGAGCATCCGGAAGAAGTGGTGCGCTGGTACAACTCTGATCCCAGCCGCATGCGCGAGATCGAGAATCTGGTGCTGGAAGACAACGTGGTCGCCTGGGTATTGGCCGGAGCCAAAGTGGCCGACCAGGCCGTCACATTGACTGAACTGATGGGGAGTAACTAATCATGCAATTTGGCGCCACCTCGGAAATGACGGAACCGCAAGACATCGGCATGATCCCGATGGTGATCGAGACCAGCGGACGCGGCGAACGCGCGTTCGACATCTACTCGCGTCTGTTGAAGGAGCGTGTGATATTCCTGGTCGGCGAGGTCAATGACCATACCGCCAATCTGATCGTGGCGCAGATGTTGTTCCTGGAATCGGAGAATCCGGAAAAGGATATCCATTTCTACATCAATTCTCCCGGCGGTTCGATCTCGGCCGGCATGGCGATCTACGACACCATGCAGTTCATCAAGCCGCAGGTCTCCACGCTGTGCATAGGCATGGCTGCTTCCATGGGAGCTTTCCTGTTGCAGGCAGGCGAGAAGGGCAAGCGTTTTGCACTGCCCAATTCCACCGTGATGATCCACCAGCCGCTGGGCGGGTTCCGCGGTCAGGCTTCAGACATCGAGATTCATGCCAAATACATCCTGAGTCTGCGCGAGCGCCTCAATGCGCTGATGGCTAAGCATACCGGACGCAGCGTGGAAGAGATCGCGCGCGACAGCGAGCGTGACAATTTCTTGACCGCGCAGGATGCGATGGAATACGGCCTGATCGACCAGGTATTGGACAAGCGGGTTTAAGTAATCTTGTAGGCTGCCGATAATTTCGGAGCGGAGGTGCAAATGACGACGGACAAGAACAAGGGTGACAAACTGCTGTACTGCTCGTTCTGCGGGAAGAGCCAGCACGAGGTGCGCAAACTGATCGCGGGGCCGTCGGTGTTCGTGTGCGATGAATGCATCGCGTTGTGCAACGACATCATCCGCGAAGAAACGCAAAGCGTCATCGGCGGCGACAAGGCCGACAAGAACGAGTTACCGACCCCGCACGAGATCTGCGAGCGTCTGAATGAGTATGTCATCGGCCAGCGTCAGGCCAAGAAGGTTCTTTCGGTCGCGGTGTATAACCATTACAAGCGTCTGAAGAACACGGACAAGGACGGCGTCGAACTGGCCAAGAGCAACATCCTGCTGGTCGGCCCGACCGGTTCCGGCAAGACCCTGCTGGCGCAAACGATGGCGCGTCTGCTCAATGTTCCTTTCGTGATGGCGGATGCCACGACGCTGACCGAAGCTGGTTATGTCGGCGAGGATGTCGAGAATATCATCCAGAAGTTGTTGCAGGCTTGCGACTACGATGTGGAGAAGGCCCAGCGCGGCATCGTCTATATCGACGAGATCGACAAGATATCGCGCAAGTCGGACAACCCTTCCATCACCCGCGACGTGTCCGGCGAGGGTGTGCAGCAGGCGCTGCTCAAACTCATCGAGGGCACCAAAGCCGCGATCCCGCCGCAGGGTGGCCGCAAGCATCCGAACACGGAATTCCTGCAAGTGGATACCACCAATATCCTGTTCATCTGCGGCGGTGCGTTCGACGGTCTGGAAAAGGTGATCCGCAACCGCTCCGAAAAAGCCGGTATCGGTTTCTCGGCTAACCTTTCCAAGCGTGACGACGGCAAGGATGTCGGCAAGGTGCTGCGTGAAGTGGAGCCCGAGGATCTGATCAAGTTCGGTCTGATTCCCGAATTCGTCGGGCGTCTGCCGGTGGTGGCTGTGCTGGAAGGTCTGGACGAAGCCGCACTGATCCAGATTTTGACCGAGCCCAAGAACGCATTGACCAAGCAGTATCAGAAACTGTTTGCGATGGAAGGCGTGGAGCTGGAGTTCCGCGAAGGTGTGCTGAACGTGATCGCCAAAAAAGCGCTCGCCCGCAAGGCAGGCGCGCGCGGATTGCGCTCCATCCTCGAGCATGCGCTGCTCGATACCATGTTCGATCTGCCATCGGCGGAAAATGTGAGCAAAGTCGTGCTGGACGAGAATAGTGCGGGCGAGATCAAGCCCGTCGTGATGTACGCGGATACGCCCAAAGCCGCGTAGTGACGGCCCCGGTGGGCAGGGCTTGAATTCCTTCAAGTCTGCCCCCATCTGCGATGCACAGTTAACCGAGAGAGCACACCATGGCCGAATTCGATCCCATTTCTACCGATGCAGACCTGTACCCGCTGTTGCCCTTGCGCGACGTGGTGGTATTCCCGCACATGGTCATTCCGCTCTTCGTCGGTCGTGCCAAATCCATCAAAGCTTTGGAAGCCGCGATGGAAGCCGGCAAGAGCATCGTGCTGGTGGCGCAGAAATCTGCCGCCAAGGACGAACCCGCGACCGAGGATATCTACCGCATCGGCAGCATCGCCAACATCTTGCAGATGCTGAAGCTGCCCGACGGCACGGTCAAAGTGCTGGTGGAGGGAACGCAACGCGCAAAAGTGCTGCGCATATTCGACGACAAGTCCCATCTGGATGCCGAAATACAGGCCGTGCCCGCCGATGAAGAGATCGGGCACGAAGCCGAGGCGATGCGCCGCGCGCTGATCAACCAGTTCGATCAATACGTCAAACTTAACAAGAAGATACCGCCCGAGATCCTGACTTCGCTGGCGGGCATCGACGATGCGGGCCGTCTGGCGGATACCATTGCTGCCCATCTGCCGCTCAAGCTGGAACAAAAGCAGGAAGTGCTGGAGATATTCGACGTGCGTCTGCGCCTCGAGCATCTGCTGGGTTTGCTGGAAGCCGAGTTGGACATCATGCAGGTGGAGAAGCGCATCCGCGGTCGCGTGAAGCGTCAGATGGAAAAGAGCCAGCGCGAGTATTACCTCAACGAGCAGGTCAAAGCCATCCAGAAGGAACTGGGCGAGGGCGAAGACGGTGCCGACATCGAGGAAGTCGAGAAGAAGATCAGGGCTGCGCACATGCCCAAGGATGCGCGCGCCAAGGCCGAGGCCGAGTTGAAGAAACTGAAACTCATGTCGCCGATGTCTGCCGAGGCGACCGTGGTGCGCAACTACATCGACGTGCTGGTCGGACTGCCGTGGAAGAAGAAGACCAAGATCGATACCGATCTCAAGCATGCCGAAGACGTGCTGGAAGCGGATCACTACGGCCTGGACAAGGTCAAGGAACGCATCGTCGAATATCTGGCCGTGCAGCAACGCGTGGCCAAGATGAAGGCACCCATCCTGTGTCTGGTCGGTCCTCCTGGCGTGGGCAAGACCTCGCTGGGGCAATCCATCGCGCGTGCGACCAACCGCAAGTTCGTGCGCATGTCGCTGGGCGGAGTGCGCGACGAGTCCGAGATTCGCGGCCATCGCCGCACCTATATCGGTTCGATGCCGGGCAAGATCCTGCAGAACATGAGCAAGGTCGGCGTAAAGAATCCGCTGTTCCTGCTGGATGAAGTGGACAAGATGGGTATGGATTTCCGCGGCGATCCTTCGTCTGCGCTGCTGGAAGTGCTCGATCCGGAGCAGAACCATACCTTCGTCGACCACTACGTCGAGGTCGAGTACGACCTGTCCGACGTGATGTTTGTCGCCACCTCGAACAGCATGAATATCCCGGCACCGCTGCTGGATCGCATGGAAGTGATCCATGTGTCGAGCTACACCGAGGACGAGAAGGTAAACATCGCCACGCGCTATCTGTTGCCCAAGGCGATCAAGAACAACGGCCTCAAGGAAGAAGAGATCAGCGTCTCCGAGAGCGCGATCCGCGACATCCTGCGTTACTACACGCGCGAGGCCGGAGTGCGTAGTCTGGAACGCGAGCTTTCCAAGATCTGCCGCAAGGTGGTGAAGGCGCTGCTGCTGAAAGGGCGCGACAACAAAGTCACGATCAATGCTCGCAATCTGGACAAGTACCTCGGCGTGCGCCGCTACAGCTATGGCATCGCCGAGAAGACCAACCAGGTCGGACAGGTCACAGGACTGGCGTGGACGGAAGTCGGCGGCGAGCTGCTCACCATCGAAACTGCCGTTTTGCCCGGCAAAGGCAAGACCACGACCACCGGCAAGCTGGGCGAGGTGATGCAGGAATCCATCCAGGCAGCACTCAGTGTGGTCCGCAGCCGTGCGCGCACACTGGGGATCGCCGAAAACTTCTACGAGAAGAGCGATCTGCACATCCACTTGCCGGAAGGCGCGACGCCGAAAGACGGCCCAAGCGCCGGTATCGGTATCTGCACAGCGATGGTCTCGGCCTTGACTAGTATTCCGGTGCGTGCCGATGTGGCGATGACCGGCGAGATCACGCTGCGCGGCGAAGTGTTGCCGATCGGGGGCTTGAAAGAGAAGTTGCTGGCGGCACAACGCGGCGGCATCAAACTGGTGTTGATCCCGGAAGAAAATACCAAGGACCTGGTCGAGATCCCCGACAACGTGAAGAACAAACTGGAGATACATCCGGTCAAGTGGATAGAGCAGGTACTCGAGATGGCGCTGGAGCGGAAACCCGAGCCCTTGCCGGAACCGGCAGTGGCCGCGGTGGCTGCAACCGCAGTCATTGGTGAAACCGGCACATCGTCTGCAATCAAGCATTGAAGCGGGTTGGCGGGCAGGTGGCGCACGACGAATTGTAGTGCATCTGCTTGACCCGCTCGAAAACCCTTGATATAAAGCCGCCGCAGGATTTTTGTGTGTTCTTAACCAACAAGCAAAGGGGAATCGCGTGAGTAATAAATCCGATCTGATCGATGCAATCGCAATATCCGCCGACATTTCCAAGGCTGCTGCCGGCCGCGCGCTGGATGCGACTATCGAGTCCATCAAGAAGTCGCTGAAAAAAGATGAGGAAGTGAGCCTGGTTGGTTTCGGCACCTTCTATGTGGGTAAGCGCGCTGCACGAAATGGCCGCAATCCGCAGACCGGAGCGACCATCAAGATCAAGGCAGCGAAAGTTCCTAAATTCCGGGCTGGCAAAGGTCTGAAAGATGCTGTAAACTAGCGGTCTTTCTTGGGGTGCTTAGCTCAGCTGGTAGAGCACCGCCCTTACAAGGCGATTGTCGGCGGTTCGATCCCGTCAGCACCCACCAGTAGTTCAAGTTGTGAGCAGTGCAAGTTTTTGGAGTGGTAGTTCAGTTGGTTAGAATACCGGCCTGTCACGCCGGGGGTCGCGGGTTCGAGTCCCGTCCACTCCGCCAAACAGAGGCGAACGAAAGTTCGCCTTT
The DNA here is from genome assembly GCA_030651895.1 of Sideroxyarcus sp. Classification (GTDB taxonomy): domain Bacteria; phylum Pseudomonadota; class Gammaproteobacteria; order Burkholderiales; family Gallionellaceae; genus Sideroxyarcus. The sequence goes on along the minus strand of JAUSBR010000010.1, from coordinate 397,002 downwards.
TTTCATATGGGATGTGACGATTAACATCCAATCTATCGGGTAGCCTGCTATGTTCGATTTTGTGCAAAACAAAAAATGGGTGGTCCAAATTGTATTGGCAGTAATCATTCTGACCTTTGCCGTTTGGGGGATCAGCTCCTATGAAAATGCTGGGGTGTCAGACGAAATTGCCACAGTCAACGGCGAAAAGATCGGACAGCAGGAGTTCGAGGATGCGCTGGAACAACAGCGCCAGCGGATACGCGAGATGGCCGGAGCCAATTTCGATCCGTCATTCTTCGACAAGCCGGAGATCAAACGCTCGGTGTTGGAGGGATTGGTCACCAAGCGTATGTTGAGTATCGAAGCGAGCAAAGAGAGACTGGCGCCGAGTGACGAGCAGTTAAATCAGATTATCACCGGTTTCCGGGAGTTTTATGTGGATGGGCATTTTGATGTAAAACTCTATGAGTCGGCGCTGGTGAGGCTTGGCTTAACTCACAAGCAATTTAAGCAGCGGTTGCATCAAGATATGGCAGTGCAGTTGCTTACGGCGTCATATTCTCAGAACGGCTATGCGTCCAATACTGTTGCCGATACTCTGATTCGTTTGAATGAACAGCAGCGCGTTTTCGCAATATCCAACTTGAATCCCGATGCGTATCAGAAGCAACTGCAGATAAGCGACGCCGATATTGCGACTTATTTCGAAAAGAATGCCAATGAGTTCCAGTTGCCGGAACGCGCCAATGTGGAATATGTGATGTTCTCGGCAGAATCCTTGTTGCCGACGATCACTGTCGCCGACGGCGAAATCAAGCAGTATTACAAGGACCATGCTGCAGAGTTTGGCACCCAAGAGCAGCGTCAGGCTGCACATATTCTGATCGAAGTGGCGAAGCAAGCTTCGGATTCAGAGAGGCAAACTGCCAAGGCCAAAGCAGAGCAAGTGCTGCAGCAAGCGAAACAATCCCCGGCCAAATTTTCGGCGCTGGCAAAACAGTATTCTCAGGATTTCGATTCGGCCTCCAGGGGCGGCAGTTTGGATATGGCTGTAAACGGGACGATGCCTGTGCCACAAAAACCGCTAGAAGATGAGTTGTTTCAACTCAAGCTTGGCGAGATCGGGAGTCTGGTTCAAACTGAATTCGGGTACCACATCATCAAATTTCAGGCAGTCAAACCGGCTAAGATGCAGCCACTCAGCGAAGTGCGCACCCTGATCGCGCAGCGTTTGAAATTGCAACAAGCAAGCGACAAGTTCGCTGAGTTGGCCGATCAGTTCAATAACACTGTCTATGAGCAGAGCGACACCCTGAAACCCGCGGCAGAACTGGTCAAGGCGACTGTGCAGCGCGGAGGCTGGCTGAGCAAAGGGCAGGCAGCGAACGGAATCTGGACGGACAAAGTGTTGCAGGCGGTGTTCTCCGAGGATGTGTTGAAGAACAAACGCAACACAACTGCAGTGGAAATCGCAGCCAATACCCTGCTGGCTGCACGCGTCGTGGAATACCAGGCGGCCAGTGCGCGTCCCCTGGCTGAAGTCGCCCAGGCGATCCGTCAGTCGCTGCAACGTCAGCGTGCCGCCGAGATGGCGGAGCAGCAGGGCAAAGACATTTTGGCGCGCTTGCAGCGCGGCGAAAAAGCGGGCGTGAACTGGAAAGCCGCGCAAAGCATGTCGCGTAGCCAGCGTTCCGCGGTTGAGCCGGAGTTGATGCAAGCCGTGTTCCGGGCCGACACCACCAAGCTGCCGGCTTATGTCGGTGTAGCAAACAGCCGGGGCGGATATCTGTTGGCCCGTATCGATGCGGTGAAGGAAACTGGTGTCATCGATGACGGCAAGCGCAATGGTTATGCGCAGCAGATACGCCAGCTCACCGGCGAGGAATTGCTGATGGCCTATCTGGCTGACGCTAAGAAAAGAGCCGATATCACCATGAAGGAATTCGCAGCTGACGAGAAGAAGTAAATTTCGGAGGTCGCAATGAAAACGCCGCTCATCGAGCGGCGTTTTTTTATTTGCGGGATATGCAAGATCAGGCTTCGCTGGCTCCCAATGAGGTGGTGTTGAAGCCGGCGTCGACGTAGCTGATCTCTCCGGTGATGCCGCTTGCGAGGTCGCTGCACAGGAATGCAGCCACGTTGCCCACTTCCTCGACCGTCACGTTGCGCTTGAGCGGGGCATGCTTGGCATTGTATGCAAGCAGTTTGCCGAAATCGCCTATGCCCGCAGCAGCCACTGTCTTGATCGGTCCGGCTGAGATGGCGTTGGCGCGGATGCCCTTGCGCCCCAATTCCATTGCCAGATAACGCACGCTTGCTTCCAGGCTGGCCTTGGCCATACCCATCACGTTGTAGTGCGGCATGGTGCGGATTGCACCAAGGTAACTCATGGTCAGGATTGCGGATCTGTCATTCAGGTAGGGCAGGGCTGCTTTTGCCATGGCCGGGAAGCTGTAGGCGCTGATGTCGTGGGCGATGCGGAAAGCTTCGCGGCTGAAACCGTCCAGGAACTCCCCGTCCAGTGCTTCGCGAGGCGCAAAGGCGATCGCGTGCACGAAACCGTCGAACTTCTCCCATTTTTTGCCCAGTCCGGCGAACAATTGCTCGATCTCGGCATCGCTGGAAACATCGCAAGGGTAGATCATGTCACTGCCGAATTCCCTGGCCATTTCGGTCACTCGGTCTTTGACGCGCTCACCCTGGTAGGTGAAAGCCAGTTCGGCGCCTTCGCGGTGCATGGCTTGCGCGACTCCGTAAGCAATCGAGCGGTTGCTGATCATGCCTGTGACAAGAATGCGTTTCTTTGCCAAAAATCCCATGTTTTTCCCAGCTCAAAATGGTTGCGAACGGCTGTAGCGGCGCGGATTATAACCCAATAGATGGGCTGCACCGCGGACGGTGCTATCGTATATAATCCGACGCTGTTTTGTTTCCGGCGCGCGACGCGTTTTTTCATGCAACAAGCACCTTTTCTGGAAGTGAAAGATCTGGCTTGCGAGCGGGGTGACCATCGCCTGTTCAGCGGGCTGAATTTCGCGCTCGCACCGGGTGAATTGATGCAGGTGCAGGGACCGAACGGCAGCGGCAAGACCACTTTGTTGCGCAGTCTGTGCGGATTCGTGCAGCCGGTGCAGGGAACGGTGCATTGGAACGGTCAGGATATCGGCGAATGGGACGACGATTTCCATGCCGAGATGTGCTACCTCGGACACCTGAACGCCATCAAGGATGAATTGAGCGCGCTGGAGAATCTGCAGATGAGCGCAGGCTTGGCCGGATATACCGTGAGCGACCAGCAGGCTGTCGCCGCTTTGCGCCGTATGGGCTTGCAGCGGCGCGAGCATCTGCCGGTGCGCGTGCTGTCGCAGGGCCAACGCCGCAGGGTGGCGCTGGCACGGTTGCTGATCGGCGACGCGCATCTGTGGATACTGGACGAGCCTTTGACCGCACTTGATGTGGGGGCAGTCGGTCTGATGCAGGAACTAATTGGAGAACATCTGTCGAAAGGCGGCATGACGATTTTTACCACGCACCAACCGCTGCACGTTGCCGGTGTAGAGACCAGACAGTTGGTGCTGTCATGAACAAGTTATCACTGTTCGGTTTGCTGGGGTTGGTGGTCAGGCGCGACCTGCTGCTGGCGATGCGTCGCCGTACCGATGTGCTGACCACGCTGGTTTTCTTCGTGATGGTGGTGAGCTTGTTTCCGCTCGGTGTCGGGCCGGAACCGGACATGTTGCGCAAGATGGCTTCTGGTGTGGTGTGGGTCGCTGCCTTGCTGGCTTCGATGCTGTCGCTGCCGCGCATGTTCTCGGCGGACCATGCCGACGGCACGCTGGAACAGATGATGCTGGCGCCGCAATCGCTGTCGGTGCTGGTGCTGGGCAAGATACTGGCGCACTGGATGTTGTCCGGTCTGCCGCTGGCGCTGATCGCACCGGTGTTGGGTCTGCAGTTCGACATGTCGGTGCAGGCACTGTGGATACTGGTGCTGGCCTTGCTGCTGGGAACGCCGGTGCTGAGCATGATAGGAGCCATAGGCGCGGCACTGACGCTGGGCTTGCGTGGCGGCGGTGTGCTGGTGTCGCTGTTGGTGCTGCCGCTGTGTATCCCGGTGCTGATCTTCGGCGCGGGGGCGGTGGAAGCAGTAAATGGTGGTATGAGTGCCGTTTCCAATCTGGCGTTGTTGGGGGCGTTCATGTTATTCGCGCTGGTGTTTACGCCGTTTGTTGCGGCGCAGGCCCTGCGCATTTCAATGGAGTAGAGATTTGGCTATCAACTGGTTCAAGTATTCGGCACCCTCGACCTTTTACGGTCTGGCAGGCAAGCTGATCCCGTTCTTCGCATGGCCCGCCGCGATATTGTTCGCGACCGGCCTGTACATCGGCTTCTTCGTCGCGCCGACCGATGCGGTGCAGAGCGAGGCTTATCGCATCATCTTCATCCACGTTCCTGCATCTATCCTGTCCATGTTCATCTACCTGATCATGGCGGGTTATGCGGCCTTGGGGCTGATCTTCAATACACGGCTCTCTTCCATGATGGCGCAGGCATTGGCACCGACCGGTGCGTTGTTCGCTTTCATCTCGCTGTGGACCGGCGCGCTGTGGGGCAAGCCGATGTGGGGCGCCTGGTGGGTATGGGATGCACGTCTGACATCCGAGCTGATCCTGCTGTTCCTGTATCTCGGCTTCATCGCTTTGCAGGCTTCCATCGAAGATCCGCGCCGTGCCGACAAGGCTGCCGCCTTGCTGGCCATCGTCGGCTCGGTCAACGTCCCCATCATCTATTTCTCGGTGAAGTGGTGGAACACCCTGCACCAGGGCGCCACCATCAAGATGACCGGCACCAGCATGCATGTCGCCATGCAGCAGGCCATGTTCATCGTACTGGTCGCCTGCTGGCTGTATGTCATCGCGGTCGCACTGGCACGCGTGCGTAGCATCATCCTGGAGCGGGAGCGAAATACGCAGTGGGTGAATGAACTCAAGGAGGTGCAATCGTGAGCGAATTCTTTGCCATGAACGGTTACGCGTTCTATGTGTGGGGTTCATACGGCGTGGCCGTGTTGGTATTTGGCATCGAGGTCTGGCTGGCGCGCAACCGGCGCAAGAACATCCTGCGCGAACTGAAGTTGATGCGCATGGACACTGAAGAGAATGGAGAACGCGCATGACACCGAGACAGAAAAGACTGGGATTCATCGTGGCCGGTATCATGCTGGTGGCAGCGGCGGTGGGACTGGTGTTGTATGCACTGAAGAACAACGTCAGCCTGTATTTCACTCCGACGCAGGTGTACAACAAGGAAGCGCCGCAGGGACGCAATTTCCGCATCGGCGGTCTGGTCGAGGTGGGCAGCGTCAAACGCGAGACCGACGGCCTGACCGTCCATTTCAATATCACCGACAATGCCCGGGTCATGCCGGTGGTCTACAAAGGTATCCTGCCCGATCTGTTCAAGGAAGGTAAGGGCGTGGTCGCGCAGGGCAAGCTGGACGAGGCAAATGAGTTCCGTGCGGAAGAGGTATTGGCCAAGCACGACGAGAACTATATGCCGCCGGAGGCCGCCGATGCTCTGAAAAAAGCCGAAGAAGCAAAAGCTGCCGCAGCACAGCCGGGCTCCAGCTCCTCCGCAGAATATCCCGTAGCCAAATAACTTTTGAAAGTCGACGCATGATTCCAGAAATCGGGCAGTTCTCATTGATCGTTGCGCTGTGGCTGGCGCTGTTGCAGGGTGTGTTGCCCATCATCGGTGCCGCGCGCGGCAATGCCGTGCTGATGGGCATCGCGCGGCCGCTTGCCGCCGGGCAGTTCGTGTTCGTCGCTATCGCATTCGCCTGTCTGACCTACGCGTTCATCGCCAACGATTTTTCCGTGCTGTACGTGGCGCAGCATTCCAATTCGCAACTGCCGACAGCATATCGCGTCGCGGCAGTGTGGGGCGGCCATGAAGGTTCGCTGCTGCTGTGGGCGTTCATCCTGACATTGTGGACAGTCGCGGTGGCGATGTTCAGCAAACACCTGCCGGAGGAGATGGTGGCGCGCGTCATCGGCGTGATGGGCCTGATCTCGGTGGGTTTCCTGCTGTTCATGCTGTTCACTTCCAATCCTTTCGACCGCCTGTTGCCTGCAGCGATGGACGGACGCGACTTGAACCCGCTGTTGCAAGACCCGGGTCTGGTTATCCATCCTCCCATGCTGTACATGGGTTATGTCGGTTTCTCCGTCGCCTTTGCCTTTGCCCTCTCGGCGCTGCTGGGCGGCAGACTGGATGCGACCTGGGCGCGCTGGTCGCGCCCGTGGACGACCGTGGCTTGGGTGTTCATGACCATCGGTATCGCGCTCGGCAGCTGGTGGGCCTACTACGAATTGGGCTGGGGCGGCTGGTGGTTCTGGGATCCGGTCGAGAACGCCTCGTTCATGCCTTGGCTGGTGGGCACGGCATTGATGCACTCGCTGGCAGTCACCGAGAAGCGCGGCGCGTTCAAGAGCTGGACGGTGCTGCTCGCCATCGCCGCATTCTCGCTGTCACTGATGGGGACCTTCCTGGTCCGTTCCGGCGTGCTGACCTCGGTGCATGCCTTCGCCACTGATCCAAAACGCGGGGTGTTCATCCTCTCCTTCCTGGTGGTGGTCATCGGCGCGTCGCTGCTGCTGTTCGCCTGGCGTGCACCCAAGGTCGGGCTGGGCGGTAAGTTCGATCTGATCTCGCGCGAATCGATGTTGCTGACCAACAACGTATTGCTGGCGGTCGCTTCTGCTTCGGTCTTCCTGGGCACGTTGTATCCGCTTTTCATGGACGCACTCGGTTTCGGCAAACTCTCTGTCGGCCCTCCCTATTTCCACACGGTGTTCGTCCCGCTGATGGTGCCGCTGGTGATGATGATGGGCCTGGGTCCGATCGCGCGCTGGAAGCAAGCGAGCTTGCCGGATATCTGGAAGCGCGTGCGCTGGGCGCTCGCCGCCAGTGTGGTCGTGGCGCTGGTATTGCCGCTGACGCTCGGTCTGTGGACACCGCTGATCGCGCTCGGCATGTGGCTCGCAGCCTGGTTGATATTCACCGCGGCACTTGATCTGCGCAAACGTTTGGCCGGTACCGGTGGCTTGTGGCAGCGCATCAAGCAACCTTCGCTCAGCTATTACGGTATGCAATTCGCCCACCTTGGCGTGGCAGTGTTCATCATCGGTGTGACCATGGTGAAAGGTTACGAGACCGAGCGCGACGTGCGCATGGAAGTCGGCGACACGCTTGAAGCAGGCGGCTATGTGTTCCGTTTCGAGGGCGCGCGTGAAAAGCAGGGGCCCAATTATGTCGCCGCTGAAGGTCGAATGAGCATCAGCAAGGACGGCAAGCTGGTGACGGAACTATTCCCTGAAAAACGCCAGTACAACGCCTCCGGCATGCCGATGACCGAGGCGGCCATCGACACCGGCGTGTTCCGCGATCTGTATGTGTCGCTGGGCGAACCCATCCCCGACAGCGAAGCCTGGGCGGTGCGTGTCTACATCAAGCCATTCGTGGACTGGATCTGGGCCGGTTGCCTGTTCATGGCGCTGGGCGGCATCCTGGCCATCAGCGACCGCCGCTACCGTATCCATGCGCGCAAAACAAAACCTGCCGTGGCAGGCGGCGAACAACCATTGCAGGAGAAGACAGCATGATGCGTTTCATTTTGCCTCTGGTCATATTTCTGGCCCTGGCCGCGTTCCTGTTCAAAGGTCTGAGCCTCGACCCGCGCGAAGTCCCGTCGCCGCTGATCGATAAACCAGCGCCGGCATTCACCCTGCCTCAGTTGCACAACCCGAAGAAACAGTTCTCGCCGCAGGATATGAAGGGCAAGGTCTGGATGCTCAACGTGTGGGCATCGTGGTGCGGTTCATGCAAGGATGAGCATCCTATCCTGATGGATATAGCGCAGCAGAAAATCGTCCCGGTTTATGGGCTGAACTACAAGGACAAACGCGAGGATGGACTGGCAACACTGCGTAACTCTGGCGATCCCTACACGCTGGTGATATTTGATGCGGACGGCAAAGTCGGTTTCGACTATGGCGTTTACGGCGTGCCGGAAACCTACATCATCGACAAACAGGGCGTGATACGCGACAAGATAATCGGGGCGGTGACCCGGCAAAATCTGCGCGAACGCATCCTGCCCCTTATTGAGGAGCTGAAAAAACAATGAAACATCTTCTGCTTGCCATGATGTTGCTGTTGCCCGTATCGGTGTATGCCGGTGAAGCTAGGGATTTGGCCGATGATCCTGTGATGGAACGTCGCATGATCAACCTCGCGGAAGAAGTGCGCTGTCTCGTTTGTCAAAGCGAAACCGTCGCCAGTTCACGCTCCGATTGGTCCAACGATGTGCGCCAGATCATGCGTGAAAAAATGCAGGCTGGTGCAACCGATCAGGAGATCAAAGATATATTGGTCGAGCGTTTTGGAAAATCCGTGCTGTTCGATCCTCCCGTCGATGGAGAGACCATCCCCCTGTGGATCGCGCCGTTTGTCATGCTGCTGTTAGGAGTCGCGGCGCTGTTTTATCAGTTGCGCAAGCGCCGCCAGACCGTGCCGGAAACCCAACTCAGCGATGAAGCACAGAAACGTGCAGCTGCCCTTCTTAACGACCAAGAATAGAATCGATGACTACTTTCTGGATTATTTCTGCGCTGCTGCTGATAGTGGCCGCGCTGTTCGTGGGGATACCGCTGTGGCGCGGTATCGCGAGAAACAACACCGTGGCGCGCGATGCCGCCAATCTGGAGATATATCGTGACCAGATCTCCGAGATGGATGCCGATCTGCGCAACGGCCTGCTCACGCCGGAACTGCATGAGCAGGGAAAACTCGAATTGCAGTCCAGACTGCTGGACGAAGTGCATCCCTCCGAGCAACAAAGTGCATCGCCGCAGAGTAATCCCTACAAGACGCTGACTATCGTACTGGTTGTACTGTTGCCGCTGGCTTCCGTCGGCTTGTATCTTCAACTCGGTAGTTTGCAAGCCTTCTCGCAGGAGGCGGCTCACGGCGGAGTGATGGCCGGGCAGGCCGTTACCGACACATCGTTGAAGTCTCTGGAAGAGAAAGTGGCGGAGAGCCCGGCAAACCCGGAAGCGCTGCTCATGCTGGCGCGCGCCTATTCTGAAATGGGGCGATTCTCCGATGCGGCAAGGACCTATGACAGCCTGACCAAGATCGTGCCGGATGAAGCCTGGATCTGGGCCGACTATGCCGATGCATTGGCGATGACGCACAGTACGCTGATGGGTGCACCAACCAAATTGCTGGAAAAAGCCCTGAAACTTGACCCGAACAACCTCAAGACACTGGCGCTTTCCGGCACCGCAGCGATGGAGCGCGGCGACTATGCCGCAGCCGTCCGCCATTGGGAAAAGCTGCTCAAACTGGTGCCGCCGGATAACGCGGATGCGCAGATGATCAAGGACGGCGTGCATCAGGCCCGCCAATTGCTGGCTCAGAGCAAGGGGGGCAAGGTTGCGCTGGAGCAGATCAACGAAGCGCCGGTTCAAGCGGCAGGCAATGAGCGCATTACCGGAACGGTGACATTGAACGATTCCATCAAGAGTCAGGCCCATCCGGATGACACACTGTTCGTGCTGGTGCGCGCCGCTCAGGGGCCCAAGATGCCGCTGGCCATCGTACGCAAACAGGTCAAGGACTTGCCGTTGAAATTCAGCCTGGATGACAGCATGGCGATGTCACCGGAGATGAAAATGTCCAACTTCGATCAGGTTGTTGTGGTGGCGCGCGTTTCCAAGTCCGGCAATGCGATGCCGCAGCCCGGCGATCTGATGGGAATGAGCAAACCGCTGGCATTGGGAAGCAAGGGAATCAGTATCGACATCGATCAGTCGGTTCGCTGACAGTATCCGGAATCAGTGACCGATGATAAGGGCTGGTACATGCTGTGCCAGCCCAAATACTATTTGGCTACAGACCTAGATTGACTTCTGCTTGCTTTAGCTATTCTGAAGCAACGATGCGCTAACAAATGCCGATTCAGCCTCGCTATTGCCTTGCTGAGTATTCATCTGCCGGATAGAATGTCGCAACAGCGTTGAGCCAATTGGTTTCAGTATGACAGTCAGTTGTGATCATGTTGATTGTGAATTTGGCGTTTAGCTCCAGCGCGCAATCTGGAGTCAAGCCAGGTTGGGGCTAGAGTCGATACTTGAAGAATATACTCAGTACGAAGATTCGCTAATGGCGGAATTTTCTGGTTCAGTTAATCGATAGTCATTTGCGAGGTGTCATGCGTCACGGTTTCGATTCTTCAGCGGAAAAGATGACCGTGCTGTTGTTCGGCTTGTTGCTTCTCGCCTCGCATGAAGCGTCAGCCGCAGAAGATATCCCATCCGAACAAGCCTACCTGCAAGACCTTCCAATCGTACTGAGCGCATCGCGCCTCTCGCAGCCAATTTCCGAAGCCCCTAATGCCATGACGGTGATCGGCCGTGACACCATCCATGCTTCCGGCTACCGAAACATCGCCGATCTGTTCAGGCTGGTTCCCGGCATGTATGTGGGATATCAGGACGGATATTCCTCTTTTGTTTCTTACCATGGTTCGACCGACAACTATGCGCGCCGCATGCAGGTGCTGATCGATGGCCGCAGCGTCTATCTGCCGCCGTTCGGACAGGTTGATTGGGCTGACATACCGATACATATCGACGACATCGAACGTATCGAGGTAATACGCGGACCTGCAGCTGCCTCGCACGGCGCCAACTCCACCCAGGGGGTAATCAACATCATCACCCGCGATGCGTCAGCAGTGAAAAGGGGGAGCCTTTCTGTCAATAAGGGGGAGGCTGGCATATCCGACACAGTGGCGCGCATCGGGGGTGGGGGAGCCGACATTGACTATCGACTCTCGCTGGGAGAGCGCAGCGATTCGGGATACGTATCGGAAACCCTGAACGACAGCAGCATGACCCGCCTGGCAAACTTTCGCACGAGCTATCGCCCGAATACGTCGGACACGATCGACATCCAACTCGGCTACAGCGAGGGGGTGCGCGGGATAGGGACGGTAGGCAGGGTGACCGAGCCGTTCCGCGACATCCGGACTCGTTCCGATTTCGAACAGATCGAGTGGACCCGAGCTTTGCGGCAGAGCGACGAGGTCAAGCTGCGCTACTACCACATCACACGCGCCTACGCCGATACGGCGATGCCTCTGATTGGTACGGACGTCGTCAAGACCCAGCGCGACGAGATCGAGTTGCAGCACACCTTCGCACCCTGGGCGAACAATCGCATAGTCTGGGGGGGCGGCGTGAGAACAGACACGCTCGACAATCCGCTGAGCTTCACCAACCCGGCACCGACAATAAAGCAATCGCGTCTGTTTGCCCATGATGAATGGCACATGACGGAATCCGCGATATTGAATATCGGCACTATGCTCGAGGACGATGGTCTCGGACATCGCAACAACTCTCCGCGATTCTCCCTGAATTATCACCTGACCCCGCTGGATACCGTACGTGTCGGTATATCGCGCGCATACCGCACTCCGGTTGCATTCGAAGAATTCAGCAACACTCAATATGCCGTGGGCGGGAAACAATACACCTCGATGGGCGGGCTGCAACCGGAGCGGATATTGTCCAGAGAGATCGGCTATATCGGGGAATTCCCCGCGGCGGCGATGATACTGGACGCGCGTATCTATTCGGACAAGTTGACCGACCTGATTTTCCTCGATCCGAACGCGGACGGATCGCTTGGCTTCAAGAACCTCTATTCATTCTCGGTGAGGGGATTTGAGAGCTCGCTCAAATACCGGTGGGGTGAGGGCAGCGATATCGTACTGAACTACGCGCATCAGCGGATGAGTTGCAGCGCCTCCGGGTCGTTGACGCTGCCGGTCCTCACGCCGCTACTGCAAGCCTATATCGACCAGTGCCCCAGGATGGTCCCTCTGGACAGTGGTAGTATCATGCTGGTCGAACAAGTGACTGATGACGTGGCGCTGACCGTAAGCTACTTCAATCAGGGCACGCTGCAGTTGCTGGACGCGCTGGAAGCGCAAAAGCAAATGAACCGGGTAGACATAAGAGTAGCCAAGTCCTTCGGGAACCTGGACAAGTACGGGGGGGAGATCGCATTGGTGGTGCAGAACGCGTTCCAGGACAACTACACGGAATTCGCCAACACACCGCAAAAGCGCAACCTTATCTTTGATCGGCGGACTTATCTTATTGCGACCGTCCATTTCTGATGAAACTGCCAGCCATTCGACCAGGCCGTTGAAGCGGCACGTCGTTGGTTATAACCGGGCGACCTTTTATAGCCCGGGGCGAAAATCAACCAGACGGATGTTCTCCGTTGCGCTGGTCTTTTTGCTTTCGTGCATCTCTCCCGCGCAAGCCGATCCATTGCAGATCACCCTTGCGATCAGCGAGGAGGGCGGAGCCTACCGCGCCTTCAGCGAGACCCTGATCGGCAAACTCCAACCAGACAAGTATGTAGTTAAGATCAAACGCCCCGAGGACGCACTGGGCGGTTCCGACCTTTATATCGCGGTCGGCATGAAGGCGGCGACGCAGCTGGCCGCGAAAGACATTCCCACCCTGAATGTGTTCGTTCCCAAAACGGGATACGAAAGATTGCAGCGCGAATCCGCTACCCGAAGCGCACCGCGATCCGCCATCTATCTGGATCAACCCCTGGAACGCCAAGTCGCGCTGTTGTCGGCGGCGCTGCCAAGAGCCAGACATGTCGGGGTGCTGTACACCAAGGAACCGGCAGAATTGCAGGGATTGCGGCAGCTGTTGGGCGACAGGAACATGCGCTTGCACGAGCGCGAGGTCGACCAGTCGCATCCGATCAACGATGCTCTGGAAGAAGTGCTAAGTAAAAGCGAAGTGCTTTTCGTGCTGCCGGATTCGGATATCTACAACGCAAGTACCATACGCAACATCCTGCTGACCTCCTACCGCAAGCAGATCCCGCTGGTGGGCATCTCGCAGGCCTATGTCAAAGCGGGCGCTTTGTGCGCGGTTTACACGACCCCGGAGCAGGTCGCGATCCAGACCCACTCCATGATCGAACGTTTTGCCGGATCCGGAAAACTTCCCGCGGCTCAGTATCCAGACGAATTCGAAGTGTCGGTCAATATCCAGGTCGCGCGCTCCCTCGATTTGCGCATCAAGGATGCCGAGAAACTGCGTGACGAGCTCAGGAGGCTCCCATGAAGAAGCATGGGATAGAGCGACAGACATTGGCTGTCGCGCTGATACCGATCCTGATCCTTGCCCTGCTGCTGGAGGTCTTTTTCACCTATACGCGTTTCGCCGATCAGGATCGCGCCCTGTTTGAACGCGCCAAACTGATCATCCGGCAACTGGCCTCGGCCAGTGAATATCCGGTCTTTTCCGGCAATCATGCACTGTTGCAGCAGCAGGTGGATATCGCCTTTGCGCAGCAGGACGTCAATTCTGTCGTGGTGCTGGATGCGGAGTCCAAATTTCTGGCCGGTGCCGGCAGTCCGGCCAACGTGTTCGAGCGCGAGCGTATCGCAAGGAGTGCTTCGAACGCGGGCGATCTCCTTGCGTTCCAGGAAGACCGCAAAGTGCTGTGGCTCTACTATCCCATCGTCGCGACGCAGATCAAACTGGACGAATTGGGGAACAGCACACCCGCCGATGTGGCCAACGAAGCGCTGGGTGGTGTCATCATCGAGATCGGTAAAGAAAGGCTGAACAGCGAGAAGGCGGAGATTTTCGGCTTCAATCTGTTCCTGCTGCTGCTGGTGTTGCTGACCACCATGCTGATCGCTATGCGCGTGTCGCGACGCATCACCCAGCCGGTGCTGGAGATGAACAATGCCATCCGACGCATCGGCGAGGGACATCTGGATACGCGCATCGCGGGGGCGAATGTGCAGGAGCTGGACGCGCTCGCTTCCGGAATCAACGACATGGCGCGGCAACTGCAACAGGATCGCACCGACCTGCAACAGCGTATCGAAGCAGCCACGCAGGAACTGCGCCGCAAGAAGGAAGAAGCGGAAAAAGCCAACTTCGACAAGAGTCGTTTTTTGGCTGCAGCCAGTCATGATCTGCGCCAACCCATGCACGCGCTCGGCTTGTTCGTCGGTGAATTGCACAGCAGGCTGGACACCCCGGAGCAGCACAAGATCGCCGGCAAGGTCGAGGAATCGGTCGAGGCGATGTCCAGCCTGCTGGATTCCTTGCTGGACATCTCCAAGCTGGATGCCGGGATCGTGATCCCGCAGATTCAGGGCATCGATATCGAGGCGATGCTTAAACGGCTGGCACAGGATTTCTTGCCGGTCGCACAACGCAAGAACATCTCGGTGCGCGTGCATTGCATCAATGTCATGGTACTGAGCGACCCGGTGCTGCTGGAACGCATCCTGCTCAATCTGATAGGCAATGCGATCCGCTATACGCCACCGAACGGCACCGTGTTGCTGGCCTGCCGTCGCCGCGGCGAGAACCTGCGCATCGAAGTGCGCGACAACGGCATCGGCATACCGGATGAAGAGCAGCAGAACGTCTTCCGCGAGTTCGTGCAACTGGCGAACAGCGCGCGCGACCGCAGCAAGGGCATTGGCCTGGGGTTGGCTATCGTCGACAGGCTGGCCAGGCTGCTGCATCACCCGCTGACCCTGCGCTCCGCACCGGGACGCGGAGCGATTTTTGCCGTGACCGTTCCGCGCATGTTCGGTGTCGACGACCTGCTGGCAGAATCGGGACCGGTTCCGATATCCGTGATGCCCAGACACGACAAGTTGGACAACCTCAGGGTGTTGGTGGTGGATGACGATATGCTGGTGCGCACGAGTACCGCCGGCATCCTCGAGTCGTGGGGTTGCAGCGTCTCGGTCGGCGAAGGTCTGGAAGAGGTGTGGAACAAGTATTCGGAAACGCACTTCGATCTGGTGCTGTGCGATTACCGACTGCCGGACGGCAACGGGCTGCAACTGGCCGATCGCATCAGGGAACATTGCGATGTCCCCCCGGCATTCATACTGGTGAGCGGCGATACTGCACCGGAGATACTGCAGGCGGTCAACGAGCGCGGGCACCATCTGCTGCACAAACCGGTGCGTCCCGCCAAGTTGCGTTCGCTGATCCTGTTCCTGCTGAAGAAACGCAGCGAAGCAAAATGACTGCCCTGCGCCAACTGGCGCAGGGCATGGACATCACAGGGCGCGCTTGATGCTCACGCCGCCGCGAACCTGGCCGGCGATGTAGCCGGTGGCTTGGTCGTGCGGATACTCCGCGGTCAGACGCGCTTTCACAGTGGCATCGATCACATCGGCCGTTCCGTGGCAGGCCGTGCAACCCGATTGCAGCACGATACCCTTCATGTAACGGAAGTATTTTCCGGCCGGCTCGCTCACGATCTCGGCGGCTTCCAGCGTCTCGGGTTTCTCACCCTTGGCGATACGCTCCTCGAACTGTTTCAACGTTTTCTGTTCCCACTCGTCTGCGGTGCCCAGCAGAGGGTTGCGCACTTTCAGGCTGACGCGGGTGAGCTTGATGCCGTGCTGGCGCGAAAGGTCGCCGGCCATTTTCGGGGCGATGTCCTTGCACACCTTGATTGCGGAATCGGGGCCGCCTTCCTTGATCGCCTTCTTGTTCTCGGCCATCAATTGTTGCGCAAAAGGACCGATGATTGCGCGGCTCTCTTCCTGATATTTGGACAGATCGTCGGCAATTGCCGGAGCAGCGGAAAGCATGAGCAATGCGGACAGAACTAACTTCTTTGACATGGTTATTTTCCTCTATAAAAAACGCCCGGCCTGGGGGCCGGGCGTGATGTGGTGATTACTGGATTATTTCTTGTCCATCGGGCATGTGCTCATGCCGAAGATCGCATAGGCCGGGCAGAACTTGAAGATGCCGGTCAGCAAGGGAACGACGCCGATCCAGCCCCACACGGGAAGCATGCCAGCCAATGTCGCACCGATCAGTGCCAAGCCGACGACGATACGCAGGATGCGGTCGATACTGCCAACGTTGATTTTCATTTCTTACTCCTAGGAGGGGTTAAAGGAGTCATCAGGATAGGCGCAAAACAGGGGGTTGTCTGTGATAAAAATCACAGACCCGAAAATCAGAGTTCGGCGAAGCGTTTGAGCGCCGCCGCGTCGGTGACCTCGATCTGTTCCCTGGCCAGCTTGACCCAACCTTGCTCGGCAAAACCCTTGAGCAGGCGGCTGACCATTTCGCGCGCGCTGCCGAGTTCGTCGGCCAGAGCCTGATGCGTGATGTGCAGCGGGCTGGGTTTGGCGATCAGCAGGGCGGCAAGGCGCTGGTCGAGTTTCTGGAAGGCGACTGCCGAGACCAGTTGCATCAGATCGGTGAGACGGTCAGAGAACAGATGGAACACATAGTCGCGGAACGCCTGGTGTGTCCCCATCAGGGTGTGAAAAGCGGGGGCAGAAAGCAACACCATCTCCAGCGGCAACTCGGCGATCCCGCGTGCCTGGTAGCGGGTGTGGCCCAGCAGGCAACTGCTGGTCAGGATGCAACTCTCACCCGGTGACACCCGATATAACTGCAATTCGCGTCCGCTCGGTGCGGATTTGATCACTCGGATGCTGCCGGAAAGCAGCATGGGAAACCCCTGGCAGGGCTGGTTCTCGTCGAATACGACCGTGCCGACCGGAACCGGCATCACCATCGCGCTCGCCAGCAGCATATCCAGTTCCGTCGCGGGCAATTCGGCCAGCGCGGGGTAATGCTGAAGCAGGCGGGTGCGAAGGTCGGTGCTCAGCATCTACTCTGGTCGCATGTGCGGGAACAGGATCACGTCGCGGATGCTGGCGCTGTCGGTCAGCAGCATCACCAGACGGTCGATACCGATACCCTGACCGGCGGTTGGTGGCAGGCCGTACTCCAGCGCGCGCACGAAGTCGCTGTCCTTGAACATGGCTTCTTCATCGCCGGCATCCTTGGCCGCCACCTGCGCATCGAAGCGGCGCTCTTGGTCTTCCGCATCGTTCAACTCGGAGAAACCGTTGGCGATCTCGCGACCGACGATGAACAGCTCGAAACGCTCGGTGATCTCCGGGTGTGCATCGCTGCTGCGTGCCAGCGGCGAGACTTCGATGGGGTAGTCGATGATGAAGGTCGGCTCGAACAGGTGCGACTCGGCCAGTTCCTCGAACAGCGACAGCTGCAGGCCGCCCACGGCGTCCTTGGGATTGTATTTGGCCTTCAGGTCCTTCAGTTGGGTGATCAGGAAGGTGCGGTCGGCTAGTTGCGCGTCGGTGAACTGCGGATGATATTTCTGGATCGCCTGCACCATGGTCAGGCGGTGGAACGGCTTGCCCAGATCGAGTTCGCGGCCCTGATAGCTGATGACCGTGGTGCCCAGCACCTTGCGCGCCACTTCGGCGAACAGCTTCTCGCTGAAGTCCATCAGGTATTTGTAATCGCGGTAGGCCTCGTAGAATTCAATCATGGTGAACTCGGGGTTGTGCCGCGTCGAGACACCCTCGTTGCGGAAGTTGCGGTTCACCTCGAACACCTTCTCGAAGCCGCCCACCACCAGACGCTTCAGGTACAGCTCCGGCGCAATGCGCAGGTACATCTTCATGTCCAGCGCATTGTGGTGCGTCTCGAAAGGCTTGGCCGAAGCGCCGCCGGGGATGGGGTGCATCATCGGGGTCTCGACTTCCAGATAGTCGTGGCGCACGAAGAACTCGCGGATCGCCTGGATGATCTTGGTGCGGGTGATGAACACCTTGCGCGACTCATCGTTGGTAATCAGGTCAAGGTAGCGCTGGCGGTATTTCTGTTCCTGATCGGTCAGGCCGTGGAACTTCTCCGGCAGCGGGCGCAGCGCCTTGGTCAGCAGGCGAACCGTGGTCACGCGCACCGACAGCTCGCCGGACTTGGTCTTGAACAGCACGCCGACCGCGCCGAGGATATCGCCCATGTCGTAATGCTTGAACTCGGTATGGGCAGCTTCGCCGGTGATGTCGTTGCTGACGAACAGCTGGATGCGCCCGCCCATGTCCTGGATGGTGGCGAAACTGGCCTTGCCCATCACACGCTTGAGCATCATGCGACCGGCCACGGCGACATGAATCTGCAATGCCTCCAGTTCGTCGTGCGATTTCTCGCCGTATTCCGTATGCAGATCGGCAGCCATCTGCTCGCGCTTGAAGTCGTTGGGGAAGGCAACGCCTTTCTCGCGGATCGCTTTCAGTTTGGCGCGGCGTTCGGCGATGATCTGGTTCTCGTCTTGGGCTGGGATGATGGGTTCGTTGCTCATGATGTTCTTAATGATTGAATTGAATTTTTGCGGCGTGAAATATAGCACAGGGACGGGGTTTTAAGGACTACAGATACCCCTCTTGCTCGCCCTTTTCACCCTGTTTCAGCATCCATTCCAACAGTTCGGAAAGCGGGGCAGGGAGTGTGGATTCTTGTTTCAGGGCGGCCAGTTGTAGTTTGTCGCCCTCGGTCAGCGGCTTACGTACGCGCAAGGATGTTAGGTCGGTAGAAGACATCTTCCAGGGTTGCCACGCAATACCGCGTTCTTGCCACAATTCGGCAGCCTTCAGCGCGATGGCGATGCCCGCCGGATCGGGATCGCAGGCAATATGGGCGGGAGCCGGGGCGAGATCGAGCAGGCGACCGACCGCGTCGTGCCACCAGGTCGGCGGGAAGCCAGGCAACCAGATCACCCCCGTATCTGCATCGCGTTTTTTGGCAACGTTCTCAAAACTGGTGCGGTTCTCCACCAGTTGCCAGCGGCTGATCGTGCCGGTTGCTGCCGTCGCTGCATGCACAGTGGCGGGGGTGAGTGCGGCGAAATCAGCGCAGCTTGCCAAGTCAATCTGTCCATTCGGCAAGGTCAATTTCAGCGGCGCGGCGATCAGCAATAGCGGCGTATGGCGTTCAATGCCGAATTCGGCGAGGTCGAGCACGGATTCCAGCCAGTTCCATTCGCCCTCGCTGACGGCTTTGGTGTCGTCGCGCGCAAACAAGGCGAAGTTTCGGCGCGTGCCGCTTTGCTGCTGCGCTTGCCAGTCATTTAGTTTGAAAATCAAATCCTGCCGTGCCAGCGCGCGCTGCACAGTCAATTCATCGAGGGCAAAGAGAGCTGGGGAGAGGGCAGTGTTGTTCAGGCCTTGCAGCAAGGCACGGCATTCCTGCCAGCGTTGCGCATCGTTGTCCTTGTCGCGCAGGTCGAGCGCGGCGCGCAGTTGAGGCAGGTGCAGCAGTTCCAAGTGTTGCGGCCACCACTCGCTGTGTTGACGCTGCTCGGTCACTGCCACCCAGCCTGCGCGCAAGAGCCAATCCAGCAAGTCTTGCGCCATCTGCACATGGGTATTGCCCGCATCGTTGCGCAGTGTCTCCCAGCGGCTGTTGCCGCCGCGCCGCACCCAACGGGCAAGCAGTTCGCGCCATTCCGCGGGTAGGGTATTCAGGGTCTGCGGCGGAATCTGCGCCGTGCGACGCCGCTTCTGGCAGACGGTGCGCTTGTCCAGCGGCTCAGTCAGCCACTCAGCCATTGCGCTCCCGCACCAGCACTTTCACCCCCGGTGCCCAGGCGTCCGTCGGCTTCTTCTTGAAGGTCACCAGCGTGAGCATGGACGGGTCGTACACACCGACGTTGTGGGTGACCGGCGTGGTGAGCAGGTATTGGGCGCGGGTGGCCTTGAGGAACTTCGCGACGCGCTCGATATTGGCGATATCGAGGTGGGCGAAGGGTTCGTCGATGAACACGAAGCCGCCGGGTCGGGATTCTTCCATCATCAGGGCAACGAGCAAGATCAGCGACTTCATCACCTGCTGACCGCCGGAGGCGTCGCCGTCGTTCATGCCCATGAAGCCTTTGTCGTCGAAGTTGAAGCGCACCGCGAGTCCGGCCTGCGCCAGCGACAGGTCGTTGTTGTCGAGCAGGACCGGTTCGTTCTCCACCTTGATGCCGGCCAGGTCGCCCAGCACCTTGAGGTTCTTCACGTAGCGGCCGACGGTGTGGCGCAACACGGCGATGTATTGCTCGCGCGCCGTCTCGGTCTGGCTGCGCGCCATCTCGTTGTCGCGGCGGCGCGTGGATAAGTCATTTTCCATGCGCTGGTAGTCGTCCTTGATCTTGTTGCGCAGCGCGACCACGGTGTCGTCAGTCTCCCAGGATTCTTCCTTGAAGCGGTATTCGATCTCCTCGATGCGGCGGTCGATGTTGGTGGTGTCGCGGTATTTTTCGGCGATCAGCTGGTTGGCTGACTCGTCACACCAGCCTGCCGGGAACTGCCTGCGGTTGTGGCGCAGCGTTTGCAGGCGGCGGATCTGATCTTCGCGTGCAGAACGGTTTTCCTTGCCGGAGATTTCCTTCTCCAGCGTTTGCAGCGCGAACTGGATCTTCTGCGAACTGGTGTAGGCCGCAGTGACGGCCTTGTCGGCCTGTTCGCGTTCCTGCTGCGCTTGCAACACGGTGTTGTCGCGGCGACGCAGCACCAGTGCGTCGTACTCCTTACGCGCCTCGGCGAACTCCGCCGCGCGGGCGGACAGCTGCGCACTGGCGCTGACCCCGGCCAGCTGCGCCTGCTGATTGCGGATGCGGGACGTCAGGTCGTCGCGCTGTTCGCGCAACGGCGCAAGCGCCTTGTCGATGCCGCTGCGCTGTTCGCGCAAAGCCTCCAGACGCGCCTTGCCGAAACGTGCTTGTTCCTGCGCGGCGAAGCGACCGCCGCGGCGTTCGCGCAGGTAGCCCTGGCGTGTGATCCAGTCTTCGCCGCGTGGCAGCTTGGCACCGGCCACGGCATCTTCCACGCGGCGCGTGCGCTCCAGCGTGCGCAGCAGCCATTCCGGCACCGGCTTGGTGAAGCGCACCACTTCCAGCAGCGAGCCTTTGGGTGGTAGACCCGCAGGCATGCAGTCCGGCACGATGAAGTGGCGGTAGCGCAGCTTTTCGCCCAATGCCATCGCGGCTTCCGTGTCCTTCTCTTTTGCGAGCAGCACGATGTGCGCGGACGGTGCAAGCACAGCTTCCACGGCGGCTTGCCAGGAGGGATCGGCGATCTCCACCACGTCGGCCAGCAGGTCATGCGCGATACCGGCCTGCGTCAACGCCTGGCGAAAGGCTGCCACATCCAGCGGATCGGCACGGCGACCGGCTGCGAGGTTCTCCAGCATCTCGTCGAGCTGGCGCAGCTTTTGTTCCTGTTCGGCGATGCGCACCAGCAGATTGGCGCGTTCGCTTTCCATGTGTTCGATCTCGCGCGCGTCGGCGAGCTTGCCGCCTTCACTGGCCTGCGCCTGCTGTTCCAGCCGTTTTTGCTGCTCGACGATGGTTTCCCAGCGTCCCAGTTCGCGGTTGAGTTCGTTCAGCGTGCGTTGCTGGTTCTGTTCGCTGTCGGTGGCGGCCTGACGGCGCAGTTGTGCGGCTTCCAGCGCCTGTTGCTGAATCTGCAACTCCATCTGCAACTCCTTGCGTTCGACGCGCTTGGCGCGCCATTCCTTGCGCATGGATTGCAGGGTGCGCCGCGCGTTGTCGGTCTCGCGTTGCAGCAGGTAATGCTCAAGGCGCGGGCGCGATTCGGAAAACAGGTCGGTGCGCTCCTGGTTGAGGCGATGCCATTCCAGATAGCGGTTCACTTTCTGTTCGTGCTTTTCCAGATTGTTGCCCAGCGCTTCCAGCTGGTTCTGCGCCGCATCCAGTTCGCGCGACGTATGTTCCTGATGGTGGCGCGCTTCCTGGTAGCGCTCCAGCACCTCCTTGTCGCCGAACACCTGGAACACCAGGTCGAGCAAGTCCTTGTGCGACAGTTCGCACAGCTTGTCGGTCTGCCCTTGTTCCAGCGACAGCACGCGGGCGATGGCGGGGGAGAGGCCTGCGCTATGCAGGATGCGCTGGTAGTCGCGCACGCCGAACTCTTCGCCTTTCTGTTCGATTTCCTGCAGGCTCACCTCGCCGTCGGCGATCCAGTACTTGCGCGACCAGTCGCCGCCTTTCTTGTCGATGCGGCAGGCCAGCGTGATCTTGTCCTGCTGGTAGGGCAGGCGGAATGGGCGATAACTCGCACCCGGCGGGCACTGGTTGTCCACCACGCCGCGCAGCCAGCAGAAGTCCTCGCCGTTACGGCGCACATAACGTTTGTAATCGCGCTTCTTCGAGCACTCCAGCGCCAGCAGCGTGCGCATCGCATCAAGTAAGGTGGTCTTGCCCGAACCGTTGGGGCCGGAGATGGTGATGATGGGCGCATCCAGCGGCAGTTTGAAATTGCGCCAGTAGTCCCAGTGGACGGTTTCCAGTTCCATCAACCTAAACATTGTGCAGTTCCCCCAGCGTTACATCGCGCAATATGCCGCGTTCTTTCAACAGGTCGGACAAGGCGCCATTGAGGATGCGCGGCGCCATCTCGGCATAGTCGAAGGCGAGGTCGAGCAGCGGGCCTTCGTGGATCACCTTGTTCTTGCGCTCGATGAAGCCAAGGCGCGACAACTGCGGTAGCGCGAACTGCTGCAGGCGCGCCTTGCCGCCTAGCAGCTTGCCGTAGTCTTCCAGCAGCAGGTTCTCGGCGATGCCGCGCGAGGCTTCGTGCGCGAGCGGGGTGAGCTTCACGGTCTCGAACATCTCGCTTTGTTCTTCCTGCTGCGTGGCCTCGCCGGACAACTGGCGCTCGCGCTTGGGTAGGATGATGAGTGCCCACAGGATCACCAGCAGTGCCACAGCATCCTTGGGCAGGCCGAGGTTGCTGGATTGCCAGGTGTCGTTCTGCTCGAACACCGCGCTTTCGCATTCGCGCGTGAGGGCGATACCGACATGGGCAGAGAAAGGATGGGCCAACAGACGCAGGCCGCTGGCAGCGAGGCGCTGTTCCACTTCGTCGCGGAAACCGGCATCGACCAATAGGCGGCGTACTTCCTTGTCTTCGCGCGGCAGGTAGCGCAACGCCAGCAGGCGTGCGATCAGGCGGGCGGCGTGATCCTGATTCATGTGGTCTTCTCCTGTTGCGGTTCGATGTGGCCGTCGCTCATGGCGGCGATCTCATCGCGTCCTATGGTTTTCAGTTCCAGACTTTCATTCCAGCGCAATTGCAGCGGCAGGTGCGCCAATGGCGCAAGTTCGGGATCGACGTTCTGCTCGCCGAGGAAAGACAGCAGCGACAGGCGGTACGAGGCATCGCTGAAGTTGCCGCCGACGATGCCGTCGGCCAAGCTCATCGGTTCTTCCAGACCGGACAGCAGGCGTGTCAGCGCGGCAAGTTGATATGGTGGTTCGTGCTCGATGTCGTCCACATATTCGACCTCGGCAGGCGCGGGCATGGCGGAGACATGGCGGTTCGGCTGCTCGCGCGCGACGAATTCTTCGGTGTTGTCCAGCATCACGTCGGGCAGGATGAAAGTGCATTCCGGCGTGATCGAAAGCTGCTCTGCGGCGAGTCCGACCAATTCGTCCACGCTGCGCTGCTTGAGCCAGGCGGCGAGTTCGGAAGAACTGAGGCCGCCATGTGACAGGTGCACCTGCTGGCGCGAGATCTCGGCCAGCTCGCGCTGGAACACCGACGACATGCGCATGATGCGAGATTGGCGCGAACCGATCTCTTGCGCCAGCCGCCAGCTCGCATCGTCGGCAAAGCCTTCGGCGGAGAGGTTGCGCAAGACTTCGTTGGCTTTTTCCATCCACTGCCACACCGAGGTTAGCTTGCTCTGTGCGGCGCGCAGGCGGAACTCGGAACCGGAGGCGACGGCCTGGGAGAATTCTTCTTCCAGTTCCGCAAGACGCGCCAGCAGGTGCGACAGCGCTTCCGGTGACAGTTTGCCGACGGCAGCGCCGGCGGCGATCTGCGCGGCGAAGAATTCGCCGTCCTGTTCGGGGCTGAACGACAGCAGGCTGGAGAGCGCGGACAGCACCATGCGTCCGGCGGAGGAGATTTGATAAACGTGGCGCTCGCTGTCCCACAGCAGCAGCTCGTGTTCGCGCAGGCGGCCGAGCACGGTGTTGAGTTTGGAGGGGTTGACGAAAGCGAAGTGGCTTTGCAGGTCGCGCGGAGTCCACTCCGGCGCCTCTGCGCGCAAACCGATCTCGCGCAGTACCATCAGGCGCACCATCACCTCGTCGTCGCCACCGCGGAACAGCGCGATCATCGCACCGATCAGCGGCTTGGCTTCGACCAGCGGAAAGAACTGCGGTACATCGGCAGGCTCGACGCCGTCAACGAAGAACTCGGAGAGTCCTTTGTTTTCCTCCACGGACATGGATTAAACGCCTTGCTTCAGGCTGGCCTCGATGAAGGGATCGAGATCGCCGTCGAGCACCTTTTGCGTATTGGAGATCTCGACGTTGGTGCGCAGATCCTTGATGCGCGACTGGTCGAGCACGTAGGAGCGGATCTGGTGGCCCCAGCCGACGTCGGACTTGGTGGCTTCCAGCTTGTCGGCCTCGGCCCGGCGTTTGCGCATCTCTTCTTCATACATGCGCGATTTCAGCATGGACATGGCTTCGGCGCGGTTCTTGTGCTGCGAGCGGTCGTTCTGGCACTGCACCACGATACCGGTCGGGATGTGGGTGATGCGGATCGCCGAGTCGGTCTTGTTGATGTGCTGGCCGCCCGCGCCGGACGCGCGGAAGGTGTCGACGCGCAGGTCGGCCGGGTTGATGTCCACCTCGATCGAGTCGTCCACTTCAGGGGAGACGAACAGGCTCGCGAACGAGGTATGGCGGCCGCCCGAGGAATCGAACGGCGACTTGCGTACCAGACGGTGCACGCCGGTCTCGGTGCGCAGGAGACCGTAGGCGTATTCGCCCTCGACCTTGATCGAGGCGCTGCGCAGACCTGCCACGTCGCCGTCGGTCTGTTCCAGCACCTCGACCTTGAAGCCCTTGCGTTCGCAATAGCGGAGATATTGGCGCAACAGCATCGAGGCCCAGTCGCAGGCTTCGGTGCCGCCGGCGCCGGCCTGGATGTCGATGAAGCAGTTGTTCGGATCTGCCGGGTTGGAGAACATGCGGCGGAATTCGAGCGCGGCAACGCGCTTCTCGATGTCCTGCACATCGTCGGCGATGCTCAGCAGACTGTCGTCATCGTTCTCGGCCTGCGCCATCTCGAACAACTCGGCGGCATCTTCGAGATCCTGGGTGATCTGGGTGAGGCCGAGCACCACGTCTTCCAGCGACTTGCGTTCGCGGCCCAATTCCTGGGCGCGCTTCGCATCGTTCCAGATGGTCGGGTCTTCGGCGAGTTGATTGACTTCGGCTAAGCGTTCCTGCTTGCTGTCGAAGTCAAAGAAACCTCCGTAATTCGTTGCTTCGGGTGCGCAAGTCTTGCAGGGAATTCGAGAGGGCGTTGAGTTGTTCGGCTTCCATGATTATGTCTTTTAGTCGCTGCTTGGAAAGGCCGCGATTATACACGGCCAGAGCCGGCCGAAGGGATCCGAAAATCTCCGGCGGGTCAAAGAATCAGCAGGCCGAACAGTACGCCGCAGGCGATCGCGCCGAAGCCGATGGCGACCTGTCTGGCCAGTGCCCAGCCGCCGATGAAGACGACCATGCCGAACTTGAAGGCGACGTTGGAAAGGAATGCGATGGTGATCGCGGTGACGGTCTGCTGCTCGCTCAATTGTCCGAGATTGAACAGGCGCAGGCTGGACAGGGTGATGGCATCCACATCAGTCAGACCGGAGACCAGCGCCACCGCATACAGACCCTGGCTGCCGGCCAGATCGGCCATCCAGGCAGAGCCCAGCAGCACGATGACATACAGCAGACCGAAGCCGATGGCGGTATGCAGTTCGGCGGGGTTGGTTGTCTCCGGGACAAAGAGTTCGGTGCCCTTGATGGTCTTGCGCCAGGCAAAGACCGCGGCCACCAGACCGGCGAGCAAGCCGCCCGCGAACACCGGCAACAAGGTCGGGATGGCGCCGTAAGCGACGATGGAGCTCACCACCAGAAGGCGCAGCAGCACCACCATACTGGCGATCACAATCACCGAAGCGGCCAGGTTAATCATCGCCTGATTGGCTTTGCCGTGTTTCGCGTAGATCATGGTGGTGGCGGTACTCGAAACCAATCCGCCGAAGAAGCCCAGCAAAGGAGCGCCGTAGCGCGCTCCCACCACATGCAGCGCGGCATAACCGGCAAGACTGATGCCGGATATGAGCACCACCATCAACCAGGCCTGGTAGGGGTTGAACGCATCATAGGGGCCGTAGCTCTGGTCCGGGAGTATGGGCAGCACGATAAAGGTCAGCACCGAGAATTGCAGCACGGCGACCAGATCGCGGCGCGCCAGACTTTGGGTGAAACCGCGCAGTTCGGGCTTGAAGTAGAGCAGAGTGGTGATACCGATCGCCAGCATCACGGCAAGTTTGGAAAGCCCGACCCAAATCATCACGCCCAACCCGTAACTGAGCAGCAGGGCGACTACCGTGGTGGTGCCAGGGTCGGCATCGTCCTCGTCGGGAGGACTATTGAGATATGCAGCGATGATAGTGCCGGCCACGGCGGCTATACCCGCGACGACCATCCAGGGCGAGCCGATCTTGTCCGCGAGCAGCGCCATCAAAGTACCGAACACCGCGACCAGCGCAAAGGTACGCAGTCCGGCTTTGGCGGAGGGGTTGCGTTCGCGCTCCAGCCCGATGAGCAGGCCGATGGCCAGGCTGGTCAGGAATTGCGGCAAGGCTTCGATGCCGTTGCCTTGCAGGAAGTTGATGTCCATTAGCTTTCTCCTTACCAGTGGCGCACGATAAGCTGCAATGTCTCGTTTCCATTGTATTCATTGACACTCAGGCTGTATACCGCACGAACCGTCTCCGGCGCCGGGTCGGCATGGAAAAAGCGGATGGCCTCGTAACTGCCGGCGGGAGAAGACAGTTTGAGCTTGAGATGTTTCTCGCCGACGATACGCTGGGATTGCACGCGGAAATCGCCCTCGAACAGCGGCTCCGCAAAGCCCTGTCCCCACACTTGGCGTTGCAGGTCGCGCGCGATACTTAATGTGAATTCTTGCTCGTCAAGCGAGCCGTCCGTAGAAATGGTCTTAACCAGCGCTTCGGCATCGAGCAATTCCTGCGCAATGGATTCAAATGCTTGGCGGAACTCATTGAGATGTTCCTCGCGGATGCTCAGGCCCGCCGCCATGGCGTGACCACCAAACTTCAGGATCAAATGGGGCTGTCGTTTCGACACCAGATCGAGCGCATCGCGCAGATGCAATCCAGCGATGCTGCGGCCGGAGCCTTTCAGCTCGCCCGTCTGCGAACGGGCAAAGGCGATCACCGGGCGGTGGAACTTGTCCTTGAGGCGCGAGGCGAGGATACCGATCACGCCCTGATGCCAATCTTCGTTGAACAGCGAAAGCGAGAAGCTGTCGGCTGGGTCGAAGGCGTGCAGCGTCGCCAGCGCGCTGTCCTGCATGTCGGCCTCGATACTGCGACGTTCTTGGTTGAGCGCATCCAGTTTGGCGGCGATATCATTGGCCTCGGCGGCATCATCGGTCAGCAGGCATAGGATGCCCAAGCCCATGTTCTCCAACCGTCCGGCTGCATTCAGGCGCGGGCCGACGATGAAACCGAGTTCGTAGGATGTTGCCTGCGCCGCTTGTCGGCGCGCGATGTGCAGCAAGGCCTGAATCCCGGCACAAGAGCGACCGGCGCGGATGCGCTGCAAACCCTGTTGCACCAGGATACGGTTGTTATCGTCCAGCTTTACCACGTCAGCCACCGTGCCGAGGGCGACAAGATCAAGCAGGGTGCCGAGGTTGGGTTCGGTCTTGCCCGCAAAAGCACCGCGCTCGCGCATCTCCGCGCGCAAGGCCATCAACACATAGAACATCACCCCCACGCCGGCCAGGTTTTTGCTGGGGAAGGAACAACCTGGCTGGTTCGGATTCACGATGCACTCTGCTTCCGGTAGCGTATCGCCGGGCAGGTGATGGTCGGTCACCAGTACCTGCATGCCCAGCCGCTGGGCTTCGGCCACGCCCTCCACGCTGGCGATGCCGTTGTCCACGGTGAGCAGGATGTCGGGTTTGCTTTCAGCGGCGAGCCGCACGATCTCCGGAGTGAGCCCGTAACCGTATTCGAAACGGTTGGGGACGATGAAATCCACTTTTGCACCAAGGGCAGCCAGACCGCGCATACCCACGGCACAGGCGGTGGCACCGTCGGCGTCGTAGTCGGCCACGATCAGGATCTTCTTTTGTGCGGCGATGGCGTCGGCCAGCAGCTTGCCCATCGTTTCGGCATTCCTGAGCAGTGCAAAAGGCAGCAGGCGCTTGATGTCGGTATCCAGTTGCGCGGCCTCGGCGATGCCGCGCGCGGCGTAGATGCGCGCCAGCAGGGGCGGGATGCCGGATGCGGCCAGTTTTTCGGCGATATCGGCAGGGAAGGGGCGGCGGCTTATCTTGCTCATGATGTGCCCGCAGTGTAGCAGAGGGGGAATCGTCTTTTGGCGGCAGTTCGGTTAGAATGCCGCCCTCACAAAAAACGGCACAGGCATATCGTGGCATTGATTGTTCAGAAATACGGCGGCACCTCAATGGGCAGTCCGGAGCGCATCAGGAATGTTGCGCAGCGCGTAGCAAAATACACAGCTCAGGGGCATCAGGTCGTGGTGGTGGTTTCCGCCATGAGCGGCGAGACCAATCGCCTTATCCATCTTGCCCACGAGATCCAAAAACATCCCGATCCGCGCGAGCTGGACGTGATCATCTCCACCGGCGAGCAGGTGACCATCGGCCTGCTGTCCATGGCGCTTAAGGACATCGGCCTGGATGCAAAGAGCTACACCGGCGCGCAGGTCAAGATCCTGACCGACAGTTCCTTCACCAAGGCGCGCATCCTCAGCATCGACGAGCAGAACATCCACGCCGACCTGACCGCCGGCAAGGTGGTCGTGGTGGCCGGCTTCCAGGGCATGGATGAGGCAGGCAACATCACCACGCTGGGACGCGGCGGTTCGGACACCACTGGCGTGGCGATCGCCGCCGCGCTGCGTGCCGACGAGTGCCAGATCTACACCGATGTCGACGGCGTCTACACTACCGACCCGCGCATGGTGCCCGAAGCGCGCCGCCTCAAGAGCATCACTTTCGAAGAGATGCTGGAAATGGCGAGTCTGGGTTCCAAGGTGCTACAGATCCGCTCGGTCGAGTTCGCCGGAAAATATAAAGTCAAACTGCGTGTGCTCTCCAGCTTCACCGACGAGGGCGAGGGTACGCTGATCACTTTCGAGGAAGGCAATAAAATGGAACAGGCAATCATTTCAGGCATCGCGTTCAACCGCGACGAGGCGAAGATCACCGTGCGCGGCGTACCGGACAAGCCCGGCATCGCCTATCAGATCCTGGGTCCGGTCAGCGACGCCAACATTGACGTGGACATGATCATCCAGAACGTCGGCGTGGACGGTTCCACCGACTTCTCCTTCACCGTGCATCGCAACGAGTTCAACAAGGCGATGGACATCCTGAAGGACAAGGTCCAGCCGCATATCGGCGCGCGCGACGTCATCGGCGACAACAAGACCGCCAAGGTCTCCGTGGTCGGCGTCGGCATGCGTTCGCATGTGGGCATCGCCAGCAAGATGTTCCGCACGCTGGCGGAAGAGGGCATCAACATCCAGATGATCTCCACCTCCGAGATCAAGATTTCCGTGGTCATCGACGAGAAGTATCTGGAACTGGCGGTGAGGGTGCTGCACAAAGCCTTCAATCTGGACCAGGAAGACGCATAAATCGTTTGACCGTCTACCCTCTAATCAGTATCATTCGCGGCCTTCGGAGAGGTGGCCGAGTGGTCGAAGGCACGTCCCTGCTAAGGACGCATACGAGCTTAAACTTGTATCGAGGGTTCGAATCCCTCCCTCTCCGCCACGAAGTAACAAAGTAGCACAGCAGTAAAAAGCAACAAACATGCGCCGGTAGCTCAGCTGGATAGAGTACTTGGCTACGAACCAAGGGGTCAGGAGTTCGAATCTCTTCCGGCGCACCAATTCAAAAGGCTTCCAGAAATGGAAGCCTTTTTCATTTTCGGCGATCTAAACCCAATGAAATTATCGGGATTGACTGACCTGAAATAAAACATTAGGATTCACCCACTTGGCAAACGTACCGAAAGGTACGGACGCAAAGTCTCCGGCCTAAGGGAAACTACGGTAGCGGGACCGCGACACAGGGTGTTCTTCCCTGAGCCCGTCTTGGCACCTCCCCGTTTGGCCGCTGTAGGGCTTTTCTCATGTATCGAATCGTGACTGAATGTTCATTGGGAGCGCACATGGCTAACGACGAAGTCTTCTTCAAATGGTCTCCGGACTACAGTGTCAACATCAAGACCATCGACAACCAGCATCAGGAGCTGGTCAACATCCTCAACCGGCTCTTTGTCGCGGTATCCAAGCGCGAGGGTGACCGTGCCATCGCCGGGATACTGGATGCGCTGGTCAGTTACACGCAGACGCATTTTGCGCTGGAAGAACGGCTGATGCGGCAGGCGAAATACAAAGACCTCGAACCGCATATTGCCGAGCACAGGAAGCTGCTGGCGGAACTGGACCAGCTGGCAAAGAAACACATGCTTGAAGACAAGCCGATCTATTTCGAGATGCTGACTTTCCTCAAGACCTGGCTCAAGGAGCATATCCAGGGGGTGGATACGAAATACAGCGCCGCTTTGCAGGAGGTCGGGTTCTCGGTTGATGTGTGGGAGCGCGAAGCCACCGCCGAATTCGCGGCCATGTCCAATTCCAAGAAGTGGTGGGAACTCTGGAAAGCCGCCTGATCAGGCGCGCGCCCGGCACAACTCGCTCCACTCGGTGGTGCAACGCTTGGACCGGTGGTCCCTGCGCATCGCCCAGGAAGTATCGTAGCCTTCACCCAGAAGTTTCACCGTGCCGCTGCCCATGCTGCGATTGATGCGGTCCAGCGTGCGCATCAGCGCATGCGACTTCTGCTGCGCCTCAGCATCGTCGAAAAATGTCCGCGGCCGGACCGAGGCGGGGATGATCCCGCTCAGCATCACCCCGGCCTTCTGATAGGCATAGCCCGCGCGGTAGATCCGGCGCAAGCCGCGCAATGCCGCATGGCAGAGCAGGCGCGTGTCGTCGGTCGGTTCTTGCAAGGGCACCAGCATCGCCTGCTGGTACTGCGGATCGCGTTCCCGGTGCGGGCTGGTACGGATATACACCTGGATGCCGCCGGCCAGTGAATGCTGCAGGCGCAACTTCTCCGCCGCGCGCGTGGTATAGGCGACCACCGCCTGCTCCAGATCGGACAATAAAGAAGTCGGCGTACCGAACGAACGCGAGCAGATGATCTGCTGCTTGTCGGGCACCACATCATCCAGCTCCAGGCAGGCCGTGCCGTTCAGTTCTTCCACGATGCGTTCCTGCACCACGCTGAATTCGTCACGCAGGCGTTTGGCCGGCGTGCGTTTCAGGTCGAGCACGGAACGGATGCCCATCTCGTTCAGCCTGTCGGCACTGCGTCTGCCCACCCCCCATATCTCGCGCACGTCGATAGCGGCGAACAGCTCGTCGAGTTCCCGTTCCGTCAGTGCATTGAGGTCGCACACCCCGCCGAAGCGCGCATTCTTCTTCGCCACATGATTGGCCAGCTTGGCCAGCGTCTTGCTCGCCGCGACGCCCACGCACACCGGGATGCCGATGCAGCGGCGAACGGTCTCGCGTATCTGCTGCGCATACTCCGTGTGATCGAGCGCGATGCCGGTGATATCGAGGAAAGACTCGTCGATGGAATACACCTCCTGCTCGGGGCTGAACTGCGCCAGCAGCGACATCACGCGGTTGGAAAGATCGGCATACAGCTCGTAATTGGACGAGAAGGCGACGATGCCGTGGCGTTTGGCCATGTCCTTCATCTGATACCAGGGCACGGCCATCTTCATCCCCAGGTCTTTGACCTCCTGCGAACGCGACACCACGCAACCGTCGTTGTTGGATAGCACCACCACGGGTTTGCCTTCCAGATCGGGGCGGAACAGACGCTCGCAGGAAACGAAGAAGTTGTTGCAGTCGATCAGTGCGATGGCACGGGTTTTCACACCCTGTGCACGTTCCACTGCACCACACCCCAGATGGAAAAATCCTGCTCCGGCTTGACCACCACCTCCGGATAATCCGGATGCGCGGCGCGCAGCACCTTGCCTTGCGGCGTGTACAGCAACTGCTTTACGGTGAACTCGCCGTCCAGCACCGCTACCACCACGCTGCCGTGGGCGGCGGGCACCGAACGGTCCACCACCAGCAGATCGCCGTCGAAAATACCCAACTCGCGCATCGAATGTCCGGCCACGCGCATGAAGAAGGTCGATTCGCGGTGCTGGATCAGGTGCTCGTCAAGGCTCAGGCGGCGCTCGACGTAGTCGTCGGCGGGCGAGGGGAAGCCTGCCGGTACGGCCTTGCGCAACAGGGCACGCTGGCGCTCGAACATCGATTTGTTCGGGTGTGTGAGTGACAGCAGGGTGGAAGAAGCGGCGCGGCGCGCGGGGCTGGTAGGGTGGTGGTTGAGACTGGTCATGGCGATATCCAACAGAACGAACGTTCTTGCATGGTAGAGAACGTTCGTTCTGCTGTCAACGGAAATGCTCAGGCCTTGTCTTCTGCCGCCTCCAGCAGGGCCACGATGCGTCTGGAAAGGCTGTCCACACCGGCATACAGCCGTTCGGCAGTGGCTTTGTCGCCGGATTTCATCGCTTTGACGATATCTTTGATCGTGCGGTGCAGCTCGGCATGCGGTTCTTCTAGATCGCGCAATTCCCGGATATGGCCGAACTGTTTCACACCCTCGTCGTAATACCATTTCCCGAAAGTGCATTGCTGGTGCGAGACGGCTTCTCCTTCGGTCAGTGTCGCGCGGCCATCGAGGAACGAACGCAGTCGCACTTTCCAGTTCAAGTGGGCAGACTGGGCGTCCGACAGATCCAGCTTGCTGCTGCCTACCTTGAACTGGCCGATCAGCACCTTCAGTTGATCCAGCAATTTGGCCAGATCGGCTACTGCTTCTTCGTTGCTGCGCACCCCGGCGGATGTCTCGCTCGCCATCTGGTTGATGGTCGCCAGACTGTTGTTGATACCCTCGGCGACGCTCAATTGTTCCTTGGCCGAGATGGCGATCTCATCGTTCATATCGCGTATGCTCACCACTGACTTGGTGATCTTGTCCAGGGATTCTCCGGCCGTCCCCGCCTGACCGACGCTGGCATCAACGCGCTGACGACCTTCTTCCATCACCTTTACCGCCGCCAGCGATTTCTCCTGCAAACGCTCGATCAGCTTCTGTATCTGCGATGTCGCCTCCTGCGTGCTCTGTGCCAGCTTGCGCACCTCGTCCGCCACCACCGCGAATCCGCGCCCCTGTTCGCCCGCGCGCGCCGCCTCGATCGCCGCATTGAGTGCCAGCAGATTGGTCTGGTCGGCGATGCCCTTGATCGTATCCAGTATCGTGCCGATGTTGCGGCTGTCATCTGCCAGCTCGGCGATCACCTGCGCGGCACGACCGACCTCATCCGCCACCGACCGTATCGAAGAGATGGTCTCACCGACCACTTTCATGCCGGTGTTCGCCTCGCTATCCGCCTGCTGTGCCGCGGTCACCGCGTTGCCGGCGTGTTCCGCCACATGGCGCACCTTTTCCAGCATGCCTTGCACCGCCTGCGCTACTGCAGCCGTTTCCTGGTCCTGTAGCGCGATGCTGGCTCCAGTCTGCTGCGCTACCGACGATAGGCGCGCCGAGTCTGCGTTGATGAGATGCGTCGCTTCCACCACGCGCAGCATCGCCTGCTGGATCTTGGCCGCGAACAGATTGAAACCGGAGGCCAGACGCCGCACCTCCCGGCCGCCGTGTTCGGGCAGGCGCTGCGTCAGGTCGCCATCGCCCTCGACGATCTCGTGCATCGCATGCGCCACTTCATCCAGCGGACGGGTGATGCTTCGCCGCAACATACCCGCCAGCAACAACAGCACGATGCTGGAGGCCAGTACGATCCCGGCGGTATGCCAGGCACGGTGACTCACCGCAGCATCCACATCATCCACATAGATGCCCGAGCCGATGAGCAAACCCCACGGCTCGAACTTCTTTACATAGGACAACTTGGGATACAACTCATCCGAGGTACCGCCGCCCGCCTTGGGCTTGGGCCAGTTATAAGTGACGAAGCCCTTGCCGTTTTTGTCCACCACCTCGACAAAGGCCACGAACAGGTTCTTCTTGCCGTTGGTCGCGACCGGCGCTCCCGCATCGCCAAAGCTCTGGCTTGTCGCACAATTGAACTTCTCCGCATCCAATACCTTGCCGTCCAGTGCGGGCACCGTCGGGTGCATGATCATGGTGGGGTAGGGTTTGCCAAGATCGTTGATCCAGAAATATTCCTTATCCTCGTAGCGCAAAGCCTTGATGGTCGCGATCGCCTCGGCGCGGGCCGCCGCCTCGGACACAACCCCCGACTTCTGCAACTCATAGGTACGCGCCAGTACACTGTAGGCAGTCTCGACCAGATGTCGTGTCTTCAACTGTTTCTCCGCCCACAACGTATCGCGCATGGAAATCACATCCACGACACTACCTGCGATGATCGCGCCGAGGAACAGCGCCACCATCAACCATATCTTGTTGCGTATGCTTAGGCCATCGAGAAACCGGAACATGCTTTCTCCTTACTGGAACAGTTTGATCACATCAAAACACAGGGTTGCTGATATCCTTCGGCAGAAGGCTGAAAAACATTAGGGCTAATTTGGCCTAGTCGGAGGTCTATATCTTTTTAGATATTTGCGAAGAGCGGCTTTGCTGCTAGATTGCATCCTGCTTCCGCACGGGCGCGCAACGGAAAGAAAGGGAGTCATGGAAATCTACATCTACTGGTTCTTGCTGGCCCTGATATTGGTCGGCCTGGAAATGGTCACCGGCACCTTCTACCTGCTGGTGGTCGCCATCGCGATGGCGGTGGGCGGCGTGGCGGCACTGCTGGGAATGGGCATGGTATGGCAACTGGTGCTCAGTGCTGTCACCGGTATCGCCGGCACGATCATGCTGAGGCGCTGGAAAAGCACCCAATCCAGTGATACCTCAAATGCCAGCCTCGACATCGGCCTGCCGGTAAAAGTCGTCAAGTGGAACGAAGACGGTACGGCACGGGTGTTCTACCGTGGTGCGGAATGGAATGCGGAGCTCGAATCTGCCGATATCCCGCGCGAAGGGACGCTCTACATCGCAGAAGTGCGCGGATCTGCGCTGGTGCTCACGCATCGCAAACAACAATAAGGAGGCAATATGGAAATCGCTCTGTTCATACTGGTCGCAGCCGTCATCTTCGTCATCAAGGCACTCAAGGTCGTGCCGCAGCAGAATTCCTGGGTGGTCGAGCGTCTCGGCAAATTCCATGCTGCCCTGTTGCCCGGCTTGAACATCGTGATCCCGTTCATCGACCGCGTCGCCTACAAGCACCTGCTCAAGGAGATTCCGCTCGACGTGCCCAGCCAGGTCTGTATCACCAAGGACAACACCCAGCTGCAGGTCGACGGCATCCTGTATTTCCAGGTGACCGATCCCAAGCTCGCTTCCTACGGCACCAGCAACTACATCATGGCGATCACCCAACTCGCCCAGACCACCTTGCGTTCCGTCATCGGCAAGATGGAGCTGGACAAGACCTTCGAAGAGCGCGACGACATCAACCGCGCCGTGGTGGCCGCGCTGGACGAAGCCGCGACCAGCTGGGGCGTCAAGGTGCTGCGCTACGAGATCAAGGACCTGACCCCGCCAAAAGAAATCCTGCACGCCATGCAGGCACAGATCACCGCCGAACGCGAAAAGCGCGCCCTCATTGCCGCATCCGAAGGCCGCAAGCAGGAACAGATCAACATCGCCACCGGTGAACGCGAAGCCTTCATCCAGCGTTCGGAAGGCGAGAAGCAGGCCGCCATCAACACCGCACAAGGTGAAGCCGCGGCGATCATCGCAGTCGCATCCGCCACCGCGCAGGCTATCCAGCAAGTCGCTCTGGCCATCCAGTCGCCCGGCGGCATGGACGCCGTCAACCTCAAAGTCGCGGAGAAATACGTCGAAGCCTTCGGCAATGTCGCCAAGGAAGGTAACACCCTCATCCTGCCGGGCAACCTGGCCGAGATGGGCTCGATGGTGGCAGCAGCGATGAGTATCGTGAAGACGCAGAAGTAAATTGTTCGTTGCAGCAATCGGCTTGACTGTAACGCTGGTGGGATAGCTTGGTGGCATGCAAGATGCCAAAGGTATTTCAAGGCGGAAATGCTTTGAATGTATATGATTATTTGGAGATAATATTATTTTCGCCTGGAATTGTCGGGTAGGGCGCGAGGGCGAATTCAAGCTAAAGCTTGCGGACTCGTCGAGGCTCTTGATTACCTCAGGCGCTCGTTCTGTTTTCTCCGTTTCTTCAAATGTCGTCCGAAAAACAAAAGGGCTAATGCATAGCGCTAGCCCTTTTTTGTCTGGCTCCGACCTAGACTCGAACCAGGGACCTGCGGATTACTCGGTCAGGCTACGGTGTGGTTCATGCACTCATCGCACGCATCCTGTCAATTTTCTCGATAGCAGCCTGATAGAGATCATGGTCGGAATCGGGGTTATTGCGGTCTGGATGATGTGCGCTACGGATTTTTCTTAGTTTAGTCATACAGTCTGGCAAGTCATGTACCTTGGTCACCCGGTCACCGTTCTTGGCCATCGCGCGCTGAAGCTCAGCCTCCGCACCTTCGCGTGAGGCATATAACTTTTTGCTGCCAAGACGCCAATCATCCTGGTTTTTGCGTGGGGATAGCTTTTCTTTCCCGTCAAACCAGACCCATTTCCCAGTATCGGGATCCTGTTCAAAACGAATGTTGGTGATCGTGTAGGTGTAAACGGGCGGCTCGATTTCCTTGGCGAATAGGTTGATGATCTTGCCGACAGTCCCCACCGTCGCAAGGTAATACGCGCCTGCCTCATGCGGGCAGAACGCGCTACTGTGCGTTGGTTCAGGCTTTCTGTCGTTACTTGCTGAATTCATTTCAGCCATGCGGCTGAGTGCTTTGCGTTGTGCGTTTGTCACTGGTATTGCTCCATTTGTATCTTTTTGCGACTCGGCAGCTTTTATTACGAGCTGCTGGCTTTCCCCAATTTCGGCCATAAAATAAAAAGGCCACCTCGAAAGATGGCCTTTAATATTCTGGCTCCCCGACCTGGACTCGAACCAGGGACCTGCGGATTAACAGTCCGTCGCTCTACCGACTGAGCTATCAGGGAATTGATGAGGGCGCTATACTAATGATTGTGAGCGTCTTGGTCAATAAGAGAAACGCGGTGTAGTGCAGAATTCCGATTTTTTTGCGGAACATTACGCATTCACGGATGCTTGGCAGGTAAATAAATCAAACTGGGATCATGGACAAGAAAACAGTATTTATCAAAACAGCAAAAGGCGAACAGGAACTTTCCAACTTGTCTGGTGACCTGCGGCGAGCCATGTCCCTGATCGACAACAAGTCCACTGTGGATGAGATGTCCAGACGTGCACCTCCCAGCTTGCGTGATGATCTGTATGAAGTGCTAGGCGAACTGGTTGCGGGAGAATACATCCGCGATAAGAACAGACCTGCCGAAGCCAAGATCGTCTCACCCAAGATCACCCCTCCCAAGATCATGGCGCCGAAGATGTTCGTGCCCAAGCAATCCACCCCCTCAAAATCGGAAGAGCTTGATTTCACCTCTTTGGCTTCGAAGCCATCCTTTAATCCTGCAACAGCTGCCAGGACCATGGGCAAGGACGATGAAGCGGAACTCGCCCGAGCCGAACTGGAGATCGCCATGGCCCAGTCCGGCATGAAGCCGGTTGTGGAAGACGAAGCAAGCAAAGAAGCGAAATTAAGAGCCAAGGTGGCTGCGGCAGAGCGTGCCCGTTCCGAACTGGAAGCGGGCATAGATGCAGCCAAAGCCAGGGCGAGTGCCGATGCGGCCGCCAAGGCAGAAGCCAAAGCCAGACACGAGGCAGATGTTGCCGCACGTGCGCGCGCGGCGGCTGAATCGAAAGCCATGCAGGAAGCTGCAAATCGGGAGCAGGCTGAAGCCAAGGCGAAACTGGAAGCTGCCGCAAGGATGCGGGCAGAACAGGAAGCCGCCCGCGAAACAGCCAAAGCCCAAGCAGCGTTGGAAGCCGTGGCAAAATCCAAAGCAGAGGCTGATGCGCGCGTTCGTGCCGAGATCGAAACGGCTGCGCGTGCCAGACAAGTAGCCGAGGCCAAAGCCAAACAGGATGCAGAAGCAGCCAGATTGAAAGCTGAGCAGGAAGCAGCCCGCGTTAAGGCAGAACTGGAAGCGGCCGCAAAAGCCAAAGCGGAAGCCGATGCGGCTCGCATCCGGGTGGAGCAGGAAGCAGCCCGTGTCAAGGCAGAACTGGAAGCTGCCGCAAAAGCCAAGGCGGAAGCCGATGCGGCTCGCATTAAGGCGGAGCAGGAAGCTGCTCGCGTCAAAGCCGAACTGGAGGCAGCCAAGGCTCGCGCAGAAGCGGAAGCAAAAGCGCTGGCAGCTGCACTCGCAAAGCAAGAGGCGGAAGAGAAGGCACGTCGCGAGGCGGAAGAGAAGGCACGTCGCGAAGCGGAAGAGAAGGCACGTCGCGAAGCGGAAGAACAGGTACGCCTCGCAACAGAGGAGTTGGCACGTCGCGAAGCGGAAGCGACCCGCTTGAGGGCGGAGCAGGAAGCTCAAGCTGCACGTATCAAAACCGAACAGGAGGCTGAAGCTAAAGCCAGAGCAGATGCAGCGGCATCGCGAGAAGCGGAGGAGCGTATCAGGAAGGAAGTGGTCGCTGCAGCTGCTGCGCAGGAAGTGTTGGCAAGAGCCAATAGCCAGAAGCAAACTGCCAAGAGTGAAGCTACTTCATCTTTCAAGATCGATCTGGATAATTTCCTGAGTGAAGAACAGACCCCCGAGGATCAACTGTCCCCCCGTCCTGTAGACCAGACAGCAGAGGCAGAAGCGAACGCGCGCCGGGAAGCGGCGCAGCGCGCGGTTGCCGAGGCCAAGGCTGAGGCGGAAAAGATTTCCAAGCCGGATATGGCGGCCGAGATGGCTCGGCTCAAGGCCGAAGCTGATGTGGCGCGGCAAAAAGCCGAAGAAGAAGAACGCAGGAGAGATGAAGAGCGCGCTCTGGCCGCAGAACAAGCCAAGGCATGGGCCGAAGCAGAGCAGCGCGCTCAGGCTCAGGCCAAGATCGAGGCCGAGCAAGCTGTGCAACAGGCAGCTTTATCGCAGGCCAAGGCAGCCAACAAGTCGGTTCAGAGAAAACGGCGTGAGCCATTGGCGCTGGGGAAGATTGGTTTCGGACTGGCTGTGCTTGCGCTGAGTGCAGTGGTGGTGCTGCCCTATGTCTATCCATTGCAGGACTACATAGCACCGCTGGAACAACGCCTTTCGGCACAATTGAAGCAGCCGGTACGTATCGGCAGTATGAGCGCCGCATCCATTCCGCCCAAGTTACAATTGCAGAACGTCACGGTCGGCACCGAACAGGATTTACAGATAGCCAACGTGGTGTTGAGTGCTGATATCTTGTCTCTGTTCTCGGAGACCAAGGTGCTCAGTGATGTGCAGTTGGAAGATGTCAGTATCAAGGGCAGCCAGCTTGAAAGGCTGGCACCGAGCTTGACGTCGTTGGGTGGGGACAAACAATTCCCCGTTCGCCACTTTACTTTGCAGAATGTGAAGGTCGTCACCGACGAAGTCGCGCTGCCAAGCCTGAGTGGCTTTGCCGAACTGGATGGGCAAGGGGCGTTTACCCGTATTGCTTTGCACAGTGCGGATGAAAAATACAGCGTCGACCTGCAACCCGATCAGGGACGCTGGCAATTGGGGGTGAGTCTGAAAGAGACCAGTCTGCCGCTGTTATCCGATATCGTGTTCAGTGACCTCAGCGCCAAGGGCATCCTGAGCGATGGCGAGGTGAACTTTACCGAGATGGACGCCCATATCTTCAAGGGCATCCTGCTGGGCAGTGCCAAGTTGAGCTGGCGCAAGGGCTGGCAGTTGCAGGGACGCCTCGAAGCGAAGACATTCGAACTGGACAAGATGTTTCCTCGATACGGCATCAAGGGCGAGATGTACGGGGAGGGCACTTTCACACTGAACGGAGACAAGCTGTCGCAGCTCGGCGGGGCACGGCGTCTGGAGGCTTCTTTCACAGTAAAGAATGGCGAGATCGGGGCTATCGATATGGTAGAGACAGCGCGCCTGTTGAGCCGCGAGAATCTGGTCGGAGGGCGTACCCGTTTTGACGATCTGATAGGCACAGTGCGCGTCGAGAATGGTGCAAGCGATTTCCGTCAACTGAAGATCGTTTCACCTATGCTGAGTGCGGGAGGTTCGTTCGATGTATCGCCGACTGGTCAGCTTTCGGGTAACTTGAATGCGGAGATCAAGATGCGTTCAGGAAACAACCAGATGACCTTGTTTGGTACCCTGGCTGAACCCAAGCTGCGCGCGGGACGCTGAGAGTACTCTCTGAATAAAAACCGGCCAGATCATTTCTGATCTGGCCGGTTTTGTTTTTGGGAGTCGGTTGCCGATTCGTTTTAGCTCAGCGCCTTTGCCATGCGCGCAAGCGCTGCCTCAAGGTTGCTCATCGAGGTGGCGAAGGACAGGCGGATATAGCCTTCGCTACCGAACGCCGAACCCGGCACCACGGCCACGCCGGCTTCCACCAGCAGATATTCGGACAGTGCGATATCTGTCGCTTCTTTGAGGGTGCCTTTCTTGTGCAATGTCGCGATGGCCTTGCGCGCATCGGGGAAGGCATAGAACGCGCCGCCCGCCATGAGGCAGCTCAGTCCCGGGATCTTGTTCAGGCCGTCCACCACGAACAGGTGACGCTCGCGGAATGCCTTAAGCATCGGAGTGATACAGCCCTGATCGCCGTTCAAAGCGGCTTCTGCAGCCACTTGGGAGATCGAGGTCGGGTTGGACGTGCTTTGCGACTGCACGTTTTCCATCGCGGTGATGATGTTCTCGGGACCCGCTGCATAGCCGATGCGCCAGCCGGTCATCGCGTAGGCTTTGGAAACGCCGTTCAGCACCATGGTGCGCGGATACAGGTCGGGGCAGGCATCCAGGATGTTGACGAACTTGGCGTCGGTCAGCGCGATGTGTTCGTACATGTCGTCGGTGGCGATGATGATATCCGGGTGTTTGCGCAGCACTTCGCCCAGCGCCTTCAGATCTTCCAGCGTGTATACCGCACCGGACGGGTTGCTCGGGCTGTTGATCACGACCATTCTGGTCTTGGCTGTGATTGCCGCCGCCAGTTGCGCGGGCGTCATCTTGAAACCCTGTTCGATGCCGGCCTGCACGATCACCGGCTTGCCTTCCGCGATGATCACGATGTCCGGGTACGATACCCAGTACGGTGCGGGAATGATGACCTCATCGCCCGGATTGATCGTCGCCAGTGCCAGGTTGAAGAAGCTCTGTTTGCCGCCGCAGGACACTAGGATCTGCTTGGCCGTGTAGTCGAGGCCGTTGTCGCGCTTGAACTTGGCGATGATGGCCTGCTTGAGGGAGGGCGTGCCGCCGACCGCAGTGTATTTGGTGAAACCCTTGTTGATCGCCGCGATCGCGGCATCCTTGATATGTTGCGGCGTATCAAAGTCCGGTTCTCCGGCCCCCAGTCCGATGATGTCCTTGCCTTCGGCTTTCAGTTTGGCAGCGCGGGCAGTTACGGCAAGGGTGGGAGAGGGTTTGATGGCTTGTACGCGGGTGGAGAGAGACACGATATTTCCTTGGGGTTGAACGTTGGGGCGAATTATACCCGTTGCCGGGAAAGATTGAATGCAGAAGCCCTGCATGATTGATAAGGAGGCTAGCGTATCGAGCCGGCACAAAGGGGTTGCGCGTCTGTCGTCGGCAGAGCCGGTTTCGCCGAAATGGCCGATACGTCGCAGAAAAACAACGGCCGAACAAATTGAAATAAACCTGGTATATAGTCCCCAGCCAAGTGAAGCAGGTTCAGGTGACGAGCGATGATGGACAGGATGGAGAGAGAGATGGATCTGCAGGCTATTTACATCAAGACTGCCAAAGGTCAACAGGAAGTGGCGACCCGGGCTTTTCAGTTGCCGTCGCGGGTGCGCAGCCTGCTAGTGATGGTGGATGGAAAGACCGGCACCGAGCAGCTGCTGGCTAACACCGCAGCTCTGGGTGATTCCGCCACGTTCTTTACCATGCTTGTCGAAGGCGGCTTCATCGAGGCAGTCGCCTCTTCCGTAGCGAGTGCAGCCGCAGCGTCAGCTCCCGCTCAGAACGTGAAAGCCCCTCCCAAGGAACTCGTGCGTACCGTTTCCCATCTTGTCATCGAGATCCTGGGCCCGGCGGGCGACCCGCTTTCCATGCGTCTGGAAAAATCCCTATCCATCGAAGAATTCGCAAAACAGGTGGAACAGTGCCGCAACGTGATCGAGAGCGCTGCCGGCAAAAAGAGAGGGGATGCATTCTGGAATACCGTCCTGGAACAGTTATCCGCCGGAACCGGCACCATCAAGGCAGGCGGCGCCTGATCGATCAACGCTGTTTGTTGCACTCTGGTAAAAACACCTGCACCTTGTCGCGTCCGAGTTGTTTGGCCTGATACATGGCGATGTCCGCGTAGTCCAGCAGTTCAGTCTCGTTATTCGCGTGTTCCGGGTATAAAGCCAATCCGATACTGCAGGATATCTGCAGGCTTTGCTGGGCGAGCTCGAAAGGCTTGTTCAATACATTGCGGATCTTCTCGGCCACCATCAAGGCATCTTCTTCGTTTTCCACAGTGCGCAACAACACCACGAATTCGTCGCCGCCGACGCGCGCCACGGTATCCGATTCGCGCACACAACTGCGCATGCGGTTCGCGGTTTCCTTCAGCAACCAATCCCCGACGATGTGCCCCATGGTGTCGTTGATCGGCTTGAAACGGTCGAGATCGACGAACATCAATGCGACATGTTGCTTGTCGCGTTTGGCGTAGGACATCGCCTGCTGTAAACGGTCTTTTAATAACGCCCTGTTGGGGAGGTCGGTCAGCGTGTCGTGCTGTGCCAGATGACGGATGCGTTCGTCGTTGTGTTTTCGCTCTGTGATGTCATGGAATACCACCACAGCACCCTCGCTCCCGGCTTCTATCAGGTTGGGGGCGACAGTGAAAGCAACCGGAAATCCGCTGCCATCCTTGCGCCAGAACCAATCTTCGCCGCTACGCGTCTTGCCATCGAGCATCGACAGCTGGATCGGGCAATCGAATCTCTGATAGGTCGAGCCATCCTGGCGGTGATGATGGAACAGTGCGTGCTGATCTTTTCCGATGATGTCGGTCTCATCGAATCCCAACATCCTCAAGGCAGCAGGATTGATGAAGACGCAGTGCCCGCGGTGATTCACGCCATATACACCTTCGCCCAGTGCATCAAGAAGGCCGTGGCGAAAGCGAACTTCATTTTTGAGTTTGTTACTTTGGGTGTGCAAGCGGCGATTGGTCATGAACAAACTAATCGCCAGCAGCAGAATCACCAGGCTGGCAGAGGCAGCCGAAACAGATTGCCAGTAGTAACGCGTCCACACGTCATGCAGGGTAAATTTTGGCGTGCTGTCGAACGGTGGCAAGCGCAATTCGCGCTGGAGCTCTTCGACATGGGAATAATCGCTGGGAGTCGTAAAGCCGTGAATGCCGATGGCGCGGGTGGTCGCCGCATCGTCTTCCAGCTGGAACAGGGCGGCAGCGACGCGGCGCGAGATATTTTCGTCCACATGCGGCAAGGCGGCAAAAGTCCATTCGGGGTAGAGGCGCGTGGAAAGGAGGAGCGGGAAACCGGCGACATGTTGTTGATTCAATATCCGAACCTGCGACAGTCTCAGCTTGCCCTCATGTGCCAACGCCTCCAGCATGCCGGTGCGTACGAATCCGGCATCGACGCCTCCATGCAGCACGGCATTGACCACATTGTCGTGCGGCATGCCGACAACCTGAACTGCGGCATCGCCCGGTAATCGCACGCCAGCCAAGGCCAATTCGTAGGCTTGTGCCTGATAGCCGCCGAAAGAACCCAGGTCTGGTGTCACTAGGCGTTTCCCTTTGAGATCGGTGAGTTTTTGCAGGTCGGCGCGCTCGGCAAGCGCGAAGATCACACCACCGAAGGACGATAAAGGCACACCGTTATCATCGACGATCAACGTCGCCAATGGCGCAGACACCCCGAGGCGCCTGCTCAACAGGACAAAGTGCGCCGGATTGGTGAGGACGAAATCCACCCGTTTGTCGATGACCGCCTGTTCCAGTTCGGGATAGTGGTAGACCTTGATATTGAACTCATGCTGCGGGATGGCACGTTTCAGTGCTTTGCCCAGCGGCTGCCATTGCTTGAGCATCTCCGGCTTGGGGCGGAAGGCAAGTACGCCGATCTCCACCGTCTGCGCACTGGCAGAAGAAATCCACAGCAACCCTGTTGTGCAGAGTAGTGTCAGTAGCTTGCGGGCAAAGGAAATCATGCAGTTATTTTCAACGAAGGATAAGAACAGTTGCATCAATTGCCAGTATCGACCTTGTGTCATGGATTTGCAATCGCGCAAC
This sequence comes from Sideroxyarcus sp., assembly GCA_030651895.1. GTDB lineage: Bacteria > Pseudomonadota > Gammaproteobacteria > Burkholderiales > Gallionellaceae > Sideroxyarcus. The sequence goes on along the minus strand of JAUSBR010000010.1, from coordinate 352,432 downwards.
GATCATATTCCGGCGATCGCGAGCTGCAGCAAATTGTCATGGGCCCCACAGCAGACTAGAATCCTCAGGGAAGCGTGACGGCTTAGCGGAAAGGCAGGATTCATCATGGACCTCAAAGTCAGGTTGTTCCTGGGTTGTATGCTGCTGACACTGTTTGGCAACGTAAGCTATGCCGACCCGGTCGAACGCCGCAAGGACCAGTTCGGCAAGGACTTTGCCTATTACCTCTATCCCATAGCGGGCGAGATACCCGGCATGGGCACGGCCGCCGGGGTCGGCGCCAGCGTTTCCAATATGGGCGGCAGCGACACCGACTTCACCGGCTACTACGTGCGCGGTGACATCAAGGCCACCGGTGCCGCCTTGCTGGATTACCACGTCGTGCCGCAACGCCTGATCATCGATGTCGGCTACAACGACTACAAGGTCGCCTCCACCTCCTACAATCGCGGCATCGATTCATCCCCAGACGATCTGATTCGTCCCAAGGTGGAAGGGAACTACTTCATCGGGCAGATGACCCTCACTTTCGACGAGCGCCGCTATGAGCTGTTTGTGCGTGCTCTGAGGGGAAGGAACCGGCTGATCGAAGTGCTTGATATCAACGACCAGGCGTTCGCCGGCGTGGATACCAGTTGGAAGAAGGGCAACTATTACTCATTGGGCGGTTCGATCGATCTGACCGACGACCGTCTCGATCCGCGCAGCGGCGCGCGTTTCGAATTCTCCAGCCGCCTGCCCGACAGCCGCAGTGCCGACGAGAGCGAGTATTACGTCAACGACTACAATTTCTCCGGCTATGCGCCGATGCGTCAGTGGGACACGCTGGCCTTCAACCTGTTCTACTCGCGCGCCCATGTCACCCGTCAGGGGCTCACCGACACGACCCTGTTGCAGCAGCGCTACGGCCTGAACTGCACCCAATACCCCGTTGGCCCGAACCGCGATGCCTGTCTCGCCACCGAAGACAAACTGCTGGCAGGCAAACTCGCCAACAACATCTACGGCACTGCCTCGCCGCTGGGCGGCACCCAGCGTCTGCGTTCTTACGACAACTGGCGTTACTACGCGGGACAGTCGCTGTTCTATGGTGTCGAATACCGCTGGAACCTCACCGACGAACGCACCCCGTTTGACATCTATCTGGCCAGGGGCGTACGTACAGGCATTCAGCTTGCCGCATTCTGGGAGCGCGGCATGGTGGCGGATGAATTCGGCCAACTGTTCAAGAACGGACGTGAGAGCTACGGCATCGGCGCGCGCATGATACTGTCCGGTGTCATCATCCGCTTCGATCTGGCGAACGGCAGGGAAGGCGTGCAAAGCCAGTTGTTCATCACCTATCCATGGAGCATGTTCTCGGTAGACAATCCCGGCTGAGATGATTCGCCGCAGAAGTTCGGCACAGAAAGACAGAAATCATGAGACTCGGCATCGACCTCGGCGGCACCAAGATAGAGATCATCGCGCTAGACGACAGCGGCAAAGAACTCCTGCGCCGCCGAGTACCCACCCCAAAAGACAACTACGGCGAGATCCTGCAAACCATCGCCCAACTCGTGCGTGACGCCGAAGTGGAACTGGGGCAGCAAGGCTCGCTCGGTATCGGTACCCCCGGCGCGCTCTCGCGCGCCTCCGGACGCCTCAAGAACTCCAACTCAATCGCGCTCAACGGCCAGCCCATCCTGCAAGACCTCGAATCTCTGCTGCAACGCAAAGTACAGATCAGCAACGACGCCAACTGCTTCGCGCTCTCCGAAGCTACGGACGGCGCGGCGGCAGGTGCCTCGGTCGTGTTCGGCGTCATCCTTGGCACCGGCGTAGGCGCGGGCATCGTCGTCAACGGGCATGTGCTTACCGGCCCCAACGGCATCGCGGGCGAGTGGGGCCACAACCCGCTGCCTTGGCCACAGGCAGAAGAACTCCCCGGCCCGTCATGCTATTGCGGCAAGTACGGGTGCATCGAGACCTTTCTCTCCGGGCCGGGTATGGCGAAGCTGCACCAGATCGAGGCAGGCATCGCACTGAGCGCAGAGGAGATCGTGGCGCGCGCAGAGCAGGGTGATGCGGTCTGCGAGCGCAGTCTGCAACGCTACGAGCACCGCCTTGCACGTTCCCTTGCGCACGTCATCAACATCCTCGACCCGGACGTCATCGTGCTGGGCGGGGGCATGTCCAATATCGAGCGGCTGTATGCGAACGTACCTCCGTTGTGGGGCCAATGGGTGTTTTCGGACAGGGTGGATACCAAACTGGCGCAGCACCGCTATGGCGATTCCAGCGGTGTACGCGGTGCAGCATGGTTGTAGTGTTGCAGACTTTGGCTCCCGATTTGGAAAAGGAAACGAACAATGCGCGGGCGTGATGCGAAACATATCCCCCTAGCGTTGCTTGCAAGTTTGTTCGGCGGCGGTATGGGTAGCCACGCGCTGGACGAGGCAACCTTGCAGGCAGTCATGGGACTGCCGCTGTTCGACGGGCTGGATGCCGCAGAACGCGCGCGGTTGCGCGAACTGGCGGCGCAGTTGCTGGCCGACAAGGCCTTCTCCGGTGCAGGCGGTATCGAGGTGGACGACGGTATGGCCACCGCCATTGCTGTCTTCGCTGCACTGCCGGTACTGAACATCGGCTACGAGGGCTACGAAGGCTGGCGTGAGATCGTGGTGTATCCGGGCGAATTCATCTACGAAGGCGAGCACATGGACGAAGACGGCATCGTCCACCATGTGCGCGATGTGCGCAGCGGCGAAGCGATGCAGGGCGGCCCGATGGTGCTGTCGTGGGAAGATGTGGAACACTCTGGGCAGGGCGAGGGCTTCAACGTCGTGATCCACGAATTCGCCCACAAGTTGGACATGATGAACGGCGACGCGAACGGCCGGCCACCACTGCACACCGGCATGATTCCGGAAGATTGGGCACGCGATTTCCAGGCCGCCTACGACGATCTCTGCCGCCGCGTGGATATCAACGAAGCCACGGTGATCGATCCTTATGCCACGGAAAGCCCGGCCGAGTTCTTTGCTGTCCTCAGCGAATACTTCTTCGAGGTACCTGACTTGCTGCAGCAGGCTTACCCGGCAGTGTACGAACAACTGGTGCGTTTCTACCGGCAGAACCCGCTGGCACGACTCCAATAGTTTTATTGGCCCCGGTGCCGGGAGGGGATATCCCGGCCCTTCGACAAACTCAGACAGGTTTCACCGGTTTTTCACAATCCAATTCTGGAATAGGTGTAGGCTGGCAATCTCATGCATTTCTATACATAGCGCCATAAATCTACTGCGCGCTTGCCATGCAGCCGCTCGCTAAGATTTTTTCCCTATGTATAGCGCCAACCGGGGTTGCCCATGTATGAAAACCTGACAGCACTCGCGAATCGCTTGAGACTGGGATTTATTCTCAGGTTCCCATTGCTCGTTCCGGGAAAACGCGATGGTATCTACGCCTATCTGTTGACGCTTGTCCTGATGGCGGTGGCGTTGTTCGTGCGTTTGGCGATCGCTCCCGTCAGTGCCGGTGTACAGTACGTTACCTTTTTCCCCTCTGTCACCCTTGCCGCAATCTTTGGTGGATACAAGTCCGGGATGCTCGCCACGGTGATTGGATTGGTGCTCGCCACCTACATCTTCACGCCGCCTTATTACTCCATTTCGATGGAAGTACTTCGTCTCAGCTTCTGGTCAAACATGGTGTTCCTGCTGGACGGCATCATCGTGTCCTTTTCAATCGAGGCGATGCACCGCTACCGTTTGCAGCTCAAGAAGGAGTTTGATGAAGTCAAGAAGTCCGGGGCGCAGGTGATGAAGCTGAATGGGGAACTGGAGCAGCAGATCGCCAGGCGCGAGCAGGTGGACAAGGATCTTGCAGAACAGGAAGAGTTCTTTCGCCTCATTGCGGAGAATGTCGAGGACTTCATCGCGGTGCTCGATATGAAAGGACGGCGAATCTACAACAGTCCATCCTATGCCAGACTATTTGGTGATGTGGCATCCCTGAAAGGTACGGACTCCTTCGCCGAGATCCATCCGGAAGACCGCGAACGTGTCAGGAAAATCTTCAACGACGCTTTTCAATGCGGTATGGGACGGCGGACGGAATACCGTTTCCTGCTGCCCCACGGTGGCATCTGCTACATGGAATCCAGTAGCGGAGTGATCAAGGATAGTCAGGGCAAGCCGCAGAGGGTGGTCGTCGTGTCGCACGATGTTACCGAGCGCAAAATGGCGGAGCAGAAGATCAAGGAATTCGCTTTCTACGACACCCTGACGCAACTTCCCAATCGCCGGCTGCTGGATGACCGTCTGGAACAAGCCATCGCAGCCTGCAAACGCAGCGGTCGCTATGGCGCAGCGATGTTCCTCGATCTGGACAACTTCAAGCCGCTCAACGACAAGTACGGCCACAAAGCAGGCGACTTGCTTCTGGTGGAGGTGGCCCATCGCCTTGCCCGTTGCGTACGCGAAGTGGACACCGTGGCGCGCTTCGGAGGAGATGAATTCGTGGTGGTACTCAGCGAGCTGGCCGGGGAAGAAGCCGCAAGCGCCAAAGAAGCACAGATTGTGGCGGAGAAGATCCGCGTTGCCCTGGCAGAACCCTATTATCTGATCCCCAATCCCACAGGCACAACGAAGATGATCACGTATCAGAACGTCGGCGCCAGCATAGGCGTGGTGCTATTCCACAATGATGTGAGCGCGGAGAATATTCTCAAATGGGCCGACAAGGCGATGTATCGAGCGAAGGAGGCGGGGCGCAACCAGATTTGCTTCCATGATTCCGGAAGTTGAGTTGGGCAATTTTGCCAGAGTGCCATTAGTCAGGATGGGTATTGCTGCGCTTCACCTTGAATAATTCCAACTGACACAACGTTGTCAGTAACCTTCAAGCATTGTGGTTTGGCAATTGTGCCTTTCCCCGTACAATACCCGCCGCCCATGAAAACCATCACCTTCCCCGACAGCCCCTATCTGCTCCACCTGCCTTTTGATCCGGCAGGTGACCAGCCCACGGCCATCGCGCAGCTGGTGGAAGGCATCGAGGATGGTCTCGCCTACCAGACACTGCTGGGGGTGACCGGCTCAGGCAAGACTTTCACCATCGCCAATGTCATCGCGCGCACCGGGCGGCCGGCCATTGTGATGGCGCCGAACAAGACGCTGGCAGCGCAGTTGTATTCCGAGTTGCGCGATTTCTTTCCCGACAACGCCGTCGAGTATTTCGTTTCCTATTACGACTACTACCAGCCCGAGGCCTATGTGCCGTCGCGCGATGTGTATATCGAGAAGGATTCCAGCATCAACGAGCAGATCGAGCAGATGCGTCTGTCCGCCACCAAGTCGATGCTGGAGCGGCAGGACTGTATCATCGTTGCGACGGTTTCGGCGATCTACGGTATCGGCGACCCGGTGGATTATCACGGCATGATTTTGCATCTGCGCGAGCACGAGAAGATGGCGCAGCGCGATGTGATCCAGCGTCTGGTGGCGATGCAGTACGAGCGTAACGATATCGACTTCGCTCGCGGCAACTTCCGTGTACGCGGCGACGTGATCGACATCTACCCGGCGGAAAGCAGCGAGAACGCCTTGCGCGTGACGCTGTTCGACGACGAGGTGGAATCGCTGGCGTTGTTTGACCCGCTCACCGGGCATATCCAGACGCGCGTGCCGCGCTATACCGTATATCCCTCCAGCCATTACGTGACGCCGCGCGAGACGACCTTGAAGGCCATCGAGACCATCAAGGTCGAACTGGCCGAACGCATCGCTTTCTTTGTCAAAGAGAACAAGCTGGTGGAGGCGCAGCGCATCGAGCAGCGCACGCGCCACGATCTGGAGATGCTGGCCGAGATCGGCTTCACCAAAGGTATCGAGAACTATTCGCGGCATCTGTCGCAGCGCGGCGCGAATGAAGCACCGCCCACGCTGATGGATTACCTGCCGCCCAACGCACTGATGGTCATCGACGAGAGTCACGTCACCATCCCGCAGATCGGCGGCATGTACAAGGGCGACCGCGCGCGCAAAGAGAACCTGGTCAATTACGGTTTCCGCCTGCCGTCCGCGCTGGATAACCGCCCACTGCGCTTCGACGAGTTCGAGAAGATCATGCGCCAGACCATCTTCGTCTCCGCCACGCCTTCCACCTACGAAGCCGAACACACCGGGCAGGTGGTGGAGCAGGTGGTGCGCCCGACCGGCCTGATCGACCCGACTATCGAAGTGCGTCCGGCCACCAATCAGGTGGACGACCTGATGTCGGAAGTGACTTTGCGTACCAACGTGGGCGAACGCGTGCTGGTGACCACGCTGACCAAGCGCATGGCCGAAGACCTGACTGAGTATTTCTCAGAGCACGGCATCAAGGTGCGCTACCTGCACTCGGATATCGAGACCGTGGAGCGGGTGGAGATCATCCGCGACCTGCGCCTGGGCATGTTTGACGTGCTGGTCGGCATCAACCTGCTGCGCGAAGGTCTGGATATCCCCGAGGTTTCGCTGGTGGCGATCCTGGATGCAGACAAGGAAGGTTTCCTGCGTTCCGAACGCTCGCTGATCCAGACCATCGGCCGCGCAGCACGCCATCTGCACGGCACCGCCATCCTGTACGCTGACCGCATCACCGAGTCCATGCGCAAGGCCATTTCCGAAACAGACCGCCGCCGTACCAAGCAGATCGCACACAACGAAGCGCACGGCATCACGCCGCAGTCCATCGTCAAGCGCATCAAGGACATCATCGACAGCGCCTACGATGTTAACGACGAACGTTCCTCGCTCAAAGCTGCGCAGACACAGGCGAAGTACCTGGCCATGAGCGAGAAGGAAGTGTCGAAAGAGATCGCGCGTCTGGAAAAAGAGATGCTGCAGGCAGCCAAGAATCTGGAATTCGAGAAGGCCGCGCAAGTACGCGACCAGTTGAAGAGGCTGCGCGAGAGCGTGTTCATTTCGCCGTTGTGAGTGAAAGCATGAAAGTCAAAGTCCTGTTCGTGTGCATGGGCAACATCTGCCGTTCACCCACTGCTGAAGCGGTGTTCCGTCACTACGTCGAGCAGGAAGGTCTGGCCGAGCACATCCATATCGATTCGGCCGGCACGCATGATTACCACATCGGCGATGCGCCGGATGCGCGCACACAGCGTGTCGCGAAACAGCGCGGCTATGACATGAGCAAGCTGCGCGGCAGGCAGGTTGGGGCGGAGGATTTCAGGCGCTTCGATTACGTGCTGGCGATGGACGAGGCTAACCTTTCCATCCTTGAGAGTCTGCGCCCGCGCGATGCGGAAAGTCATCTAGGCCTGTTCCTGCAATTCGCCGAGCATCACAGCGAACGCGAAGTGCCCGATCCTTATTACGGCGGTGCAGATGGTTTCGAGCGCGTGCTGGATATGGTTGAGGATGCGGCGGCTGGTCTGCTACGCCACATTCGCGAGCAGAACTTGAGCTGAACTTAGAGAATTCCCTGCTGTAATTCAACGAGTTTTTTGTATAGCTTGCCTGGTGAGACCGGCTTGTGCAGCAGCGGTATGCCGCTGGCCTGTGCCTCGCGCAAGCGTTCTGGCGCGGTGTCGCCTGTGATCAACAGGGCGGGCAGGTCGGTGCCCAGCAGCTCGCGCACGGCGGCGATGGCTTCGACGCCGGTACGCTGCTTGCGCAGACGGTAATCGCTGATGATCACGTCGGGCGGACGTAGCCGGGCGATCACGAGCGCTTCTTCGATGGATTCAACCGCCTCGCATTCGCATCCCCAGTCGCGCAACAGCTGCAGCATGCCATCACGCACGATCTCATCGTCGTCGATGACCAGCACGCTGGCACGCAACACTCTGGTCCTGCTTTGCATCACGGCATGATTGGCCAAGACGATGTCGGATGATATGGGCAGATACAGCCGGAACACGCTACCGCGATTCGGCTTCGAAACAAGTTCCAGACGATGTTCGAGAGTGCGTGCCAGTCCTTCCGAGATCGCCAGTCCCAGTCCAAGCCCCTTGTTACGATCTCTTTCCGGATTACCCAACTGGTAGAACTCACGAAACACCTCCTGCTGGAATTCGGGCGCGATACCGATTCCCGTATCCCATATCTCCAGTACAGCCTGTCCGCTTCGCTGTCGGCACGCCACGAGTACGCCGCCGCTTTGGGTGTAGCGGATCGCATTGGTTACCAGATTGCGCAATATGGATTCGAGCAACACCTGATCGGATCGCACGACCAGCGAAGTTTCGCGTGAACGGTAAACGATGTTCTTGGCGTCGGCCTGTGGCGCGAGTTCGTTCTCGATCTTGTTGAGCAGCGGTTGCAGGCGGAAGGATTGAATATGCGGCTTGACCACGCCCGCCTCGATGCGCGAGAAATCAAGCAGCGCATTGAGCAGTTCTCCCGAGGCCTCGGATGACGAACGCACGCTGGAGAGCAATTCGCGCTGGTGCGGGGTCAGGTCGGTGCGCGCAAGCGCTTCAAGGAATAGCCCCTGCGCGTGGATCGGCTGGCGCAGATCGTGACTGGCAGCGGCGAGGAACTTTGACTTGGCGGTGTTGGCATGTTCCGCCTCGCGCATGGCGGCTTCAGCGATGCTGGTCTCTATGCGCAGCTGGTCCACCAGTTCGGCGTTCTCGAAGCGCAGCCCGATCGCGCTGAGTATCGCTTTCCAGCTGTTCACTGCTTGCATGCTGAGATGGCCGATGTAGAGCAGGCTGCCCAGTGCCAGTGCATCGTAGAAAGGATCGTCCAGCAGGATGATGCGCGAGAGCACGGCGCCCAGTTCCGGGATGACAAAGGCGAAGAACACAGGCAATACGGGCGACATCTCAGGTACCGCGGCACCTGCGGCGGCGGCGGTGACAGCGATCACCAAGATGGCGGCATTGCCGCCGGTGTTATCCAGCGCAGCCCAGGCCATCGCTCCCCACAGCGCGCCTTCCACTGCATTCAGGAGCATCAGTTCGAGAGCGATACGATAGGCACGCTCGGCTTGGATGCCACTGGAAAGCTGCCGATGTCCGTGGATGAGGCTGGCCGCTTTTGACAATAGCATGGCGGCGCACCATAGCCTCATGTTGAATGCGTTGCTCTCGTTGCTCAGCACCCAGAGCATCAGCAGAGCCAGCAATGTGCCAGAAACAGCCGAGCTATATACGTGGCTGAGCACCAGCCTGACCTGTTCTACCAGGATGTGAGTTTCGGAAAGTCGCAGGAGTTTGCGAAGCCGCATCAGCCGACCAGACCCCGGTTGCGTGCGGCAAATACCGCCTCCGAACGACTTGATACCTGCAGGAAGCCAAGTATTGCCTGCACGTGGCCACGCACGGTATTTTCGGAGAGGTCGAGTTCGCGGGCGATCAGTTTGTTCGACATGCCCTTGCATAGCAGATCGAGCACTTCGCATTGGCGCGGAGTGAGATGCTGCGGCATCCCGGGAGTATTGCCGCCGCTATTGGCCTGATCCATCGTCGCAAAGACGTCGCCGCGCAAGACCATCTCAAGCAAGGTCACGATCCTTTCCGCTGTGTCCGCTTTGGAGATGAAGCATGTCGCCCCGCGCGCAAGAGCCATTTGCACTGTTTCGGGCTCGTCCTGCGACGACAGCATCAGCACGGGGGCCTGCGGCCACCTGCGCTTGATCAGAGCGATCCCATCCACGCCGTTCAAACCGGGCAGCTTGATATCCAGCAATACCACATCGAGCTGATCAGGGGCGCATTGCATCGCCTCGTTCAGCGTGCCGGCTTCGATGATCTCCGTGTCCGGCAGACTTTCATGCAAAACCATACGCAAGCCGGAACGGAACATGGCGTGGTCGTCGACAAGCATGATTCGGATCTTCTTCATGTTGCAAAGTTAACCAGTACAGAGCGCACTCTGCAAGCGTTTATGTCCAGTCCAAACGGACTATACGAATAAGCCGGTGCTCCACCATTCATAATTCAGGGAGAGTTTCCTTCCTAGAACGATTGTCCCAGTTGCAGATATCCGCGCACACCGCCGGGATGGTCAAGGCCGTGCGCGATGCCCAGCCGTACCGGGACAGTGGCAAGGTAGATCAACCTGATCTCGCCCAGCAGTTCGATGCCGACGCCGCGATAGTATTTCGGGCGCTGGCTGCCGTTGTCCCAGGCACGGCCCGCATCCATGAACACTGCGGTGGAAAGGCGGTTGATGCCGATGGGCGGGGTCATGGCGTGGCGGTCGATGTCTGCGATGGGTGTACGCCATTCGACACTCGCGCTGCGGGCATTCTGCCCGCGCATTTCCAGATCGCCGCCCCGGTATCCGCGCAGCGGCAGCTCGCGCTGGTTGAGCATGGGGGGCTGGGTCAGGCCGTGCTCGAAGGCACCGCCGAGATAGAACGGTTCGGTGATGTCCTGCGCGCGGGCTTCCGTCCATCTGGCACTCAGCACCGTCCTGCCGATCGGCAGGTAGCCGTGCGTATCGATGCGGACCATATGCCCGTCGTAATAGCTGTTGAACGGGCGATAACTCTCGTAGAGCAGGGTGGTCAGATTGCCGCGGTTGATGCCGTCGGCATACCAGTTGCTGTCGCGCGTGTCGTAGCGCAGGAAGGCGGCGGCGATGCGCTCGTCCTGTGCCCGCGTGGATAGACCCGCGGTCTGCGCGTTGTTGTGACCAAGTACGCGGTCAGTGGTCTGCATGGCGGCACCTATGCCGAAATAGAGACGGCGTTCGCTCTGCAGCATCGGCAGCATCGAGGCCCATTGCACATCGGTGGTGCGGTCATATTGCGTGGTGGTCTCGTTGTTGCCGGTGCCCGTCCATTGCCTTGCCCACAACTCGCGCGAGACAGTGAAGAAATGCCGGCCAAGGTATTCGTAGTTGAAGCTGCCCATCGCTTCATGTTGCGAGGTCTCCCACAGCAGGTTGGCGGTGTAGCTGTGCCAGAGCAGGGCGTCGTTGCCGAAGACAGATACGCCATAGGCGCTCAGCCCGCGGTCGACGAACGAGGCTGGCATCCAGGCGCGCGGATATATCGATCTCAGGGCAAGGTAGTCGCGGGCTTCGCCCAGCGGATGAGTGACCGGCGGCGTGTCGCCCTGCTGCGCGGTGGTCAGGCGGGTATCCGGTTTTGCCTGGGCGAGCACTGTGGTGGTCGGCATGCGCCGCAACTCGGTGCCGCCTGCAGCCAGCACGCCCAGCACGACCGAGCCGTCCTGCGCGATGCCACTGTGCAACATCACTGCAGTGTAAGTGTGGCTCAGGCGCGCCAACTCCGGCTTGCCCGGGGAGTAACGCCAGAGGTTGTAGACACCATCCTTTGCGGCGATGAATTCCAGACCGCTGCCGTCGCGCGCGTAGCGCAGGCTGTGGATAGGCGCATCGTGGTTGAACAGTACGCGCGGTGTGCCGCCGGTGCTGTCGAATTCCAGCACTTGCCAGGCATTGGCATGTTTGATCGACAGGCTGATATGTTTTCCGTCGGGGCTGCCCGCGAGGTCGATCGCTTCGACCTGGTCCGGTGTCTGGTACAGCTTCTTTACCTCGCTCCATTCGCGCGTGTCGAGGATGCTCAGCGTGGTGATACCGCCGACGGTGCGCAATGCGGCGACCTGCTCGCCCAGCCACACTGCGCGCCGGTAGCGTCCGCATTCGGTCTTGCGCTGTTTGCTGCCGGATGGACTCAGGGTGTAGAGGTCGTAATAGTAGTTGTAGTTGCGGCAGATCTCAGGTTGCGCGATCAGGACGGTGCCGTCCGCGCGCACGTCGATATGTGCACCGGGCCGGACGTTGGCGAGGCGGCGTTTGTTCCCCTGTGCATCGACATGCAGCAGCTTGGTGCGCAACAAGCCGTCGTTCACAACCGCCAGCACGCCGCCATCGGTCGCGGGTGCCAGCGAGTCGATCGCGAACTGGGCGGGCAGGATGACATCGCCGGTCGCGCGTGCCATCGTCTTCAGCGGCGCTTCGCGCCGGTTCATCTGTTCTTTCAGGTCGGCGATGAATTCGTCCCACAGCACATCCATGGTCTTGCCCGTCGCGAACACAGGATTGGTATGCACGCGCGCGACCAGCGGGAAGTTGCCGCTGTAGCGGTGGATGTATTTGTAGATCGCTTCCTGTCCGTAGTTGCGTGCGAGGAAGTCGTAGAAGTAGACACCGTACAGATATTGTTTGGATGTCGGCAGTGCGCGACCATCGGCGTTCATCTCCGACAGCGATTTGAAACCGCGCTCATGCTCAATGCGCATCCAAGCCTCGAAGATGGGGCCGCGCAAACGGCCCTGGCCTGTCTCGGGAGTGCTTTCGTTATAGGTGGCGATACCTTCGATGGCCCAGGTCGGTTGCCACAGGTTGGGGAACAAAGGCAGATGGCGGCCGAATATCTGGCGCATCACGCCGGGTACGCCGCGCACCTTGTCCAGATGGATGGTGTGCGTGAGTTCGTGGGTGATGAGCAGTTCCAGCCAGATGCTGTTGTCCAGCAGTTCGCCCTCGTCGGGCGGGGTCAGGAAGATGGCGGTCTCGTTGAACGGGTAGGGCGTGGAGAAGCCGTTGGCGATATCGAACTCATCCAGCACGATGATCTCGATCCTGCTGCGAGGCTCCCATTGCAATTCGCGGGTCAGCTGGGCATAGACGCGTTCGGCGATGTCGGTGATGCGCTCGGCCTGCACGCGCTGCGGATCGGCGTAGTTGACGCGGAAATGTTCACTATCCGCAGTGAGCCAGTCGCGGTGCGGATCAGGCCCGAGCGCCTGGGCGGCGGACGCGATGGCGAAAAGGCAGAGTGCAAGCAGGACGTGGCGCATATGGCTTCCCCGAAATAAAAAAGCGCACGGTATCCCGTGCGCTTTTATTATCCGCCGAAACTGCTTAGTTCGGGGACTGTGTTTCCACCTGCTGCAGCGGTTCGCTGTTCTCGATGGTGTAGACCTCGCGCTGACGCTGACGGCGACGCGGTGCCTGCGAGCGGCTATCGACTACCGGGGCCACGGTCGCGGCCTTGTTCGGGTCGGTCTCGATCATGGTCAGTCCGCTGCTGGAGAGGTCGACGGGAGCTGCAACCGGTGCAGCCACGACAACAGGAGCAACGACTGCAGGAGCCACAACGACCGCTGCCGGGGTAGCCACCTGTGCCGGTTGACTCACCACTTCGGTCGGCTCGACCTTCTTCATCGATTCCGGATATGCGTCCGGATAGGCGATGTACTCGCTCGGTTTCGTGCGCGCGACAGGTGCGGGTGCCGCTGCAACGACTTCGCTGCTTGCCGGCATCGCGTTCTGTTCACCCGCTTGCAACTCGACGTTCTCGCCGGCCGGTGCTGCCACCTGCTGTTCGCGACGCTCACGCTCGCGACGACCGCCGCGACGACCGCGCTTGCGGCCCTCGCGATTGCCGTTGCCTTCTTCGCCCTGTTCACCGGCGACGGCAGGTTTCTGCGTCTCCAGTGCGGGTTTTTCGGTGTTGGCCGGACGCGGTTGGCGCGGTTGCTGCTGTTGACGCTCGCCGCGATTCTCCTGTTGATCCTTTTGTTCCTTGCCCTCGGCGCGCGGGGCGTCGTTGCGGTCACGGCGTTGCTTGCCGCCTTCGCTACGCTCGCCACGTTCACCGCGCTCGTTGCGGTCACGGCGTTGCTTGTTGCCACCTTCACTACGCTCGCCGCGTTCACCGCGCTCGTTGCGGTCGCGACGCTGGTTGTTGCGTCCGCCCTTGGCCGATGCGGCAGGTTTAGCCGGTTCGCTTTCGCCGCCCAGCGATTTCAGCCAGCCGACCAGGCTGCCGAGCAGAGAGGTCTTCTTCTCTTCCTTGGCTTCGTGCTTGGGTGCGGGCTGGGCCGGAGTGATGCCTTTTACCGCTGCCTGCGGACGTTGTGCCGCGGCTGCTTTGGCTTCCTGCGCGGCCTTGGCGTCTGCTTTCGACTCTTCGGGTTTTTCAACCAGTTTGTAGCTGGCCTGCAGATGATCGGAAGTGATGTCGTCAAGGCGCAGGCGGGTCACGGTGTAATGCGGCGTTTCCATGTGCGGGTTGGGGATCAGCATCACGTTGATCTTGAAGCGCGATTCGATGCGGAAGATGTCGGAACGCTTTTCGTTGAGCAGGAAAGTGGCGACGTCGACCGGCACTTGCGCGTGGATGGCGGCGCTGCTGTCCTTCATCGCTTCTTCCTGGATGATGCGCAGGATGTTCAGTGCGGAAGACTCGGTGCCGCGGATATGGCCGATGCCGTTACAGCGCGGGCAGGTGGTGTGGTTGCCTTCTTCCAGGCTCGGTGCCAGACGCTGGCGCGACAGTTCCAGCAAGCCGAAGCGCGAAATCTTCGCGGTCTGGATGCGGGCGCGGTCGAAGCGCAGGGCATCGCGCAGACGGTTTTCCACGTCGCGCTGGTTCTTGCTCGATTCCATGTCGATGAAGTCGATGACGATCAGGCCGCCCAAGTCGCGCAGCTTCAATTGGCGTGCGATCTCGTCAGCCGCTTCGAGGTTGGTGTTGTAGGCCGTGGTCTCGATGTCGCCGCCGCGGGTGGAGCGTGCGGAGTTGATGTCGATGGCGGTCAGCGCTTCGGTGTGGTCAATCACGATCGCGCCGCCGGAAGGCAGGTTCACCTGACGGGCGTGCGCGGATTCGATCTGGTGTTCGATCTGGAAGCGCGAGAACAGCGGCACGTCATCGTGATAACGCTTGATGCGGTTCACGTTGTCCGGCATCACGGTGCCCATGAAGGCCTGTGCCTGCTGGAAGATGTCGTCGGTGTCGATCAGGATCTCGCCGATCTCGGGGTTGAAGTAGTCGCGGATGGCGCGAACCACCAGGCTGCTTTCCAGATAGATCAGGGAAGGGGCTTTTTCGGTTTCGGCGGCGCCTTCGATGGCGTCCCACAGTTGCTTGAGGTAGTTCAGGTCCCACTGCAGTTCTTCGAGGTTGCGGCCGATACCGGCGGTGCGGGCGATGATGCTCATGCCCTGCGGCACTTCTATCTGGGCCAGCACGTCGCGCAGTTCGTTGCGGTCTTCGCCCTCGATGCGGCGCGATACACCGCCGCCGTTGGGGTTGTTCGGCATCAGCACGATGTAACGGCCGGCCAGACTTATGTATGTGGTCAGTGCGGCGCCCTTGTTGCCGCGCTCGTCCTTTTCCACCTGCACCAGCAGTTCCTGGCCTTCGCGCAATGCTTCCTTGATGGAAGAACGGCTGTTGGCTCCGGATTGGTAATACTGCGGGGAGACTTCTTTAAAGGGGAGGAATCCGTGGCGGGTACCGCCGTATTCGACAAAGCAGGCTTCGAGGCTGGGCTCGATGCGGGTGATGATCGCTTTGTAGATGTTGCTCTTGCGTTGCTCTTTACCGGCGGTTTCAATGTCGAGGTCGACGAGTTTCTGACCATCAACAATGGCGACGCGGAGTTCTTCCGGCTGCGTCGCATTGAATAGCATGCGTTTCATATTTTTCTCCCGCGCTCTTACACGGGCAGAACAAAGCTACGCGCTGGTTAGCGCGCGAGAATTTCGGTCGTGCAAACTGTAAGTGAGTTGTGATGACGACGGTGGTTCAAGTTCTTCTTCTCGTTTTAGTTTGTCTGTGTCTGCATGTTGCCGAATCTAATAGGGGCAACACGCTAAAATCTATCTGCTTGGTGCTTAGAGCGCGCAAATCAATTACCATCACTGCTTGTCTCCGGTGAGTGAGATAACCGGGCGGGGCTGCTTCGTAGGCGGCTTGATTGCCTGCCTTAGGTTGGACGGAAAACTGTATTCCGTTTCACGAAGGCGCACACGCGAGGGCGGAGTATATTCAAAATGAGTGGTTTGAGCAAAGAATCCGTGAGTTGGGTCGAAATCGACGAGGGAAGCGAAGGTCAGCGCATCGACAATTTCCTGTTCAAACACCTGAAAGGCGTGCCCAAGAGCCACGTTTACCGTATTTTGCGCGGAGAAGTGCGGGTCAACAAAAAGCGCATCGACCAGACTTACCGTCTGCAAATGGGCGATATTTTGCGCATTCCGCCCATTCGCGTGGCTGAAAAACCGGAAGCCGAGTACGTTCCGGCCACCGAATTCCCCATCCTGTTCGAAGACGAAGCCCTGATCGCCATCAACAAACCGTCCGGAACGGCGGTGCATGGCGGCAGCGGAGTGAGTTTCGGGGTCATCGAACAGCTGCGCAGTGCCCGGCCGCAGGCCAAATTCCTCGAACTGGTGCACCGGCTCGACCGCGAGACATCAGGGGTGCTGCTGGTGGCGAAGAAGCGTTCGGCGCTGACCGCCATGCACGAGATCATGCGCGAGGGCAACAGCGACAAGCGTTATTTCACCCTGGTGCTGGGGCAATGGAAGAACGCCAAACAGCATGTGAAGCTACCGTTGCACAAGTTCGACACCCCGCAGGGCGAGAAGCGCGTGATGGTGCGCGAGGACGGGCAGGCCTCGCATACTATATTTACGTTGCTGAAGAGCTGGCCGGAATTCAGCCTGCTGGAAGCGCAACTCAAGACCGGACGCACCCACCAGATCCGCGTGCACACCTCGCATCTGGGCTTCCCCATCGCGGGCGACGACAAATACGGCGACTTCGCGCGCAACAAGGAACTGATGAAGCGCGGCCTGAAACGCATGTTCCTGCACGCCCATTCCATCGCTTTCAACCACCCGCTGACCGGCGAGCCGCTCAGCATCACCGCGCCGCTGCCGCCGGAATTGCAGAAGTTCATCGACAAGCTGGACGCTGCCGCCTAAGTATCTGGCGATAAAGGCCGATAACAGGTTTACAGGCGGCCAGTTTGCCGCAGGGGAGTTGTGATGCGCTTCGTACCCAGTATCCCACCAGTGCCTACGAGCCCGGATAGCCGCCAGGTAAGAGGCTTGACCGCAACACAGGCTGTCAGGCCAGTGTATCCGCGCGAACAGCCAGTCCAGTACGTAGCACCCCACGCGGCACATCAAGAGGCTTTGCGACCCGTCGAGCCGCAGCTACATCACGAACTGCCCGCCGAAGATCGCCGCAAGACTTGCCGCCGTACACAGCACTTGCCGGTGCTGGTCGAATTGCGTTCAGGTGGAGATCGCCGCCGCCACAATTTTTTCGAGAGTGGGGCGGATGAGCATGTCGATATAGAAGCCTGAACGATCTCCCGAAAAGATATAGGCCGAATGGCATATTGACCCTGTGGTTGGGGCGGGGTAGGTTGCGGGCATTCGTTTTCATTAAATGCCTATTCACCTATGTCTATTCTTCACTTGCTGGAAATGAATCCAGATGCCGATATTCCCTCCTTTGATTCTGAATTTTCACAGAGAGAGTCGCAATGAATCGGACGATGATCCTTGTGCTGGCTTGCTTGGCCATAATCAGTAATTTGTGTGCTAAAGAATTGTTGCCTTGGGAAATTGAGCATGTATCTATTGCAATCCCCGGCTCGCACGTGATGAAAATAGATGACCGAGTATTATCTTTTGATGTGCCGATTGATTTACCCACGAAATCCTTCAGGGCCGCCGAAGTAATAACTCGTGGTGGCAAGTTTGATGATTGGTTGAAAAGCAGAGGGGTGTATGAGAAAGATTGCTTTGGTGAGTCTTGGAACTTCTATCCCCTTGGCATTCCCTTCTTTGGCAGTTCTGCGAAGTTTTCTATTCTGGCGAAGATATACGTTAAAGCCTCTCCTGATGATTGCGAATTCTTTCGTGGATCACGTTTTGATTGCGCTGACTTCAGCAAGCCGGAAGATATGTTCGAGTATTTCCGTAGGCGAACGAATTATTATGTCGATAAGAGCAAGCATGATAGAAGGACGCATTTATTACATTACTACTCGCCAGTCGAAGAGGTTGTTATCAATAGTCGTAGGTGGTTTCACTATTATATAAATGCGGATATGTATCCTGAAGATTTGGGTGAGTACTATGTCACAGGTCTTGCGCCTGATCGTTATATGGAGATTTACATCAGGCAGTATCCCGTACCTCTGAGAGCTATTGGCTATCCTTATCCAGCCACAGGCTACCCGACCTATCCTACCGAAGATCAAATGCCCGGCTGGATGAAGAAGACGCACAAGTACAGAGAGCAAGTGATTAACTCGATACGTATCACAAGGCCGGCAGGAAGTAATGAGCCTGATCTTTATGAAGTAGAGGCCGCAACCAATCAACAGCAATCAACAGGGGCGGCATCGCAATTGATTTCGCCCGGCAATGCCGCGTCAGCTGTGCATTGATCTAGCCGATACCCCGCGAGCTTGAAACAACCTAGCGTTTCCGCGCCAGATAGATCGTCACTTCCTCGCGGTCGGGAATCAACAGTGTCAGCATCGCAATTGATTTCGCCCAGCCGCGCCTCGCTCGTGTTAAAGATACCGGACGTTTTGTTTTTGAAGAGTTGAAAAAACTGTGCTGCCTCGACCGCTAAACAATCTTGCTTATGTGGCTTGTCGCACAGAGTTTCGGCAATGACGGAAATTAAGATGAAACCTCGTCAAAGTTGAAACAAAAACACTTCGAAAGGAATCGAAATGAATAGGATATTGGCTGTAGTGGTTTCAGTCCTGATTGCGTGTTCTGTGTTTGCTGCCGACCAGAAGGTCACGGAAGCTAAAAAGGATGCAAAAGAAGTCAAGGCGGAAGTCAAGAAGGATGCCAGAGAGATCAAGGCAACAGTCAAGAAGGATGCCAAAGACGTCAAGACAGAAGTCAAGAAGGATGCAAAGGAAGTAAAGGAATAATGATGTCAGGGAGGAAGGTGCTTGCTTCTTGAGAAATCCAAGGGGTCAGCATCGCAATTGATTTTACCCAGCCGTACCTGGCCGGCAGCGCATTGATCTAGCCGATCTTCAGCGCCCCCGAAGCAACCTAGCGTTTGCGTGCCAGATAGATCGTCACTTCCTCGCGGTCGTGGTACAGCTGTCTCGCTTCCAACTGGTAACGGATGCCCTTGTTGTTGAGCGCCGTGCGCAGGTTGTCTAGCGCTTCTTTCAATGCCGCGACGCGTTTCTTCATCGGCAGTTTGAGGTTGAAGATGGCGCGTTGCGTCATGCCGCCGACGAACCATTCCGTCATCAACGCGGCGACGCGTTGCGGTTGTTCCACCATGTCGCATACCAGCCAGTCCACCGGACGCTGCGGGCGGAAGCGGAAACCGTCTTCGCGCAGATGTTTGATATTGGGATGACCTGCTGCCGCACCCTTGAGCGGGCCGTTGTCCACTGCGATGACTTTCAATCCGCGCTGCACCAGTTGCCAGGTCCAGCCGCCGGGCGCTGCGCCGAGGTCGATGGCGGTCATGCCCGGTTTCAGCCATAGCGCCTGTTCTTTCTTGTCGAGGAACACTTCGAACGCTTCCGCGAGTTTGAGATAGGAGCGGCTGGGCGCATCGCTCGCCATGCTGACGCGCTGGATGCCGTTGAGGGCGGAGGCGCTGTTGTGCGGGTCGCTGGTGGCGATCAGTGCACGATGATCGTCGGGGAAGAAGATGTGCAGGCGCGGCAACATATCCGTCCGTCCTGAGCCTGTCGAAGGGTGAATGTCCGACTCAACTTCTAAACGTCCCTGTGTTCGCAACGCCTCTTCCAGCAGGGGCTGGAAGCGCTTGGTGAAGCCGGAAAGCGTCTTGCCTTCGTTGGTGTCAGGCACTTCCAGATACAGTGCGCCGAACTTTTCGGGAGCCGCGGGCAGTGCGGCCAGCAAGGGGCTCAGGCGGTCGCGTTCCGGCAGGTCGTTCACTTCGCCGTGCAGGGTGAGCAACTGGCGCGCGAAGGTGAGTTGCTTGTAAGCCAGCTTGGGCTTGCCTTGCAGCACGACGAAGCCGCTGTTCTCGGCGGTTTCGACGGGTTTGGCTTGGGTCTCTTCGACGCAATCGCGTTCGAAGCCGGGGCGGCAGTAGATCAGCCAGCTATGTAATGTGTTCATCGGGTTCGTCATGGCGGGGGATGGTAGGTGTTGTCACAAAGGCAGGCAAGCGAAATGGTAGAATCCGCGCCTGTTTTATTTCGGCGGCAGCAATGACAAAACGATATGACCTGATCGTGTTCGACTGGGACGGCACGGTGATGGACTCCACGGCGGTGATCGCCACCTCGATCCAGTCGGCTTGCCGCGACCTCGGCCTGCCCATACCAAGCGACGAAGATGCCCGCCATGTGATCGGCATGGGGCTGGTGCAAGCTTTGCAGCACGCGGTGCCAGCGGCGCCGCAACATATGTACGAGCCGCTGGCTGACCGTTATCGCCATTATTTCCTGGCACAGGACCAATCGATTCCGCTGTTTGCAGGTGCCGCAGACACCATCGCCGAGCTGCATAAGGCCGGATACACGCTGGCCGTGGCGACGGGCAAGAGCCGCAAGGGACTCGACCGGGTGATGGACAGCAGCGGCCTGCGCGGGTACTTTCACGCTTCGCGCACCGCCGACGAGACCTTCTCCAAGCCGCATCCGGCCATGTTGCTGGAACTGATGGACGAACTGGGGGTGCCACCGGAGAAGGTGCTGATGGTGGGCGATACCACACATGACCTGCAGATGGCGATCAACGCCGGGGTCGATGCGGTGGGCATGACCTACGGTGCCCATCCGGAAGACCAGTTGCGCGAATTGAAGCCGCTTGCGCTGCTGGATGATTTTCATGAATTGCGCTCATGGTTCAAAGCGCACGCATAAGCTTATCGAAAGGAACGGACATGTTGGAAGAGAACAATAGCAATTGGGAACGCAGCGTACTGGAGAAACTGGCGATGTCCGCCATCCAGGAGCAGCGCCGCGCGCGGCACTGGAGCATCTTCTTCAAGGTGCTAACCTTCGGCTACCTGTTCATTCTGCTGTTCCTGTTCCTCGGCGTCTTTGACGGCGACAAGGACGGCGGTTTGTCCGGCAACAAGCACACCGCGCTGATCGACCTGAACGGGGTCATCGCGGCGGGAAGCAATGCCAATGCCGACAATCTCATCGCCAGTCTGCAGGATGCCTTCGATGACAAGAACACCGCGGGCGTTGTCCTGCGCATCAACAGCCCCGGCGGCAGTCCGGTGCAGTCGGCACTGGTGAACGACGAGATCCGCAGGCTGCGTGGTCTGCATCCCGAGATACCTTTGCATGTGGTGGTGGAAGATATGTGCGCCTCAGGCGGCTATTTCATCGCCGCGGCGGCCGACAAGATCTACGTCAACCGTTCCAGCATCGTCGGTTCCATCGGCGTGCTGATGGACGGCTTCGGCTTCACCGGCACGATGCAGAAGCTGGGCGTCGAGCGCCGTCTGATGACGGCGGGGGAGAACAAGGGCTTCATGGACCCGTTCTCGCCGCGCAATCCCAAGCATGAGGCATTCACCAAGGAGTTGCTCGGTGATGTGCACCAGCAGTTCATCGACGTGGTGCGCGCGGGACGCGGCAAGCGCCTGAAGGAGACGCCGGAGATGTTCAGCGGTCTGTTCTGGACCGGCGACAAGGCCATCAAGATGGGGCTGGCCGACGAACTCGGTAGCGTCGACTCGGTCGCGCGCGACGTCTTCAAGGCCGAGAAGATCGTCGACTTCACCGCCCACGAGAACATCGCCGACCGTCTGGCGAAGAAGCTCGGTGCGGGCGTGGCGAGTGCATTCCCGGGATTCGGGGCAGAGGCGACCGGCGTTACTTTGCGTTAAGCAGAGGGGAGAGCGCGGGCAGCACGTTGCGCAGTATCTGCGGCTGTGCTGCCGCGATCGGATGCAGGTTGTCTGGCTGGAACTGTTCCGGCGGAATACCTTCGAGAATGAACGGTACCAGCGCGACCTTGTGCCGTTTCGCCAGTGCGGGGTAGATGGCGCGGAACTGCCTGGGGTATTCCAATCCATAGTTGGGCGGTAGCTGGATGCCCAGCAGCAGCACGCGGGCGCCGGATTTGAGCGACTGTCGGATGATCTGGTCCAGGTTCTTTTCTATCCCCGCGACGGCAGCCCCACGCAGGCCGTCATTGGCCCCCAGTTCGACGATGACCACCTCGGGCTGGTGCTTCTGCAAAGCCTTGCCGATGCGCCGCACGCCACCTGATGCAGTTTCCCCACTGATGCTGGCATTGATTACTTCGAATTGAGGGTGAGTCTTGCGGAACTCCTGTTGCATCAGGTTCACCCAGGACGCATCGCGCGCGATGCCGTAACCGGCGGAAAGGCTGTCGCCGAACACCAGGATGTTCCTGGCAGCCTGGGCGGGAAAGGAGAGGGCAAGCGCCGCAAGCAGCCAGCAGAATGCTTTTAGTCGTCTATTCATGGGCCGATTGTGCAGGCAGGAAGGGGCGGCGGCAAGCGGGACGGCAGATGCCGGCCGTTTCCGGGTATTTGGACGGTTTGAGCGCTTTTTCCCAATCCTGCCGTTGAGTTGGCGCGCCGCTTCGGTTACAATGCGCGCCCTGTTTATCCGGCAACCGCCGAATAATCAGTAATTCACACACTCGTTCATGTTGGGGTGTCCCTTAAAAGGGGATCAGGCTGACGGGTGGAAGAACTTAACCCTTAACGATTGGAGCAATAAATGCAAGTAACCATGCGTCAAATGCTGGAGGCGGGTGTCCATTTCGGTCACCAGACCCGTTTCTGGAATCCCAAGATGGCCCCGTATATCTTCGGTCATCGCAACAAGATTCATATCGTCAACCTGGAAAAGACCGTCGTGATGTTCAACGACGCGCTGAAGGAAGTACGCAAGATCGCGGCGAAGAAGGGCAATGTCCTGTTCGTGGCAACCAAGCGTCAAGCGCGCGAGATCATCCGCGAAGAAGCGATCCGCGCCGGTTCTCCTTTCGTTGACCATCGCTGGTTGGGCGGCATGCTGACCAATTTCAAGACCGTGCAACTGTCCATCAAGCGCCTGAAAGAACTGGAAGCGATGATCGAAGACGGCAGCATCGAAAAGGTCTCCAAGAAAGAAGGTCTGGTACTGCGTCGCGAGCTGGAGAAGCTGGAACGCAGCCTGGGCGGCATCAAGGACATGCAGGGCCTGCCTTCCGCCATCTTCGTGATCGACGTCGGCTACCAGAAGGGCACCGTCACCGAAGCGCAGAAGCTGGGCATTCCGGTCATCGGCGTGGTCGATACCAACCACAGCCCGCTGGGCGTGGACTTCGTGATCCCCGGTAACGACGACTCCAGCCAGGCGATTCGCCTGTATGCACGCGGCGTGGCCGATGCGATCCTCGAAGGTCGCGAGCAGGCACTGAACGACTTGACTGAACAAGTCGCGGAAAAGGCAGCGTAAGCAGCCTTCCCGCAACGAGGGGGCGCAAGCCCCCTTTTTTATAGCTGAAATAAATAGGAGTGTGACATGGCAGAGATCACCGCAAGTATGGTGAAAGAACTGCGCGAGGCCACCGGCCTCGGCATGATGGAATGCAAAAAGGCGCTGGTAGAGACCAACGGCGACTTCAAGGCAGCCGAAGAACTGATGCGTATCAAGAGCGGTGCCAAGGCCAGCAAGGCAGCATCGCGCGTGACGGCTGAAGGCGTGATCGGTTCCTACCTCGCGGCGGATGGCAAGATCGGCGCCGTGGCGGAAGTGAACTGCGAGACTGACTTTGTGGCCAAGAACGACGACTTCATGGCGTTCGCCAAGAACGTGGCCGAGACGGTAGCGAAGAACAATCCGGCCGATGTCGATGCATTGATGGCTTTGCCTATCGCCAACGGTTCCGGCACGGTCGAGGAGACCCGCAAGGCACTGGTGATGAAGCTGGGCGAGAACCTGACGGTGCGCCGTTTCGAGCGCTACACGACCACCACCGGCAAGCTGTCCACCTATCTGCACGGCAACAAGATCGGCGTGATGGTGAACTTCACCGGCGGCGACGAAGCCATGGGTAAAGACATCGCGATGCACATCGCGGCTTCCAAGCCGAAGTCGGTCGATGCCTCCGGCGTGAATCCGGAAGACATCGCAACCGAGCGCCGTATCGCCATCGAGAAAGCCAAGGAATCCGGCAAGCCGGAAGCGATGCTGGAAAAGATCGCCGAAGGTACCGTGCAGAAGTTCCTCAAGGAAGTCACGCTGCTGGGCCAGGTGTTCGTCAAGGCCGAAGACGGCAAGCAGACCATCGAGCAATTGCTGAAGAGCAAGGGCGCTTCGGTGACCGCTTTCCAGATGTTCATCGTCGGCGAAGGCATCGAGAAGAAAGTGGAAGACTACGCTGCTGAAGTCGCGGCTACCGTCGCTGCCGCCAAGAAAGGCTAAGAGGAAACCATCCATGACCGCTCCCGCCTACAAACGCATCCTGCTCAAACTCTCCGGCGAAGCCCTGATGGGCGATGACAGCTACGGCATCAACCGTGGCGTCATCGAACGCATCGTGGGCGAGATCAAGGAAGTGGTCGAGCTGGGTGTGGAAGTGGCGATCGTGATCGGCGGCGGCAACATCTTCCGCGGCGTCGCTCCGGCGGCGGCGGGGATGGACCGTGCCACCGCCGACTACATGGGCATGCTGGCCACGGTGATGAATTCGATGGCGCTGCAGGACGCGATGATCCGTGCCGGGCTGGATTGCCGTGTGCAGTCCGCCCTGAGTCTGGAGCAGGTCGCCGAGCCGTTCATCCGCGGCAAGGCTTTGCGTTATCTGGAAGACGGCAAAGTGGTGGTCTTCGCGGCCGGCATCGGCAGCCCGTTCTTCACTACCGACACTGCCGCTGCACTGCGCGGCGTAGAGATGGATGCCGAAGTCGTCATCAAGGCGACCAAGGTGGACGGCGTGTATACCGCCGATCCTAAGAAGGACCCGAAAGCCACGCGTTACCAGAAGGTGAGCTTCGATGAGGCTATCAACAAGGATCTGAAAGTGATGGACGCCACGGCGTTGACGCTGTGCCGCGACCAGAAGTTGCCCATCATCGTGTTCAGCATCTTCAAGGAAGGTGCATTGAAGCGGGTGGTGATGGGGCAGGATGAAGGAACGTTGGTTCATTGTGACTGATTTCGGAGAACGATAATGATCGCTGACATCAAAAAGAACGTAGAACAAAAGATGCTCAAGTCGCTGGATGCGCTTAAAGCAGACTTGGGAAAGATCCGTACCGGACGTGCCCACACCGGCATTCTGGATCACGTGATGGTTGACTACTACGGTAGCCCGACCGCCATCAACCAGGTGGCGAACGTCACGCTGACGGATGCGCGCACCATCGGTGTGCAGCCGTATGAAAAGAACATGATCGGTCCGATCGAAAAAGCGATCCGCGATTCCGACCTTGGCCTGAATCCGGCCACCAACGGCGATCTGATCCGCGTGCCGATGCCCATGCTGACCGAAGAACGCCGCCGCGACCTGATCAAGGTGGTCAAGGGCGAAGGCGAAGATGCCAAGATCGCCGTGCGCAACATCCGCCGCGATGCCAACGAGCAACTGAAGAAGTTGCTCAAGGACAAGGAAGTCGGCGAGGACGATGAGCGCCGCGCGCAGGACGAAGTGCAGAAACTCACCGATCGCTTCGTCGCCGAGATCGATAAAGCCCTGCAGTCCAAAGAAACCGACCTGATGGCTGTATAAGCGAGCCATCCAAAATGGCGCTGCCTTTCTTCAGTTCCACCCGCTCCATCCCTGACATCACTGCTGTCCCGCGTCACATCGCCATCATCATGGATGGCAATGGGCGCTGGGCCAAGCAGCGTTTCATGCCGCGCGTGATGGGACACCAGCGCGGTGTAGAAACGGTGCGCGAGATGGTCAAAGCCTGCCGCCAGATGGGCGTGGAATATCTGACGCTGTTCGCCTTCAGCAGCGAGAACTGGCGCCGTCCGGCCGATGAGGTCTCCTTCCTGATGCAGCTGTTCATGAAGATGCTGGAACGCGAGGTCGGCAAGCTGCACGAGAACAACATCCGTCTCAAGATCATCGGCGACCGCAGCCGCTTCGATGCGCAGTTAGTGCAGTACATCGACGAGGCGGAGAGACTCACTGCCAACAACACCAGCCTGACGCTGACCATCGCCGCCAATTACGGCGGACGCTGGGACATCATGCAGGCCATGCATGCGCTGAGCCAAGCGCATCCCGAGCGCGCCACCGCGTTCGGCGAAGAAGAGCTCTCACCTTATCTTTCCATGCACTACGCGCCGGAACCCGACCTGTTCATCCGCACCGGCGGCGAGCAGCGCATCAGCAACTTTCTGCTGTGGCA
The DNA here is from genome assembly GCA_030651895.1 of Sideroxyarcus sp. Taxonomy (GTDB): domain Bacteria; phylum Pseudomonadota; class Gammaproteobacteria; order Burkholderiales; family Gallionellaceae; genus Sideroxyarcus. The sequence continues at coordinate 326,353 of JAUSBR010000010.1, read as the reverse complement.
ACTGGCCTACACTGAACTGTATTTCACCGACACCCTGTGGCCCGCGTTCGACCGAGCGGCGCTGGAGGCGGCCATCCAGTCCTACCAGAAACGCGAACGCCGTTTCGGCAGGACCAGCGAACAATTGACCGGGGACAAGAACAATGCTTAAGCAACGAATCATCACCGCGAGCATCCTGTTCGTACTCTTTCTGGCGGCCCTGTTCGGCCTGCCGACGCTGGGCTGGCAGGCGGTGGTTCTGGTCGTGGTGTGGCAGGGAGGCGTGGAGTGGGCGCGCTTGTCCGGCCTGAACGGGCGTGCGGGCACGGGCTACTGGATGCTGACGCTGGCGCTGATGGCCGCGATGGTCTGGTTTGACAGCATCTTGGGATTTGAATCGCAGACCATTCTGCATCTGGCGTGGTACATGCTGGCGGCCCTGTTCTGGGTGTTCGTGGTGCCGGCCTGGATGATCTCCGGCTGGCGTCCGCAGAATCCGTGGCTGATGGGCGTGGTCGGCTGGCTGGTGTTGCTGCCGACCGGATTGGCGATGCTCGATCTGCGCGCTTTCAGTCCCTGGCTGCTGCTGTTCGTGATGACGCTGGTGATGATGGCCGACATCTCGGCTTACTTTGCAGGCAAACGCTTCGGCAAGAACAAGCTGGCACCGGCAATCAGTCCCGGCAAGACCTGGGAGGGCGTGATCGGCGCATTGGTCGGCGTGTCGGTATTCGTCGTTGTCGTCGGCTGGGCGAGTGGACTCTACAAGCAATACCCGGTGTTCCCGGCGGCCATAGTCGCCGGCTGGTGGTGGGTCGGACTGGCCGTGATCGGCGATCTGTTCGAGTCACTGATCAAACGCCAGGCCGGCGTCAAGGATAGCGGGGCGCTGCTCCCCGGCCACGGCGGCCTGCTCGACCGCATCGACGCGCTGACTTCCACCTTGCCCTTCGCGGCCCTCGCCCTCATTCTGCAAAGGCTGGAATGAGCAAACTCACCCGTCTCACCGTACTCGGTTCCACCGGCAGCATCGGCAAGAGCACGCTGGACGTGGTCGCACGTCATCCCGACAGATACCGAATCATCGCGCTCACCGCGCAGCAGCAGGACGAGCTGCTGTTCGAACAATGCCAGCGTTTCCAGCCGCGCTTCGCAGTCCTGCTCGATGAAGCAGCCAGCGAACGTTTGCGCAAGCGCTTAGCCGCTGCCGGGCTGGAAGTCGAAGTTTTGTGCGGTGCTGCGGCCCTGGAGCGCGTATCGACGCTGCCTGAGGTGGATGCCGTGATGGCCGCCATCGTCGGCGCGGCGGGCATGCCGCCTACCCTGGCGGCAGCGCATGCGGGCAAGAAGATTTTGCTGGCCAACAAGGAGACGCTGGTGCTGGCCGGACACCTGTTCATGGAGGCGGTGCACCGCAGCGGATCGGCCCTGCTGCCCATCGACAGCGAACACAACGCCATCTTCCAGGCATTGCCGCGCAACTATGCAGGCGACATGAAGCAAAGCGGCGTGAGCAAGATCCTGCTCACCGCATCCGGCGGCCCGTTCCGCAACACGCCGCTGGAACAGCTGCACAACGTGACACCGGAGCAGGCCTGCGCGCATCCGAACTGGAGCATGGGCCGCAAGATCTCGGTCGATTCCGCCAGCATGATGAACAAGGGCCTGGAAGTGATCGAGGCGCACTGGCTGTTCAATGCCGCCGCCGACGATATCCAGGTGGTGGTGCATCCGCAGAGCGTAATCCATTCCATGGTGCAGTATGTGGACGGTTCGGTGCTGGCGCAGCTGGGTAATCCCGATATGCGCACACCCATCGCCTACGCGCTGGCCTATCCGGACCGTATCGACGCCGGCGTCGCGCCGCTCGACCTGTTCGCCATCGCCAAGCTCGATTTCGTCGCTCCAGACTTCGTGCGTTTCCCCTGTCTGTCGCTGGCCTATCAGGCCCTGCGAGCGGGCGGCACGACACCGGCGTTGCTGAACGCCGCTAACGAGGTCGCCGTGGCCGCTTTCCTCGACAGGCGCATCGCCTTCCTCGACATCCCGCGTCTGATCGAAGTGGTGCTGGGCAAAGTGGCGCGCAAGGAAGTTGACGAGTTGCATGACGTGCTGGATGCGGATGCGGCGGCACGCATCGCCGCGCAGGAGTGGATCGCGCGATGACCACCTTGCTCGCTTTCATCGTCGCCATCGTCGTGCTCGTGCTGTTCCACGAGCTGGGACACTATGCCGTGGCGCGCTACTTCGATGTGAAGGTGCTGCGTTTCTCCATCGGTTTCGGCCGGGTGCTCTACAGCAGACGCTTCGGCAACGGCGAAACTGAATGGGTGCTTTCGGCGATCCCGCTGGGCGGCTACGTCAAGATGCTGGACGAACACGAGGATACGGTGCCGGAGCAGGATCTGCCGCGCGCTTTCACGCGCAAGCCGGTGTTGCAGCGCATGGCCATCGTGGTCGCCGGGCCTATCGCCAACCTGTTGCTGGCGATCGCGTTGTATTTTGTCCTGTTCATCCACGGCGTGCCCGGCCTCAAGCCGGTGTTGGGCGAGATCATGCCGGATACGCCGGCGGCCAGCGCGGGGCTGAAGAGCAATCAGACCATCGTCAGCATCGACGGGCAGGCGACGCCGAGCTGGCAGGAGATACGCTGGGTGTTGATCGATCTGGTGCTGCAGCAAAAGTCCGCCCGGATCGAGCTGCGCACGCCGGAAGGCGAAGTGGAGTCCAAGATGCTTGAGATGGGTAGTCTGACGGCTGCCGACCTGGATGGCGATTTCCTGAAGAAGCTCGGTATGCAACCTTACCAGCCGCCGGTCTACCCCATCATCGGCAAGCTGCTGGAAGGCGGTGCGGCTGAACGCGCGGGTCTGCAGGTCAATGACCGCGTGCTGCTAGCCGACGGCCGGGAAGTGGCGCTGTGGGACGACTGGGTGAATGTGGTGCGCAGCCATCCCGGCAAGAAGCTGGATATCGAGGTCGAGCGCGCCGGCGCGCGGATGAAACTAAGTCTGACCCCCGAGGTCTTCGACGAGGGCGGCAAGACCGTGGGGCGCATCGGCGCCGGGGCCTATTTTGACAAGGCGGCTTATGAAGCGATGCTGACCGAGGTGAGCTACTCGCCGGTCGATGCCTTGCCGGAAGCGGTACGCAAGACATGGGAGACCTCGGTCTTCAGTCTGAAGATGATGGGCAAGATGGTGGTGGGCGAGGTGTCGCTGAAGAACCTCTCCGGCCCGATCACCATCGCCGACTATGCGGGGCAGTCCGCGCATATCGGGCTGGGGGCCTATATTGGTTTCGTCGCGCTGATCAGCATCAGTCTGGGCGTATTGAACCTGTTGCCCATCCCTTTATTGGATGGCGGTCATTTGCTGTATTATTCGGTCGAGTTGGTGAAGGGAAGTCCTGTTTCGGACAGCTGGTGGGAAGCGGGACAGAAAGTCGGCATCGCCCTGCTGGTCACCATGATGTTTTTTGCGCTGTACAACGATATAAATCGCCTGATCTCGGGTTGACACAATAATGAAATTGAAAAAACTGGCGGGTTTGATCCCGTTGTTGTTCTCCACCTCAGTCTGGGCCGTCGAGCCCTTCGTCATCAAGGACATCCGCGTCGAAGGCATCCAGCGTACCGAGCCCGGTACGGTGTTCAGCTATCTGCCGGTGAAGGTCGGCGACACGCTGGACGACGAGCGTGCCACTGCATCGCTGCATGCCCTGTTTGCCACCGGATTCTTCAAGGATGTGGAACTGAAGACAGACCAAGGCGTGCTGATCGTGATCGTCAAGGAACGCCCGACGGTGGCCAGCGTCGAGATCGACGGCGTGAAAGACTTTCCCAAGCAGCAGTTGCTCGACAATCTCAAGTATGTCGGTTTGGCCGAAGGCCGCATCTTCGACAAGTCCGCGCTGGAGAAATCCGAGAACGAGCTCAAGCGCCAGTACATCGCGCGCGGCAAATACTCCGTCGTGGTCAAGGCCACGGTCAAGGAACTCGAACGCAACCGCGTGGCAGTCAGCTTCAATGTGGAAGAGGGCGGTCCGTCCAAGATCCAGCGCATCAATATCGTCGGGAACCACGCCTACGATGAGGATGAGCTGTTCGACAATATGAAGCTCACCACGCCGGGCTGGTTCACCTGGTTCAGCAAGAACGACCAGTATTCGAAGACCAAGCTCTCCGCCGACATGGAGAGCCTGCGCACCTTCTACATGAATTCCGGCTACATGGATTTCAATATCGAATCGACTCAAGTATCGATCTCGCCGGACAAGAAAGACATCTTCATCACCCTGAACATCTCCGAAGGCGAGAAGTACACCGTCTCCGGCGTCAAGGTGGCCGGACCGCAGGCGGTGCTTTCGCATGCCGAGACGCGCAAGCTGATCGACATCAAGGAGGGCGACGTGTTCTCGCGCGATGCGCTTACCGAATCCACGCGCAAGATCGGCGAGCGTCTGGGTGAAGACGGATATGCCTTTGCCAACGTGAACGCGATCCCCGAAGTCGACAAGGTCAAGCACCAGGTCGCATTCACCTTCATGGTCGATCCGATGCAACGGGCTTATATCAGGCGCATCAATATCTCCGGCAACGACAAATCGCGCGACGAAGTCATCCGCCGCGAATTCCGCCAGATGGAAAGCGGCTGGTTCGCCACCTCCAAGATCAAGAAATCCAAGCAGCGCATCGACAGGCTTGGGTTCTTCGAGCAGGTGAATCTGGACACCTCGCAAGTGCCGGGAACCAACGATCAGCTGGACGTCAATCTGAATGTGACCGAGAAATCTACCGGCAACTTCCAGATCGGCGCTGGCTACGGCAGCGAAGGCGTGACCTTCAGTGGCGGCGTGACCCAGTCCAATCTGTTCGGCACGGGCAATTACCTGTCCACCCAGATCAACACCAGCAAGGTGAACGAGGTCTATTCGGTGTCGTACACCAACCCCTATTTCACCGATGACGGCATCAGCCGCGGTTTCGATTTTTACAAGCGCAAGACCAATACGACCAGCACCTATACCAGCCAGTACTATTCCGACACCCTTGGATTCGGCGTAAGGTTTGGTGTGCCGATCACCGACGACGAGACTTTCCAGTACGGCCTGTCTACCGAAAAAACGACACTGACTTTGACCACTGCCAGTTCGCAGCGCTATATCGATTATGTGAACACTTGGGGGGGCACGACGAGCAACGTGCTGGGCACCATAGGCTGGACGCGCGATACGCGCGACAGCGCCATCTTCACCACCGACGGTACGGTGCAGCGTTCCTATCTTGAGGTCGGTTTGCCCGTGTCCTCGCAGCGTTACTATAAATGGACGTACCAGCACGAGTGGTTCTACCCGCTCAGCCGCAATACGACTCTGATGCTGAACGGCGATCTGGGCGTGGCACACGGTTACGGTGGCAGGCCGTTGCCGATCTTCAAGAACTTCTATGCGGGCGGTGTCGGATCGGTTCGCGGTTACGACAGCTACTCGCTCGGTCCCCGGGATGCCAGCAACAACGCGCTGGGGGGTAGCCAGAAGGTGGTTGGCAACGCCGAATTGCTGTTCCCCATGCCGGGCATGGATAAGGAGAAATCGGTGCGTTTGAGCGTATTCCTTGACGGCGGTACGGTATTCGGCGCAGCCGGTGATGTTCCGGGTTCGACCGGAATGCGCTATTCTACCGGCTTCGGGCTGACCTGGTTCTCGCCTGCCGGACCGATCCGCCTGAGTTGGGCAAAGCCGCTGAACCAGCAATCGCAGGACAAGACGCAGAACATGCAGTTCACCCTGGGTACGATGTTCTGATCTGTTAAGGAGCTCTGGATGAAGACGTTAATTTATGCGTGTCTGATGTTCGCCGCCTGTATCGCTCAGGCGGGCGCGGATAGTTTCCGCATCGGGATCGTGGATACAGAACGTATCCTGCGTGAATCCGAGCAGGCGGTCCGTGCCGAGAAGAAGATCGAGAAGGAATTCGCCGCGCGCGACCAGGAGATCAAGAAGCAGATCAAGCAGGGCAAGGACCTGCAGGCAGCGCTGGAAAAAGAGGGCTCCAACATGTCCGACTCGGTGCGCCGCTTCAAGGAGCGCGAGCTGGCCAACCTCAACCTCAATCTGCAGACCATGCAACGCGAGTTCCGCGAAGACCTGAACCTGCGCAAGAACGAGGAGCTTGCCGTGGTGCTGGCCCATGCCGACAAGGCGATCCGCGCCATCGCCGAGAGTGAGGAATACGATGTTATCCTGCAGGAAGCGGTGTACCGCAATCCCAAGGTCGATATCACCGACAAGGTGCTGAAGTATCTCTCCAACGAGCCTTCGGAAAAATCCGAGAAGTGATTTGAGAGAAACATTCTGATGGATCGTACAGCCTACCGACTGGCAGACATCGTGGCGCGTTTCGGCGGGCAGGTGATGGGAGACGCCGAAACCCTGATCCGGCAGATCGGCACGCTGGAAAAAGCCGGAGCAGGGCAGATCGCCTTTCTTGCCAACGCCAAATACCGCAAGCAACTCGACGGCAGCCGGGCATCAGCCGTGATCCTGTCCAAAGCGGATGCAGATGCCACCGTTCTCCCGCGCATCGTCTGCGACAATCCCTATTCGTACTTCGCCAAGCTCTCTGCTTTCCTCAATCCCTTGCGCGATTACGCGCCCGGTATCCATCCCTCCGCCGTCATCGGCAAGGGCGCGCAGATTTCGCCGCAGGCTCATATCGGTCCGCAGGTGACGATCGGTGAGGGCGTTATCATCGGCTCGGGAACTGTGGTGATGGCAGGGTGCGTCATCGGCGACAACACCACGCTCGGCGAAAGTACACGCCTGTATCCGCGCGTTACCGTCTATCACGACTGCGTCATCGGCAACCATGTCATCGTGCATTCGGGGGCGGTGATCGGTTCCGACGGTTTCGGCATGGCCTGGGAGGACGGTCGCTGGCTGAAGATTCCGCAGATCGGCCGCGTGTTGATTGGAGATCATGTCGAGATCGGCGCCAATACCACTATCGACCGCGGTGCGCTGGACGATACCGTGATCGAGGAAGACGTCAAGCTGGACAATCAGATCCAAGTCGCGCACAACGTGCATATCGGCGCGCACACCGCAATCGCCGGATGCGTGGGCATCGCGGGCAGCACCACCATCGGCAAGTACTGCCGTATCGGCGGCAGCGCGGGCATTCTGGGACATCTGAACATCGCTGACGGGGTGGAGATATCTTCCTTCACGCTGGTCAGCAAATCGATCCGCGAAAAAGGCGTTTACAGCGGCATCTATCCGTTCAGCGACAAGGAAACATGGCTGAAGAGCGCCTCGCACCTGCGTCATCTGGACGACATGTTCGCGCGCATCAGACAATTGGAAAAAGAGATCGAATCATTAAAGGGAGAAAAAGTATGAGTACCGCAATGGACATCCATGAGGTGTTGGAGCATCTGCCGCACCGTTATCCATTCCTGTTGATAGACCGCGTACTCGAAGTGGTGCCGAACGAACGCATCGTGGCACTGAAGAACGTGTCCATGAACGAGCCGTTCTTCCCCGGCCACTATCCGCACCATCCGGTGATGCCCGGCGTACTGGTCATCGAGGCGATGGCACAGGCAGCCGCCATCCTGTCGTTCAAGACCATGGGCACTTTGCCCAGCGACGACTCGGTGTATTACTTCGTCGGCATCGACAACGCACGCTTCAAGCGCCCGGTCGGCCCCGGCGATCAACTGATATTCAAAGTGTCCATCGCCATGAACAAACGCGGCATGTGGAAGTTCAAAGGCGTCGCCGAAGTGGACGGGCAGGTCGCCGCCGAAGCCGAACTGATCTGTACCCTGAAGACGAAATAATGGACACACTGCGTCACCCGACCGCGCTCATCCACCCGAACGCCAAACTGGCCGACGACGTATCGGTCGGCCCGTATTCCATCATCGGAGAGAATGTGGAGATCGGCGCCGGTTCGGTCGTTGGTCCGCATGTCGTCATCGACGGTCACACCAGTATCGGCAAGAACAACCGCTTCTTCCAGTTCAGTTCCATCGGTGAGGTTCCGCAGGACAAGAAGTACAAGGGAGAGCCGACCAAACTCATCATCGGCGACAACAACACCATCCGCGAGAGCTGCACCCTCAATCTCGGCACGGTGCAGGACGGCGGCATCACTTCCATCGGCAGTGACAACTGGATCATGGCCTATGTGCATGTCGCGCACGACTGCCACATCGGCGACCACAACGTCATCGCCAACTCGGTGCAGTTCGCAGGTCACGTGACCGTCGGCGACCGCACCCTGATCGGCGGCATGAGCGGTATCCACCAGTTTGTGCGCATCGGCGATTTCGCCATGATCGGTTTCCAGACGCGGCTGTCGCAAGACCTGCCGCCGTTCGTGACAGCGGTCGGCAATCCCGCCGAGGTCAAGGGAGCGCACCAGGAAGGTCCGCGCCGCGCCGGCTACTCGGATGCGCGGCTGGACATGATCAAAAAGATGTACCGCACCCTGTATCGTGCCGGCAGCAGTTTCGAAGCGGCGAAGCTGGAGATTGCGGCGATGCGCGGCCAGGCAGCCGATGCCGATGCCGACATCGATAACATGCTGAACTTCCTGAACCACGCCACCCGCGGCATCGTGCGCTGACAAACCATGAACCAGAACGTCAAAACCATCGCCCTTGTCGCCGGTGAAGCCTCCGGCGACCTGCTCGGCAGTCTGTTGATGGAAGCCATCAAACAAGCCGTACCGAACGTGCGCTTCATCGGCATCGGCGGACCCAAGATGCAGGCCGTCGGCATGGAAGTACTGTTCCCGATGGAGAAATTGGCCGTCAACGGCTACATCGAGGTGCTGCGCCATTACCGCGAACTGGTCGGCATCCGCCGCAACCTGCGCAACCGTTTCATCGCCGAGCCGCCGGACATGTTCATCGGCATCGACGCGCCCGATTTCAACCTCGATCTGGAGATGGCGCTCAAACAGCGCGGCATTCCGGCTGTGCACTACGTCAGCCCGTCCATCTGGGCCTGGCGCGGCGAGCGCATCCACAAGATCAAACAGGCGGTGTCGCATATCCTCGCGCTGTTCCCGTTCGAAGCGCCGCTTTACCAGCAGGCCGATGTGCCCGTGACTTATGTGGGCCATCCGCTCGCCGATATGCTGCCGGAGCAACCAAATCGCGAAGAGATGCGCGAGCAGATGCGCATCCTGCCGAGGAACGCCAAGATATTCGCCTTGCTGCCCGGTAGTCGTCAGGGCGAAGTGCGCCGCCTCGCCAGAACCTACGTCGAGACCGTAAAACTCATCCTGCAGAAACTGCCCGAGGCGCAGTTCCTCGTACCGCTCGCCAGCCGCGAGACGCGCACCATCTTCGAGAACGAGATATGGCGCCAGGAAGCGCAGCAACTGCCCATCACGCTGCTGTTCGGCCATGCGCACGACGCCATGATCGCGGCTGACGGTGTGCTGGTCGCCTCCGGCACGGCCACCCTGGAAGCTGCACTGCTCAAGCGTCCCATGGTCATCACCTACAAACTCTCGCCGCTGACCTACTGGATCGCCAAGCGCAAGCAATACCTGCCGTATGTCGGTCTGCCCAACATCCTCGCCGGCAAGTTCGTGGTGCCGGAGATCTTGCAGGACGACGCCACGCCGGAGAACCTTGCGCAGGCGCTGCTCAATCTGGTCAACAACAAGCACGCAGTGGCCGCATTGGAAGAGACCTTCACCACGATGCATCAGACCTTGCGCCAGGATACCGCGCAGAAAGCGGCTGCGGCCATCCTGCCTTACCTGGCATGAGTTCCATCCTGCTCATCTGCGGCGTCGATGAAGCAGGGCGCGGCCCGCTGGCCGGGCCGGTCAGCGCCGCCGCCGTCATCCTCGACGACGCCAACCCCATCGCGGGTCTGGCCGATTCCAAGAAACTCTCCGAGAAGCAGCGCGACCTGCTCGCGCCTGTCATCCGCGAACGCGCGCTGGCTTGGGCCGTGGCCTTTGCCGACGTGGAAGAGATCGACCGTCTCAACATCCTGCAAGCGACGTTGCTGGCGATGAAGCGCGCTGTTGAGGGATTGAGCTTGCTACCGCAGCAGGTGCTGGTGGATGGCCTGTACTGTCCGCAGATCGGCATCCCCAGCCAGGCCATCGTCAAGGGCGACAGCAAGGTCGCCGCCATCTCTGCCGCTTCCATCCTCGCCAAGACCGCGCGCGACGAACTCATGCTCAAGCTGCACGCGCAATATCCGCAATACGGCTTCGACGGTCACAAGGGCTATCCCACTGCCGCGCATATCGCCGCGTTGCGCGAGCACGGCGTCTCCGCCGTGCATAGACGCAGTTTCAGGCCGGTACGCGAACTTTTACCCTGACGGCGTGAATGTTAAATCCGGGGACTTTTCGGTTATCCTCCTGTCTCGCCGACATTCTCCGAGAGCTCCGACCATGACCCTCTTCAAACTCATCCATCTGATATCCGCACTCATCTGGGTCGGCGGCATGTTCTTCGCCTACATGGTGTTGCGTCCCGCCGCCGTCGACGTGCTGCAACCACCCGAGCGCCTGCGCCTGTGGGACAACGTCTTCCATCGTTTCTTCAACTGGGTATGGGGTGCGGTCGGACTGATCCTCGTCACCGGCTTCTACATGATCTACCAGTACGGCGGCATGGCGCATACGCCAAGCTTCGTCCACATCATGTTGTTGCTAGGGCTGGTGATGACGGGTATCTATGTCTATGTCTTCTTCGCCTGCTACGTGCCGTTCAACCTGCATGTCGCCAAGGAGCAGTGGAAAGACGCGGGCGAGATCCTCGGCAAGATTCGCAAACTGGTCGGTCTCAATCTCTCGCTGGGACTGATCACCGTGGCGGTCGCCGTCATCGGCGTGGCTGGCGGCTTCGCGCGCTAGGGAAGAACTACTTGAACATTTAAAAGGAACTCATTGATGAGCAAGAAGAACCTACTCAGCATCGCAGCATTCGCCGCACTTGGACTGATCGTCGGCTATGCCTACTTCGGCAAATGGGGCGGAGATTATGTCAGCCTGAAGACCTTGTTCTCGTTCGGCGGCAACAGTATCCAGAACGCCTTCCGTTCGATCTCGGGCATCGAAGAGATGCGCAACAATATTTTGCTCAGCGGGGTCGCGGGGGCGATAGTCGGGGCTTTGCTGACTTTCAAACTGAAGAAATAAGCTTACTCACCCAGTTGCATCCTGCGCACGTAATGGCAGGTGTAACCATGCGGATGTTTGACCAGATATTTCTGGTGATACTCCTCGGCACGCCAGAAGTTTCCGAACGGCACGACCTCCGTGACCACCTTCGCTTTCCAGTCGCCTGACGCATCCACGGTCTTGATGACTTCCTCGGCAGTACTTTTCTGTTCCTCGTTCAGATAGAAGATCGCCGAGCGGTACTGCGTGCCGACATCGTTGCCCTGCTGGTTCCTGGTGGTGGGGTTGTGCATGCGGAAGAACTCGAACAACAGATGGCGGTAGCTGAGTTTCTTCGGGTCGAACACGATCTTCAGCGACTCGGCGTGGCCGCTACCGCCGGTCTTCACGATCTCATAGGTTGCGTTCGGCGTACTGCCGCCGGTATAACCCACCTCGGTCTCCAGCACGCCCGGAATCTTGCGCACCAGGTCTTCCATCCCCCAGAAACAGCCGCCGGAGAGGTAGGCGGTTTGCTTGGTATCAGTCATGGCAATTCCTTTCGGTTGGGCGTTGCTGCTCATAGCCAGAAGAGACAAAAGCAGGAAGATCGCAACGCGATACATATTAGCGGCGCTCCTTCTTCATCGCTTGCGCAGCCTCACGCTTCGATTCCCGTTCCTTCTCTGTAGCTCGCTTATCGTGCTCCTTCTTGCCCTTCGCCAACCCGATCTCCAGCTTCACCCGTCCGCCCTTGTAGTGCATGTCCAGCGGCATGATAGTGTAGCCGGCGCGCTGGACCTTGCCGATCAGCTTGTCGATCTCATTCTTGTGCAGCAGCAGTTTGCGGGTGCGGACGGGGTCGGGGACGATGTGGGTGGAGGCGTTCAGCAGCGGGCTGATGTGCGAGCCGAACAGATATAGCGCGCCGTCCTTGATGGTGACGTAGGCTTCCTTGAGCTGTGCGCGTCCGGCGCGGATGGCTTTGACTTCCCAGCCTTCCAGCATGATGCCGGCTTCATGTTTTTCTTCAATGAAGTACTCGTGATACGCCTTTTTGTTCTGGATGATGCTCATTTGGGTGAGTTTTGCGGTTGGTTGCGATATTCTACCAGCCTTTGATTGACGGGCTTGGTTTGCGATGGCTTTGGTAGAGAAGACGGTGCTGGTAGCACACACGGCGGAGCAGATGTTCAACCTGGTGGACAGGGTGGAGGAGTATCCGCAGTTCCTGCCCTGGTGTGGCGGGGCGACGGTGAACGACATGCAGGGCACGACCATGCATGCCACGGTGCATATCGATTTCCACCATATCAAGCAGCATTTCAGCACGGAAAACGCCCGCAATCCGCCGCACCAGATCGATCTGACCCTCAAAGACGGCCCGTTCAAACATCTGGATGGCCACTGGCGATTCATCCCCTTGAGCGACGAAGCCTGTAAAATAGAGTTCCGCTTGCATTACGAGTTCTCCAGCAAGCTGCTGGAGAAGCTGGTGGGGCCGGTGTTCAGCCATATCACCAATACTTTTGTGGATGCTTTCATCCATCAGGCAGACAAGATATACCGCAAACCATGACAGACATGATCGCCATCGAAGTTGTCTACGCACTTCCCGACAAGCAGACCCTGCTCAAACAGCAGGTCGCGGCCGGTACCACCGCGCTGGATGCCATCCAGGCCAGCGGCATCCTCAACAAGCATCCCGAAATCGATATCGCCACCAGCAAGCTGGGCATCTTCGGCAAGCTGATCAAGCCGGACACCGTGCTGCGCGAAAAAGACCGCATCGAGATATATCGCCCGCTGATCGCCGACCCGAAAGAGGTGCGCCGCAAGCGTGCCGAAGAGGGCAAGGTCATGAAGAAGGGCGGCGGCGACCTCTGATGCTCGACTACGATTTGCATTGCCATTCCCGTGTATCCGACGGAACACTGACGCCTACCGAACTGGTGGCGCGTGCCGCCGAGCGCGGGGTGAAAGTGCTCGGGCTGACCGATCACGACGACATGGCAGGTCTGGCCGAGGCGGCACAGGCTGCCGCGCAGCACGGCATTGAACTTATCAACGGTGTCGAGATATCCGTCACCTGGCGCAGGTTCACCGTGCATATCGTCGGCCTGCATATCGACCCGACCTGTCCCGCGCTGGTGGAAGGTCTGCGCAGCATTCGCCGCGGACGCATGCACCGTGCCGAGCTGATGGCTGAATCCCTGGCACGCAGCGGCATCGGCGGCGTGCTGGAAGGCGCGCTGCGCTACGCTTCCAATCCGGAGATGATAGGCCGCACCCATTTCGCGCGTTATCTGGTCGAGGCCGGGCAGTGCAAGGATGTGCGCAGCGTGTTCAGCCGTTATCTTGTCAACGGCAAACCCGGTTATGTCCCGCACGAGTGGGGCAGCCTGCCAGATGCGCTGTCCTGGATACAGGCAGCGGGCGGCATCGCCGTGCTGGCTCATCCCGGTCGCTATACCGCCGGGCGCAAACCGATGGGCAAGCCGACGCTGCGCGAGTTGCTCGAAGAATTTGTCGCGCTGGGCGGCAAGGGCATCGAAGTGGTGAGCGGCAGCCACACGCCGCCGCAGTTCGCCGAGTTCGCGCGTTATGCGCAAGAGTTCGGCCTGCTGTGTTCCTGCGGTTCCGACTTCCACGGGCCGGATGAGAGCTGGCGCGACATCGGTCGCCTGCCGGACTTCCCGCTGGAATGCGTGCCGGTGTGGACGGAATGGGAGAAAGCGGCAGCCTGAGCCATGGCACAATTTTTCTCTATCCATCCCGACAATCCGCAACCGCGCCTGATCAAGCAGGCGGCGGAGATGCTGCGCAACGGCGCGGTGATCGTCTATCCCACCGATTCGGGCTATGCGGTCGGCTGCCATCTCGATGACAAGGATGCAGTGCAACGCATACGCCAGATACGCGGAGTCGACGACAAACACCTGATGACCCTGGTGTGCCGCGACCTGTCCGAACTGGCAAAATATGCGCGCGTGGACAACTCGCAATTCAGGTTGCTGAAGAACAATACGCCGGGCAGCTACACCTTCATCCTGGAAGCGACCAAGGAAGTACCGCGCCGCTTGCAGCACCCGAAACGCAGTACGGTCGGGCTGCGTATTCCGGACCATCCGGTGGCGCTGGCGCTGCTGGAAGAACTGAATGAACCTTTGCTCAGCAGCACGCTGATCCTGCCCGACGAGGAGCTGCCGCTGACCGATGTAGACGAGATCCGCGAACGTCTGGAGAAACTGGTGGATGTCGTCATCGAGGGCGGCATGGTCGGGCTGGAACCAACCACAGTGATCGACCTGACCGCAGCCGCGCCCGTGCTGGTGCGCAAAGGCAAGGGCGAGACCGCACATTTGGGGATAGAGGAAGAATGAATATAGATGCCTTGATACAGACCATCGCTCTGGCCGCCATCCCGGTGCTGTTTGCGATCACTATGCATGAGGCTGCACATGCTTATGTAGCCCACCATTTTGGCGACATGACTGCGTATAGTCAGGGACGGGTCACCCTCAATCCATTGAAGCATATCGATCCCATTGGTACAGTGCTGGTTCCCTTGTTGACACTGTTTGCAGGCGGATTCCTGTTCGGATGGGCGAATACGCCGGTGAATTTTGCCGCTTTGCGCCGCCCGAAGGAGGATATGTTGTGGGTTTCGCTGGCGGGACCTGCTGCTAATCTGGCTATGGCGCTTTTCTGGGCGGCAATGTACAAGTTGGCATTTATGTCCCCTGGCAATTATTTTGCCGAACCTCTGCTCGGTATGGCGGATATCGGGGTTAAAATCAACGCCGTTCTGTTTGTGCTCAATCTGTTGCCGCTTCCGCCGCTTGATGGCGGGAGGATCCTGATCAGTATGTTGCCGCATCGTCAGGCCAATCAGTTAGCCAAGATCGAACCTTATGGCATGATAATTATGGTCGTCCTCGCAGTTTTGCCGCTTGTTGCAGGCAGGTCGATTCTGAGTGTGTTGTTGTCTCCGGTGGCTGGCACTTTGATACGGACGCTTAAAACGATTTTTTAATACGAAGTAGGAATATGTTCGCTGATCGAGTCTTATCCGGAATGCGCCCCACGGGCAATCTGCACCTGGGGCATTACCACGGTGTATTGAAGAACTGGGTGGAGATGCAGCACCAGTACGAGTGCCTGTTCTTCGTGGCCGACTGGCACGCGCTGACCACGCACTACGACACGCCACAGATCATCGAGCAGAACGTGTGGGACATGGTCATCGACTGGCTGGCCGCCGGCGTTGACCCGTCGCAGGCTACGCTGTTCATCCAGTCGCGCGTGCCCGAGCATGCCGAGCTGCATCTCCTGCTGTCCATGATTACGCCGCTGGGCTGGCTGGAACGCATGCCGACCTACAAGGACCAGCAGGAAAAACTCTCCGGCAAAGACCTCTCAACCTACGGCTTCCTCGGTTATCCCTTGCTGCAAAGTGCCGACATCCTCATCTACCGTGCCACGCAGGTGCCGGTGGGCGAAGACCAGGTGCCGCATATCGAATTCACGCGTGAGATCGCACGCCGCTTCAACCATATCTATGGCAAAGAAGTCGGTTTCGAAGAGAAGGCCGAAGCCGCGATCAAGAAACTGGGCGGCAAGAAAGCCAAGCTCTACACCGAATTGCGCACGCGCTTCCAGGAGCAGGGCGACAGTGAAGCGCTGGAATCAGCCAAGTCGCTGCTGGACGAACAGCAGAGCCTCTCGTTGGGCGACCGCGAGCGCCTGTTCGGTTATCTCGAGGGCGGTGGCAAGATGATCCTGTCCGAGCCGCAGGCCATGCTGACCGCGGCATCGCGCATGCCGGGACTGGACGGGCAGAAGATGTCCAAGTCCTACAACAACACCATCAGCCTGCGCGAAGACGAGGCCGAAGTCGGCAAGAAGATCAAGACCATGCCGACCGACCCGGCGCGTATCCGCCGCACTGATGTGGGCGATCCGGACAAGTGTCCGGTGTGGCAGTTGCATCAGGTCTATTCCAACGATGCGACCAGGGAGTGGGTGCAGCAAGGCTGCCGCAGTGCGGGCATCGGCTGCATCGAATGCAAACAGCCGGTGATCACAGCGGTGCTGGAAGAACAGAAACCGATGCGCGAACGCGCGCAACTCTATCTCGACGACCCGAGCCTGGTGCGTAACATCATCGCCGACGGTTGCGAGAAAGCACGCAAGCTGGCCACCGAGACCATGCGCGATGTGCGCGAGGCGATGGGTCTGGGTTACAACTGACACCATGAGCGAAACCGAAGCACAACTTCAGCAGACGCAGCCGGCCAGCCCGGTGGCGCATGTCCACGGCGAACCGATGATGGAGATGCCGCTGGACCTGTACATCCCGCCGGATGCGCTGGAAGTGGTGCTGGAGTCGTTTCAGGGACCGCTCGATCTGCTGCTGTACCTGATTCGCAAGCACAACCTCGACGTGCTCGACATTCCGATGGCGTCTCTCACCAAGCAATACATGGTCTACATCGAGGCGATGCAGCAGCATCGTCTGGAGCTGGCTGCCGAATATCTGCTGATGGCGGCGGTGCTGATTGAGATCAAGTCGCGCATGTTGCTGCCGCGTCCGACCAAGGCAAGCGAAGAGGAGGGCGCCGAAGACCCGCGTGCCGAACTGATGCGCCGCCTGCTCGAATACGAACAGATGAAGATGGCCGCGCAGAAGATCAACCAGGTGCCGCAGGCAGGCCGCGATTTCGAACTGGTGCAGGTGCTGATCGAGCGCACCGTCATCGAGCGTCTGCCCAATGTCACGGTGGAAGACCTGCGCCATGCCTGGCTGGCGCTGCTCACCCGCGCCAGAGTCAATGCGCACCACAAAGTAAGTCGCGAAGAACTGTCGGTGCGCGAGCAGATGACCAAGGTGTTGCGCCGTCTGCGCGACACCGATTACGTCCCGTTCGAAGAATTGTTCGACCTGAGCGACGGCGTGCCGCATCTGGTCGTCACCTTCATCGCCATCCTCGAACTCGCCAAAGAATGCCTGGTCGAGATCACTCAAACCGAAACCTTGGGGAACATCTATGTCCGAACCAGTCGAGCACTCACTGCCGAGTGAACAGGTCACCGCGGTCGCGGAGGTCGAGCATGCAGTGGACAGCGCGCAACTGTTGCGCATCTTCGAAGCTGCGCTGCTGACCACACAGGAACCATTGTCCATCGGCGAGCTCAAGCGCCTGAGCGAGATTCCGGTGGAGACCCGTTTCGTCGAAGAACTGCTGCAGAAACTGGCCGACAAATACGCCGACAGCGGCATCGAACTGAACCGCGTCGCCAGCGGCTGGCGATTCCGCGCGCGTCCCGAACTGCAGCAACACCTGGACCGGCTCGACCCGCAGAAGCCACCGCGCTATTCGCGCGCCGTGCTGGAGACACTGGCCATCATCGCCTACCGCCAGCCGGTTACGCGCGGCGATATCGAAGACATCCGCGGCGTGGCAGTCTCGTCGCAGGTGCTGAAGACGCTGGAGGCGCGCGGCTGGATAGAGAGCATCGGCACGCGCGACACGCCGGGCAAGCCCGCGCTGTACGCGACTACGCCGCAATTCATGGACGACCTCAACCTGCGTACGTTGCAGGAACTGCCGGCACTGGAAGAGATGGGCACGCTGCTCGAAGCGGGCATCGTTGACGAGCCCGCAAAGATCGAAAGCGTGGTGGAAGCGGAAGCGGTCGAACCCTCTTCGGCATCTTCCGAGCCGGAAGCCAACGCCGCCTGATGACGATCAAGCGCATCTCCTCGCGCGACAATCCGTTCTACAAGTCGCTGCTCAAACTGTCTTCTACCGCTCGCGAGCGACGCGAAGCAGGGCAGACTCTGCTCGACGGAGCGCATCTGCTGCGCGGATATCTCGATACGGACCAGAAGCCGAAGCATCTAATCATCAACGAGCAGGCAACACAGGATGCCGAGAGCGCATCCCTGCTCGATAGCTGCGCCGATGTGCCGCAGACACAACTCGACGATGCGCTGTTCGCGCAACTCTCCGAACTCAAGACCCCCAACGGCCTGCTGACGCTGGTCGATATTCCCGCTGCCAAGGTCGATGCATCAAATGCGCAGTTCGCGCTATTGCTGGAAGACATCCAGGATCCCGGCAATCTCGGTTCCATCCTGCGTTCGGCTGCCGCAGCGGGCTGCGATGCCGTGTTCCTTTCGCATGGCTGTGCCGATGCCTGGTCGCCCCGCGTGTTGCGCGCGGGCATGGGCGGACATTTCGTACTGAACATCGCGGAGTCTGTCGACCTGCTCAAGGTTGCGGCCACCTTCACCGGCAAGATACTGTGTGCTTCGCTGCAGGCCGACAAGTCACTGTACGACAGCAACCTGCGCGGCAAACTCGCGTTCGCCATCGGCAACGAGGGGGCAGGTCTGTCGCCGGCCTTGCTGGAGGCCGCGCAGCAACATTTCATCATTCCAATGCCGGGCAAGGTCGAATCGCTCAATGCGGCGGCGGCGACAGCGGTGTGCCTGTTCGAGGCCGTGCGGCAACGTCGCTGACATCCCCCGTTAGAGTAATATCCCCATCATGATTTATTGCTAGGATACATTCCATGTGTCTTGCCATTCCCATGCAGGTCGTCGAAGTCGAAGGTGCCTTCGCCTGGTGCGAAGGCCGCGGTCGGCGCGAGCGTCTGAATACCATGTTGGTTGAACCGGTGGCGCCCGGCGATTGGCTGTTCGCCCAGTTGGGGCAGGCGCGCGAGAAACTGACTGCGCAACAGGCCGCCGAGATCGACCTCGCGCTCGACGGCGTGGCCGCAGCGATGCGTGGCGAGACCGATCTGGCAGCCTATTTCCCCGGCATCACAGCCGACAGACCATGAAGCTACTCGTGCTGGGCATCGGCAACACGCTGCTGATCGACGAGGGCGTCGGCATCTTTGCCATGCGCGAACTGGAAGCGCGCTACGGTCAGCGCGAAGACATGGAATTTCTCGACGGCGGCACGCTGTCGTTCACGCTGGCGGTACCCATCGCCGAATGCGACGCCTTGCTGGTGATCGATGCTGCGGAACTGGAGGCAGTGCCGGGCACGGTGCGCAGCTTCGAAGGTGAAGAGATGGACCGTTTCCTTGGTGCCAGCCGCAAGAGCAGTGTGCACGAAGTCGGGCTGCTCGACCTGATGTCCATCTCGCTGCTGAGCGGACGCTGGCCGCAGCGGCGCGCATTGATCGGTATCCAGCCTGCCGTGATCGCGTGGGGAGAAGAATTGTCGCCTGCCGTTGCTGCAGCATTGCCAGAGGTTTGTGCGAAAGCCGATGAGATCATCATGGGTTTTCGTGAATTGAATTGACCGGTGGAAGGTGGCAATGCAGAATGCTCCGGCATTCCGTTGTTTCAAAGACAGGGAGTCGACATGAAGCCAAAGCAGACGATGGACACCTCGCCGGGAACTGTGGGTGAAGGGCTCAGACAGCGCGGTGTCACCCGCCGCGAATTCCTTAAATTCTGCACCGCGATGACTGGCATGCTGGCGTTGCCCCCTTCGATGGCGAAGGTGATGGCGGAAGCGATCTCCAAAGCGCGACGGCAATCGGTGATCTGGCTCTCGTTCCAGGAATGCACCGGCTGTACCGAATCCATCACGCGCTCGCATTCACCGACGCTGGAAACCCTGATCTTCGATCTCATCTCCCTCGATTACCACCACACACTGCAAGCCGCTTCCGGCGCAGCCGCAGAACATGCGCGCGAGCAGGCGATGAAGGACAACGACGGCAAATATCTGCTCATCGTCGACGGTTCCATCCCGATGGGTAACCCCGGATACTCGACCATCGCGGGCATCAGCAACTACGACATGCTGGTCGAGACGGCCAAGGGCGCTGCAGCCATCGTCGCGGTCGGCACCTGCGCCACCTACGGCGGCATCCCCAAGGCGAATCCCAACCCGACCGGCGCGGTCTCGGTGGCTGACATCATCAAGGACAAACCCATCATCAACGTGCCGGGCTGTCCGCCCATCCCGGTGGTGATGACCGGCGTGCTCACGCATTTCCTGACCTTCGGCAACATCCCCGAACTTGATGCGCTCGGCCGCCCCAAGGCGTTCTACGGCGAGACCATCCACGATCGCTGCTATCGCCGTCCGTTCTACGATCAGGGAAAGTTCGCCGAGACCTTCGACGACGAGGCGGCGCGCAAGGGGTGGTGTTTGTTCAAGCTGGGTTGCAAGGGGCCGGTGACCTACAACGCCTGCGCCACTACCAAATGGAACGAAGGCACCAGTTTCCCCATCGAGTCCGGCCACGGTTGCATCGGCTGTTCCGAACCCAACTTCTGGGATGCCGGGCCGCTCTACAAGGCGCTGTCGATGCCGGTGTCGGCGACGGGCTCCATGCTTGGCGCAGCTGCAGCAGCCGGAGCGGCAGCGGGCGTGGCGGTCACCTGGTACAACCGCTCGACTAAGGCACAGGCCAAAGCGGCCCATGCAAAAGTGACCGTGCAGGAACTGACACGGGAGGAAAAATGAACCATCTCGACCTTCTCACCTTCGCGCGCGGCAGTGCGCTGAATTGGGCGCTGATCATCTTTGTCGCCGGTGTCGTGCTGCGCTTTTTCGAGATATTCGGGCTCAGCCGCAAAACCGATCTCGCCCGACCGCGCACCGACTCGCCGGGCAGCGGCTGGCGCACCATGTTCACGCGTTCCATTCCGCCGCAGGGTATGTTGAAACGCGAACCGGTGACTTATATCGCCGGCTATGTGTTCCACCTCGGACTGTTCCTCGCTATCTTCTTCTTCGCACCGCACATCGAGTTTTTTCGTAGCATCACCGGCCTGACTTGGCCAGCGCTGCCGTCGGCGCTGGTCGATGCCTCGGTTGTCGCGGCCATCGTGGCCCTGGCTGTGCTGCTCGCTCACCGCCTCAATAATCCGGTGAAGCGCATGCTGTCCGGCTTCGGCGACTATCTGGCCTGGACAGTGACCTTGCTGCCGCTGCTGACCGGCTACATGGCCTATCACCACCTGATGCTGGAATACACGCTGATGCTGTCGCTGCACATCTTCTCGGTCGAGTTGCTGCTGGTGCTGCTGCCGTTCACCAAACTATTCCACACCTTCTCTGTGTTCGTGTCGCGCTGGTATAACGGCGATTTCTTTGGGCGGAAAGGGGTGGCGTCATGAGCAGCGGAGAGGGGCCCCGCGTAGCGGGGATCGTAGCGTCCGCGAGTGACGCCGGAGGCCGAAGCCTGAACTTGATGATGACAGCCGAACGAAAAAGAGGCCGAGTCATGAAAGGAGAGGTCCGATGAGTGCAACCTTAGAAAAAGGCCTCAACGCCTTCAAGGAAGTGATCGACACACCCATCGCCAGCTATTTTTCCAGCTGCGTGCATTGCGGACTGTGTGCCGAAGCCTGCCTGTTCTACAACGAGACCGGCGACCCGAAATACACGCCCATCCACAAGCTGGAACCGCTGCGCCGCGTGTGGAAGCAGGAATACACGCTGCTCGGCAAACTGGGCAAGATGCTAGGTCTGTCCAAACAGGTGACGGATGAAGAACTGTCCGAGTGGGAGCCGCTGGTCTATGACAGCTGCACCATGTGCGGCCGCTGCTCGATGGTCTGCCCGGTAGGCAACGACATCACCTACATGATCCGCAAGATGCGCGAAGGTATGTCTGCCTCGGGCCATGCGCCGGAAGACATGAAAAGCGCGACCGCGCGCGCGATCAACATCGGCAGCCCGATGGGCATCAAGTGGCCCGCTGTGCAGGCGCAGATCAAGCATGTGCAGGCCGAGACCGACATCGAAGTGCCGGTCGACAAGGTGGGCGCAGATTATCTGGTGCTGATGTCCTCGATGGAGATCATCAACTTTCCCGAGTATCTTTCCGCGCTCAGCCGCATCTTCAAGCAGGCCGGAGTCAGCTGGACGCTGGCACCGGATGCCTTCGAGGCGACCAACAGCGGCATCCAGATCGGCGCCTCCGATCTGGCGCGCGAGATCGTCAGCCGCATCGTGGTGGCGGCCGAGCGCCTGAAAGTGAAATGTGTGATCAGCCCGGAATGCGGCCATGCCTTCACCGCCATCCGCTGGGAAGGTCCCAACCTGATGGGCAAACCGTTCGGCTTCGAGGTGAAGCACATCCTCGAAGTGCTGGACGAATTGCACGCGGCGGGCAAGCTGAAGACCGAGGGCAAGGATAAACGTCCGCTGACCTATCACGACCCCTGCCAGATCACGCGGCGCGGTGGCGTGGTGGAACAGCCGCGCCGTCTGCTCGGCGAGGTCGCGGAAGACTTCCGCGAGATGCCGGATGCCGGCGTGATGAACTGGTGTTGCGGCGGTGGTGGCGGTGTCTCTGCCAACTCGCGCGCAGAACCGTTGCGTCTGGAGGTGTTCAAGGTCAAGAAACGCCAGATCGAAAGCACCGGCGTGCACACGCTGATCACCGCCTGTGCTAACTGCCGCATCGTGATGGAAGAAGGATTGGAGCATTACCACATGAAGGTCGAGGTGCTGGGCCTCACCGAGCTGCTCGCCGAATATCTGGTCGAAGGAGAATGACGCCATGACGATCACCAACGACAGTGAATTCAAATCATCCATCGCCAAATTGACCAAGGCCGGGCAGCGTCAGGTCGGCGCACGTTTTGCCGAGAGCGTGCTGGCGCTTTGCAAGGATGCCAGAGTGAAGCACGCCATCGCCACAGCAATGCGGGCTGATATCACCGAAGACGAACTCGCCGCCGCACTCGAGTCGGCCAAGAAAGCCAGCGTCGATAGCTTCACCCTGTGCGGTAAGGAATGCGACTGGAACAGCCAGGCCGGACACTTCGTCGCCGAGGCCGCACTGGCCTGTCTCAAGTCCGGCACAACCCCGGCATGGGATGCCGCCATGCATGCGCGCATGGCACGCACCAGCGAGAGCATCGCCACCGGTGTCGGCACCGACAATGCCGAGGCGGCGCTGCAATACCGCATCCTGACTGAATTCCTGAAAGCTTGAGGAAACTGAAATGACCACTACAAACCGCGTCGTCGTCGATCCCGTCACCCGCATCGAGGGCCACCTGCGTATCGAGGCCGAGACCGATGCCTCCGGCCGCATCACCCGTGCCTCATCCGCCGGCACCATGGTGCGCGGCATCGAGATCATCATGCGCGGCCGCGACCCGCGCGAAGCCTGGGCGCTGGCGCAGCGCATCTGCGGCGTGTGCACGCTGGTGCACGGCATCGCCTCGGTGCGCTCGGTCGAGAACGCGCTGAAGATCGAGATCCCGCAGAACGCCGAACTGATCCGCAACCTGATGATAGGCGCGCAATACATCCACGACCACGTGATGCACTTCTACCATCTGCACGCGCTGGACTGGGTGGATGTGGTGTCGGCATTGAAGGCCGATCCGAAGGCGACCTCGGCGCTGGCGCAGAGCCTGTCCGGCTATGCCAAGTCTTCTCCCGGCTATTTCAGTGACGTGCAGCGCAAGCTCAAAGGTTTTGTCGAAGCGGGGCAGCTCGGCATCTTCGCCAACGGCTACTGGGGACATCCGGCCTACAAGCTGCCGCCTGAGGCCAACCTTATGGCGGTGGCGCATTATCTCGACGCGCTGGAATGGCAGCGCGACGTGGTGAAACTGCATGCCGTGTTCGGCGGCAAGAACCCGCACCCTAACTTCGTGGTCGGCGGCGTGCCGTGCGCGATCAGCATCGATCCGAACCATCCTGGGCAGGGCAAGGGCCCGCATTTCCAGGGCGGCAATTCCGGCACGGCAGTCAACGTGGTCGGCCTGCAGACCGTGCAGAACGCCATCAACCAGATGCGCAGTTTTGTCGACCAAGTGTATGTGCCGGACACACTCGCCATCGCGGGCTTCTACAAGGACTGGGCGAAGCAGGGCGAGGGCGTGGGCAACTTCCTCACCTTCGGCGATTTCCCAGCCAAGGGCATGTCCGATCCGTCTTCGTACATGATTCCCTCCGGCGTGATACTGAATCGCGACCTCTCCAAGATACATCCCATCGACCTGAACGCCGAAGGCGAAATACAGGAATTCGTCAGCCACGCGTGGTACGACTACTCGGTGGGCAAGGAGCAGGGCCTGCATCCGTACAAGGGCGAAACCAAACTCGACTACACCGGCCCGAAACCGCCGTATGACCATTTGGATGTAGACAAGGAATATTCCTGGATGAAATCGCCGCGCTGGAAAGGTCAGGCCGTCGAAGTCGGCCCGCTGGCGCGCGTGCTGATGCTGTATGCCTCCGGCCACGAGCAGACCAAGGAACTGGTCGGCATGACCCTGAAGAAACTCGATCTGCCGGTGCAGGCGCTGTATTCCACACTGGGCCGCACCGCCGCGCGCACGCTGGAGACCAAGATCGTCGCCGATGCCATGCAAGGCTGGTACGACCAACTCATCGCCAACATCAAGGCCGGCGATGTAAGGACCTTCAACGAAACAAAGTGGGAACCTTCGACCTGGCCCAGCCACGCGCAAGGCGTCGGCATCATGGAAGCCCCGCGCGGCGCACTCTCGCACTGGATCGTCATCAAGGACCAAAAGGTAGACAACTACCAGGCCATCGTCCCCAGCACCTGGAACGCCGGACCGCGCGATGCACAGGGCAACCAGGGGCCGTACGAAGCGGCACTGAAAGGCCACCAGTTACATGATGCCAAGCAACCTATCGAAGTGCTACGCACCATTCATAGTTTCGATCCTTGCATCGCTTGCGCGGTGCATGTGACGGATCCGAATGGGGAGGAGTTGGTGCGGGTGAAGGTTGTCTAAGGAATATTTCGTTCTTATCCTCTCGAACCATCAAGATTGAGTCAAGCAAATCTAGCGGATTTATTGTTTGACCCACGTTGGCAAAGCGATAATTGGCAATCCCATTTCATGCCTCTTTGTATTGACTTCTGACATTGCTACACCAACTTCATGTACAGCGTTAATAACGTCTTTCTTGATGTTCTCATTAACCTCACTAAGTTGCTTATGGACGTCATTGAGTAAATTTTCCAAAGAAGTGTCCTTGTAAACTTTGATCATCTGAATGCTGAAAATAAGCCATTTTCCCAAGCTCTCGAAATTGCCGTTGTATTCTGTAGTCAATTTTTGAAGCTTAGTTGTGTAATCAGCAACTCGTCCGAATTGCTCATGAGTGAATTCTGGATTTATCTCAAGAATTGTTTTCTTTAGTTCCAAAGCTTGTTGAGTGACTTCCCTCACACTCTCTGCTTTTTGGCGAACCTGTAATACTCGATTTCTTAGCCATTCGCCGGCCTCGTGGCCAAGTAGTTCATCTTGGATGCGTTCTCTCACCGTATGTGTGTCTAGTTCATGCAAAACAATGTCGCGCTCAAGAGCTTCAAGCCGCGCTGATGTATTGTCAATTTTTGTACTGGTTAGCAGAGCCGAGATAATGAGAATCAACAACATACTATCAAGAGATACTCGAAGAATTTGCGAGAAAAAGTCCGACGGTAGTGATTGGATAACGAGATAAATGCAGATAGCATTACCTATCCATAGCAAGAGTGATATTGGAAAAAATATATATCTATTGAGCCCGTTGGCACCATTTCCTTGCGCGACCAATATGAGTGGAGATGGATATTCAGTTTTACTCTGATAGATTTTTAATACTGAGAAAACAATTACGGTAAGCAGAAGGAATGGTAACAATATGAATGTATTGATTGCACCTTGAATTCGAGGCCAGCTAGAGTACGCAATCCCTAAGTATTCATTGGAATAATGTAGGCCAGCTGTTGGTAGCAATAGGCCTAAAGCTAGGAGAGCTATCAGATGAATGAGGGATATGTTTTTTTCTTCGAACAATGAAATCCGAAAGCCAAATTGTCCTCTTCTCACCGGTTGCAAAGATGTTCTAAATAGATCAATGGTGAGTATGGCAGTAATCTGCATATAACCGTACAACTGCACTACATAGGCAATAAGTACCGAATCTGCTTTTATTAGAGGCACCTCTGGTATGAGTTGCCACACGACGTAGATAAGGGCGACCAATAAGCTCCATGTGGTAATTCCGGCTTTCTTCCCTTTATTATCTTCCCTGTCTCGAAGGACTCTTATGTAATTTAGGTATTGGTCTGTGTCCATGTGTTTGATTAAAAGGTATGGTCTAGTGAAAGGAAATATTTACCTTGCAAGAGCTAAATTATGAATGGATTGATAAGTACGGATTACGTTGTCGAAATCAGTCTTTCTTGCCGTCGAATGCTAGCAAATCCCCCTGTTTATTGAAACGAGAAAAAAGGTCTATATACAGACCGTTCGGCGCATGTCGTATCTGCCTGCAACGCCCCAACTGATACCAGAACGTTCGCTCTGTATCTTTCGCGTTGCATATTCAACCTGTTTAGAGATTTGATTAAGGAGATTTTGATGTCAGAGGTGAACAGATCAATGGGGTCGTACTCGATTGATTCTCACCCCTCAGCCAGGTAAACCGCCCAAGTTGGCCTCCATGTCGGCCAGCCAATCCTGTGCCATTGCGGCAGCCTGCTCCAAGTTGGCTGTTGCTTCCGGACTCAAACTATCACCCAATTCAAAACCGTAACCACGCACCCGCAACAGGTAGCAGGGCGGCGCGTCCGTTCCGTATACCTGTTTGAAGGTATGCAACACCGCGAACGGTGTCATGGCATGACTGGTGTAGCTGTTGTCCTGCGCGGCAGTGATGGCGGAGAAATGGAACGGTGCCTCACACGACATATCCGCATCGATGAACAGCACGGCAGTTCGTCCGACCAGATCGGTGACGTGTTCGACCTGCAACTGAAAATCCTCGATGAATTCGATCAGGTCCGCGCCGGACTCAGATTGCAGCTGGCGAATCAGCAGCGGTGCCAGTGCATCGTCGCCGCGCGACTCGTTGCCGATGGCGATGACGAGGAGGGGAATGGTCATGATGATTGGATTGACATCCGTTCGTCCTGAGCCTGTCGAAGGGTGAATGGACCACTTCGTCTTTGTCAGGGGGCTTCGACAGGCTCAGCCCGAACGGTAGTTATTTAGTTGGCAAAATCACATAGCGCGCCAGACGTATTGCGCGTCATCATATCCACCCGCGCACCTTCCGCATCCAGCAACTCCACTTCCAGCGGCATCTTGCCCAAGGCATGCGTGGCGCAGGAGAGGCAGGGGTCGAAGGCGCGGATGGCGACTTCGATGTGATTGAGCAGGCCTTCGGTGAGTTTCTTGCCGTCGATGAATTGTCGTGCCACCTGACGGATGGCTTCGTTCATCGCCTGGTTGTTGTGGGTGGTGGAGACGATGAGGTTGCAGCGCACGATCTGGTCGTTGTCGTCCACCTTGTAGTGGTGGATGAGCGTGCCACGCGGCGCTTCGATCACGCCGACGCCGCGTTCCTGGCGCACGCCCTTGCTGACTAGTTCGTTGCCTTGCAGATCCGGATCGAGCAGCAGTTCGCGTATCTGCTCGGCTGCATGCAGCATCTCTATCATGCGTGCCCAGTGGAAGCCCAGTGTCGCACCTGCCGCTTTGCCATTGTCGAAGGCCATGAACGCTTTGCGTTCCGCTTCGGCCAGCGGCGTGGGAATGAAATCGCACTGCGTCACGCGGCTCAGCGGACCGACGCGATACCAGCCGGTCTCGGGGCCCAGACTGCGCAGGAAGGGGAACTTCATGTAAGACCATGGCTTCACGTCTTCGAAGATCACGTCCCAGTAGTGTCCGTAATCGTAATGGTCGAACAGCGTCTTGCCGTCCATATCGCGTGCGCGCAGGCCGCCGTGGTACAGGTCCATCGCGCCATCGGCACGCACCATGTTCAGTGTGTGCGCCTTGAAGCGGCCGAAGTTGTTGTAGAGGTCGAGGTTCTGCTCGAAGAGTTTTCTGGCGATGCCGACCGACTCCTGGCTCCAGGTCACGATCTGTTCGATGTCCTTGAGCAGGTAGTCGCGCTCTTCGATGCTCACGTTCTTGTTCACACCGCCGGGGATGGAGCCGGTACCGTGCACGCGTTTGCCCGCCGTGATGCGAATCACTTCTTGGCCGAACTTGCGCAGCAGCACACCCTGTTTGGCGATGTCGGGGTAGGCGGCGACGATGCCGACGATGTTGCGCTTGGCGACATCGGAGTCGAAGCCGAACAGCAGGTCTGGCGAACACAGGTGGAAGAAATGCAGCGCGTGCGATTGCAGCATCTGGCCGTAGTGCATCAGACGGCGCACTTTCTCGGCCGTCGGCGTCAGCGTCGCGCCCACGATCATGTCCATCGCCTTGGAGGCCGCGAGGTGGTGGCTCACCGGGCAGATGCCGCAAAGTCGCTGCACCATCACCGGCGCTTCCCAGTAGGGGCGGCCCTGGATGAATTTCTCGAAGCCGCGGAACTCGACGATGTGCAGGCGTACCTGATGTACGCGGTCGTTCTCGTCCAGCAGCAGCGTGACCTTGCCGTGGCCTTCCACGCGCGACACCGGATCAATGGCGACGCGGCGCAGGTTCTCGGGGTGGGCGGCGGTTTCGAGCGAATCAGTCATATTTGATCAATCCATGTCCCAGTTCGGGCGTCTTGCCCGCGATGAGGTCGGTGAGGAATTTCCAGATGGCATCGCCGGAAGGCGGGCAGCCGGGGATGAAGTAATCGATCTTCACCACTTCATGCAGCGGGTGCACCTTGTCCAGCGGCAGCGGCAACTCGGGATCGTTGGGGATGTGGCCATGCGCCAATCCCGGTTCGGTCAGGTACACCTCGGTGAGGCAGGAGCCGAGATCGAGGTGGTTGCGCTGCGCGGGCAGGCCGCCGTTGATGGCGCAGGCGCCGATGGCGATGAGTATCTTGCAGTTCTTGCGGAACTCGTGCAGCACGTGCACGTTCTCCGCGTTGCATACGCCGCCTTCGATGATGCCGATGTCGCAGGGGCCGCAATGTTTGATGTCATTGATCGGCGAGCGGTCGAACTCGACCAGATCAAGTAGCGTCAATAGCCGTTCGTCGATATCGAGAAAAGACATGTGGCAGCCGAAGCAGCCGGCCAGCGAGGTGGTGGCAACGCGCAGTTTCTTGCTCATGATGGATCCTCGCATGCGGCGCAACTCCCGCCGGTACCGGTCTGGCGCGGCGCATCATCCAGCGCCTGCGCGCTGATCGGACGCTGGTCATAGCGGCGCTCGCCTATGGGCTGGCTGAAGCCGACACGTTTCTTCAGGATCACGCCGACCGGGCAGACCTCCATGGCCTTGTCGGTGAGCGCGATGTCGGTGTCCTTGAGCAATCCCGATTCCGAGTTCACGATAAGGTGCTTGGTGATGCCGCGCCCGGCCAGCGCGAACACGTTCTTGCCGTCCACTTCGGAGGATGCGCGCACGCAGAGTTCGCACAGTACGCAGCGGTTGAAGTCGAGCAGGATATCGGGATGCGAGGCATCGATCGGACGATCTGGATACAGATGGCGGAAGCCGGTGGCATGCACTTCGAGGTCGTAGCCCAGCGCCTGCAACACGCAGTTGCCGCTCTTCTCGCACGAGGGGCAGAAATGGTTGCCTTCGGCGAACAGCATCTGCACCAGCGTGCGGCGCAAGGCGTTCAATTCTTCGATGTCGCTTTCCACGCTGAGCCCCGCTTCGGCCGGCATGGTGCAGGAAGCGGTGGTGCGGCCGTTAACCTTGATCGTGCACAGTTTGCAGCTGCCGTGCGGCTTGAATTCGGGGTGATAGCACAGGTGCGGGATGTAATGCCCGGCAGCCAGCGCTGCCTGCATCACGGTCTGGCCGGGTTCGAACGGAACCGCTGCTCCGTCGAGTTGGAAAGTGTCGCTCATTCGTTCTCCTTCAGGTGCGCACCGGCATCGTCGCGTCCGGTCATCTGCCGCGCGCGTGCCAGCGACCCGTCGAGGTCGAAAGCGGGCGAGAACATCAGCGATTTCAGTTTGTTCTCATAGGCGGGACGGAAATGCTTGAGCGTGTGCAGCACCGGGTTGCAGGCGGTGCGTCCCAGGCCGCAATGGGAACTGGTCTGTAGCACGCGATCCAGATTCTCCACCTCGGCCAGGTCATATTGCGTACCGTGTCCGTCGGCGATCTTGTCCAGGGTCTGTTTCAGTATCGAGGTGCCGACGCGGCAGGGCGTGCAGAAGCCGCAGCTCTCATGCGCGAAGAAGTGCACGAAGTTGCGCGCCACTTCGAACATGTCGCGGCTGTCGTCGAACACCATGAATGCGCCAGCAGTCGGCAGATCCTCAAATCCCAGCTTGCGGTTGAATTCGTTTTCGCCGACGCAGATGCCGGAAGGGCCGCTGATCTGCACCGCGCGCGTGTTCACCGCGCCGCAGTCCTGCAATATCTCGCGTACCGTTACGCCGAAAGGATATTCGTAGATGCCGGGGTAGGCGCAGTCGCCGGAGACTGAGATCAGTTTGCTACCGCTGGATTTCTCCGTGCCGATGGCGCGGTATTTGTCCGCGCCCATATGCATGGCCAGCGCGGCCTGGCAGAAGGTCTCGACGTTGTCCACAGCGGTCGGCTGCATCATGTAGCCGTGGGTGACGGGGAATGGCGGGCGGTTGCGCGGCACGCCACGCTTGCCTTCCAGCGATTCGATGAGCGCCGATTCCTCGCCGCAGATATAAGCCCCCGCGCCGAGATGGATGTCGATGTCGAAATCGAAACCGGGTTTGCCGAGGATGCTCTCGCCCAGCAGGTTGCTGTCGCGGCGACGCTGCAACACGGCGCGCAGGGGTTCGAGCAGATAACGGTATTCGCCGCGCAGATAGAGGAAACCTTTTCTTGCACCGACCGCCAGCGCGCACAGGGTCATGCCTTCGAACACCAGATCGGCCTGGCGGGTGAGCAGCACTCTATCCTTGAACGTGCCCGGCTCGCCTTCGTCGGCGTTGCACACCACGAAATGCCGGTTGCCTTCCGCATTGCGGCAGGCCTCCCATTTCTGTCCGGTGGGGAAGCCAGCACCGCCGCGGCCGCGCAGGCCGGATGCCTTGATGACATCGACGATATTCTGCCCGCCTGCCGCCAGGGCGGCATGCAGTACCTCGCCGTAAGCCAGTTTGTTGTCGAGCAACAGCCCGCTGCGGCGGACATCATCGTCCACCTTGAAGAAGTCCGCCGGCCAGTCGGAGAGCGGCGTGCGGTTGCGGATGAGTTGAGCGATCTCCTGCACGCGCTGGTGGGTCAGGCGCGTGATGGCGCGTCCGTTGACCAGCATCGCCGGCCCCTGGTCGCACATGCCGGTACATGAAGTGGGGCCTATGCTGACCAGACCGTCTTCGGAGACCTTGCCGGGTTGCAACCACAGCAACTGGCACATCTGTTCCATCAGGGTTTCGCTGCCCAGCATGCGGTCAGTGATGTTGTCCGAGAACAGCACGCGGTATTCGCCTTGCGGATTGAGGTGCAGGAAAGAATAGAAGGAGGCGACATTCTCGATACGCGCATAGGGGATGTCCAAAGCGCCGGAGAGTCGGATCGCCACGGCTGGCGGGATATGGCCGAAATGCTCCTGGACTTCAATGAGTATCTGCAGCAGGCGCGAGGCATCGCCGCCATGACGCGATATCAGTTCGTCCATCCATTTGCGGGCCGGAGCGTCAAAACGAGGGTCGTTGTCTGGTAGCATAGCGTAGTCGTTGGTACATGTACCGAAACGTACAGGGATAGTGTACCCCGAGCCCGGCAGAAAACAATATGAACTTTTAATGAAGGAACAGAACCACCATGCACATGCACGACCCCCATCCTTTTTCATACGAAGTCGAAGAAGCGAACTTTGACGAACTCGTGGTAGCACGCTCGCAGGAGACCCCCATTCTGCTCGATATCGGGGCCGAGTGGTGTGCGCCGTGCAAGGTCCTCGGGCCGCATCTGGAGAGGCTGGTGAAGGAGTACAACGGCAAGTTTCTGCTGGCTAAAGTCGATGCCGACGAGAACATGCGCATCGCCGGAAAACACAAAGTCAGGGGATTCCCGACCGTCATCGCCTACAGCCGCGGTCAGGAGATCGACCGCTTCCACAGTTCGCACCCGGACCACTTCCTGCGCCAGTTCATCGACAAGCTGATCGCACATCACCAGACCGGCGCCTGAAGTAACTGGTACTTAAAAATAAAAACCGCCCACATGGGGCGGTTATTTATTTGGCGGAGAGGGCGGGATTCGAACCCGCGGTGGGATGTTATCCCACACACGCTTTCCAGGCGTGCGACTTAAACCGCTCATCCACCTCTCCGGAAGGGCGCGCAGAATAAACTAGAACGCCAATTCAGGCAATCGGAAAAGTGCTTTTCATCCTTTCAGCGCGGAAAATACGGCCAGTTCGCTGGTATCGCTCAGGCCTCTTGCCTGCAAGGTGGAGATGAGTTCAAGGTTGGTGCAGCGCAGGTAGGGGTTGGTGGCCTTTTCCAGCGCTATGGTGAATGGCACGGTCGGCCGACCGGCGGCACGCAAGGCCTGTGTATCGGCAATGCGGTGCTGGATGTCCAGGTTGCCGGGCTCGCAAACGAGTGCATATGACAAACAAGATAAGGTGTATTCGTGCGCGCAATAGACCAGGGTATCTTCGGGTAAGGCCGCCAACCTTTGCAGGGAGTGATGCAATTGCGCCAGGGTCCCCTCGAAATTCCTGCCACAACCTGCGCCAAACAGGATGTCGCCGCTAAACACCAAGCCCGGCGCGACGAAGGCGATATGGTCATCCAGATGTCCGGGCAGTTCGATGATGTCGAAAACCAGGCCGAATCGGTCCAGCGTCAGGCGGTCGCCCTCGCGCAAGTCGTGGGTGATATGGGGGTTCTTCGGATGGCTTCGCCCGTGCACCGGCACGTTATATACTCCGCGCAGTTCCTCGATGCCGTCGACATGGTCGTGATGGCGGTGGGTACACAGGATCGCCTCCAGATTCAGGCCCTTGCGTTGCAGGAAATCCAGCACCGGCCAGGCTTCACCGGGATCGACCACGACGGCGCTACGGTCGTCATGGATGGCCCAGATGTAGTTGTCCTGCAGGGCGGGGATGGCGGCGATCTCGAACATGAAGGTTTACGGGTAAACAGGCGATGCCTAATTGTAAGTCACGCGCACAAAGTCTGAGTGAATGGTTCGCCAGCGAGCAGGGCGGCTATATCCTGACGCGCGAGCAGGCCTACTTCGACAAGACGGTGGCCGACATCTTCGGTTTCAATGCTGCACAGATGGGTTTGCCGGAGCAGAATTTCCTGCACAACAGCCGCATCCCGCTGCGCTTCTCTGCGGGCAACCAGCCGGGCAACGATGTGCGGCTGATCTGCACCGAACTGCCATTCGACAGCGACAGCCTGGATCTGGTGCTGCTGCCGCATGTGCTTGAGTTCTCTGATAATCCGCACCAGATCATCCGCGAGGTGGAACGCGTGCTGATGCCGGAGGGCAACCTCATCATCAGCGGTTTCAATCCGTTCAGCCTGTGGGGGCTGCACCGCGCGCTGGGCAGGAAGCAGGGTTATCCCTGGAGCGGCCAGTTCATCACGCTGCAGCGCATGAAGGATTGGCTGGCGCTGCTCGGCTTCGAGGTGGTGGGCGGGCGATTTGGCGCGTATGCGCCGCCGTTCCATCACCGCAAATGGCTGGACCGTTGCGACTTCATGGAAAAGGCGGGGGACCGCTGGTGGGCGGTGAGCGGCGGGGTGTATTTCCTGCATGCGATCAAACGCGTGCCGGGCATGCGCCTGATCAAGCCGAAATGGAACGCGGGGCTGGTGCGCAAACTGTTGCCGGTGGCGCCGAAATTGAACAACAAGATCACACAGAAGACAGAGACAGAATGAGCGAAGAGGTAGTCGAGATATTCACCGATGGCGCCTGCAAAGGCAATCCCGGCGTGGGCGGATGGGGCGCGCTGCTGCGCATGAAGGGCAAGGAGCGCGAGCTGTTCGGCGGCGAAGCGCACACCACCAACAACCGCATGGAACTGCTGGGAGCGATCTCGGCGCTGGAAGCATTGACGCGCCAGTGCAAGGTACGCCTGCATACCGACTCGAAATACGTGCAGCAGGGCATCAGCGAATGGGTGCACAACTGGAAGAAGCGCGGCTGGAAGACGTCCGACAAGAAACCGGTGAAGAACGAAGACCTGTGGCGCAGGCTGGACGCGCTGGCCGAGCAGCACCATGTCGAATGGGTGTGGGTGAAGGGACATGCGGGACACGACGGCAACGAGCGCGCCGACCAGTTGGCGAACCGCGGCGTGGAATCGATACAGGGAGGTGGTGATGCGTAAAATCGTGCTGGATACGGAAACCACCGGACTCGATCCCAAACAGGGGCACCGCATCATCGAAGTCGCCGCCATCGAAATGGACGGGCGCAAGGTCTCAGAGCGCACCTTCCACCGTTACCTCAATCCCGAACGCGAGATAGACGAAGGCGCGGCAGCGGTGCACGGCCTGACGCTGGACCGCTTGCAGGACGAGCCCAAGTTCGCCGAAGTCGCGCCCGCGCTGCTCGAATTCATCGCCGGTGCGGAACTCATCATCCACAACGCGCCGTTCGATATCGGTTTCCTCAATGCCGAACTGGCACTGGCCGGACTGCCGCTGCTGAAAAATCAGGTGATCGACACGCTCAAGGTCGCCAAGGAACTGCATCCGGGCAAGAAGAACAACCTGAACGCCCTGTGCGACCGCTACCAGATCGACAACTCGCACCGCACCCTGCACGGCGCGCTGCTCGATACCGAGCTGCTCGCCGAAGTCTATCTGGCGATGACGCGCGGGCAGGAGAGCCTGCTGGGCGAGGACAGCAGCGATGAAGAGGGCGGGCACCTCAATGCAGAGGGAGAAGCGATACGCATGAGCGTGCGCGTGTTGTCTGCCAGCGAAGACGAACTAGCCCTGCATCGCAGCCAACTGGAAGATATCGAGAAAGCCAGCAAAGGAGCCTGCGTTTGGAAAAGACTGCAAGAACAGCCGTCATCCTGAAATGGTCGCGGCGAGTCCGCTGGACCCTGACAGCGGTGGTGCTGGCTTATATCGCCGTATGCGTTTATTTCTGGGCCATCCAGCGCAGCAAGATATATCTGCCCAGCGCCGACATCCAGACCACACCTGACCGGTTGGGGATGAAGTACGAGCAATTCACCATCCCCTCGGGTTCCGCCAAGGCGCGTGGCGAACTCTATGCCTGGTGGATTCCGGCCGCAGTCAGTGCTGCGCCGACCCTGCTGTATCTGCACGGTCACAAGCACAACATCAGCCACCTCATCGAACACACCCAGCGTCTGCACGATGCCGGCTACAACCTGCTACTGGTAGACTATCGCGGCTACGGCAAGAGCAAGGGTGTCGGGCCGAGCGAGACCGCGATGTATGAAGATGCCGAGTCGGCCTGGAACTATCTCATGTACCAGCGTCGTCAGGACCCGCAGCGCACCTTCATCTATGGACACTCGATGGGCGGCGCGGTGGGCATCGAGCTGGCGCTGCGCCATCCGGCGGCGGCGGGACTGATCGTGGAAAGCGCTTTCACTTCCATGCGCGAGATGGCGGAGGCGGAGTATCCCTGGTTGCCGGTGGATACATTGCTGAACCAGCGTTTCGATTCGCTGGACAAGGTTGGCAGACTGAAAGTGCCGGTGCTCTTCATCCACGGTACCTGGGACAAGCGCACGCCGTTCCGGATGAGCCAGCAGTTGCATGAACAGGCGGCAGCACCCAAGGAGATCAAACTCATCGAAGGTGGCGAGCACACCAATTCCAGCAGCGTCGGCCTGCTCGAATACCGCGCCGCGTTCAACGATTTCACGCGGCGCCACGCGGCACAGATGCGATGAACGTGCAAAAAATAGATGTGCTCATCATCGGCGCGGGCGCTGCGGGCATGATGTGCGCGCTGACGGCGGCGCAGCGCGGACGTTCGGTGCTGCTGCTCGATCACGCGCACAAGCTGGCGGAGAAGATACGCATCTCCGGCGGCGGTCGCTGCAACTTCACCAACCTGAATGCCAAACCCGAGAACTACCTCTCGCTGAATCCGCATTTTTGCCGCTCGGCTTTGGCGCGTTTCACGCCTCAGCATTTCATCGCCATGCTCGACCGGCACGGCATCGGATATCACGAGAAGACCTTGGGCCAGCTATTTTGCGATGATGAATCTGAAGCCATCATCGCCATGCTCAAGTCGGAATGCGATACCGCCGGTGTGCACTGGTGCATGCCGTGCGAAGCGGGCGAGATCAGGCGCGGCAGCTCATTTACGGTGAACACCGCCCGCGGAATTATTGAATCTGCATCGCTGGTCATCGCCACGGGAGGCTTGTCCATTCCCAAGATCGGTGCGACACCCTTTGGCTACAAGGTCGCCGAGCAGTTCGGCGTACCGATGACCAGACTCAAGCCGGGGCTGGTGCCGCTGAATTTCCATCCCGAGGAATGGGCGGCCTATGCCGACCTGTCCGGCGCATCGCTCGAAGCTGTCGTCAGTTTCGGCAAGCACAGCTTCCGTGAGAACCTGCTGTTCACCCATCGCGGCCTGAGCGGCCCGGCCATCCTGCAGATATCCTCTTACTGGGAGCCGGGCGAACCGCTGGACATCGACCTGCTGCCGGATCACGATATGCGGGAAATATTCGCGCAACAACGCGGCAGCAAGATGTTGCTGGGCAATTTCCTTGCGCAATACCTGCCCAAACGGCTGGCCGACATCGTTGCGATGAAATGGGCGCAGAACCTGCCACTCAACCAGTGCGCGGATAAAGAACTGCGCGCGCTGGCCGATAAACTGAAGCATTGGCAGATCACACCGACCGGCACGCTGGGTTACAGCAAGGCGGAAGTGACCTGTGGCGGCGTGGACACGCGCGCGCTGTCATCGAAGACGATGGAATGCAACGATGTCCCCGGACTCTTTTTCATTGGAGAAGTGATGGATGTGACCGGACAGCTTGGCGGCTACAACTTCCAGTGGGCGTGGGCATCCGGCTATGCGGCGGGGCAAGCGGTCTAGCACATCATGGCCATCGAGACCGAGCTCAAGCTGCACATCTCGCCCGAGCATCTGCAAAAGCTCAAGCGGCATCCGTTCATCCGTTCACTTTCCGCCGACCGCGCGCGCACGCTCAAACTCTACAGCATCTATTACGACACCGCCGATCTCGAACTGCGCCGTCGCGCGATGGCGCTGCGACTGCGCCGCGTCGGCAAGCAATGGCTGCAGACATTGAAGGGCGGCGGGCAGGTGAGTGCCGGGTTGCACCAGCGCAACGAGTGGGAGATGCCGGTGCTGGCGGAGCAGCTCGACTTCGCCGCGCTCAAAGCCTGCGGCGGCAAATTGCCGGGCGGGGTGCGCAACCGGCTACAACCGGTGTTCGTCACCGACTTCACACGCAACGTGCGCCTGCTGGATTTCGAGGGTGCAAAGATCGAACTGTGCATGGACAGCGGCGAGATACGCGCCGGGCAATCGAGCTGTCCCATCTCCGAGCTGGAACTAGAACTCAAATCCGGATCGCCGCAACAACTCTTCAGACTCGCGTCGGCGCTGCTCGACATCGTGCCGCTGGATGTGGAGCACACCAGCAAGGCGGAATACGGCTACCTGCTGTTCTCCGCCGCAAAACCCTCGGCGAGCAAAGGGAAATTCGCGCCGCTGAAAAAGACGCAAAGCATGGACAGTGCCCTGCAAAGCCTGATCGGAGATTGTCTGGCGCATGTGCAGTCCAACGTGCCCGGTGCCCTGCTGAAACTGGACGAGGAATACCTGCATCAGGTGCGCGTCGGCCTGCGCCGTTTGCGCGTGGTGCTCTCCATCGCATTGCGCCTGCACCCTGATGCCGAACTGTCAGCTTTGCGCGAACAGGTGAGCTCGCTCTGCGTGGAGCTTGGACGCTCGCGCGAATGGGACGTGTTTGTCACGCAGACGCTGGCTCCCATCTGCACCAGATTGCCCGAACACGAAGGGCTGCGCGAAGTGCTGAGCATGAGCGAACGGGCGCGCCGGAAACAGCATGTCGGTATGGAGAGCAGCCTGGCTGCGCAGGACTTCCAGCGCATGCTGTTGCGCTTCGGCGCCTGGATGCACGGCGTGCGCCCTGAAGAAACGAACACCACGCTGGTACAGTTCGCCGCACAAACGCTGGAGCGGCGCAGCAGGCAGGTCCTCAAGCATGGCAAAGGATTGGCCGGCGAGGATGCCGCGCAACTGCATGCCTTGCGTATCGCCTGCAAGAAGTTGCGTTACAGCATCGAGATGTTCGGCGGGATATTTGCCCACAACAAGGCAGGGGACTATGTGGCCGCATTGTCCGAACTGCAGGACATCCTCGGCACGCTCAATGACATCGCCGTGGCGCACCGGCTGCTGAACGGGTTGGATAATGCCGCGCGGCACGATACACTCGCGCTCATAGGCGGCTGGATGGAACATGACTTTGCCGAACGCGTCGCGGAGTTCGGCAGGGAATGGAAACGCTTCCTGGCGCAAAAGCGCTTCTGGGATCGGCCATCCGCCGGCGGAAAAACAATAAAGAATGTTTGAGGAGGGCCACACTGCATGACTAAAAAACGCCCGCCATTACGTGTCCCCGTTACACAGGGTCTGAAAGACCTTTATGCGATGGATATGCATCTACCCTATCAGGCTGCCTGCGACGGGCGCTTCAGCGTCACCGCGTTCGGGCGGCTTGCCGCTGCCATCTCCGTGGTGCGCACCGCGCTGGTGACCAAGAAGACCCAGATACCGAATGCCGTCGAGCTGCTCGATGCGGCCATCTCCACACTGTCGGTGGTGCGTGCGCGCGGCGATGCGACCGATGTGTGGGAGATCACCGAAGGTGAACGCCTCAGCGTGCTGGACGGTATCGAAGCCGCCGAGGAGTGCATCGGAGTGCTGGATGTCGCATTGCTGGAAAGCACCGCCGCGATGCTGTTCGGCCAGATGGTGGACGAATAAGGCAACGCCCCCCGCAGTCCACAGGCAAATCATGATCACCCCTCTACGCGTCAGAAAGATCGCACTTCTGGTGGTCCTGCTGTCTCTTGCCGCCAGCGGGTTCTACTGGTGGCAGATAGAAAACGCAGGAAACCAGCTGCGGTCGGAAACGGTCGCTCAGGCCGAATTGCGCGCCAAGCAACTGAATGGCGCAGTGGTCGATCAGATATCCATTTTGATCCGCTATGTCGATTTCGCCGCGCAGGAACTTGCGGAGAATTATGTTCCCGGAAAAGATGAAGCGTTCCTCGATCAGGCGCACAAGATCGAACAGCGTTTCCCGCCGCAGTCGCTGCTGCAGATCGCAGTGATCGACGCCAAAGGCTATCTTGCCAATTCCACTCTGGGTATGAAGGAACGCGTGTACCTCGCCGACCGGGAACACTTCAAGACGCATCTCGGTTCTGCCAAGCCGCACTTGTTTGTCAGCGCGCCCGTGTTCGGGCGGGTCTCGAAACAATGGTCCATTCAATTCACACGGCCTATCTGGCGTAACGGCCGATTTTCAGGTGTGGTGGTGCTTTCCCTGGCGCCGTCTTACCTGCAAAAGACCCTGGCGGCCTTGGCGCTGGAATCCGACGATTCCATCGCCATCTTCCGTCAGAGCGGGGAATATCTGGCGCGCAATCTGCGCAATGAAGAAGTCCTCGGCAAGCATGTCGGGCCCAACCGGCCATTTCTTGGGCCGGATGCGGCCCCCAGCGGTCTGTTCATAACGGAGGCCAACTTTGACAAGGTGGTGAGGATATTCCAGTGGCAAAGACTGAATGAAGCCCCGATCATCGTCGTGCTCGGCATCAGTGAAGCGACCCTGCTCAAGCCGGTCGATGCGATCATCGCCCGGAACCGCTGGCAGGCCGCCGTTGCCACCGGCATCCTTTGGCTGTTCACGTTCGGCGTGATCATCCTGTTGCACCGTCTGAGCGTGCAGCAAAGGATGCTCGTTGCCAGCGCCAGACAGGTGCAGCATATGGCGTTCTACGATTCGCTCACCAACCTGCCGAATCGTCGCCTGCTCAATGATCGTCTGGGCCAGACGATGGCGGCGCAGAAGCGCAATGCCTGGTATGCCGCGATGATCTTCATCGATCTGGACAACTTCAAGCAGCTCAACGATCTGCGCGGTCACGCGGTCGGGGACCTGCTGCTGAAGGAGGCGGCAAGGCGACTGAAGTCCTGCGTGCGGACCGTGGATACGGTGTCGCGTTTCGGCGGCGACGAGTTCGTGCTGATGATCGGTGAGCTGGGGGCGGACAGAAGCGGGGCGCAGGCCAAGGTCGCCGCCATCGCCGAAAAGATCCGCACAGAACTGTCCAGGACCTACGAGCTGAAGATAGAGCATGAAGGGCAAGCGACAGTGACGGTAGCGCACCAGTGCACTGCCAGCATCGGCATCGCCCTGTTTGTCGGCAGCGAAGGCACGCAGGACGACATTCTCAACTGGGCCGATCAGGCGATGTATCAGGCCAAAGTGGCGGGGCGCAACACGATCCGCTTCTATGCTGACGGGGCGGCCTGAAATAACCTGGGAAGCTACTTCAGCATCGCCTTCAGCCGCGCCAGCTTGTCCATTCCTTGTTCCTTGCTGACGGCCGGCGCATTGCCCACCGTCACCACGCCTGTGTAAACGATCTCCTCTTGCGGCAGTTCGGCGATGAAGCGACTGGGATCGCAGCCGGCGTGTTCCTTGCCACGCTTGCGCCGGGTGCAGTAACTGATCTGCAGCGAACGCTGCGCGCGGGTGATGCCGACGTACATCAGGCGGCGTTCTTCCTCAATCTGCTCCGGTAACTCGCTGCGTTCGTGCGGCAGGATGTTCTCTTCCACGCCAACCAGGAACACATGGCCGAACTCCAGACCTTTGGCGGCATGCAGGGTGGAGAGCGACACGGCATCGGTCTCCTGCTCGCGTGATTCAAGCAGATTGAGCAGGGCGATCAACTGCGACATGGCGATCATGGTCTTCTCGTCCGCTTCGGATTTCCTGTTCATCCAGCCGACGAAGTCCTGCACGTTCTTCCATTTTGTTTCGGCCTGGCGCGGGTCGAAACTGTCGAACAACCAGGCCTCATAGTCGATCGCGCTCATCAGGTCGCCCATCACCTCGTTGCAGGGTTCCTTCTCCGCCCGTTCCTGCATGCGGTTGATAAAGTTGCAGAAGGTGATCACGTCCTCGTGCTGGCGCGCCTGCAGCAGCTCCGCCATCTCGGGCTCGAAGGCCGCCTCGAACATGCTGATATGGCGGACAGCGGCATGCCCGGCCAGTTTTTCCAGCGTGCTGTTACCGATGCCGCGCTTGGGCGTGGTGATCGCACGGATGAAGGCGGGATCGTCGTCCGGGTTGGCGATCAGGCGCAGGTAGGCGGTGAGATCCTTGATCTCTGCATTGTCGAAGAACGAGGTGCCGCCGCTGACGGTGTAAGGCACCTTGTGCGTGCGCAACTGTTCCTCGAACACGCGCGACAGGTGGTTGCTGCGGTAGAGGATGGCGTAATCGGCGAAGCGCGTCTGGTGCTCGAACTTGTGCGCGAGCAGGCGCAGCACCACGGATTCCGCTTCGTTCTCCTCGTCCTTGGCGGCGAACACGCGCACCGGGTCGCCGGGACCATGCTCGCTCCACAGGTTCTTCTCGAACAGCTTGGTGTTGTTCTTGATCAGATGGTTGGCGCTTTGCAGGATGCGCTGCGAGGAACGGTAGTTCTGCTCCAGCTTGATCACGCGCAGGGTGGGGTAGTCCTTCTGCAGGTTGCTCAGATTGGCGGTGCTGGCGCCGCGCCAGGCGTAGATGGCCTGATCGTCGTCGCCAACTGCGGTGATGGCGGCGCGGTCGCCCGCGAGCAGCTTCATCATCTGGTACTGGCAATCGTTGGTGTCCTGGTATTCGTCGACCAGCAGGTAGCGGAAACGGTGCTGCCAGCGCTGTAGCGGCTCTTCCTGCGTCTTGAACAACTCCACCGGCAGGCGGATGAGGTCGTCGAAGTCCACCGCCTGATAGGCGCGCAGCGTCTCCTGATAACGTGCGTAGAGCAGGGCGATGCGCTGCTGCTCCTCGTTCTCGGCCAGCCTGCCTGCCTGCTCCGGAGTGAGGAAGGCCGCCTTCCAGTTCGACATCACGCTTTGCGCCGTGCGTATCTCCTGCTTGTCCGGGCTGCCCAGCAGTTCGCTGACGATCTTGCCGGTATCGGCGGTATCGAAGATGGAGAACTGCTTCTTGTAGCCGAGCAGCGGTGCTTCCTCGCGCAGGATCTGCATGCCCAGCGCGTGAAAGGTGCTGATTGTCAGCCCTTTGGCATCGCGCCCGCCCAGCAGTTTGCCGATACGCTCGCTCATCTCCCTGGCGGCCTTGTTGGTGAAGGTGATGGCGGCGATGTTGCGCGGCGAATAGCCGCACTCGTCGATGAGATAGGCCAGCTTGTGCGTGATGACGCGCGTCTTGCCGCTGCCCGCACCGGCCAGGACCAGCAGGGGAGAACCAAGGTGTTTTACCGCTTCGCGCTGCGTGGGATTGAGTTTGCTTAACATCGTATTGGTGCCCGGAACCGGAATCGAACCGGTACGCCGCGTTAGCAGCGACGGATTTTAAGTCCGTTGTGTCTACCAATTTCACCACCCGGGCAGCGGTACAGTTTCAGGTAAATCGTAAGCGGCGAATTATACAGAGCGAGTGAGTCGCCATATCAAAACAAAAAAGTTATACCGATTTTCTTGACACGAAGTTCGATATCCATATAATGCGGACTTCGTTTTTTGCGGGAATAGCTCAGTTGGTAGAGCGATACCTTGCCAAGGTATAGGTCGCGAGTTCGAGTCTCGTTTCCCGCTCCAGATAATTTGGGAAAGCTTTCGGGCTTTCCCATAATTTTTGCTAGTATGCAATTTGCTTTAACGGTGCGATAGCAAAGCGGTTATGCCCCGGATTGCAAATCCGGTTAGCCCAGTTCGACTCTGGGTCGCACCTCCAGAATTCCTTTGCCGCATAAAAAATCCCTGCCTAGGCAGGGATTTTTGTTTGCCGCGTGTCGCGAATGCTTATTTCGCGACTTGGCGCTCGCGGATCTCGTCCAATGTCTTGCAGTCGATGCACAGGGTGGCGGTGGGGCGGGCTTCCAGACGGCTCAGGCCGATCTCGACGCCGCATTTGTCGCAGTAGCCGTAGTCGCCTGCCTCGATGCGGCCCAGCATCTTGTCGATGTTCTTGATCAGTTTGCGTTCGCGGTCGCGGTTGCGCAGTTCCAGGCTCATGTCCGATTCCTGGCTGGCGCGGTCGTTGGGGTCGGCGAACACGGTTGCTTCGTCCTGCATGGTGTGCACGGTACGGTCGATGTCTTGGCTCAGGCCCAGCTTGATCTCGTTCAGAACACCGCGGAAGTGCTCGAGCTGGCTGGGGTTCATGTACGCTTCGCCTTTTTTGGCCTTGTACGGGGCAGAGTTTTTGCTGGCTTGTACGGGCATTACGTCGATCTCCAATGGGGTGCTAAATTTTTCAAGCGCGCTTTAATACCAGAAAGAAAAAGC
Organism: Sideroxyarcus sp.; assembly: GCA_030651895.1. Classification (GTDB taxonomy): domain Bacteria; phylum Pseudomonadota; class Gammaproteobacteria; order Burkholderiales; family Gallionellaceae; genus Sideroxyarcus. Next base: position 282,766 of record JAUSBR010000010.1, on the reverse strand, counting down.
AGTCGCAACATAAAATTTGCCTACAAGATCCTAACGCCTTGTTTTTCAAGCATACCGACCAGGAGGATCAGGGGCAGGCCAATCAGGGCATTGGGGTCGTTGCCCTCGATGCGGCCGATCAGCGCAATCCCCAAGCCCTCCGATTTCGCGCTGCCCGCGCAGTGGTAAGGCTGTTCCTTGAGCAAGTAGCGTTCGATTGCGTCGTCGCTGAGGTCGCGGAAGCTGACTCTGGTGATGTCGACATCGGTCTGCATCTCGCCAGTGGCGGCATTCAGCAGGCTCAAGGCGGTAAAGAAAGTCACCACCTTGCCGCGCATGGAACGCAACTGCTTGACGGCGTTGTCGTGGTTGAGCGGCTTGCCCAGCTGTTTTCCTTCCAGCAGGGCCACTTGGTCGGAACCGATGATCAGCGCGTCGGGGAAGCGTTCGGCCACCACTTGGGCCTTTACCCGGGAAAGCCGCAGCGAGGTCTGCTCGGCGCTTTCGCCGGGGAGCGGGGTTTCGTCGACATCCGGTGCGGCGGTCTGGAACGGGATTTGCAGTGTGGAGAGCAGCTGGCTCCTATATATAGAAGTCGAGGCCAGAATAAGCGGCTGAGAACTCAAGATATTCCTTAACAGCGTCTTTGACAGGGAAGGTCGGAATATATATCATGCGCGCCTCATGTTTGCACGGCCTTTAATAGACAGCGTGGACTTTGCCCGAAACGGCAAGGAGTTGCGCGGCGAAACAGGGCTGGCAGAGCTGTCCAGACTGGGGGACATGCTCGCAAGGACGGACGGCACGCTGACTTATATAGTACGCGGCTACCGCGAAGGCGATAGCGATATGCTGAAGGTCTCCCTGTACGGGACCTGTATCCTGAGATGTCAGCGTTGCCTCGGCGAGATGGCTTATCCGGTGGAGATCGTTTCCCGGTTGCTGTTGCTTCCGGCCGAAAGGCTGGATGAGGTAGAGGAAAACGACGAAGTCGATGCCATCGAAGCTACGTCCCAGTTGGACGTGTTGGCGTTGATCGAAGAAGAGTTGTTGTTGGGGTTGCCGTTCGCACCCAGGCATCCCGATGGGGAATGCGCCCCGACGACGAATGGTTTACAACAGAAGGCCAACCCGTTCGCGGTATTGGCCGGATTAAAGAAGTAAGTGGTTTTTAAGGAGTAGATAAATGGCTGTTCAGCAGAATAAAAAGTCCCCGTCGAAACGCGGGATGCACCGCGCGCATGATTTCTTGACCACCCCGGCACTGGCTATCGAGCCGTCCACTGGCGAGCCGCATCTGCGTCACCACATCAGCCCAAGCGGCTTCTATCGCGGCAGAAAAGTCGTCAAGACCAAGGGCGAATAAGCCCATTCGGTTCTTTGCAGGGCTCTCCATCCCGGGAGGGCCTTACTCCGTCCATTTCTCGCTCAAAGGATCGCCCGATGGATATCACGATAGCCATTGATGCCATGGGTGGTGACCACGGGACACGGGTGACCGTTCCTGCGGTAGTCGCTTACCTGAAGAAACATCCTGACGATACGGTGGTGCTGGTTGGTCTGTCCGACGCTATCGAAGCCGAGCTGAACACGCTCGGCTTTGCAGACAGGACACGTCTGCGCATCCATGCCGCGACCGAAGTCGTCGGTATGGACGAGTCGCCGCAGTCCGCATTGCGCGGCAAAAAAGATTCTTCCATGCGCGTCTCCATCAATCTGGTCAAGAACGGCGAAGCCTCAGCTTGCGTCAGCGCGGGCAACACCGGTGCGCTGATGGCGACCGCACGTTATGTGCTGAAGACCTTGCCCGGTATCGATAGGCCTGCCATCGCTTCCTTTCTACCCACCAACAAAGGCCAGGTCTGTATGCTGGACCTGGGCGCAAACGTGGATTGCACTGCCGAACATCTGCTGCAATTCGCGCTGATGGGCAGCACGCTGGTCTCCGCGCTGGAGCACAAGGACAGTCCGAGTGTCGGCCTGCTGAACATCGGCAGCGAAGACATCAAAGGCAACGAAGTAGTGAAACAGGCCGGCGAACTGCTGCAGGCCAGCGATCTCAATTTCTTCGGCAACGTCGAGGGCGACGATATCTTCAAGGGTACGACCGATGTGGTGGTGTGCGACGGGTTTGTCGGCAACGTCGCACTGAAGACCGCCGAAGGCGTGGCCAAGATGATGGGCGGCTTTCTCAAGGAAGGTTTCAGCCAGAGCTGGTACACCAAGCTGTGTGCATTGGTCTCCTTGCCTGTACTCAAAGCCTTCAAACACAGACTGGATCATCGCCGCTACAACGGTGCCAGTTTTCTCGGCCTGAAGGGCATCGTGGTGAAGAGCCACGGCTCCGCCGATTCCTTCGCCTTCCTTTGTGCCATCGAACGCGCCGCAGAAGAAGCGCGCGGCGGCATGCTGAACCACATCAGCGAGCATGTCGAAAAGTGGCATCATGCCCGCCAACAAACCTCAGGAGAGGCGCTTTGATCTATTCCAAAATCATCGGCACGGGCAGCTATCTGCCTGCCAAGGCGTTGACCAATTACGACCTCGAGAAGATGGTCGATACCTCGCATGACTGGATCGTCACCCGCAGCGGCATCGTCGAGCGCCACTTCGCTGCCGACAATGAACTGACCAGCGATCTGGCGCTGCAGGCCAGCCGCAAGGCGATCGAAGCAGCCGGGATCAAGGCCGACGAGATCGATCTGATCATCGTGGCGACCACTTCGCCGGACATGCCTTTCCCCAGCACCGCCTGCATCCTGCAGGACAAGCTGGGCATCCGCAACGGCGGTGCCGCTTTCGACATGCAGGCTGTCTGCGGCGGGTTCGTCTTTGCACTGAACACGGCCGACTTGTATATCAAGGGCGGCCAGGCCAAGACCGTTCTGGTGGTCGGCGCGGAAGTGCTGTCGCGCATGCTGGACTGGAACGACCGTACCACCTGCGTGCTGTTCGGCGACGGTGCCGGTGCCGTGGTGTTGCGTGCTTCCGACAAGCCCGGCATCGTGGCGTCCAAGCTGCATTCCGACGGGCAACATCGCAACATGCTGAAAGCCGATCCCAAGGTCTCCATGGACGGAAAGGCAGTATTCAAGTTCGCCGTCACGGTGTTGAGCGAGGTGGTTGAAGAAGTGCTGGAAGAGCAGAAGATGGCCGGTACCGATATCGACTGGCTGGTGCCGCATCAGGCCAACATCCGCATCATCGAAGCCACTGCCAAGAAACTCGGCCTGGGCATGGGCAATGTCGTGGTCACCGTTGCCAATCATGGCAACACCTCGGCTGCCTCTATCCCGCTGGCACTGGATACGGCGGTACGCGACGGCCGCATCAAGGCCGGACAGAACATTCTTTTGGAAGCCGTCGGTGGTGGTTTCACCTGGGGCGCAGTTCTCATCAAGTGGTAGGGTATATATAAATGACTCAATTCGCTTTTGTATTCCCCGGTCAGGGTTCCCAGTCGCGCGGCATGATGAACGGCTACGCCGACTTCGCCGCCGTGCGCGACACCTTCACTGAAGCCTCCGATGTGCTGAAACAGAATCTGTGGCAACTGGTCGCCGAAGGCGCCGATGCCGACCTGAACGCCACCGTGAACACCCAGCCCATCATGCTGACCGCCGGAGTGGCTGTGTACCGTGCCTGGCAATCGCAGAACGGTGCCAAGCCGACCATCATGGCCGGACACAGCCTGGGCGAATACACCGCGCTGGTCGCGGCGGGTGCGTTGAGCTTTGCCGATGCCTTGCCGCTGGTGCGTTACCGTGCCCAGTGCATGCAGACAGCCGTGCCGGAAGGCGTGGGTGGTATCGCCGCCATCCTTGGTCTGGACGATGACGTCGTGCGTGCCGTCTGTGCCGAAGGGGCGCAGGGCGAGGTGCTGGAAGCGGTGAACTTCAATTCCGCAGGACAAGTGGTCATCGCGGGTAACCGCGGCGCAGTCGAACGCGGCATGGAGCTGGCCAAGGCCAAGGGCGCAAAGCGCGCCATCATGCTGCCGATGAGCGTGCCATCGCATTGCAGCCTGCTGAAAGGCGCGGCGGAACAACTGCGTACCTATCTGAACAGCGTCAACGTGCAGGCGCCAACCATTCCGGTACTGCACAACGCCGATGTCGCCTCCTATAATGATGCCGCGAAGATCAAGGACGCACTGGTGCGCCAGCTGTATTCGCCGGTACGCTGGGTAGAGACCGTGCAGGCTTTCGGCAAGCAGGGCATCACCCATAACGTGGAATGTGCACCGGGCAAGGTGCTGGCCGGACTGAACAAACGTATCGATACCAACCAGCAGGCGATGGCCATCAATGACGGCGAAGCCCTGAAAGCAGCCCTGGCTGCACTCGCTTAAGAGGAGAAAGCATGACTACACTGCAAGGACAGATTGCACTGGTGACGGGCGCTTCGCGCGGTATCGGACAGGCCATCGCGCTGGAGTTGGGCCAGCAGGGCGCAATCGTGGTCGGTACAGCGACCAGCGAGAAAGGCGCCCAAGCCATCAGCGACTATCTGGCTGCTGCCGGCATCAAGGGCAGGGGTTTCGCCCTGAACGTCAACGACGCCGCCCAGACCGAACAGGTTTTGACCTCCCTGCGTGCAGAATTCGGCGAGATCTCGATCCTGGTGAACAATGCAGGTATCACCAAGGACAACCTGCTGGCCCGCATGTCCGACGAAGAGTGGGACGATGTGCTGACGACCAATCTCAAGTCGGTCTTTCGCCTGAGCCGTGCGGTATTGCGCGCCATGATGAAAGCCCGCGGCGGTCGCATCATCAGCATCTCATCCGTGGTCGGCAGCATGGGTAATCCCGGCCAGTCCAATTATGCCGCCTCCAAGGCGGGCATGGCTGGGTTCACCAAATCGCTGGCGCAGGAGATCGGCAGCCGCAACATTACCGTAAATTGCGTCGCTCCCGGCTTCATCGATACCGACATGACACACGCCCTGGGCGAGGAACAACGCGCCAAACTGGTCGAACATGTGCCCCTGAAGCGCCTGGGCCAGCCTGCCGATATCGCGGCTGCAGTGGCCTTTCTGGCCAGTCCGGGTGCGGCTTATATTACAGGCGTCACCCTGCATGTGAATGGCGGGATGTACATGGAGTAACGTGTAGTTTTGGAATTCGGCGCAAGTTTGGTAGAATGCCTGCGCTTTTTGAACTTTAATCTAGAGTAGGAGAATCAGGGATGTCTAACGAACAACGCGTCAAGAAAATCGTAGCTGAGCAACTGGGTGTGAACGAGTCCGAAGTCAAGAACGAGTCTTCCTTTGTGAACGACTTGGGTGCCGACTCTCTGGACACCGTGGAACTGGTTATGGCCTTGGAAGAAGAATTCGGCGTTGAGATCCCTGACGAAGATGCAGAGAAGATCACCACCGTGCAACAGGCGCTCGACTACGTCAACACGCACTCCAAGTAATATTTGGTTTCATCTAATCGTTTCATTCCGTAGCGGAGTCCAGTTTGGCTAGGCGCAGAGTAGTAGTGACCGGATTGGGCGCAATTACGCCCGTCGGTGTGGGGGTTGCCGAAACATGGCAAAACATCGTGGCAGGCAAATCCGGTATCGGGCGTATCACCCGCTTCGACGCCAGTGCCTTCGCCTGCCAGGTGGCGGGTGAGGTCAATGGTTTCGACGTGACCCAGTACATCCCGGCCAAGGATGCCCGCCGCATGGATCGCTTCGTTCACTTCGGCCTCGCGGCCGGTATCGAGGCATTCAAGGACTCTGGTCTGGTCGTCACGGAACAGAACGCCGAGCGTATCGGCGTGTGCATCAGCTCCGGCATCGGCGGCCTGCCGATGATCGAAGACACGCACAACGATTATCTCGCGGGCGGCCCGCGCAAGATCTCGCCGTTCTTCATTCCCGGCACCATCATCAACATGATCTCCGGCAACCTGTCCATCATCTATGGACTGAAGGGGCCGAACTTCTCCGTGGTCACCGCCTGCACCACCGGTACACACAGTATCGGCGAGTCCGCGCGCATCATCGAGTACGGCGATGCCGATGTGATGATCGCCGGCGGTTCTGAATCCACCATCTCGCCTCTGGCGATCGGCGGGTTCTCTTCCGCCAAGGCTCTTTCCACCCGCAATGACGATCCGGCCACGTCCAGCCGTCCTTGGGACAAGGACCGCGACGGTTTCGTCATGGGCGAAGGCGCCGGTGTGCTGGTGCTGGAAGAATACGAACACGCCAAGGCACGCGGCGCCAAGATCTACGCCGAGCTTTCCGGCTACGGCATGAGTGCCGATGCCTACCACATGACCGCACCCAGCACGGACGGACCAAAACGCAGCATGGTCAATGCGTTACGCAATGCTGGTCTGAATGCGGATCAAGTGCAATACGTCAACGCGCACGGCACTTCGACCCCGCTGGGCGACAAGAACGAGACCGAAGCGATCAAGCTGGCTTTCGGCGACCACGCCAAAAAGCTGGTGGTGAACTCGACCAAGTCTATGACCGGCCACTTGCTGGGCGGTGCGGGCGGTATCGAATCGTTGTTCTGCGTGCTGGCCATCCATCACCAGATTTCGCCTCCCACCATCAACATCTTCGAGCAGGATCCGGAATGCGATCTGGACTACTGCGCCAATGCGGCACGCAAGATGAACATCGATGTGGCGGTGAACAACAATTTCGGCTTCGGCGGAACCAACGGTTCTCTGGTATTCCGCAAGGTCTGATCCCGCGCCGTGATGCTGGTCAATGGCGTTCCCGGTAATACGATCAACGCAGAAGACCGCGGTCTTGCCTACGGTGACGGGGTGTTCCGCACCCTGCGCATGCAGGCCGGGAGCCCGGTCTGCTGGCAGCGCCAGTTCGCCAAGTTGCAGCACGATTGCACTGCCTTAAAGATCCCCTGTCCTTCCGCGCTGGTGCTTTCCAGCGAACTTCAGCAACTCGGCAAGACCCAGCCTGACGGCGTCGCCAAGATCATCATCACGCGCGGCGTCTCGACCCGGGGTTATACGCCCTCTGCACAATCCGAAGCGACCCGTATCCTCAGCATCACACCCCTCACTGCCTATCCGGCTGACTACGCCAAGCAGGGCGTGCGTGTGCATGTCTGCAAGGTCCGGCTCGGGCATCAGTTCCTGCTGGCCGGCATCAAGCACCTGAACCGGCTGGAGAATGTACTCGCCGCGAGTGAATGGCAGGATGCTGATATGCCGGAAGGCTTGCTGAGCGATGTCTCCGGATACGTCATCTCGGGCACGCGCAGCAACCTGTTCATGTTGCGCGGCGACATCCTCTACACCCCGAACCTGACCCGCTGCGGCATCGCCGGTGTGCAGCGCGACCGCGTGATCGACTGGGCCAAACAACATGGCGTCACCTGCAAGGTGGCCGAGTTCCGCATGGAAGAACTGGTGCAGGCGGACGAGATCTTCCTGGTCAACAGCGTGTTCGGCCTGTGGCCGGTACGCGAACTGGCCGGCTACCGCCGCACCACGCACCCCATGTCGTGGAAGATACAAGAGTGGTTGAACGATGAACGTCATTAAAGAATTGCTGCTGTGGCTGTTGTTCCTGCTGGTCGTGCTGGCGGGACTGTTCGTCTATTACGCGAATACCCCGATCCCGCTGGAACGCACCCCGTTCGAGTTTACATTGAAACAGGGCAGCAGCCTCAAGAGCGCGGCCAGCCAGATCAAAAAGGCGGGCGGGCTCAGCAATGAATGGCTGTTCGTCCTGCTGGCCCGGGGTCTGGGCCAGGCCAGACAGATCAAGCCGGGCAACTATCAGCTGGAGCATGAGGTCACACCGCTCAAACTGCTGCACATGATCAGCAAGGGGCGTGTAGAACAGAGTTCGCTGACCATCATAGAAGGCACCACATTCAGGCAGTTACGTGCCGTATTGAATGGCGATCCGACACTGCGCCATGATTCTGCGCCCCTGTCCGATGAAGATATCCTCAAGCGTATCGGTGCCAGCGAGACCAGTGCGGAAGGCTTGTTCTTTCCGGATACCTACAACTACGACAAAGGCAGCAGTGATTTGGTGGTGCTCCAGCGTGCCTATCAGTTGATGCAGCGCCAGTTGCAGGAGAGCTGGAAGAATCGCGATGCCGGCCTGCCATTCGACACTCCTTATCAAGCCCTGATCCTGGCTTCCATCGTCGAAAAGGAGACCGGACAGCCGGGTGACCGCCCGATGATCGCGTCGGTTTTCGTCAACCGTCTGCGCAAGAACATGCGCCTGCAGACGGACCCCACCGTCATCTATGGCATGGGAGACAAGTTCAAGGGCAATCTGCGCAGGAAGGACCTGACCACCGACTCGCCGTACAATACCTATACGCGCAGCGGCCTGACACCGACGCCGATCGCGCTGCCCGGGTTAGCGGCAATACAGGCGGCGCTGCATCCGGCAGCGAGCAAGGCGCTGTATTTCGTGGCGCGCGGTGATGGCACCTCGCACTTCTCCACCAATCTGATCGAACACAACAGTGCTGTGAATCGCTTCCAGTTAAAGCAAAAATGAACAAAGCCAGATTCATCACCTTCGAAGGCGTGGACGGGGCAGGGAAGAGCACCGGACTGGAATGGTTCGTCGCCGCGCTGCGCCAGCGCGGGATCGACCTGCTTGTGACACGCGAACCGGGCGGCACGCCGCTGGGCGAGCAGTTGCGCGAGATATTGCTGCACCAGCCCATGCATGCCGAAACCGAAGCCATGTTGATGTTCGCGGCGCGCCGCGAGCATGTGGAGCAAGTCATCCGCCCTGCCTTGCAACGCGGCACCTGGGTCATCTCCGACCGTTTCAGCGACGCCAGTTTCGCCTATCAGGGCGGGGGCAGGGGAGTGCCGCTGTCCAAACTGGAACAACTGGAACAATGGGTGCATGGAGACCTGCAACCCGATCTGACCCTGCTGTTCGACATCCCCATCGAGGTCGCCCGGCAGCGTCTCGACAACAATGCCAGTCTGGACAAGTTCGAGCGCGAACAAGGCGAGTTCTTCGTGCGCGTGCGTCAGGCTTACCTCGCCAGAGCGGCCAAATTGCCGCAGCGCTACGCCGTCATCCGTGCCGAAAAGAGCCTGGATGAGGTTCAGCGACAACTCGCAGACATCGTTGCATCACTTTGAAATGAAACCACTCTATCCATGGCAAACGGAATCCTGGCAAGCCCTGCAAGGGCTGCGCGGCAGGCTGCCGCATGCTTTGCTGCTCAAAGGCGCGCAAGGGATAGGCAAGCTCGATCTGGCGTTCAATTTTGCCCAGTCGATGCTGTGTGAGAGCCCGAAGTCGGATGGAACAGCATGCCATGAATGCAATTCCTGCCGCTGGTTCGAGCAGGAAAGTCATCCCGATTTTCGCCTGATCCAACCCGATGCCCTGAGCGCGGCCGAAGACAGCGACGAAAAACCGGGCGGAAAAAAGCCGTCACGTGAGATAGCGGTCGACCAGATCCGCGACCTGTCCAGCTTCGCCAATCTCTCGGCACATTGCGGCGGCTATCGGGTGGTGATCATCTATCCGGCGGAAGCGATGAACAACAATGCAGCCAACTCGCTGCTCAAGACGCTGGAAGAACCGACCGACAAACTGCTGTTTTTACTGGTCACCCACAAGCCGCAGCAACTGCTGCCCACGATACTCAGCCGCTGCCTCAGCTTCGTTGTGCATACCCCGACACGCGAGATCGGCGCCGCCTGGCTCGCCCAGCAGGGCGTGAAGAACCCGGAACATGCACTGGCACAGACCGGGTTCGCCCCCTTGCAGGCATTGGATTGGGCAGAGTCGGGCGAGGGCGCGGAAGAGCGCACTATTCTTCTTAATGCCATCCGCCAGCCCGGAAAACTCGATGCGCTGGCGCTGGCGGATAGTCTGCAACGCAGTGCTCCGGTGCATGTCATCCATTGCCTGCAGCAATGGTGTCAGGACCTGGCCAGTGCCAAACTGGCAGGAAAGGTGCGCTATTTCCCAGAGCAGTCCGACGCGCTGATCAAATTGGCAGGGGGAGTTTCCACGCTTGCTTTGCTGCGTTTCCAGAAGGAATTGCTGGAAGCACGTCGTGCCGCATTCCATCCGCTCAACCCAAAACTGTTCCTGGAATCGTTGCTGCTGTCCTACCGCCAGCTGTTTTCCGCCTGAGGACCCATGTTCATCGATTCCCATTGTCACCTGAACTTTCCCGGTCTGAGTGATGACCTGGAGGGCATCCTTGCCAACATGCGCGCCAATGCCGTCACGCATGCACTATGTGTCTCGGTCGACCTGTTGAGCTTTCCAGAAGTGCTGGATCTGGCTGAACGCCACGAGAACCTCTATGCCTCAGTCGGCGTGCATCCTGACTACGAACTGGACGCCGAGCCGACCCAAGCCGAGATCGTGCGTCTTGCCCAACATCCAAAAGTCATCGCCATCGGCGAGACCGGGCTGGATTACTACCGCCTGACCGGCAACCTGGAATGGCAGCGCGAGCGTTTCCGCACCCATATCCGTGCCGCCAGGGAATGCGGCAAACCGCTCATCATCCATACCCGTTCAGCGGCAGCTGATACCCTGCGCATCATGGCCGAGGAAGAGGCCGGGAAAGCGGGCGGCGTGATGCACTGTTTCACCGAGAATCTGGAGGTCGCCCGGGCTGCGATCGAACTTGGCTTCCATATCTCGTTCTCCGGCATCCTGACTTTCAAGAATGCGACCCTCATCAAGGAGGTCGCAACAAACATCCCGCTCGACAAGATCCTGATCGAGACCGACTCGCCGTACCTGGCGCCAACACCGTACCGTGGAAAAACCAACCAGCCGGCCTACGTCAAACATGTGGCTGAAGAGATCGCGAAGTTGCGCGGCATAACGCTCGAAGAAGTGGGAATGGCCACAACTCGAAATTTCAACCGATTGTTCCTGAAGCAGCTGTAACAGACTGAAACGATGGCGGAAGGTGTGCTGGAGATACGCGTCTGACCTGCCATCCTCACCCATCTTAATTGCGCATAATGTATATTATGTCAAATCGCAGAAGGAAAGAGAAAAGGCCTGCAGGATCACGGCGGTGTTCACAATTCTGGGATATTTGTTTTCACTACGTGGGGAGATTGTTCGCAAATCTGGGAATAATTCAGCAGCATTTTCACAACTCTGGGGATAGTTCAGCTGACTGCCCCGCCATTCAATTTTCCCAATTCCGGGGATGATTTGACACTCCGGTTGCATCCGTGGTGCATAGACATCCAAACTGCAAAAGCAAATCCTGCTAGTTTGCCTTCTTCGGGCGCTGCGCTGTTAGCCGAAATATTTTTGAATTTGCTGCTTCTAACTTCTTTTCCGTTTGCTTCAGCTTAGCGGAAATTTCTTTTTGCTGCCCGGTGATCTCACTTATCTTTCCGTTCAGCGCCCCCAGTTTTTCTTTCAAGTTAGAGATTGTGTCCTGGAGCAATGATATGTCTTTTCGGCATCTATCTTGGTCAGTTTTTGATGATTCTCGCAGTTTGGCCGTAACGTTTTCTAGCTTGATGACGTTTTGACGCTCTCTATCAAGTTCCAAAAGAGATTTCTTTTCCAAGGATCGGTATTGGTTCTCCGTCCTCAAAAGTGAGTCACTTAACCTACCAAGATCCTCGCTAAATCTGCTTCTTGTCTCTTCAAGAGTGCGGGATAAAGAATCGCGCTCGGCTATAAGCGCTTTAAGCGCTTTTTCTTGGGTGGCTGATGCATTGATATCTACAGCATGAATCTTTTCGAGCTCAGTGATTTGTGTTTCAGCGTTGTTAAGCTGGGCTTTAGCAGCTTCGAGCTCGAGCTCGGCTTCTGCCATATGCCTGCTGGCCGTCTCCGCCTCTTTCATGCTCTGCATCACCTTATCATTGGCATCAGCAATATGTACGGAAAGGCTCGAAACAGCAGCTTCTTGAGCTTGCCGCCATAGGGTGGAAATAAATGTGCCGGCGGATTCCTTCAACTCCTCCGGAATGTCTGGGGATTCAATCCGAATCCGACTTTTTTCGCGCAATTCAAGCCAGAACTTATTCAGGGCCTCTGCTGGAGCAGACATGCTTCCCCTGCGCACAAGCTGGTAGAGCTTATTAGCTGTGGGCGTAATGCCATGGCGGAAAAACAGCAACACACAAGCTTCGCGGTACAAATCCCTGGTTTGGGGAAATTGAATTTTCAACTGATCAATCTCGACCTGTAGCTGCTGTTCGTTGATGTTATTTGTAATCATGAAGTGTCTGATCGAACTTAATGATTAATAATACGATGTATTACGTTGAAAATACAATTTTATGAGCAGGATATTTGACATTATTACTCTAATGTCAAATAATGAAACCGTACCAATTTTGAAAATGACCAGACCTGAAAGCCCACGAAGATGACCAATCTTGTTCGAATCTCGGGAATCGCTCCGATCGACACAATGGAATTGCCGGTTGAACTGAATGGCCAACATGGCATCAACCGTGCGACGGGCAACCGCCCTCAAATCGCGGCACAGAATGATATCGAGGCAATAAGGGCATGGCTGGCGCGCTATGCTGATACAAAGACGACCTTGGACAGCTATCGCAAGGAGGCTGAGCGCCTTCTGTTGTGGTCGGTTATCGAACTCAAGAAGCCTCTGTCCTCGATGACTCATGAAGACTTGCTGATGTATCAGCGATTCCTGGAAGATCCGCAACCCGCTGACCGTTGGGTAATGGGCACGGGGCGCAAATGGGCACGCCACCACCCAGAATGGAGACCATTTATTGGACCACTCTCCAAGACTAGCCAGCGCCAAGCGGTCGTCATTTTGAATGCGATGTTCGCTTGGCTCGTAACCGCCGGATACTTAGTGGGCAATCCACTCTCCCTGTCGCGCCAACGTCAGCGCAAAGCAAAGCCAAGGGTAACTCGCTTCCTGGACGAAGCGCTTTGGCAAGAAGTAAAGACAACAATCGAATTGATGCCGAAAGAGACCAGTCGCGACCGGGAACACTACTTCAGGGTGAGGTGGCTATTCTCCTTGCTCTACATCTGCGGTGTACGCATATCCGAAGTCACGGAAAACACGATGCAAGGATTCTTCTGCCGCCGAGATAAGGGAGAAGATCGCTGGTGGCTGGAGATTACGGGCAAAGGTGAAAAGAGCCGCATCGTTCCGGCAACCAATGAGCTTATGGTTGAACTCACGCGCTACCGACGCGAAAAGGGGTATGCCCCCTTCCCCCTTCCCGGAGAATCCACTCCCCTCCTCTTGCCAATCGGCACCCAGCAACGTTCGCTAACACGATGCGCGGTGCACACCATAGTCAAAGAGGTGTTCGATAGAACTGCCAGCCGACTACGTGAACGCGGCCCAGAGTTTAGTGCACGAGCATCAGAGATTGAAATGGCATCTGCACATTGGATGAGACATACAGCTGCTTCAAATATGACGAGCGAAGATATGGATCTCAAACATGTACGAGACAATTTAGGCCATGAGTCGATAGCAACAACAAGCAAATACCTTCATTCGGAGGATGATCTTCGGCACAAAGAAACGGAAGAAAAACATCGTCTACAGTGGTAAGTCACCTATGTGTGAAAAACTTCGGACTTCATTTGTATATTCCGTCGAATCTGAACACTCAGTCCGATTATTCTGCACTGCCAACCAGTACTCCTCGTTCGAAGCTGCCATCATAGGTGCCACAATTGAGTTAGCTTTTTAGGCGTGAGATCAAACGTTTTACCCGGACTCGATCTTCAGGGAGAAGGCAGAAGAACGACACACTGAACTGTGTGCCATAGGAGCGGCTAACGCGACCGTCCGGAATCTGGGAGGCAACATGTTCGAAAACGGGGTTGAATCTGCGAATGTCCCAGCCGGTTTGGGAAAAGATGTCCTCTGCATTGACGCTATCTGAACCTGCCAGTGCCAATTCGGCGACAGTTACCGTATCGGCTATCGGATCTCTGCCAAACGCTGGTCCATCGAATGTCAGATAGAGATCGAGCGTCGGGCAGAAGTGCGGTATGCCACCGCCCATTGTGTGAGCCATCTCCACGAAGCCGTCAATTTCGAGTTCAGCAATCGCTTCTTCGAGTTCGATTTCGGAATTCTCCGTAAAAGCCGCCTTAAACTGCTCAAGATTGACGTGAGTGCATCTACCATCGGAACAGTGCTCGGCGATCCAGACCCCAACCTTTCGCGCAAAGAGCGAGAGTTGAAGATCAAGCGCCATAAGGTTTTTCGGATCAGCGAAAGTACTTTTAGGCTCTATATTCATGGACAACAAGGGAGCTTGAATCGTCGGAGATGGGGAGCCGCCGAGCCAGGTGTCAAGGTTGTCGATAACCTTTTGACTAATCGCCGCGAACTTCCGAATGTCGTCGCCGACGAGAATTACGGTCTCGCCGACTTTGGCATCATTATCGTGGGCTGCGAATTTGTCATCTACGACTCCCAGATTGTGTCCAATAACATGGCGCTTTTGGATGTTGAGTCGCAGCTCTTCCATTTCGTCCTCGGTAAGGCTATTGAATGGATTTAGGCGCAGTTCCTCGAACCGCTTGAGCGCCTTCTCTACGTTCTGGAAGTCGTTGCCAACCTTGGGAAGCGGACTGATGCTTGTTATTGACTTCCCATGAAGATAGACGGTTTTTAGTGTTGCTTCAAACGCCGTGAGTACATCCTCATGGGCGTTGCCTAAGAGGCGATAAGCAAGTTCTTCCTTGTCCACGGCTATTTCTTCCGCGAGTGATACTTGATCGTCGACTAATTCGGCTTCTCGTACGAAATGCAGCCTAAGATTTGGCGCGCCACAATCTGGACAGAAGAGGCTAATTGCAAAGACGCCATAGTCCCGCCCACAATGGTCGCATACCAGTTCGCGCATGAGGTCTTGCCGTGCAAAGCGTGGCTTGGGCTTGGGTATGCTTCGTTTGACGCTTGCGGTAACCTTTATGAGACTGTTGTTAGAAGAACTTCCTTTGAACGCATTCTTAAACATCTCCGACAGAGCATCCTGAACATCCTGGACGGCGTCGTGCCTCACCATTTCCACGGCAGCCTTGACATCATCCGGGTGTACGAAAGCATCGTCTTCGGCGATGGTGCCACTATATGGGCAAACAGTTTGTGTGGTTCTTGGATCATGCTTCATCCGAGCCCGAAATGCGTCTGTCACGTTGATGTCGGCAACCACATCGCCGAGAACAAAATGACGAGGATGCGCTTGCTCGTTGGGCGAGAAGCGATAGACGCGCCCGTTAGGGGTTCGTGGAGCTGGATAGCTAAGTTTCAAATTGCTGCTAGTCCCGCCAGTACGATAGCGATTAAGGCGATGGAATTTCATAGCTCATAGTCGTTGGTTTTAGGTTTTCGGGTCACCAGGATGGTTCGCCACATCATAGCTGATTAATGTCTGCTTCTTAGTAATTGAGGAGGTCACTACTAATGTCCGAGAATGGGACGACGTCAATACTGGGCCTGATATTTTGACTAGATCGCTACCCATTCTACGGCTGCGTTTATGCCAAAAACCAGCCGACCGTAATTTCCGGCGCTCATGATCGGCGGATTGAGTGATTAGATCAAACTGGAATTGCTGATCACGTATTACCGGAACAGGTGATCACGAGTGGCCGGAATACGCATCATTTACATATACGAACATATTAGATATTACAGGATGAAATCCATGAACTTCACGGACAAGGTGTCCGTCCTGGATAGAAAATGAACTTGTACTAGGCAGGACTTCCTTTGAGACAGGGACTAACGCGTTGGGATTTAGGAAAAGTGTCACTCCCTCCGACCAAGACTCTCGTGGCGCTGATTGACTACCAACACGGTACCGAAATTCCTTCACAGATAGCGCTGTCTCTGATTCAACTGCGTAGTACATTCCTTCTCGTATTGCAATTGGCGCTTCGTTGCTTTCAAAATGAGTGGATAAGCGAAAGAAGCGCGCGACAGTGAAGGCATTGCAATACAACACCGCGCTGACTGATTCCGCTTTCGGGAGAGAGAAGAATCCCGTCGTTGCATCACGTATCCCATACAGGCAGTCGACCAAAGCATCATCAGTGTAATGAACAGAACCCGCCTCAAAGAAAGGTGCGACCATTAGCACAAGCGGCTTTCCTGCACATTGAGGAAGTTGGTCATATCGACGATTCATTTTCTTCTTGAGTATCGAAATCATTCGATTTGGAAACTCTACATTTACCTTTGCTGCAATCTCGTCCTCAGATAAAGCTGCCAACATCCGTAACGATATGTCAGCTGATTGATCTTCAGATGGATTAGAAGTGGTTACCTCGACGGCCAGACTAAATCCATCTCGCGAAGCCATGAAATCTGGTGATGAGTAAGCTCTATCTGGAATAAAGCCACCGCTCTCGAGGTACGCGAAACAGGCAATTTCAAATAAATGTGAGTGGAACCCATCAGTTTGAAATTTACGGATGAAGCCCTTGCCAGGAAGTCCCATGCGCTGGTACAGAGTATTAATTAGCAATCTAGCTTCGTAGTGGAAAGGCGAGTCTCGAAGATCACGAAACTGACGATGCAGCCTATCTTCGGCTACTAAGGGAACAAATATGTCATTGGGCGCCGACACCTAGACAGCCTCGACTATCAAGGGAAATACATGTTCGCGGTGGGCCAGTTTACTGAACGAAGCTCAGCCATTCTGGCGCGTCCCCAGTTGTTTTCAATTCCTATAGCGAATGCAGCTAAGCCGAATACATGATGTTGAAGCCCTATTACTGTGTCAAATCCGCGTCGCTCTGCGTGCCCTACTGGGCCAATGTCAGGTTTCTTTAAAAAATGGATATGCATTCGCAGCGCGTCCTTAAATTCTCGTGACAAGCGAGGCTCTTTTCCATCGACGAGCAACCCAAGAACAATCTTCCGAGCAGAAGGTGTGACGATGTGGGTTTTTGAAAGATTTGGCCAAAGACCATGCGACTTTAGCTCTTCATAGGCTTGATTAATTAGCTTCATGGCATTTTCTCTAGAGAATGCTTTATCTGTAGTTGAGAACGTAATGTCATCAGCGTACCGAGTGTATTTGATGTTGATACCGAATGTCTTTGCCATCGATGTAAGAGCTTCATCAAGGTCATATGATGCGAGGTTTGCAAGCATTGGACTGGTGGGTGCCCCTTGGGGTAAATGCCCAATAAAAGGATTATGCGCATAACTCTTGATTGAATAACTGCGCCCTTTAGGCCTTATCGGATTTCCCGAAAAGCGCACTCGAGTACATATCCGCGCCAGTTCGAATGAAACTAAAGGCTGATAACCGAAGTCTTGAAATACTTCATAGACTCTCGGCTCAAGAATGGATTCAAAGAAATTTGTAACATCAAGCTTCACCATCCATTTTGCGCCGCAATGGACTTTGGCTGTATCCACAATCCTTGAGTCCGGATGATAAGCACCACTCGCACTGTGTCGCATCCCCTTGCTTAGAATGTGTTCATGAATCCAGCGCTGAGTCTTAAGCAAGTGCGGGTGAGGTGCGCAAATAAACCTAAAGCGGTCTGGCCGGTGTCCAACTGTTGACTTGCGAAGCCTGAAGACCGCGTATGGTTCGAAATCTCTTGTGCGTGCAACAACGTCTCTAAGGAACAGATATGGAACGTCGACTTCGTGAGCTAAATGCCTAAGCGTGAAGATTGGAGGGATAGCAGCATTAGCCTGCTTAATTGACTTTGCTATTGCGTCAGCGTGCGCGAGCACTTCAGGCGAAACGTGCTTGTCTCGACCTTCGTTCAGGAATCGTTGAGAGTGCCAGTGGTTCATCTACCTTTGAGTCCGACTGGTCGGACGGAACCTCCTCAAGTCGCAAGGCAACGAGCGAACGTTGGAGGTACCGTCTCTCCAGTAGGCGTGAGTTCATCCATTAGGAAACGGAAGTCCGATCCCGTGATCTCTAGAAACCGAGATCTGCCCCTGAAGCATCCAGGGGATGCTAGTTGACCAATTAAATTGGCGCTCTCAACGATGTTGGATAATAGTACTTTTTGGATTTTTCCGCTATTTCTGCCGGGCGCTTGACTCTATTAAGTCGCTTCAGCAATGCGAAGCCCTGCTGTGTTGGACGGCCATTGTGATCAACTAGTTTTTCGTCCTGAGCTTTTGAAATTGCTGAAGAGATTTCCCACAGCCGTCTGCCAGTGACTGTAACCAACTCATCCAGGTCCCGATAACCCTTGCTTAGTGCAGCGAGAACGACTACAACACGACACTGCTCAGGTGTTGATCTTTGGAAAGCCTTTGAGGTTGCGATACTGGGGAGCTTCAAAACATCAAGCGCCGTTTTGTCGAGCTGGGTCTCAGTCAATTTTGGCTGAGAACGAGCAAAATGTGTTGTTACGCGGGACGGAAATAGAGGGTGCCATGGATTACGCCTTGAGTCCTTGGATTTATGAAATATTGCAGGCACATTGTTCGGGCATGAGTGCTCAAATGCAATCAAAGCGGCGGTATCTTTGTAACCAAGTGGCTCGCTAGGATCCGGAGAATGATTTCGGCAAATATCGGTAATCGCTTGGAGCTCATCTCCCTTAAAAGAATTATTCAAAGTGGGACATTTGCACACCATTCGCACGTTTGGATTGCTCTGGTGCTTTCTTATCTTTTTTACTCCCTCAGCCGTTCCACTGTAGCTCAGGACTGAAAATTTAATTAGACCACCGCTGTGCCAACTTCTTATGGATCGAACTCGCCACAGTGACTCCAGCATTCTCAATGCCCGCTTCCCGCTTCCAATGAAGTCAGTCACAATAACAAAATGATCCACTCGGCGCTTTCTAATCTCATTAGCGCTAGGGTGAAGCACAAACTTCTTCCTATTCTGCCTGCACAACTGACTTAATACAGAAGCGACGATTCCTTCACTACCAATATCTTGTTGATCGTTTCTTGGAGATTCAACTGGTGGCAAAGCGGCACCGTCGGCCCGAAGTCGCTTGGGTAGGCCTCTACCCATTCCAATTTCCGTTTCCTTGTACATCTTGCATGGAAAGCCAGACCGTGTTGTCCGCAGCTCCCTCTCAACAAAAAAAGCAACAGCATTGCCAGCCGGAAATGAACTAAGTGCAAGATGGCTAAGATTGTCACTGAATTCCTCACCTGAAATAAATAGAAACTTCTCCAACATCTTCAGCGCGTGCGGAGCTTCAGGAAGCGTAAACTGTCGTAGCCAAAGCTTTGCCGCAAGGTTTTCTGTGAGTGACATTTGCGAATCCCGGTATCTGATATCTGAGACAGTTCCAAGTTTATTATCACACGGAGATCATGACTTAGGCGGCCCTGCTCCCTGACTTTTCAACTACTCATTGAAATTAACTGACGTGCAGCATCCCTCGCCCCTTCTAAGTCAAGGCAAAGAGAAGCAAAAGATCGCCGTGCCATAGTATCGGGCATGGCCCAATCCCACTTCTCCCGAATAATATTGTTGGCGTTTGCAAGAAGTTCAATCGGGTCGAGTTCCTCAAGTTGAGCGATTTCTTCAAGCACATCGAGGACTCGCTCCTTTGCTCCACCAGAAACATTAATGAGCAACCCCTCGTTACTTGCAGTCAAGCGATGCTGTGTGAGCATTAGTGCGAGCGCATCATTAACCCAGTCTCCTCGCCAGGTCAGGAGTTGAACATCAGAGCCCCGTTGGATCAACTGGATCTTGTCTAAGCCCGCTCGCTTGTAATAACTCCGCGCCTCATCCAATAGACTGAGTGCCCCTTGATCAAGGAATCGCACCGAGGTTTCCTCAGCTAGAACCAACCGCATCTCATGCCGAACTCGGTCATGGACCATCGAACCTCCGCCCTCGAAGGCTGGCGGCGCCCCTCCCCTATCCGGGGCAACGACAATGAGTTTTTTCTCTGTATCAACATCAATGACACGCCAACGGCGTCCAGCAAAAATGATGCATTGTTTTGGTAGCAGCGGACGACTGACAGGCAGTGAACCAAGCACCTTGCCCTCACATAGCAATCGAAACTCCTCTTCACTGGCAAATGCGGCAAAGAATTCATAATGATTGACGAGTTTCTCGCCAAGTTCACCATGAAGGAGAGTCCCTGAACTATCTTGAGTCAGCAACTGCCGTTCACCCATGTGTTTTAACAGAAGAACAAACTCGTCCCTAGTTAACCCTTCAAACGGACTACCTGGGGCTACCAAGGTTGACCATAATTGGCCGGCACTTGCCCCACCTCTTTCTGCAATAATCGACAGGATTTGTTGGATCAAAGTTGAGCCATGTAGGCCACCAATTCGCGGCGGCTCAAACCACCCAGCTATCAACAATCGAATCATCGCTACTGATTGAACTAGCCCTTCGCGTAAGCAGTCCGAAATGCCTGAGTTAGGCTGAAGCTCTGGCTCGATGCAGTAGGCTCTAAGAATGGCTGCCTCTCCTTTTCTGCGACCGGAGCGCCCGAGCCTTTGGCGTAGACTTGCCACGGATGGTGAAGCTCCAACCTGACAAATACTTTTGACCGAACCAATATCAATACCGAGCTCAAGCGTTGTAGTGCAAACTGCCGTAGCCGGGCGAGTACCGTCCTTTAGAGCTTGCTCTGCCTCTTCTCTAAACTCTTTGGCCAAGTTTCCATGATGCGCCCAAAATTCGTTTGGAACAGAGTCACGCTCACAGCTTCTGCGCAACAAGTCTGTGAAGATTTCAACCTTCTGTCGGCTATTCGGAAATACCAAATTATTTGAGCCACGCAACACCTTGTAGAGATTCGCAGCTACATCGACGATACTTCCAGAGACGACATCTTCCATCTCTGGATTGTCTAAATCCGGATTGGACTCAATACGTGGTGGCTTTGCCAGGTACCCTTTCAGAAGTACTTTCAACTCCTGACCACTTCCCTTCGTCTCAATAAGTTCCACTTGATCAGCATCAGACGGCCTAAGAAAACGGGCTGCCAACCGCATATCACCCAAGGTAGCCGATAGCCCGACGCGAGGCACACGACGACCTGCAATTTGCTCTAGTCGGTGAAGCAGTGATTGAAGTTGCTTACCTCGCTCTGAACCGATGAACGCGTGCAATTCGTCGACCACCACATAGCGGAGGTTCGCCATAAGGCCTGGCATGGCTGTACCACGCATCACGAATAGAGCCTCAAGCGATTCAGGCGTAATCAGTAAGATGCCATTAGGATTCTTAAGGAAGTGTTTCTTATGGCTGGAGGAAATATCGCCATGCCATCCAGTAACGGGGATTTCGAGCGATTCACATAAGCCGTTAAGTCGGCTCCATTGGTCGTTGATTAACGCTTTCAGAGGACTGATATAAAGCACCGTACCGATGTCGGGTGCTTTGCTCAGTAAATGCGTCAGTATGGGGAAAAAGGCCGCCTCGGTTTTCCCTGCCGCAGTTGCGGCAGCAACAATTACATCGCGGTCAGCGTTTATCAAGGCGGGTATGGCTCGCTCTTGAGCATCCCGCAATTCGGTCCAACCCTCATTCCAAATCCAGCGTTGAATTTGTCCGTTTAGCTGGTTAAATCCTTGGGAGTCAGAGTTGGAAGCTGGCAAGTTCGTCGTCATGATCAACCGCAAGATCGGCTGCTGCCCCGTCATCAACCGCTACTTCGGTCGCGCCAATCAGTTCCTTCCAATCAGCACCAGGATTTTGCTCCAAGACAGCCAGGAGGTTAATAAATGCGGTTATCGTAGTCCGAGGAGTACGGAAATAAGCTTCACCTAAACGCTTGGAGCAATGCTCCATGAATATCGGTATTGCTTCGTCCGGCAGAAGGAACTTGGCCACGTCCCCTGAAGCATAAACATGCCTCAGCTTATGAAGCAAAACGTAGAAGTCCTCTGGCGTCAAACCGGCCAAGCGCATGACCGGCCCTGAGTAATCAACCATCCCGTCTCTGGCGAAGGTGTTTTCTGAAAGTCGCGACTGCAGTGCGACATAGCTATAAAGACCCCGGCGAGTATCCATGAGAAACTCAGGTGTGCCACCGAGCACAAAACCCAACCCTTCGGCAGAGCCCTGTAAAGAGTCATTCAGGATACGAAGAATCTGCTCATAGTTTGAATTACGAGCCTGCGTATTCGCTAGCTTGTACAGGTTAACCAGTTCATCGAGACAGACCATCAAACCACTATAGCCGGCCAGACGGACAAATCGTGCAAGTAGCTTGAGTTGGTCATATACCGACGCGTCGTCAACTATTGTTCGAACCCCAAGTGCGGCACGAGCATCTGTCTTGGTGGAAAATTCGCCACGAAGCCAGCGAATCGCATCTGCCTTCAACTGTTCATTTCCTTCCTCGAACCCTCGGCAGTATGCAGCTATGACTTCCGCAAAATCGTAGCCATTTACCATCTCCATCAGATGCTCTAACCGCTGCTTTATAAGCACCTCAGTTGTTGTCCCATTCGCTTTGGCATCTGATACTGCTTGCGCCACAAACTTTTCAACTACTCCGGACAGGGCTCCTCCATCAGGTTTAGTACGTGTTGCCATGTTCTTGGTCAGCTCTGCGTAAAGTGAGCGGGCTTGGCCTCCTGAGGCGTGCAGTCTTCGATCAGGATTGAGGTCGGCATACATGGTGACCAGCTTCTTCTCAAGAGCAATAGAGCGCACCAGGTTCAAGAAGAACGTCTTGCCGGATCCATATTCGCCAATCACAACGCGAAAACCAGAGCCGCAATCAGCGATTCGCTCCACGTCCTTCATTAGTGCTTCGAGCTCTTTGACGCGCCCCACCTGTACGAGGTGTTGCCCTGATCGTGGGACTACCCCAGCTCGTAGGGATTGAATTACTGCATCACGGTCTTTTGCTCGGATGGTACTCATAAGGGTAGTTGCTCCACTAGTTCTCGATTAATTTCTATGGGGTCATCACCCTCGGTCAAAGGTGTATCGAACATATCCAGCATCATTTCGTTTATATGTTCCAGCGTGCCGTCCAGCATCAATTCCATATCGGCCGCCACATCGTTCAAGTCAGATTTAGGCCAACTGTACCGTGAAACCAAGCGTCGAACAAAGGCGGAATGTTCAGCATTCAGGCCAAGTATGCCAGCAGGTGCATCAGAAGATTCGTCAATGGTGACATCCTCTGAATCTGGATCGCTATGCTGTTCTTCAGCAAATACACCGGCCAGCAATGCGGACACTTCCTCTGTTTCTTTCTGCAGTTGGACAATGCGCTCCGCATTGAGGGTAAATCCGGTCGTCGACTTGGGTTTCTGTGTGCCGCTGACTGTAGGTAAAACTCCCTTCCCGCCTAGATCGGGCACAACATGAAGATCAGAATACAGGAGCTGTGTATCGAGACTCAGTGTCACGTAGACTCGCTCCAGGAATTTGACTTCCTCGGGAGTAACCTGCCCGTCCGACTGGGTGAGATGAGCCAAGAAGCGCCCAATGGATCGTTTGGCCTCAACCGGCAGCGGTTCCATTTTCTTCTTGAGAGAAGAAAGGGGTAAGGGCTGATCCATGCCTAAGCGCAAATGAGCTTTAAGGCGCTTTCGATGAGCGTCACTGAGATGTGCCCATGAATCGATTTGACGGGTTAAATGCAGCATCTCGTGTGTTGAAAACGCGCCATCGGCAAGCGCAGCACCGCATGCCAAATCCAAAGTGACCACAGCGGCAGCATAAGCCGGAGCATTGCGCGCAGCGCTATCCTCGGCCGGGGTGGCAAAAAGCGCAATTTTGTCTTCCGCCTTGGGAGTCTTGTAGCCAGCCAGCACATCTGGTTCAAGCCCCAAGTGTAGGCTTCCAAGGGCGCGCGCTAAGCCCAGAACTTTTTCGCGCGATAGCCCCCCAGCGCTCTTGAGGCGGCCAGAAAGTTCGCCAAAGGACATCAGCAGAAGTCCATCCCCGACTTGAATCTTGATATCCTCTAACTCTGCGCGTACAGCGGCCGGCCATAGTGAAACGGGGAGCTGCAATAGGGCATCAAGAGTCTCCGCTTTGTCTGGATTGCGCCCTAGATAACGGCTGTAGGAATCAAGCTCCGCTGTGCATTCATCCACAATTTGCTGCAACTTGGTTACGGGAGTCTTTGCAGCCGACACATCTGGTAGGTCCGCAATTGAGTGGGAGAAGTCGTTATAGCTTAGCCCGGAAGATGCTGGATGATAGGAAATCCTGAGCTTGGTCCGATTGACTTTTAGAGTTATGCCTTCACCACAAGATTCGACATACTTTTCCTTAAACAGCACTGCGAACAAGTCGGCGCATCGAGTCACGGGAGTTCTGCGCACAATAGTTGGATCAGAAAGCGCCCATGCAAGTGCCCAATCGGCGAAAACTGGCTTTTTATCGACTGCCATCTGCCCCAATCCAACGCGAAGTCGGAAAGGCAATTCGAAGCAGCTTTCGGGCACGCTTGGCGGCGCTGCCAAGTACTCTTTCTCAGCCCAGTGAGAAAAAGTGACATAGTCCAGCAGTTGAGTAGCGTAACGGCGGAACGAGTGATTTTCCCCGTAAATTTCTAGCAATCGCTGAATTTCAGTCTTGATTAATGGGAGCTCTGCACGGGCATCAGGCTCTGTCTGCGCATCCACCAGGGCTCTTCGTTCTAGACCATAGAAGAATAAAAATACATATCCAATATTGGCTAGTGGCGCCTGTCTGCCGCCAGCAAGCCAACGTAGATACGCTTTCCTTGCATCGGGAGTTATCGTTGCATAGCTCGGCCAGTAGCCAGTAAGGGGCAACGAGATATCAATTTCTGCAGAAGTAACCTTGAGATTTGGGTCAATAAGTGCTGGATCAGCATCCTGAAAGCCTCTTCTTGGGGCGGTACTGACATACAACATTCCGCGCGCTATTCCAATTCCCGCAACCGTCGTAGTTTGTCCAGACGGAATCCACTTTGCGTTTTCGAGAGGACCGGAACGAGTCGTAGGAATCGAATACTCTCTACCGGATCTGCCATCGCTGAAAGTGATTGTTACTAAGTCATCGACATTTGCTCCAACTGTCGAAGATCGGGAAGTTGATGGTCTGGTGTTTCGCTGACTAGTTTGAGGCAAGGAATCATCGGACAAGGAAGAAACATCAGTACTGCTTGGAGACATAAAGAAATATCGTATACCCAACGCGGCGAGTACCAGGATGACTAGTCCAACCCACACCTCTCTGGGAACAGAAGCTAAAATCCATATGACGACTACTATCCCTATAAGCAAAGGGCTTCCTGAGTTTTTCTTTCCCACAACACTTCCCCTTTACTCACATTTCCGACATTTCCAACGATGCTACCACGAAGGATATTCGTGACATATATGCCATTTGGCCTATACCCGCCCTATGGCCAAGTGACAGGCAATGACTCTTGCTCAATGGCAAGAGGATTGCCTGAAACCCATTCAAATTGCGGCAGCCAATCCCACTGCTTGCATATCTGCTCTATTTCTTTGACTTCCCTGGCAGTCAGGTCCCGCCGCACAGCATCTTGACTAGAGAATGGGTGGGCCGTTAGATCCATCATGTGTAGCTCAAGACGCTTGCCGGCTGCCTTGCAACACTCAGCTAAATGGCTGGCAATTCTGAAGCCGCCAGCATCAATGTCGCCCCAATGAAATATACGCGATCTACTTGGAAGCACTCCTAACAAAAGCCTATAGACTCTCTTCCACGAAGGACTTGGCATGCCGCCGGTATATAGCAAGATGTGATTTTTCGGGCTTTCCTTGACTGCTGACAGCTCATGGAATGTGGTTAAATTCTCGACCGACAGAATGGTAATTGGGCTATTACTCACGACGAAACTCTTGATGGACGATGGCGCCAGGCCGAGATAGGGGCGCTCAATTTTCAGATCTGCATTTTCATTATTAAACTCAACTAACACCCTCGCATCTCCGGCGATTAGAAGAGTGGGCGGATATTTGATTAGCCCGATTTCAGCGAATACTTCCTCTGCGTCACGTTGCCTTACGTGAATATCGTTATGAAGTAACACATCGATAGCATCAAATAATCTCTCAACACGCTTGCTGTCACAAGTTAGTTTCGCGCTGACACGCCTGACCGGAATATCTAGCGTATCGCTGCAACGGCAATGCTCAACCACGCGCACAGCATCCAACCAATCATTCACGTCTTCTGTAGTCGTGCCGCGTGGCATTTTCCCAATTCTCCACTGAGCAACAACCTCCTTCAAAACTGGATAATTTTCAAATTTACTCGAGAGCTTGCCTTCGACTTCAGCTACAGCGACCCACCTGGGCTTGATCCCTAAAAATTTCGCCAGCGCAACTGGGTCGTCTAAGACAATTTGTCCGATATGTTTTTCTACTCCAGCCTTCTTATCCCAGATGACCTTAATTGCTCCATCACGCTCCGCGAGCCGCAGCTCTCCATTGCATGCTTCTTTTTCAGCAAATGTCCCAAGCTTCAAATATGCCGGAAACGATTTATCTGTAAAGTTTATTGAGATGACCCTATTCGTCGAGCCTTTGGCCAGTGCATTTTCAGCACGTCGAAGCAGTTTCTCTAATGCATGATTGGAAACAGAAGTCATGTTGTGAGGCTCAGTTGTTCAACCATATTCGCAACCAATTCAGGATTACGAGTCGGCATGTCTCTCTCAAACATACTCTCAGCGCCGTCTTTGATCAGTATTTCTTCGGTAAATACATCAGAACCAAATCGATCTAGATCGTAATAGGAACCAAGAACGGGAATCAATTTTCCAACATCCGCATCAGGGGCCGCCATGACGAGTTGAAGGCCGAGCGATCTTAAGAACTTGGCGGTTACGAAAGCGTTTTGAGCATCAAAACCATGGAATGCCTCATCTATGATCATCACCGCAGCACCATTGTGCAGCTCGCCGGCTTTCATGCGGTAGGCATTGGCAAGACAGGCGCCTGCGATCACGTAGAAGGGAACCAGATGTTCGCCGTTGGATCCGACGCCCAAACGTTTGCTGAGGCAGTCCACTTTCTTGTCTCCCACCCTGATCTCAAGGTCGAAGTTGAATAGCAGCCGATAATCCTCAAGCGGGTTGTTTGCTTTGCCTTCACCCGTTTCACACGCTTCAAGAAAACCTATCAGCGTTTTTTGAATGTCGTCAGCAGCCTCGAACAATGGCGCCGTCCCGGTTTCAACAAATGCACTACTTTGAATTAAGTCATACAAGCCCTTGTGCGCCAAGGCGGGTTCTGCGATGAATTTATATTTCTCACCACCTGTGAATTCAGGACACACCTTCAAGATGCCATTCAAGTCATGGATATCATGCTCAACCCGTTTGATTGCTTCGCGCATACGGAAAGACACATCAGCCCTGAAAGACTGATTTGCCGCTTCACGAGCAGCGCAGGCTTCACTCTCGTACTCCACAAGTGTGGACTCAGTGAGTTTTTGAACGTGATTCGTGACCCATTTCGAGGCCTTACGCCAATCACTGCGTTCGTCGACCAAGTTGATCGACATTTCATTAATATAGGAAGTGAACTCAGATTTGGCAGTGCTTTCCGCATTGATCAACTTTGAATTTGCCTGATTGGCTGTGTCTTGCAGATGCCTGAGGGCCACTTCAGGTCCATCGCTTGCTGCCAAGTTACTCGAATAGTCGTATAGCTTCAGCGCCCTATCATTGTCGTAGTCAACATCCTCAATAGTTCGAATGTGATTATGCTTTGCCTGCTCAAGATCGGCTTTTGCATTTTCCAAGTTTTCAGCAGTGGTTTTCTGAATTGCCAGGGAATTCGCTTTATCTCCAATAGCCTTGTGGAGCTTTGTTCTTACCTCTTCCGATGCGACTTTGGCAAACTCCATGCGAGACTTAATGTTGGACAAGTGCTCCGGCAAGGTTGAGACATCTTTTTCGGGGACTGAAGATAGTGATGCTTGGGCTACGGACAGGACTGTAACGGCATGACTATACTTGTCGAGGGTAGCGTCTCTAATTGTGTGTCTAGCTTTATCACTGGCTTCTTTGGATTGGTCAAAGCGCTGTTTAGCTCGATTTTCCTCGGTGGTCGCCAATTTGAAATCTTCAGTAAGACGAACCATATCTGCAGCAGTTACTTCCGCTCCCAGAGCATAGTCGGCCTGTGGAATGAGCCTGATTCTTCGAGTTCCTCCATTCGCACTCAACATGCCGTCTACCGTAAGCGCCCGATCATATTTCTCAAGTTCTGCCTCAGTCTCAACTTGTCGCATCCTTCCGCAAATTCTGCGCAAATATGCCAAGGCAACTTTATTTTCACTTATCAACAGTTCGGCGACAGAGTGTGGTTCAACACCAGAACCAATATTTTCTTTCAGGTGATTCGGCTGAACTACCGTCACATCATAAAGTGGTTTGTTCAATGCACGAAGGAGTCGGACAGCATCTCTTTCACGTCCGGCATCAACCACAATAGAAAATCTGTTCCTCCCGAGAAAGGATTCAATCGCAGGTTGCCATCTGATATCTCGTACCTTTACAAAACTAGCTACAGTTCGGCTCTCAATGCCATTTTGCTTGAATAGCGACATAGCCACAGCGACATCATCGTCTGGAAGACTCATCCCTTTTCTGGCAACTTGAACTTTGGCAGTAGCAGCTTGAAGCTGCCTCACAGCCGTTTCATGCTTACTTGTATTCTCCTGAAGGATTGCATCAATGGTGGAAGACAATGATTTCAATATATCTAGTCCCTCCTTCATTTCTGCCAAACCTGGATGGGTGCCATTTTTCGCACCACTGTCGAAGCGTTTTAACAACGCAAAAACTGCAGGCGCTCCATCATTTCCGGATACCTCCAATACCTCAGCCGCAGCGTTGAGCGCAGTACGCAAATCGAGCACTAAACGATCGACGCTAGACTTATGTTCGTTGACGTTTACTTGATACGCCTCGCGCAATCTCTGGTTTTGCTTAGCATCCTGCATGGCTGGATCAGAGCTATATGATTGAAGCAGATCGTCGTGAGACTTGGACAAGAGCTGATCTTCTTCCTTAAGGCTCGCAATCACCCCATCGAACCGTTCAATTTCTTCGACAAGGCTAGCCTTGCTACTTTCCAGTTCGCCGACCCGAGTGTCTGCTGCCTCCAGCAATAGCTGTGCTTTGACCGCACTGGCATTGGCTCGCGTCACATAGTGATTTGCGACAGTTGCAAATTTGGAATCAATATCATTTAGTCGAACGATCTGCTCCTTTACCTCCTCGATTTGTTTGCCTAGCGCGCGAACCGTCCTGATGTGTTTGAGCGTGCCCTGCTTGTCTATTGGTTGTGCATCGACCAGATATCCTCGCAGGAAATCATTGACGCTACTGATTCCTTTGAGTCGCAGGCTTTGTGCAAGGGATCTCAGAAACTTTTCTCGATCAATAGAGCGTCCTGAGTGCTGGAGTGCATGAAGTAGTTCATCAAGGTATGTTTCTGGTTTATTGGTCAGCGTTGGTGTTCGCCCTTCTTGTTTTGCAAGCTTTCTGGCCAATGCTTCAAAAGTCGGCCAGTCTAGGGGAGCTTTCGCGCCATCATCCAATGCGCCGAGATGATTTTCGAGTTTCAATTTCACCCCAGGTAAAATGTATAGTCCAAGGGTGCGGTGTGTTTTCTCTGAAGCAAGGGAGTGCACGCAGATTCCTGCACTGACCACATCAGCCGGCGTCTCACCTTCGAATACCAGCGTAATATAGGACAGCGCCTCATCACGCTTACGGTTAATGACATCTTGCCCACCTTCTCCGGATCGCATTGTCCCTAGGGCGTAATCCCGGATCGAGCGATTATCCTTGTGGACTGATTGCGTATTAAAGTGCATGTGATTTCCATGCCCTCCCACCAAGGCTACTTGAACAGCATCAACCAGAGACGTTTTACCTGCACCATTCGGTCCGAGAAATGCCGTCCCGCCGAGTTTTAAATTAAAAGTCTCATAATCCCAGAATGAATACTGGACTAAATGGAGAGTGCTAAGCGCCTTCATTGTTCACCTCTTCTCTACTAGCACCGTTAGACAAAGCTGAATGGATAACTAAGCCAGATTTCACCTGTGCACCAAATCTTGCAACAACATGCTCACTCAATATTTCCGCGATTGCCGGCAGGATAATGATTGCGAAAGGCTGTGGATCGTCTTCAAGCTTTTCAAACAGCTTGGCCATCCCCTTTCTTGAGGCCATCTTTACTAGCCCACGTACAACATGAACCTTGGAATCGAGTTCCTCGCCTGTCATTGAGCGATATGTAGATTCAAGCTCATCAAGTGAAATATACGCATCCCCATCAATACTCAGATCACCGGCACTTCCCTTCAAGTGGTACAGTTGCCGCAATACGAGAAGAAAGCGTGTTTCATCGATACCGAGCGGCGTATCTTTAACCACCTCTGGCGTTAGGAAACAAAACTCCAATCTATCGTTGAATCCCAATCTCAATCCCAACAGTGCGACAGCCTCTTCAAACTCGTCGCGGTACTTTGAAATGAGCCGAAAAGCGGTAGAGTGATGATTGAATCGCGAATAAAGGCACTGATGAGTTACCAGTTGATACATGGCTCTCTTGAAGTCATCCACCACATAGATGCCTTCTGAGCCGTCCGCCAAAGAGTTCCAGTTACGAGGCATTGCCTGTTCTCCTTGTGATTCTGAAGTTTGGTGTATTGAAGTATTCACCGTCGAATCGATCTCCTTCGACCAATGTAACCTCGAAATCAAGATTGCGAAGTAACGGGTTTCTTGTGATCGATTTTGGATGTCTTGTAGATATACCTGCGAGTCTTAATAGCCCAAGATAAGCCACTGCATCTTCGACTTTCTCTAGCGGCAGATCCGTTGCTTCGATTGACGTCCCCGGCTTCATATGAGCTTCGACATACCTCTTCATCGAAGCTGGTGAGACCTCTCGATGTTTCAGCATCGCTTTTCGTAGTACGTGTGCGGCTCGCTCATGCACCGTCATCTCGCGTTTTTGCAATGGGGTGCGAGTTGGCTTCTGAGGTGGGAGGGGCGGCATTCTCAGTCGCTCTTCACTTAATAGCGGGTCAGGACTAATCAATTTACCCTCAAGTGGCAGGCCGATAGCTTCGGCCTTATTGATAGCCTGGATCGTATCTGATAGCACCTCCTCGATGCGTTCAGTCGCCTTCAGGCGGTAACCAAGATAAGCAATTGCGCGCTGTGTGGCCGCATCAATCACATTGTCCATACGATCAAGGAATTTCTCGACATCGAGCAACTGCCTAAATCGTCGTACATCACGGTCAAGAGCCTCTTCTTCCTCACCTGCTCTTGCCCCTGGCAGGTCTGCATAACCTCTCAGCAGCGTACTTTTTATCGAATCATCTTGCGTTACTTCTCGGACAAGCTCCAGAATTTCAAAACGTAATCGCAGCGGATGGTTTTCTGTACGCAATTGCCTATAGTCGCGAACATAAAGTTCGCTGATGTGTTCACTAAAAAAACGCCTGACGAAAACAGGTGTCGCCTCTTCATTAGTGAGCTCTTTCATAAGATCCCGTACGCGCAAGGTCGTGGTACTTAGGGAGCTAATAAGCTGAACGCACAGTTGAGCCGCGCTAACAAAACCAGCAGCCTGCCCCTTCGGATCCTGCTTTACCCCTTTGAGTTGGTTGTAAATCATAAGAACGTTTCCACCCAGCAACTGAGGCTTTTCATTGGTGAATTGCTGCAGGATCTCGAAGAAGCGAGCGACCGACGGGCGCATGCTGATGAAATTGCGAAGCCCTACACGTTCTTCGCAGAGCCACCCAGTTTCGATCAAGCGCCCAAGAAGCTGGTTTGCCTGAACTGCTATTGGTGTTGCTAACTCTCCGGCATCTCCATCGGATTCATTTTCCCATCCTGAATCCAGCAAAAATCGTTCGATTTCTCTGACGACTTTTTCGTGTAGGTATCCGTCCGGGTAGTCTGGAACTGCATCTGGGCCGAAATAGTTTTCGTAAAGCCGGACAAGGAGATCCCATGTGCGCCGGTTGTTTTTGCCGGTGAGCGCATTAAATATCCCAGAAGGTAGGCGATCGAAAATGTTCATGGTTTACCGTGGGCAAATTTATACCCCAAGCTTAATTAGCTTGCAAGCTAATTTATCCTGTAGGATAATAAAAACATGGCGACTACCATTTCCGACAGAATCTCCGATCTCGAAACGGTCCTCTATTGGGAAGGCGAGATCGATAATCAGCGCATTCGCGAGTTGCTCGGCGTACAACCTGTATGGGCGAGCAAATTGATGGCCGAGTTGGTCAAACGGGTGGGGAAACATGCTACCAAAGAAACGAGCCGCTCCCCTTTGCGGCTCACGCCCAGAGCATTAGAGAAAAGCAAGAATCGCGCGTTGGATGATTACTTGCGCATTGTGAAGGCTCAATGTGCAGGTGAAGAAGTTGTTGAAGATGCCAGACTTGATCTTTCTGTCGTAGCTCCCAATGTCTTCGTTGCCATCATGCAGGCAATCAAGAACAAGAATGGACTGAGCATCGTATATCACTCAATGAACGATCCAAAGGGATCTGAACGCCAGATATTTCCCCATGCTATGGTTCGAGCTCCGCGCAGATGGCATGTGCGGGCTTGGTGTGCCAAACGACAAGAATTCAGAGATTTCACGTTAGGCAGAATCTCTTCAATCGTGGAATTTGATGAAGTTGCTCCATACACACGAGCCAATGACAAAGAATGGAATGAAACGGTCAGCTTTTATGTGACAGCGCACCCAAGTCTAAGCCCCGAGCAACAGACCATTATCGCTGCCGAATATTACCCTGGCGCAAGTGCTCGTCGGCTTGTCGTTAGGAAGTGTTTGGCCGGCTACATCATTCAAGATTTGCGTTTAGCAACTGATATCAATAAGCAGACGCCACCGGAGTATCAGCTCTTTGTGCCAGAGGCAAAGAATTTGAAACTCACTTTTGATGCTGCGTAACTGCTCAAGGTCAATTTGGTAATGTTGAATGAACTCTTTGGTCGCCTCTTGCATGATCACTTGATTCTGCTTACTCCCCCTTCCAACGTATATTGTGCATCTGTGTCAACCCCGGGTTCACCCAGGAGTTGGTAGATACACTGCGCCATGCCTACCACGCACTTCGAAACCTACGATGTGGTAGCCGAAGTTCGACATCGGATACTTCGATGAAATGGCCTTGAATTTCTGCCAACTTGCTATCCATTTTTCAGGCTCGATAGCCACTTGTGGCTGACTCCAATTCTGGATAACGGTGCGCTACTTCTGCTTTCGGCTATGGCCGAACATCTGACAGGTATTGTCAGATGAAGCCTTGCTATTCCCCCCAAATGACATACTTCTTCCACATCAACGAATCAGGCAGCCCCCTGTTCTGGTAAAACGCTTTAAACGCCAGAATAACATCGTCGACACTATCCAATGTGTCCGCATTTTCGTCGTCACATGGATTCCGCGCAAAGAAATGGGTGTATGTCCCGTCCTTCTCTGTGATTCGCCACTCTAGTCGCCAGGAATTAGGTTCGCCGAGACAAATGGCAGTCTGCACATACGTGTTGGAATCAATTTTTGACAAGACACAAAACTCACCGAATCCTCCATCCATTTCCCCCTGACAAGAACCGACAGCCATCTCAACCTCCCACCAGGTTGGATCAACTCTCGTATAGGTTGGAGTTTGCAAACGAAGCGAAGGCGAGTCCTTCGGTATTTCTACAAGCTCTATCCCTTCGACGTTTTTCGGTGACGGTCTTTGAATTTGTCGATCAATGACAATAGACACGATTCAATTCTCCTTCTCAAGTAGGAATTGTGTTTCCGGGATTGGAGCTGTGCTCATCCCTCACCTCCCATCCATTGTCGGGCCTTGGATACATCCTTTGTTGTGCCCACTAGTTCGCACAACACCATGACCGAGCGAGCAAACTCATCGCAGATTGGATCGCTCCATCCCGCAGAAAGCGCCTCAAGACAGCCAAGGTAATACCAGCACTGCTTTGCACTGGTGTTGTTCTCCGTTTTCTCCATCCGCTCCTTCCAAGCTGCCGCCCCAGCTATCCTGATGTCACGCAGCGTATTGGTTATATTGTGCAACTTGTCCGCGCAGCACACGAGTTTTGTTAGACTTGGCTTCTTGGCCATTGCCTCCAAATAGGCTTCCTTACGAGGCCGCCATTCTGGTTTGGGATTGTCAAAGGTGTCGGTACAGGCTTCCACGATCTCGGCCACTTCCTCACCGAAAAGGACGCGCACGGTTTCCAGCATCGGCCGTCCACCGCAGTCCTCGGCGGCATCGTGCAACAACGCCGCAATTGCTTGTGTTTCATTACCACCGTATTCCATCACCAGACCACTCACCGCCATCAGGTGAGAGATGTAAGGCGCTCCCAAACCCTTGCGGGACTGTGTGCTGTGTATTTCGTTGGCGAACTGAAGCGCCAAAGCGAACTTCGGCGAAAGTAAAGATTTGTTGGTTTTGTTAGACATTGCAAGACTCCTTTGTCAGAGCGACCAGAAAAAAAGAAAAGCCGTATCCCCTAGCCAAAGATCGGCAGGTCATTTCGGATGGTTGATTCAGTGCGGATGGTGAAGGCTGCGTGAGGCGCGAGTAGAAATCGCATCAGCCACCGTTGCATTGTCCATCCAATAACGATAACAAGCAAATGGAATGGTTGGCAATTTACAGGATTTGTATAAATAGCTCTGACTTCACCTGACAAGCATGGTCGGATGTTCGGCCAAAGCAGTCCACTCATAGGGCGATGCAATTGGACTGGTTAGCAGGCCAGAGCGGACACTGCTTCAGTTGTTTGAAAATACGGCCATTCTTACAATGTTTCATGGAGTTATATGAAGTTATACCTTTGAGTATAAGTTTGTATAAGTTTATTTCATGCATATTTCATCACTCATTTGGGCATCATGGAACGATGGGGGAGGCACATCAGTGCACAGAAGCAGATTCTTACTCAGCAGCTTTATGCTCCTTTTGAATGTAAGTCAGTGACTGATACTCGGCCATAGCGGTCATCGTAACGATTCACAAACCAGGGCCGCTTCCCGAACCAAAGCAGTCACTGATGTCAGTCCAACTAATTTCGTAGCTGAGCCAGATAATTCGCGCCACTTTGGGTCGCACTCGCCAGCGTGCTCACTGCACCGTTCTGCGTAAAGGCCGCGCATCGCATGAAGGTGGAATTGCTGCGCAAGTTGTTTACGGTGATGATGATTGTATGGGCGACGAAGTTGTTGCTGAAAGCGTTGGGTTGATTCAGGTAATCGAAAAAAGCAATTAAGTTTCGGTGCATTCTTTATGCATATTGACGAAATATAGGTTGGCAGGTAGGGTGATGCTATGAGCTACCTCACCCAAAACGCCATTGAGCGCAACGCATTGGACAATGCTGAATGCGAACTTGATGGCGTGAGGAGTAAATTCTGTCATCTAGTAATTGACCTAGCACAAGTCAGGTTTCAGCGTTGGTCGTTAATTATTCTGGTTCTTTCTGCTTTTCCCTCCACAACCTTCGCCCTCAATTTCAACCCCATTTCAATAAAAGGGCTTGCGCAAGCCTACGGCTTTGTACTCGGCCAAGAATTTACTTTGTCGCGAATAAATGCGGAGCATCCTGAATTGTCAGTGAGCGTTGAGTTGGCACGCGCGCAGTTTGGCTCCACATTCCCCGATATCAAAGCCAAGCTAGAAAAACAACTCAGGCTTAGTTTAGGCGAAAACCTTTTCCAGGAAACTGCTACCGTCCTTCAATCAAAAATCCAAGAAACATTGGCGCGCCAGCGAATCACGAAGGAAGTTGCAGCCAACTTCCTCGGCCAGGTCAAAAGCAGATCAAAAGGGGAAATTGAAAGCCCAGTCCTTGAGTATCTACTGGCCGTGAACTATATGACTAATCCTGTTGGTGAATTCACAGATGGCTTTCGGCAGCGATACCATTCGGACGGCACAGGAAAATCTCAAGGTATTAAACTAACTTTGCAAGTTCCTCGATCTTGGGTGGCCAAGGAAGGGGAAAGGCCTCATATTGTCAAAAAATGGCAAAGTGAAAACGGCACCGGATTGGAACTCATAATTTTGGACATTCGAGATGGGGAAGGATATAACCCATCACGGCAAGATATGGTGAACGTAATCTCGTCTGGAGAAATCAAAAGTCTTGTTCCAAGTGGATCAACCTACGCTGACTCAGGCAATTTCAACCTAGAAGGACAAACAGGATACTGGCTACAGATCACAACAAACATTGAACGTGCCGGCACGAAACTGTATCAAGAGGCCACCACATACCAATTGTTCTTTCGCGGAAAGGCAATTGGACTTCACTGTCAAGCAGGCGGGCCGGAGTCCGAAAAAAGCAAAACATCAGAAGCATTCAAACGAATTAAGCCGCTATGCCAGCAAGTATTAAACAGTCTTGTTCTTACGCAGGTCTATTAGCGGCACATATTCAAGTCAAAGTCACATCAAACGATACAGGTCATACTGCCAAGAGTCGTGCAATTTCTTCTTGATTGCCCCTCTTTGCGTAATCAAGTGCCGTCAAACCTAGTGCAGTTTTCAGGCTAGGGTTTACACCGACTTCTAATAGTGTTTTGACAACCTCTAATTGCCCATTTATGGCCGCGTACATCAGCGCAGTTGCGCCACGATTATCTGTTGAATTCACATCCACACCAGAAGCAAGAATTTTCATAACTTGCTGGATATCGCCCTTTGAAGCCGCAACCATCAATGGTGTCATAGCGAACTTTTCAGGAAACACATTCTCAATATAAGTAGACGTGACTTCCGCCGCGCTGGCACCTTTCAGCGCGCCCATATAAGTAAATCCTTTCTTTTCTAGGCTGCCACGCAGCCAATCGTGACCAAATGCGCCAAAGTAAAGACTCATAAAAAGCGTGATAATGAGCGGGGCATCTCTCGTAATCAGATTGCCAAAGGCAAATGTCATGAATGACAAAATAAAGATGGCCGAAGCAACAAGCCAAAGCCTATTTATTAGTGCCCATAACCACGGAAAGAAAAAAGCTAGCCAAGACCAACCTTTCTTTATTACTTCTACCTCGCCAGATGGGTGTTCAAAAATCCTGTATTGCCTCATTGGTTTCTCCCATGTCGTTCATTGCTATGCATTCCAGCGGTCTAGCTTTTCGAGCATGCCAAGCGTAGCTCGCTCCATTCGATCACTCTCAAATATAGTGTTAGTAATGCCTTGATCTCGAGCAGCGCGGTTAATCGTAGCGCAAACGGTATCTATAACAAGGCGAATTTGATTCGGTGTGATACCGTTGACTTTGTAAACCTTTCTTCGAGGCATTGAATGCTCGTTATGTACAATAGTCCTGTTTCGAATAGCCAAGACACGCTTTACTAATGGCTCAATGGGTTCTAATTCTTCTGAAATTCTAAGCGCAATGTTAACCTTCCCTTCCGCCTCCAATGCCTTTTTGAGTTCGCTAATGCCGGCAACGCGACTGTCGCCGCGATCAAAAATCTTCGACAACGCCAGGAAAAACAACTTGTAGTGTCCAGAATCCGAAGCATGAAAGAAATCAACATAGCCTAAATTGTTCATTGTAGATTCGTACTTTGGCAAGGCCAAGTTGCAAAGCGCCCACCAAACTTGGAAATGAGCGCGGGCAGAAATACCCTCCTCAATTAGCTGATGTGTGATGGTGATAGCTCGACTCATTTATCACTTTAAAAATATTTTCACGCTCACCTCACCATTTCTCATACCTTAAAGAGTAATCAGGGGCCAAGGTTTTCGGTCGTTGATTGCGAAAACCGAGGTCTGTCTCTGTTTACTTGTGCTGACTGTCGTGGTGAAGCAGCGAAAGCTACTTCATATATCGAGGCCACTCAGTTTGGATTTATGGCACTTTGTGCAGGAAAATCTGACGGCCGTCATTGTTTGTCCATCAGGCTGCCAGTCGTGGTCGCACTTGGCATCCTGCACACATTCATCGTCTGCTGGTGCTACGGCTTTTGCATCGCACTGCGCCACCAAATCCTCAAGTTTGTACTTTTGATCTTTCATAGTCTTCTCGGAGCAATAACGGTATGCCAACATCACTGATTTGCTAGTTCGACAGAATGGCAAGCCAGTGGCAATTACACAAGCCCTCCGCGAGAGATAGATGCCAGAACTTTTCTGACTTCGGCCACGCCTTGAGCAGAATCGAGCATAGATATGGGGGCACATCCTAGTGCCACATTGTTCTGGTTCATCCAGCCCCTTGCCTTGCTCTGACTTCCGAAAATCTTTTCCGTTTCTGCCTCGATATTGACCATTCGCTCGGTTCGCCGTTCTCTCTTGGCCGCCCAAATCGCCAGCATACCCAAGCCGATGAAAATCATGACTGCGAGCAATACAGGCAGGAAGCGAGCGAACTGATCTGAGTACGAGACCATAAGAGTCATTCCAAGTGGGCAAGGCATGCCACTCTACCATGCGAATTTAGCACGGTGGATAGGACTGTATTAGTCAAACCGTGACGCTTGTGTATATTCCAGCCACTCATGAGCGCAGATAGGCTATGTAGGCCAAATGGCATATTGTCCTGCGTCTCATGCTTGTAGCGCTCCACATAAGGCCGACAACCGGCCCCATCCTAGTGTTGTTCTGATCAAACGATGGACTGTATTGCAGAAACCCAATTGTGGCCGAAAGAAGTGGAGTTAAGTAACGCGGATCCACGCGACACTCGCAGCCTTGTCGCAGACTTACGTCCAGCAAGCATATTTGTCGCAAAATTAGTTCGCGAGCGGAGGACTAATTTTGCGACATCAGGTTGGCCTAATTGTAGGAAGTAGCGATAACAACATGATTATATATCGGCATGCTGCAATGTATGCTGCGGCAAAGTTGGTTCCACAGACTAGTCCTCCCGGACGTGGATCAGTTCAGCCGCGCCGCATACTGGACATTTCAAGTTCATAGCTCCTTGAAAGATACAATCAGCTCGTCATTACGCCGCACCGACGAATGAGATGAATCAGTCGTCCTGTCCAGGATAACAGGGCGTCACGGCTTGACTAATAGTCAAACTGATACAGAGGGCTGAGGCGCCGTCATCTCAAGTCCCGTCGGGTTTGCCCAATAGGGCATCACGGTCTCACTAGAAGACAATTGATGATGGACTCCATCTCAATGCTTGTGCGTCACGCTTTGACTAATAGTCAAAGCGAAGCGGAAGCAGTAGACGCTCTTTTTCAGGCCGTCACGGTTTGACTAATATAATAAACTTCATTGGCACCTTGATTAGCGTCCAGTATAGATATTGGAGTGCATCCCAAGGCCTCATTCACTTCCATGACAATTTCACAGAGGATGATGGTCTGTATTCCTGATAACGTGTCTCTATTAGTCAAAGCGTGACGCTAACGAACCTACGACAGTCAGCTATTTATCAAAACATGATCCTTGTGCGCCTATTTTCGAAACCATACTGTCATGCAGTCTGTCCAACGGATTTCCTGCAGCACGAATTCTCACCTCTTCCTGTGCAGCTTGCGATTTCACCAGCCTGGCATGTCTGCGCTGCGCCCTTGCACCGGCGGGCTTCACCACTTGCCGGATGGAGCCTCGATGCCAGATCCATACTTCAAGAGTGTTCCCCGAACCAGCTTCCACTAGTACGAAAGGTTTATTCGCAGAAGTAAATGGCTGTCTGTAATTTTCCTGCCAGAATGTCGGATCTGTCTGCAAATTGTAGGCACTCCTGAATGCCTCGAAAATCCACAATCGCTCCATCAAACCGGCCAGTGCCTTGCACAAGTCAACTCGCAATGTCTTGTCACCGATAAAGTCCTTTCGACCACATGAAGACCAATGCCTCCTGTACGGCTTATCAGTACTATTCGCAAAGGAAACCACCCCCATGCTACTGAGAGAGTCAGCTAAGGCAAAGGCCGCCGCTCGAATATGTCTTTCATTATCACTATCATGCAGTGACAACCATACGTTGGCGAACCTGAAAGGATGCTCTGCATGCTCGCAGTAGAAGTCATCTCCACATGCCCAGTTTCGCACCCTTGCGTTCATTAGAGTCCGTAGAGCCTTAATGCATCCGATGTGGCCTCGACAGAGGCTTTTTCGAATGGACTTGACGACCGGGAGCATCATCGGAACCCGATTGTTCTGCTCATACCAGTATGGATAGCTTCCTAAAAGCCTTAGATACCCGAACTCTTCAATAGCCGCGCAAATAAGTGCAGGGTCGACATCTGACGAGACTAGGCGTTGGTGGTATGGATGAATGGTATCGACAAATGCGGCTTCTATGCTGGCAGGAGGGGCGGATATTGCTCGAATACACCCCATGAGCCACGCCGTCATGGTACTCCT
Organism: Sideroxyarcus sp.; assembly: GCA_030651895.1. GTDB lineage: Bacteria > Pseudomonadota > Gammaproteobacteria > Burkholderiales > Gallionellaceae > Sideroxyarcus. The sequence goes on along the minus strand of JAUSBR010000010.1, from coordinate 242,546 downwards.
GCCTCGTCCTTCTTGGTCAATGAATTCTAGCGCGGCCGATATTGAGCCGTGCCCAGGAATTCCTCGCAGAGTCTTAATCCAGTTGACATAAGTGCGGATAGTCCTGAATGCTTTGTCCTCCATTGGTTTTGGCCAATTAGGGGATGGTAGCTCACTCCACAGCGGCTCTCCACAAGGACAGTGGTATCGATCAACGCGATGACTAGGATATTTATCAGACGAATAGCTAATTTTTATTCCGCAAGCAGGACATCCCGTCAACAAAGTGCAGCCATGCACTAGGCATTTATTTAACCATGCCAATTGATGTGCAGGAGAATGGAATCCGTTCTTCAAGCATTCTGGGCAGTATCGAAAATGGGGCTCAAGTGCTGATGACGTGCTAAGAAACCAAGGCACGTACTTGCGGTCACATGCATATTCAAGTGTAGATTGGGGCACTTCCAATAATTCTGCCGCCGTCCGTTTGTCAATGCTATCCAGTAGGTGGGGCTTAAAGTTGTGCGCAGCCGTTCTAAGTTTTTCGTCTCGTTGCACCGAAAAAATGAAGTCCGAGAAACTCACGCGATTGAGATACGCAAACTTGTGTCCGATCGACCACCAAGATTCGAATTCGCTGATACTTCCAACTCTGCGGTTTACACGTCCCATTTTGTTGAATCTAGACTGCAATGATCCTAGATGGACTTCGCAAACTGACTACGTGCAATCATCTCAGTTGCTTGCTCAAAGCCTATTGCAGGTTCTTCAACATTGAATGTTGCAGAGTCACCGAGAATCTGCCGGACAAGCAAGTCGAAATAGGTCATCGGTATTTCGATGCTATCGTTTCGGCCCGCCCTCTTCCAAACTTCACAATATGCGCTCCAAAATTGACTTGAGAGATTTTCGAGTCTCCATCCGGCTCTGTAGGCTATCGGCAAGGCGCTCTCAACCCACGAAATTCCTTTCGAAGTGTCAAGTTTCGTATTATCGTACTCTCGGTAGGTTAGCCTTAAGTCCTCCTCTGTTCGCAGCCCCCGAAAATTATTCATATCTAGGAAGAATCTTCCAATGATAAAATCGTTGTCACGATCTGATGCTAATTCTTGCAAGGAATTTCGCGTCACATAGAGCGTCTTTTGACCAGTCGAAAGTGTAAATAGCGAATATCCCGCCTTATCGACCGTATTGCTGAGCTCAGCAAGCCAGGTCCAATGTATGTCAGTCAGGTTTTGAGCTTCATCAAGCATTAGTATCACGGTCCCAGAAGGAGATTCACTTGCACGCTCGATCATGAATTCTCCAATGCGATCGCGAAGGTCTCTGGGACGCCGGGATTTCAAGTACTTGTGGTCAACACTCTTAAGCAACATCGCAAAGAAACCGCTCTCGGATGGGCGAGTCGGCTTTTCGAAAGAGACCTCATACCAATAGAGAGGCCCCATTAGTTCCTTGATGGACTGACAGATCCATCGTGCGGCAAACGTCTTACCGAGTCTTGGCCGCCCTACTAGCATGCTGCTCCCACAACCCGTACTGAACGCCTCCAGCACTCTTTCACATGCTTCGGTCACAGGAGGCGTCTTTATGCGCATCTTGCGTCGGAATGGGACTCCGTCCGCCGAATCGTACATTTGAGGTTGTTCCATGCCGTGCCCTCCGCGTACCACTAATATTGAGTACCCAATTTCGACAATTTGTCTGTCCACTGACTACCGATCTTCTTTCCTGAATCCTTCTTTGGATCCGGTGCATTCATATCGTTTTGGTCAGACCTCCCAAGGTCTTTCATTCTTCTTTTGTTCTCCCTGGATTCAGCATTAAGCCTGGCCAATTCTGTTGCAGCAGGCTTTGATGTCTGCGCCTTGCCAACTAGAGAATCTCTATATCCGGCGATATCATCGCCCATTGAATTTTGCGAATGACTTCCGACTCTGCGGCTCGCATTTGAGTGCCTTCTGGTGAGTGCGCTATGAGGTGTACCTCGGAATCGCCTTTCACAGATCACCGCGCCCGCCGATGCGCCACTTTCAAAGAAAGTCTCAAAGGTTCTGATGTCACCGCTGTGACCATATGCCCTTAGTTTTTTTCCGATCAAGGAGTACGACGATGCAATAACTGGATTCGTATAACGCGATTCCAAGTAATACACATGAGGGCGAATTCCTTTTTCGGCATTTCCTTTGATCTTAAGCTCGAGCTCCAGGTCATAAAGCTGAATCCGCTCACGTTCATCGTTGGGGATTCGCCTTACGAGGCTCCTTGGATCGCGCACATATCGCTGAAGAATCTCAACTCTCGTCAAGCTGGAGCCGGGGGGACACCCCGCGTTATAGCGTGACAATGCAACTTCTGCGATTTCATGAACGTGTTGGTCGGTTATCCGATACTTAATTGCATTACCCATCGGATCTTTTACATCCCTGTTTCTCGGCGTACTACCCGTTGAGTTGGGCAAGGTATGGAAGACCATCTCCTCAAGCAGTGAGAAAAATCCTTCAGCACAGGCTCTGGCGTTTGGGTTGTCAATCGCACCATAGACCGGAGTCGCACCTAAGGTACGATGGATCTGTGATATCGCGAAGGCGCTGAGATGGCCCTTGTGATTGTCCAGAAGAATTTCGTCCGAACAGATGTAAGCCAGTTGTTCATCTAAGCCACTTGGAAATCCACCATTTTTGCAATATCTAAGCCCCTTGGCTGTAAGCTCCATTGGAATCCAGGGCAAAGTCGCCGATCGAACTCCGCGTATGAGATCTCCTCCGCTGTAGTTGGCTCCATACGCGATTGAATAGCCTAGAGCAGCGGTACTCTGCGATTCCAAGACCGGAATCAACCATAATCGCTCTATCGGTAAATAGTAGACGCCCCGGCCTGTTGGAGATGGAAGCTCCACCGTGCATTCAAGGTCCTTCCAATGCCCATCTGCTTCAAGTCGTTGGTAGCAGTGAGTAACAGGGGGCAGAATCGAAATCCCTCCGACAGCGGCATTTTTGTTCGATATTTCCCCTCTTACTTTTGCAACAAAACGTCGTATTGCACCATACGCCTGGCTTGAAACACTTAGAGGATAGTCAGCAACGGTGAGTCCGATTCGCCGACACTCACGTATCATCTCGTCTTTGATGCGCTTTACAGTGAGATTCCGCTTCGGGCCCTTCTCGCCAGTTAGTCGACCGCAAATTGCCAAGGACTCAAGCTGTTTCTTGATTTCAGGATTCGCGATCAGAAATTGTGTAAATTGGTTTGCGTGTCCTATGCGATCAGAGTCGCCCCCTCCGACGGGCCTGGCCGCAGCTATGCGGTTCCGAGGAATGATGCCGCGCCAGCCATTCCTGCGACCATCGGCATTTGGAGCCTCGCAACGATTGAGAAATCGATAGAGTTCCTTTGGCTTAACCTGAGTTTTCCCCGCAATCTCATTGATTTTGAACCCCCGGACATAAAGACTGATTGCTTCTTTCCTCTTTTGAAATTTAACAGCATCCGCTTCCGACATCGCATTCTCATCAATACCCACCCAATCCTCTATTGAGATAGCAATTGAACTCCTGTTTCGGTATCCGAGTCCCGACGTCATGATTTTTTATCTTCGAAGTTAATGACCAACAAGCCATCGAACTCACGCCTGTCAATCGCGGCAGAGTAGTGCCCATTCAGAATGTTCCTGGCGATTACAGCTATTACTTTTGTTTCTTCAAACTGAGCAAGACTTTGAAGCACACGCCTTATTTGAACAGGCGCCAAGAGCCTTATTGTGTTCTGAATCGTCTCATCCTCGTGTGGGAGGTGACTCCCGCTAGCCGTCTCAATAAACTTTAGCATCTTCCGAAAATTGGCGAGTTTAGGCCCCATTCCCGCGAAGCTCTCTGTTGTCAGATAGCGGCATTCAACGCCTTGGGATTGCGACCAAGCACGAATAGCCTGGAGCTCACGGCTTTCCGGCAGAGGATCGGAGACGACATCTTCGTTGCTTGTTTGGTGATTGCTCTTTGTTACGATCACCTGAACTGTCCCATCATCGCGTCTAACCGCGAACCTGAACTGATGCTCCAGTATTCTGTTGTCGATTGGGATTGGTATGGGTCTTGGTGCTTCGTTGTATTCAAGGACATGAGGATCTGCTTCGAGCTCAATCCAAATAAGATGCGCTAGGAGCGAATAGATCCAGACCTCCCTTTTGAGCTTTGTTGATCTCTCGACAAAAAGGGTCGATTTGAAGTTCTTCCGCTGCTGGCTGGAAGGCCTTTTGAATAGCAATGCCTCGACTTCAAGATCCATGAGTCCGACCTCCCGTCTATTACAAACATTGAGCGCATATACCCTAGGAATCAAAGCGCACAATTGATGTGACGGACCATATCGCACTCAAAGCAAAAAGTCTATAACCCAATGATTTTATGAACTATTGGTGCAATTTTATTGAACTGCTGGTGCGATTTCGGCTACCGGAGGCGCAACTAAAGCCCGCTGTTGCGGGACGCTCCGCTGCCGCCCCAACTGGCTTTTCGTTGAGTAGCTGATAGAGCTCTTAGAACGGGTTTGGATGGGAGAGAAGCTTTTTGTCCGATGACGCGACATGTAGTGGAAAAAACAGTGAAAATGCCGGCTGTTGAAATCTCACCAAGTTTGCGAAAGCGCCTGTTTTCGCAACGCTGGGGAAGAATCTGGCGCTACTCATCAAAAATCAATGGGTTATATATTTTTGATATCCCCAGCTTTGTGAACACCGCCGGATCACTGCAGGCCTTTCATGTTCTGGTGGGCGGTACTGGGTTCGAACCAGTGACCCCTGCCGTGTGAAGGCAGTGCTCTACCGCTGAGCTAACCGCCCGGTCGAGGGCGCGCATTTAATCATAGCCTTCGCGTTTGGGTCAATTTCTTTATCGGGCATATCCTTCTGTCGTAGAATGCGCGCCTTCATTTCAAGCCAAACCTTCAGGAAAGCAACATGACCGTCCGCACTCGATTCGCTCCCAGTCCCACCGGCTACCTGCACATCGGCGGCGCACGCACCGCTTTGTTCTCCTGGGCCTATGCGCGTAAACACGGCGGCACTTTCATCCTGCGCATCGAAGACACCGATGTGGAGCGTTCTACGCCGGAGGCAGTTCAGGCGATTCTGGACGGCATGAACTGGCTCAAGCTGAATTACGACGAAGGTCCGTTCTACCAGATGCAGCGCATGCCGCGCTATAAAGAAGTCATCCAGCAGATGCTGGCGGCCGGTCAGGCCTATTACTGCTATACCTCGCCGGCCGAGCTGGACGCCATGCGCGAAGCCCAGCGTGCCCGTGGTGAAAAACCGCGTTATGACGGCACCTGGCGTCCCGAAACCGGCAAGACCCTGCCGCCCGTCCCTACCGATATCAAACCCGTGGTGCGCTTCAAGAACCCTACCGAGGGCGTCGTATCTTGGAAGGACATGGTCAAGGGCCAGATTGAATTCAGCAACACCGAACTCGACGACCTCATCATCGCCCGCTCGGATGGCACGCCGACCTACAACTTCTGCGTGGTGGTGGACGATCTGGACATGGGCATCACCCAGGTCATCCGCGGCGACGACCACGTCAACAACACCCCGCGCCAGATCAACATCCTCAAGGCGCTTGGTGCGACCGTGCCGAGCTATGCCCACCTGTCGATGATCCTCGGCGACGACGGCACCAAGCTGTCCAAGCGCCACGGCGCGGTCAGCGTCATGCAATACGACGAGGACGGCTATCTGCCCGAAGCGGTCATCAATTACCTCGCCCGTCTCGGTTGGTCGCACGGTGATGCCGAGGTATTCTCGGTCGCGCAGTTCTGCGAATGGTTCGACCTGGACCACATCACGCCCTCTGCCGCCCAGTTCAACACCGAGAAGCTGAACTGGCTGAACAATCATTACCTCAAGCAGACCGGAAATGCCGAACTGGCAGCGATGGTTCGCCCTCGTCTGGAAAAGCGCGGCATCAAAGTTGGATCCGCGCCGGACCTGAGCGCCATCGCCGGCCTATATAAGGAACGCGTCGCCACCCTGAACGAACTGGCCGATGCCGCTGAAGTATTCTATATAGATATGCAGCCCGATGCGGCCCTGCTCGAAGCACAGCTATCCGCTGAGGCCATCCCTGCCCTGCGCGACTTCATCGAGGTGCTCAGAACAGTCACGTGGGAAACCTCTGCGATCAGCGCGGCCATAAAGGAAGTCATCGCCAAGCACGGACTGAAGATGCCCAAGCTGGCCATGCCTCTGCGCGTGATGCTCACCGGACAAACCCAGACACCTTCTGTGGATGCTCTGGTGACATTGTTCCCTCGCGAGATGGTGCTGGAGCGCATCGAAAAGAATCTGGCGAAAAAAACTGCCTGACTGCTTTACAAGGTTGGGTGCCATCACTATAATGCGCGCTCTTTTCGGGGCACCCCGGGGGTATAGCTCAGCTGGGAGAGCGCTTGCATGGCATGCAAGAGGTCAGCGGTTCGATCCCGCTTACCTCCACCAAAAAGAACAGTAGCACCGCAGTCCCCTTCGTCTAGAGGCCTAGGACACCGCCCTTTCACGGCGATAACACGAGTTCGAATCTCGTAGGGGACGCCAAATTCAAGACCTCCTTATGCCATAAGGAGGTCTTTTCATTTGTGCCTAGAGTTCGCGCCGGCGATGATCTCATCTCAACCGTGATCCCCGTATCGGTTTTGGGCAAAGCAGACCCGGTGTTAGAATCAGCAATCCTTTCAATCCAGGTTCGCACGCCAAACGGCGATGGGCGGCTACGCAGTGGATATAGTATTACTTCTGTTTTTGATCCTGCTTAACGGTTTTTTGGCGATGTCGGAGATCGCCGTCGTGTCTGCGCGCAAGGCGCGACTGCAAAAACTCGCTGATGAAGACAGTCCCGGAGCGCAATCAGCTCTCGCCTTAAGCAATGAGCCATCCACCTTTCTCTCCACAGTACAGGTGGGAATCACCTCGGTAGGGATTCTGAGCGGCGCCATCGGCGAGACCGCGCTTGCCGATCCCCTGACCGTGTGGGTTGCCGGATTCCCGCTGCTGGAGCCTTATGCCAGAGGGATAGCGATGACCCTGGTTGTCGCCGGCCTGACCTACTTCTCTGTCGTGATCGGCGAACTCGTTCCCAAGCAGTTGGGCTTGCTGGCCCCGGAGAAGACCGCCTCATTGATCGCCGCCCCGATGAACTTGCTGTCGCGACTCACGCGCCCGGCGGTCTGGTTGCTGTCGGCGTCTTCCAGTTCCCTGCTGCGCATGATGGGTGCAGTCCGCCTAGAGGAACCGCCGGTTACCGATGAAGAGATCAAGGTGCTGATGGAACAGGGTTCCGAAGCGGGGGTATTCCACGAGAGTGAACAGGCTATCGTCTCCAATGTGTTGCGCCTGGACGAGCAACGCATCGGGGCGATCATGACGCACCGCAACGAGATCTATGTGCTAGATCTGGACGAACCCGAGGCCGTGATCCGCGACCGCATCGCGGAGAGTCCATACACCCGCGTGGTCGTCTGCCGGGACGGGCTGGACCACATCGTGGGAATATTGCGCACATCGGATCTGCTCAAGGACGCCCTTTCGGGCAAGCCGATCGCGGTCGAGCAGTCGCTACGCCCTCCCCTATTTGTGCCGGAAGGGGTCACCACCACGCATCTGCTGGAGAACTTCCGCAAATCGCGCCAGCAATGCGCGCTGATCGTGGATGAGTATGGAGAACTGCAAGGCCTCGTCACGCTCACGGACGTGCTGACTTCCATCGTCGGCGAATTACCCTCGTCCGACATCCACGAAGAGCAGGATGTTGTAGTTCGCGAAGACGGCTCGTGGCTGATCGACGGCAGCGTGACTGTCGAGCGCCTGAAAGATGTACTGAATACAGACGAAAAACTGCCCGGCGAAGAGGAGAACGCGTTCAACACCCTCGGCGGATTCGTGATGCATGTTCTTGGGCATATCCCCAAAGCCGCCGATTACATTGAAGCGGCCGGATACCGTTTCGAAGTGATGGACATGGACAAGAACCGGGTGGACAAGGTGCTGGTAGTACTAAAGGTCGCCTCCGAACAGGATGAGTGAAGACCGGCACCACTAAGCAATCATTCCTTCGCGACATGCTTCAGCGGCAGCCACACCCTGAATGTGGAACCCTTGCCCACCACGCTCTTCACCTCGATGCGGCCGCTGTGCTTCTGCACGATGCCATAAGAAAGCGATAGACCCAGCCCGGTACCCTTGCCCACCGGCTTGGTGGTGAAGAAGGGATCGAAGATTCGGTTGAGGTGCTCGGGCGAGATGCCCTTGCCGGTATCTTCAACCTCCACCCACACCTCGTCGCCGCCGGTGCCGCTGCGCACGGTGATGGTGCCGTCCTTCTCGATCGCCTGTGCCGCATTCACCAGCATGTTCATGAACACCTGGTTGATCTGTGACGGCATGCACTCCACGTCGGGTATACCGGCATATTCCTTGACCACCTTGGCCTTGTACTTGATCTCGTTGGCTACAACGTTGAGCGTGCTGTCCATGCCCTGCTCCAGATTGGCGTGCTGCCAATTGGATTCGTCGACATGGGAGAAGTCCTTCAGGTCCTGCACGATGCGTTTCACCCGCGCGAGACCGTCCTGCGACTCTTTCAGCAGACTGGGGATGTCTTCCACCAGGTAGCCAAAATCGACCTTCTTCTTCATCTCGGCGACTTCGGGGCAGATACCACCACCTACCCTGGCTTCTGCGGCCTCATAGGACTTGATGACCTCGAACAGGTTGGTCATGTACTTGCCCAGCGTGCCAAGGTTGGAATTGACGAAGCCGACCGGATTGTTGATCTCGTGCGCCACACCCGCCGCAAGCTGACCTATGGAAGCCATCTTCTCCGATTGCAGCAACTGGGTATGCGCCGATTCCAGTTTTTCGTTGAGTTGTTTCAGTTCCTCGTTGTTGGCCTGCAACTGATGATTGGCCTGTTCTATCGTGGCGGTGCGCCTTTGCACGCGGGCTTCCAGTTCGGCATTGAGCGCCTCCAGATCCTGGTTCTTCTGGATGACCTCCAGCGTCTTGTCGCCGAGCTTGCCGTACATCTCATTCAGCGCGTCCATCAGTACGTTCGCCGACTGGGTCATGAAGGCATTGGCCTTCTTCACGGCTTCTTCGTGGCTTTCTCCTGCCTGCAGCGCCAGGATCTCCTTGCCCATGCGCGTATCCGCCCCCAGGATGTGCTGCACCAGCCAGTTGGTCAGGTACTTCAGCAACGGCACCACGATCTGGTTGTTCACATCACCGCCGCCCATCAGTATCTTCGCGGCGACTCCGACCTGCTCGGTGAAATGTTTGTGCGCCTTGAGGTGTGCCAGTTGGTGGGCGGCATCGATCTTGAGCTGCTTCATCAGATCTTCTTCTGTTTTGAAGTGGTAGACCGTGTAGTTGGCCAGTTCGGTGAGTATCCCGCCCAGTTCATCCAGAGTGGACTGCTTGGCGCTGATCGCGCCGAGCTGGTTGATCAGATCCACCAGGCGGTGATGCTGCTCGTCCACCACCGCCACGCCAGTGTTGAATTTATTATCCCAACTGAAAGCTTCGAATCGTTCTTCTGACATCGTCTCAACTCGCTTTCTGTGCCTGATTCACCGGCAGCCACACCCGGAACATCGTCCCCTTGCCCAACTCGCTTTGTACTTCCATGCGGCCGTGATGCTTCTGCACGATACCGTACGACAGTGATAATCCAAGGCCTGTCCCCTTGCCCACCGGTTTCGTCGTAAAGAATGGGTCGAACACTTTCTGGATATGCTCGGGAGCGATGCCTTTGCCGTTATCCAGGATATCGACCCAAACCTCATCGCCCTGAAGTCCGGTGCGAACCGTGATCACGCCCTTCTCGTCGATGGCCTGCGCTGCATTCACCAGCAGATTCATGAACACCTGGTTGAGTTGAGATGGCAGACATTCCACTTCCGGCAGAGCACCATATTCCTTCACCACCTCGGCCTTGTATTTGATCTCGTTGTTGACGATGGTCAGCGTGCTGTCCAGCCCCTGGTGCAGATCGGCGTAACGCCATTCATCCGATACGTCCGCGTGCGAAAAATCCTTCAGGTTCTGCACGATCTTCTTCACTCGCGTGATGCCGTCCTTGGACTCCCTCATCAGCGCGGGCAGATCGCTCTTCAGGAATTCGATGTCGCATTCCTTCTTCGCTTGCCGCAATCTATCCAGCAGATCGGGATCAGTGATGCTGGCTTCCGCTTCTTCATAGGCCGAAATCATGCAGAAGGCCTTCTGTACATAGTCCTCCAAAGCTCCAAGATTGGAGTAGACATAGCCGATGGGATTATTGATCTCGTGCGCCACGCCCGCCGCGAGTTGGCCGATAGAGGCCATCTTCTCGGATTGCAGCAACTGGCTATGAACATCTTCCAGCTTATGGATCAGCTTCTGTTGTTCGGCCTTCTCCTTATTCAAGGCATCCTCGGTACGCTTGCGTTCGAGCAACTCCTTGCGCAAGCCGCTGTTGGCCTCGGTCAGTTCCTTCGACATCAATTTGAGCGAACGCTCTATCAGCAGGCGATCCTTGTCTGCACTGACGTAGGCGGCATCCACCGCGGCGAGAAAGGCCTCCATCTCGGCAGAGCGCTGTCCTTCGAGATGGTGTTTGATCTGACGCTCGAGCAGGCGGTGCATATTAATCCCCCGACCTGTCACTTATTGGCGTACACATACATGACCAGATCGCCGCCGCCGGAATGCTCAAAGCCCCGGATCTGGTCGATCAGCGTCTTGTCCAGCACATAGTCTTTCGACAACAGCAGTTCACCGTGGCTGCTCATCAGGTCGCGTGACAGCACCATGCCGGGTCGGGCCTGGCTCAGACTGACGGCGTTCTCCTGAACGGCTTGTGCCGTCCCACTAGCGCCCATCACTTTCATGAAGGCATCCACCACGGCGGGATCATAGCGCTTGCCCCTGCCTTCCTGGATGAACAACACGGCATCCGACTGTTTCAGCCGCTTGTTCAGCAGGACACCCAACTGGACACCATCATATTCGTTGGCCAGCGCGATGATGCGCGCCCCCTGCGGGATCTCAAGTGCATGCAAGCCGTCCGGAAAGCCCAGGCCGTCGAAGTGTTCGTGATGGCTGCGGATAAGTTTTGCCGCACCCTGCAATTGCTCCAGCGCCGTCAGCGCCATCTGCCCCTTGATCGGATGTCTGCTCACCTGGGCACGTTCCAGACCGGTCAGGCTGGCGTAGGGTTTCTCCAGCAGGTAATCCGGCAAGCCGATCTTGCCCACGTCATGTAACAGCGCGGCGAGGAACACATCCTGTATCTCCGGCTCGCTCAGCCCCATCTGCATCGCGATCGCCCGCGACAGTTCGGCAACCCGGTGCGAATGGCCGGCCATCGCCCCTTCCCGCAACTCGATCAGGTTTGAAAAAACCCGGATGGAAGTGATAAAGCCCTTCTTCAGTTTTTCGTGGGCAACCTCGAGGAAACCCATGGTCTGGCGCAGCTCCTCGGTGCGCGCCTTGACCTTCTGTTCCAGATTGGCGTTCAGGTCCTTGAGTTCCTCGTTCTGCTTGCGCGTCAGTTCTTCCAGTCCGCGATTCGCCTGTTCCAATTCTTTCTGGCGCAGCGCATGCTGGATGGACAGCACGATGTCATTGTCTTCCCAGGGCTTGGCGAGATAGCGGTAGATATGTCCCTTGTTGATCGCATCGACGGTGGCTTCAAGCTCGGCATAGCCGGTGAGCAGGATGCGTATCGTCTCCGGCCAGCGCAAATTCACCTGCTCCAGGAACTGGGCGCCGTTCATCTGGGGCATACGCATGTCCGAGATCACCAGATCGATGCTTTCACGCTCCATGATCTCCAACGCCTGCGCACCGCCTTCCGCCGTCAGGATGCGATAGCCATAGGGACGGAACAATCGCTTCAGCGACGACAACACATTGGCTTCGTCATCGACGAACAGCAAAGTCGCAGCGGCTGGCGTCGCTCCCAGCAGTTCATTCATCTATTCTTCCTTTCATTCATTCCGTCACCAACAGGTTCGCCACTGCATCCAGTTGTTCACCCTCCGGCAATCCCGCTTCGATGGCCGGCCAATCAAGATTTAAACGGTCGCGCAGTTTTTCCGGGATCTGCTGCATCAATTCGTCGCCGCGCAGGCCTTCATCGAGCAGCACCGCGATGTACACCATGCCGCCAACCAGTTCGTATGGTTCCCTTTCCGGCGAGCGCCAATAGCGGATGACCTGCTCCAGCTTGGGCGGGAAGTTCCAGCGTTTCGCCATATCGCCCCCGATCACGGCATGATCGAAACCGAGCACGTCGCGTTCCACTATGACAAGGCGATCCCCGGTTTCTTTCTGCCGCTTCAATATCTCGGCGAACTGCTCAGGGATACAAACATCGAACACCAGTTGGCCGATGTCGTAAAACATGCCCGAGGTGAAGGCAAGTTGCCGCTCTCCGCCGGTACAATTCGCCAGTGCCTCGGTATAGGTCGCGATACGGAAACTGCGCACCCAGAACTCGTGACGATCGAACAATCCCTCAGATGTTGCGGTGAAAGCTCGCACAAAACCCGCCGACAGAACCAGAGAACGGACACAGTCGAAGCCCAGCACCATCACAGCTTCCTGGATAGTGCCGACCTCGCGCGACAAGCCGTAAAAGGAAGAATTCGCCACCCGCAACACGCGCGCGCTCAATCCCTGATCGAAGGCGATCTTGTGCGCCAACTCGGAGCTGCCCGTGTTCTCATCCCTAAAACTGGACATTACTTCCTGCACCACCAGTGGCATGGCGGGAAGTTGATGCAGTCTGTCGAGAATGGTGCTTTTATCCATCATGTCCCGTGTACTTATATATGCGCTTCAACTTGCATCGACATCAATGACCATGACCAAACCCTTCGAGAATGAATTCTCGCCCATCGGATAACACCAGCAGCGGACTTGCCGGCCATCCCCCAAAGTGCTGTGCTGGCACTCATGGGACAAGTTACTCATGCATATCATCAATTGCTGCGGCAAAACGGCGGCGGCAGCCTCTCCCAGCAACAGGCCAGATCCTTCCGGGTAGAACAACTGTCGCGCTCTGCGATTCGCAACAGCGACCAAACCGTCGTCACCCACACCGACCACCGCCACCGGCAAGCCCTCCAGCACTTCCTGCGACACCTTGAGGATGTTCAGATTGTGCATCACTTCCCGGGTTTTCTCCTCCACGCGCTGTTCAAGCTGACGGTTGATGTTCTGCAATTCCTCATTAGCCTTTTGCAATTCCCGCGTCAGGCGCTGGTTTTCCATCTTCATCTCGTAACGCAGGAATGCCTCTTCCACATTGGCGCGCAACAGATCGTCATCCCAGGGTTTGGTGAAGAATTTGTAGACCGCGCCGCGGTTGATCGCATCGGTCACCGAATTGAGCTCGGTGTAACCGCTCAAGACGATGCGCACGGTGTCGGGGAATTGCTCGCGCACCTTGCCGAGGAACTCGACCCCGGTCATGCCGGGCATGCGCTGGTCCGAGATGATCACACCGACCTCGTTCTGCGACAGCAAGTCCAGGCCTTCGGTACCGCTGTTAGCGCGCAGGATGCGATATCCGTCGCGGCGCAGCAACCGCACCAGCGCGGAGGTGATGTTCTCCTCGTCGTCGACCAGCAGCAAAGTGCGTTCCATCATTCCGCCTGTAGAGAAGAAGGACGAGCGTTCTTCTGTAGCAACTCGGTCATCGCGGCGGCCGGCACAGCGCGACTGAACAGAAATCCCTGCATCTCGTTGCAACCCTTGGCGCGCAGTTTGTCCTGCTGGTCCTCGGTCTCCACCCCTTCAGCGATGACCCTCAAGCCGAGGCTATGGCCCAGTGCGATGACCGCCGCAACGATAGCCTCGTCGTTCGGATCGGTGGACAGATCCCGCACAAAGGACTGGTCGATCTTGAGGCTGCTGATGGGGAAGCGTTTGAGATAGCTCAGGCTCGAATAGCCGGTGCCGAAATCGTCGATCGAGAACTGGATGCCCGCGTCGTGCAGTTTCTGCAGGGTCTCTATCGTTCCCTGCACGTTGTCCATCAGCATGCTTTCGGTCAGTTCCAATTCGATCATCTTCAGCGCCGGATCCAGACCGTGCTCTTGCAGGATGCCCAGCACCATGCCGACGAAATCCGGCTGCTTTAGCTGCATCACCGACAGGTTGACCGCGATGCGGATATCGGTAAAACCGGCGGAACGCCACGCGCGCGCCTGCCTGCAAGCTTCACGCAATGCCCATTCCCCCACCGGCAGGATCAAACTGGTCTCTTCCAGCAGGGGGATGAATTCGCCCGGCGCCACCAGGCCCCGCTCCGGACTCTGCCAGCGCAGCAAGGCCTCCATGCCGACGATCCTGCCGTCGGCCATGTCGACCTTGGGTTGATAGTGGAGCACGAACTCTTTCTGGGTCAGCGCGCGGCGCAACTCGCTCTCCAGCTTCAGCCGCTGCCAGGCGCTGGCATTCATCTGCCCCGCGTAATACAGGAAATGATGGCGACCGTCTTTCTTGGCGTGGTACATCGCCGCATCGGCATTGTTCAGCAAGGTCGCCGTATTCAGCCCGTCGACCGGATAGACGCTGATCCCCAGGCAGAGCGTGATGAAGAATTCGTTGCCCTCGACCACGAACGGCTCCTGCGCAAACGAATCGAGGATCTTCTGCGCCACTTCGCCAGCGTAGCGCGAGTCCTTCACACCGGTCAGCACGATGCCGAACTTGTCGCCGGCGATACGCGCGATGGTGTCGCAGGCACGCATCAGTCCAACCAGTCTTTCGGACGCCAGCTTCAGCACCTCGTCGCCGATGTGGAAACCGAAGGAATCGTTGACCTGCTTGAAGTGATCCAGGTCGATCATCAGGACTGCCGCCATATGGTTGTCGCGATGCGCGCGGGTCAGCTCCTGGTCGAGGCGGTCCAGGAACAGCAGGCGGTTGGGCAGGTTGGTCAGGTGGTCATGGTGGACAGCATGGTCGATCTGGCTGTCCTTGCGTTCCATCGCCGCAGCCAGTTCGATATTGAGTTCGGCCAGCAGTTCGTTGGCGGACTGGATCTGTTGCAGCAGGCCGGCTCGCTGTTGTGCCAGTTCGAAACGCCCGAAGGCCTCCATCACATCACCGCGCAAGGTGTCGTTGTCCCACGGCTTGGTCAGGAATTTGTAGATGGCACCGCGATTGATGGCTTCCTTCACGGTGTCGAGGTCGGCATAGCCGGTCAGCACCATGCGTATCGTGTGCGGGTAGAGGGCTTTTACTTCGGTGAGAAACTCGATCCCGGTCATCCCGGGCATGCGCTGGTCTGATACAACGACGCCGACCTCGTGCTGCGCCAGTATCTCCAGGCCTTCCCTGCCGCTGTTGGCGTGCAAAATAGTGTAGCCGTCGCCCCTGAGCAGACGTTCCAGTGCTGCGCCGACATCCTTCTCATCATCAACCAACAACAGGGTACGTTCCATAGAATTCCCCAACTGTTCGAACGGGATTGAACTCTACCACGTCCGTTTCCGCCCGGCTCGACGGAACAGACTATAACCCGCTCAGCACCTTGATATGCGCCATCGCACTGCGTCCCAGCGCGTGCAGTTCGTAGCCGCCTTCCAGCATCGAGACGATGCGGCGCTGGCAATGCTTGTACGCGACTTCTTTCAGTTGCTCGGTGACCCATGCAAAATCCCCATCGACCAGCCGGATCATGGACATGTCATCCTCGCGGTGCGCGTCGAACCCGGCCGAGATCAGCAACAGTTCCGGCTTGAACCGCTCCAGCGCCGGCAGCCATTGCCCGGTCACCGCCTCGCGGAACTTTTCGCTGCCGTCGCCGGCTTTCAGCGGCACGTTGATGATATGGTCGTTGCCGCTGTCGGCACCGCCGAAAGGATAGAACGGGTGCTGGAAAGTCGAGCACAGCATCACGCGCGGATCGTCGTGAAAAACGTGCTCGGTGCCGTTGCCGTGGTGCACGTCGAAATCGGCGATCGCCACCCGGCTCAGGCCGTGCACCGCCAGCGCATGCCTTGCCGCGACGGCGATGTTGTTGAAGATGCAGAACCCGCCGGCCAGCGCCCTTTCGGCATGGTGACCGGGCGGGCGGACGTTGCAGAAGGCGTTCTCGACCTTTTGCCCCATCACCAGATCCACCGCCAGCACCGCTGCACCCGCCGCGCGCAGTGCGGCCGGATAGGTGAACGGGTTCATGGTGGTGTCGCCGTCGAGCTCGACCGAACCCTGATGCGGCGCCGCAGCCTCGATGGAATCGATGTAGGCGGCGTCGTGGACGCGCAACAATTGTTCGCGCGTCACTTCGGGCGCATCGTGATGTTGCAGATAGCCGAACAGGCCCGAAGCGATGAGTTGATCCTCGATCGCATGGATGCGCGCTGGGCACTCCGGATGGTGCGGGCCCATGTCGTGCTTAAGACATAGCGGATGAGTAATGTATGCGGTCTGCATGGCATCTTAATGTAATGCGACGGTGCTATCATACCCAACGAATCCACAACTGAAAGCGAAAAATCATGGGCAAGCACTATCTCAATCCCCTGTTTGCACCCAAATCGGTCGCTGTGTTCGGCGCCAGCGACCGCCCCGACTCGGTCGGCCAGATCGTCTTTCAGAACATGCTGCAGGGCGGTTTCAAAGGCAGCCTCTACCCCATCAACGCCAAGAACAAGGAAGTCCAGGGCCAGCGCGCCTATGCCACCATCGCCGAGATCGGCCAGCCGGTCGAATTGGTGGTCATCGCCACCCCGCCCCAGACCGTGCCCGGCATCATCGAGGAATGCGGGCTGCACGGCGTCAAGGCGGCGGTCATCATCACCGCCGGTTTCGGCGAGATCGGCGCGGAAGGTGCCGCACTGGAACGCCAACTGCTGGAGAATGCGCGCCGTTACAACATCCGCCTGATCGGCCCCAACTGTCTCGGCCTCATGCGCCCCTCCATCGGGCTCAATGCCACCTTCAACAAGGGCGCCGCCGATGTCGGCAACATCGCCCTCGTCTCGCAATCCGGCGCGCTGTGCACCGCCATCCTCGACTGGGCCACACGCAACGACGTCGGTTTTTCCAGTGTGGTATCCATGGGTTCTTCCACCGATGTCGATTTCGGCGAGATTCTCGACTACCTCGTCTCCGACCCGAATACCCACAGCATCCTTATGTACATCGAGGGCATCCGCAACGCGCGCAGCTTCATGAGCGCGTTGCGCGCTGCCGCGCGCATCAAGCCGGTCATCCTGGTCAAGGTCGGCCGTCACCCCGCCGGCTCCAAGGCCGCGATGTCGCACACCGCCTCGCTGGTCGGCGCGGACGACGTGTTCGATGCCGCCTTCAGCCGCGTCGGCGTGGTGCGCGTGCAGACCGTCACACAATTGTTCACCGCCGCACGCGCGCTGTCGTTCGGTTTCCATCCGGTCGGCAACCGCCTCGCCCTCGTCACCAACGGTGGCGGCCCCGGCGTGATGGCGGCCGACCGCGCTTCCGACCTGGGGCTGGTCATGGCTACGCTCTCCGACAAGACCGTCGAAGACCTTAACCAGCATCTGCCGATGAACTGGCCGCACTGCAACCCGGTTGACATCATCGGCGACGCGCAGGCAGACCGCTACTACCACGCCGTCAAAGCCTGTCTGGACGACGAGAACGTCGACGGCGTACTCGCCATCCTCACACCGCAGGCAATGACCAAGCCGCTGGAATCGGCGCAGGTGATCATTGACCTTGCCAAGAGCAACAAGAGCAGCCGCAGCAAACCGCTGCTGGCCTGCTGGATGGGCGAGACCCAAGTCGCCACCTCGCGCGATGCCTTCACCAAGGCGCATCTGCCGCACTTCCGCACGCCGGAACCCGCGGTCGAAGTGTTCTCGCACCTGTACGCCTATCACCGCAGCCAGAAACTGCTGATGCAGATGCCCGGCCCGCTGTCGCAGCACCATGTCCAGCCGGATGTGGAGAGCGCGCGCATGATCATCGAAGGCGCGATGCAGGAACACCGCAAGGTGCTCACCGAGATGGAATCCAAGGCACTGCTGTCCGCCTTCAACATACCGGTCGCACGCACCATGGTCGCGCACTCGCCCAACGAAGCGCTGCTCATCGCGCAGCAGCTCGGATTCCCGGTGGCGATGAAGATCAACTCGCCCGACATCACCCACAAGACCGATGCCGGCGGCGTCGTGCTCAACCTCAACAACGCCCACGAGGTGCGCGCCGCCTACCAGCACATCATCGACAACGTGCAGCACAACCGTCCCAATGCCAAGATGGACGGCATCTCCATCGAGCCGATGATCGTCAAACCGAACGGGCGCGAACTGATGATCGGCGTCACCACCGATCCGGTGTTCGGTCCGGTGATCACCTTCGGTGCGGGCGGCACCGCCGTCGAGATCATGGGTGACCGCGCTGTGGCGTTGCCACCGCTCAACCACTTCCTGGTCAAGGACCTCATCGACGGCACCCACATCTCGCACATGCTCGGCCATTTCCGCAACATGCTGCCCGCCAATATCGAGGCGCTGGAAGACGTGCTGCTGCGCGTGTCCGAGATGGTGTGCGAACTGCCACTGCTCAAGGAGATGGATATCAACCCGCTCATCCTCGACGAGAACGGCGCGCTCGCCGCCGACGCGCGCGTGGTGGTCGAATATCGCCAGCCCAGCGCCGACCGCTACGCGCACATGGCCATCTATCCCTACCCCACCCACCTCGTTTACGAATGGCAACTGGCCGACGGCACCGACATCACCATCCGTCCCATCCGTCCCGAAGATGCCGCGCTGGTAAAGAAGTTCGTACATGACCTGTCCGACGAATCGAAGTACTTCCGCTTCATGAACAGCGTGCAGGAATTGACCGAAGACATGCTGGCAAGGCTCACGCAGATCGACTACAGCCGCGAGATGGCGCTGGTCGCCGTGTGCGAGACGGAAGGCGTCGAGGTCGAGCTGGGCGTCGCGCGTTACGCCATCAACCCCGACGGCGACACCTGCGAGTTCGCGCTGGTGATCGCCGACAATGTGGCGGGCAAGGGACTGGGACAGAAACTCATGGTCTCGCTGATGGAAGCCGCGCGCTCCAAGGGGCTCTCGGTCATCGAGGGCGAAGTGCTCAACAACAATCACCGCATGCTCAAACTGATGAGCCGTCTAGGCTTCACCAGCAAGACCAGCGAGGATGACCCGGCGGTGATGAAGGTCAGCAAGGTGCTGTGAGAACAGCCCAGGCGCGGAAGGGATATATAGCCTGCCGGATGCTGTGGCTATGGCAGTGAAGTGGCTATAGCTGTCGGGCAACTGGCGCTACAATAGCATCAGACCAGTATACGGCACCGATACGTCATGCCTGAATCGCTTCATGCACCAGCCCGAAACGTGAACGACAGCTTCACCGAGAGTCGCATCCCTTTGCTCCGGCGGCTCGAACTGAGTTCGAAGGAGAGATGGGTCTATCTGACCATCGTGCTGCTGCTCTGTGGTCTCGTGCTGGCCGCCTCCTATGGCGAGCGGCTGAACGATGAGCACTTCTTCGCCACCAGACGCGCCGATGCGGAAAACCAACTGGGGCATATCCGCAGCCGCCTCGAAATCAATCTGCGCGGCGACGTTCAACTGGTGAAGGGACTGGTCAGCCTCATCGCATCCCGCCCGCAGATATCCCAACAAGAATTCGCGCGTGCCGCCAAACCCCTGTTCGACGGCGGTTCCAACCTGCGCAACATCGGCGCTGCACCGGACATGGTGATGCGCATGATGTATCCCCTGGCCGGGAACGAGAAGGCGATCGGACTCGACTTCAGAAAGACCCCCAGCCAGTTCGAGACCGCTAACCAGGCTCGCACCACCGGACAAATGATACTGGCCGGACCGCTGCAGTTGGTACAGGGCGGCAACGGCATCATCGGCCGCATCCCGGTCTTCATCGAAGACCAGCAAGGCAAGAAACGATTCTGGGGTCTGATCTCCGCCGTGATCGATGCCGATCACTTGTATCTCAAGAGCGGGCTCAATGATCCAGATCTCCCGCTTGAGATCGCCATCCGCGGCAAGGACGGCAAGGGCAGCCAAGGCGCTGTCTTCTTCGGCCGCGCCGAACTGTTCGATGCCGACCCTGTACTCGCGGATATCGCATTGCCCAACGGCACCTGGCAGATTGCTGCAGCCCCGCGCGGCGGCTGGCCTGTCCGGGCAGATAATGCCGGCTTGTTGCGGCTGACGTTCCTGGTGATCGGCCTGCTGATCCTTCTCCCCTTCCTTGCTTTCGCCAGATCGTTGCGTGCATTGGTGCATGCGCAAACGAAGATCGAATCGGAACAGGGCCGCCTGCTGGCCACACTGGAAAACACGCCCGATGTGGCCGTGCAGTGGTATGACCGCGCCGGGCGGGTCCTCTACTGGAATCCGGCCTCGGAGACGACTTTCGGCTGGTCATCTGCCGAAGCGCTCGGCAAGACGCTCGATCGACTCATCCACACACCGGAACAGGCGCGGAATTTTTCCGCCAAGTTGGCACTGGTCGCAGAGACCGGTAACCCGCAGCAACTGTCCGATTCGGAGATCACCCGCCGCGACGGCAAAAAACGCATCATCGACTCCACACTCTTCTCGATATCCGGCAAGACAGATCCCATATTCGTCTGCATGGACGTGGATATCACCGAACGCAAACAGTCCGAGCAGGCGCTCAAACAAAGCAAAGATCAGCTTTCAGCGATTCTGAATGCGACGACCGAAAGCGTGTTCCATGTGGACAGGAACGGCATCATCCTCGCCATCAATGAGATCGGAGCCCAGCGCGTCAAAGAAAGATCTCAGGACATGATAGGCCGCAACGCCTTCGACTACTTCCCCGCGGAAGTGGCAGCCAGCCGCCGCGCAGACATGGCCGAAGTGTTCCGTTCCGGCAAGGAAAAGCATACGGAAGACCAGCGCAACGACCGTTTCTATTCACTCAATTACTACCCGGTCCCCGACAGCGACGGCAATGTCGATTCGGTGGTCGTGTATGCCGCAGACATCACCGAGCGCCATCTCGACCATTTGCGCATGGAACACCTGCTGGCCGAACAGAAAACCATACTCGAGAGCGACCTGATCGGCATCGTGACCGTGAAGGACCGCAAGATCGTCTGGGCCAATTCGGCCTTCGAAAGGATGCTCGGTTATGCATCGGGCGAACTCGTCGGCACACCCACCAGCCGGACCTACTCCAGCGAGGACGCCTATCTGGCGCTCGGTGCCGCCGCCTACCCCATCCTTGCATCCGGAAATATCTATCGCTCGCAGACCGAGCATGTGCGCAAGGACGGCAGCAATATCTGGATGGATATCAGCGGCGCGACACTCGACCCCGAGACCGGGGAGTCGCTGTGGGCATTCATCGATATCACGGAGCGCAAACACGCGGAGTTCGCTTTGCAGGAACAGAAGAACTTCCTCACCACCATCCTCGAGAACGAGCCGGAATGCGTCAAGGTGATCGGCGCCGACGGCCAGTTGCTGCAGATGAACACGGCCGGACTGCAGATGCTCGAGACACACAGCATCGAGGAGGTGAACGAACGTGGCCTGGTCGATTTCGTGATGCCGGAACATCGCATCCCGTTCAAGAACCTTTCCTATCGGGTCTTCAGGGGCGAGACCGGCGTACTGGAGTTCGAGGTACAGGGCAAACAGGGTACACGGCGCTGGCTGGAGACCCATGCCGCACCATTGCGCAATGCCGAAGGCAAGATCACCCACCTGCTCGGCGTCACCCGCGATGTCACCCGCCGGCGCGAGGCAGAACAGCGGCTGGCACTGGCGCTGAAAGGGTCTGACCTTGCCATGACCGATTGGCATATTCCGAGCGACACCGTGTTCTTCGGTGAAGGCTGGACCAGGCTGCTGGGCTATCAGGCACATGAACTGCCCCCGCGTACCTCGACGATGGCCGGATTGATACGCCCCGAAGATATCGAGGGGGCCCGCACCGTCATGATCCGGCATCTCAAGGGCGAGACGCCCTACATCGAGACCGAACTGCGCATGCAGCACAAGGATGGCCATTGGGTCTGGATACTCGCGCGTGGCATGGCGGTCGAGCGCTCTGCCGACGGCCGTGCTGTGCGCGTGGCGGGCACCGCCATGGATATCAGCGGCCGCAAGCAGGCGGAATCCGAGATCGCCCGCCTCTCGCAATGGAACGAGTTGCTGCTCAATTCCGCCGGTGAAGGCATCTACGGCGTGGACCGCGAGGGAAGCTGCACCTTCATCAATCCCGCCGCGCTGGCCATCCTCGGCTTCAGCAAAGAAGAAGTGCTGGGCAAGAACCAGCATGTCGTCTTCCACCACCATCACAAGGACGGGACGCCCTACCCTGCGGAAGAATGCCCGATCAGCCAGACCCTGCGCGACGGGATACGGCGCGGCGTCGAGGATGCCTTCATCCGCAAGAACGGCGAGATATTCCCGGTGCAATTGACCGTGACACCGATGCACGAGAACGGCCAGATCATCGGCGTCGAAGCAGTGTTCCAGGACATCGCGCAGCGCAAGGAGATGGAACAAGAACTGATACGCCTGGCGACAACAGATCCGCTCACCGGCGTGGCCAACCGGCGCCATTTCATCGAACAGATGGAGACGGAACTGGCGCACTTCATCCGCTTCAAGCAACCGGCCGCCTTCCTGATGGTGGACATCGATCACTTCAAGAGCGTCAACGACACCTACGGCCATGCCACCGGCGACTTCGTGCTGCAGCATTTCACCGAACTGACCAAACAGCGCCTGCGCCGCGTCGACCTGCTCGGGCGGCTGGGCGGTGAGGAATTCGGGATATTACTGCCGGGCACCGACGCGGAAGGCGCCAAGCTGTTCGCCGAGCGCTTCCGCAGCAACGTGGCGGATACCCCCGCACAGAGTGGACAAGGCACCGTTCCCTTCACGATCAGCATCGGCATCGCGATGTTCGAAGCCGGAGACTCCGCGGCCGACAGCATCATGGCACGCGCCGACATGGCGCTATACCGGGCCAAGGCGGACGGGCGGAACCGGGTGGTGCTGAGATAAGGCAGGGGGCGTTTCCGGCAGACGGGACCGGTCGCCTGTGGAAAAACCGCAACACGGCTGCTTTCGCATTGACCCTTCAATTTGAAGGGGGTATCGTGCGCGGCACCTGATATCCAGTTCCGATTGACTTGGCAATGCAGTCAAAGATCACCATTCCACCCAACTCCACCAAGCTGCTGCACCGCTGGCGCGTGATGGAGGCCGTCTCGTCAGATGGTGCCCGCAGCCGCCATGCTTGCGGACAGGATCCCACCGGCAAGCTGGGCAGCTCGACCAGTGCCATCCAGGAATTCGATCCCGTCGCCATGACTGTCAAGACGCGCAGCGGAAAGACTTATGCTCTGGTCGGTGAGCCGGGCAACACCCGCCTCGGCGAGGCCGCATGGCAGAAATGGTGCAAGGACAACAACATCTTCGCGGAAGTGGACGTGACCGGCGAGTACCTGAAAACCGATTTGAAAGCGGACTCGACGATCACATTCAAACGCCTCGGCATCCTCGCCACCGGCTGATCATCCCCTCTGTTTTCCGGCACTCGCTGCAGTTCAATTCACTGCAGCATGAAGGTCTCGTATTCCAGCAAGTCCAGTTTACGCGACAACAGGTGCATGCCTACCAGCACCGTGATCAGCAAGGACAGCGCAAAACCGTAGCCGTAATAACTTGCGCCGAGATACAGACTCAATGAGGTCAGTGATACGTTGGCGATGAGGAACAGCACGCAGAGCCAGACAACGATGCGGCGCTTGTCGAGATAGAAAAAGACATTCAGTATGCCCAGCAGTACGACCTGCAAACCCGCAGCCACTACATCGACATACAGCAACGGCAAGTAGAGGCTGGAGATACCCAGCCAGTCGAGCAACCGCTCTCCAAGCACGAACACCAGCAACACCGTGATGGCCTGGATCTTGACGATCTCGAACAACCCCTGCTGCACAGTGAACAGCATGTTGTCGCGCATGTTCATGATGTGATCGAGCGAGCCGCCCTCGCGCACCGCATCGTAGAACTTCTCGTAATATTCGACGAAGTCCGTCTCGATGCGCACCAGAAACACCGCCATGCCGGGAATGATCGCAAGATAGGCGAGAAAGATCGGCAGGTCGTAGATCAGCGAGGCGCGCAGCGGACCGATGATGAGCTGGCTGGTATCTGGGTAGTACCAGAACATCAGCTTGTCCGCCCACACCGCCATGTTGTAGAGGAAGCCCGCCCAGATCAGGCTGGTGTACATCGCCCCCGGGCGCAAGTACTCGAACGACACGACCGTGCCCTCCATCGGGAAGGCACGCAGGATCATGATGATCATGCCGAACAGCAGCACGAAATGGCCGATCCCGAAACCGAGCAACAGCCCTTCCAGACCGTAGCCGCGCAGCAGCACCGCGCCCGCCACGGTGACGGAATAGCCGATCGCGAACAGCACCACGATCTCCTTGTATTGCTTCATCCCCGACATGAAGATCGTCGCCACCCAGATCGCGCACAACATGACGAAACAGGAAAGCATCAGTAAGCGGTATTGCAGGCTCACCCCGTGAAAGAAAAGGTAGATCGCCGCCATGCCGAACACACCGCCGACAGTGGTGACCAGCAGCAACACACCGCCAAAATTGGACAACACCTGCTTGTCGAGCTTGCGGAACAGACTGTCCGCGATGAAGCGGGTGAAGCCGAGCTGGATGAAGCCAGTCAGGATCAACGAACTCATGATCAGGTAAGTCACCGACACCTGGAACTGCACGATCTGCATACGCGGATACACCACGCCCAGACTGATGAAGCCCACGAACAGGATGCCGATGATGGAAAGCACCCACGGGCCCGAGCTGATGATGCCCGCATAGGTGTAAGCCTGGAACAGGCCGAAGTAGCTGTCCTTCTGCAGCAGTTTGCGCAGTTCGAAGCCTATGCCTGCCATGACAAGGCTTTCTCGTAGATGGCGCGATAACTGTCGAACATCCGCTCCTGCGTGTAGTAGGTCTCGACGCGCCGGATGCCCGCTTCGCTGGCTGCGCGCCAGACAGCCTCGTCGCCCAACAACTCCAGTGCGGCCTCTGCCAGCGCCTGCGGATCGGCGATACCCACGATGCGCCCGGCCGCGCCCAGCGCCTGATCCTCCTCGTCCAGGCCGTACAGCAATTGTCGGCAGGAGCCGACATCCGTACTGACGGCAGGTACACCCGCAGCGAAACCTTCCAGCAGCACCAGCGGCAGCCCCTCGCTGATCGAACTCAGGATACCCAGCCCGACCTTGGGCAGCAGTTCCGTCATCTGCTGGAAGCCGAGGAACTTCACGTTATCGTTGAGCCCCAAGCCATCGACCAGATCCTTGCACTCCTGCACATAGTCCGGATCTTCATCCTCGGGCCCGGCGATCCAGCCCTGCGCCTCCGGCATACGGTTGGCGATGATGCGCATGGCGCGGATGTAGGTTTTGATGTCCTTGATCGGTACCACGCGCCCGATCAGGCACAGGATTGGCGGCGGCGACGGTGCGCGCAGCGCCCGCAGCGCGGCGAAACGCGGCACGTTGACGCCGTTGGGAATATTGCAGGTGCGTTCAGCCGGTGCACCGTCTTCCACCTGGCGCAGGCGGTTCGTCTCGAACAGCGCGACGATGTGGTCCGAGCTGTCGTAGCAGCGCGTGCCGAGCTGCTGGAAGAAACGGATCCACAGTTGGCGGAAATAACTGATCTCGGTCGGATCGCGCTGGAAGATGTTGCGGTTGTCCTTCACCCATTGCGCCTGGAACAGGTCGATCTTGCGCTCTTTGGTATAGATGCCGTGCTCGGAAAGGATCAGCGGTCGCTTGTTCTTCTCCTTGAGCAGCGCCCCCAGCAGTCCGGCATATCCGGTCGACACCGTGTGGTAAGCCTTCACCGGAATAAAGTTCTCGGCGATCTCGGCCAGCATCCACACCGGCGCGTGCATGGAACGCACCGTCCAGAAATAATCGACGAATGAGGGATCTGAGCAATGTTGCTGATATTTCTCTTTGATGAAGCCCCACGCCTCCTGGCTATACAGGAAGGTGTCCAGTCCGGCCTTGCCGTGCGGAGAAAGCTCCGGGATCAACTCGCGAAAAGTCTCCTTGCCGTCGGTGTGAGTCTCGGGGTGGCGGAAACATTCATGCATGTGCTTGATATTGCCAAACACCCTGGCATCACCGAGCTTGGGGCGTATCTGCGGGATCTCGTGCTCGTTGTAGAGATAATGCACCTCCAGATGAACGACGTTATCCGGCAATGCATATTTCGGTTCGCCATAATCCTCTTTGCGGCTGCCGATGAACACCAGCGCAAAGGTATATTGCGGAAAGCCACGGATGATCTGGTTGACCCAGCTCGACACACCACCCGAGACATAAGGAAAGGTCCCTTCCAGCAACAGGCCGATATCGGCACGCTCGGCGCGCGGGAACGTCATGTCGCGCTCTCCTTGTGTTCCGGCTGCACCCAGAAACGGATCGCGTTCTGCATGATCGGCGTGAGCTGCGATTGGGACAGGCGTTCCAGCAGACGCTGCACGGTGGCGAAATCACGGCGGACAAAGGCGATCTCGACGATATAAGGCAGCACGCGCGATTCGGGCAGCCCCTGCTTTATCGCGGCGTTCAACACCACCGTCGCTTCTTCGTGCCGTTTCAGTTCGTGCAGGATACGTCCCTTGAGCAACAGCAAACCGGCATCCTGCGGCGTCAGCTCCAGCGCGCTGTCGGCATATTGCAGTGCCTGAGTCAATGCATGGGTGCGCAGGTCACCCTGCGCCAGTCCGGCGTAGATCATCTCCCAGTAGAGTTCGGCCAGATGCCGCAGTCCCATCAGTTTCATCTCCGGATTCTCGGTATCCCTGAGACTGACCAGTTCGCGATGTATCTGAGCGGTGATCTTCTGTTCCCTGTTGTCGAGCAGGCCGTAAGCCACCAGGCGGATGTCATCTGAAGAGTCGCCCAGCATATCCTGCAACAACGGGCTTGAGATGCGCGGCGGCATACCCTGCAAGGCAAGCAGCGATTGCAGGCGTTGCGGCGTCGGGATGGATGTCTGCGTCAGGCGGGATTTGATACCGCCCTGGCTGTATTTCATTTCCGTATCGCGCAACGACAGCACGAACTCGGGCAGCTTCACCGTGGCGAAAGGCTGGATGATCACTTCCCTGCGGCGGATCGAGGCAACCACGACCGCGAACAGCATGCCGGCGATGCCAAGCACCGGCACGAAGAAGGCGAAGTTGAATAGCAGAAACAACACTGCGACACGCGGCTTGCGGAAATCCCGCGGCAGGAAGTGCCAACCGGCCACGGCCAGCAAAGCACTGGCAGCCGCATGCAACAGCAGGAACAACGGCGAGAGCCAGCCGGCACCGCCAAAATGCGAAACCGCACCGACCCCGGATGCTTCGAGTGCCAGCGCCATGGCGATCAGGATGTACTTAATCATGACGCTCCGCGATGATGCGCTGCAGCGAGACCACCGGATCCGCTTCCGCGAAGCTGATGCGCTGCGGCGCCAGGCGCCACTGGTCGTAGCCATCCCCCATGTATTCCATCAGGATGGTCTCGATGCGGATCAGATACCCCTCCACCGAAGCCTCTGTGGCCAGCGGCATCAGGTTGATCAGCAAAGTGCGATCGCCGACTGGCAACAGCCAGGAGATATCGAGTCCGCGCCGGATACGGGTGATCTGGGCGATGGCCTGCCGTCCCGCCTCATCGTTCCCGAACGGCAGCGCGACGAT
Organism: Sideroxyarcus sp.; assembly: GCA_030651895.1. GTDB lineage: Bacteria > Pseudomonadota > Gammaproteobacteria > Burkholderiales > Gallionellaceae > Sideroxyarcus. The sequence continues at coordinate 214,745 of JAUSBR010000010.1, read as the reverse complement.
ATGGCTGTTGATCCCGTACCCGCGCTGCAACATGAGCAGTTTGTGGAGTTCGGCGGCAAAATCCATCGGTGCGGACGGGAAGGTGTCCCGGATGATCCGCACGCCTTCGGCTTCGCTGACGCAATTGGCGTAGTAGCCGAGCATCACCGAAAGCATCTGCAGGTTCTCTTCGTTCACCGCGAGGAACGGCATGCGATCGATCGCAAGCACACCCAGCGACACTTGCTCGCTGTTCAGGATGGGCACCACCACCAGGAACGGCGAAGGCAGTTCGTTATCCCCCAAGCCCTTGAGTTGCAGATGCGCCAGCGATCGGTTCTCGATCGCGTGTTGCAGCAAAGGATCTTCCGCCGACAGATCCGGCGGCGAGCCGATCTGGCTGGCCCGCTCGTAACAGCCATCCTTGCCGGGGATGAAGATCGCCGCGGACTCCAGTTGGCAATATTGCGTGAGCATCTGCAGCAGCCTGCCAGAAGCCGGCATGCGATCCTTTGTCTGCTCGGCCGTCAGCTGGCGCACTCCGTTCAGCGCGTCGCGCAAAGTGACCGGCTTGGTCAGTATCTCCTGCTCCATGCGGTCATGCGAAAGTCGCAGCAACAGGTGACGCGAAGTGATGCGCGCGAGACGCTCGTCGAGATAGCGGTTGGTCTCTTCCGCACGGCGCAGACGCGAAGACCAGGCCGCGCTGAATTCGCCGCAGATCATGGTGAGGATAAGCCCGCCGAGGAAGAACTGTTCCGGAAAGTTCTCCTGCTGCCCCCCCAGCAGGAGGATCAGCTTCCATGCGGCGATCAGGATGAGCGAGGAGACGACGCCCGGCACCACGCCGTAGCGCAGCGCGATCAGCACGGGGGCCAGCCATATCCAGTGGAATTCGCTGCCAACCTGGAACGGGTTGTCGCGCTGGAAGAACATGCCCACCGCGATGGCGCCGAGCGAGATGACCACCACTTCCAGCCACATCAAGCGGTTGGAACGGACCGGGGCCAGCGTGACGTTCAGTCGCGCCAGCGCAGCATGTAACAGGGTTCTAGGGTCCAATTGGCGATCACTGCAACGGGATATCGTCCAGCATTTCTCCGATCAGTTTCTGGGCGACCGCGCTCAGCGCGTCGCGGCTCCAGCCGGTCTTGCTGCCTGCCGCGGTCCATACCACGCTGTCGCCGTTCTTGAGGTCGATCACCTGCAGTGTCATGCCGACCGCAGGTTCACCGTCGATGCCCACCTTGTAATGCCACTCGTCCACGGCACCGGTCACCGCGTAGCGAACGCCCTGCTCGCGCGCCCAGCTCAGTGCATCGGCCACCGCCTTGCGCTCTGCCGGCTCGAACAGACTGTCACGATTGAGCGTCGCCGGGTAGTGGTGCAGGTTGGCGATCTCGCGGCTGCGCAACAGCACCTCGGCGATAGTCTCGGCGCGCAATCCTGCCTGGGGCACATCGGTATGGTTGACGATGGGCAGCAAGGCCCACTTTACATTGCGCTCAAGCGACTTGCCTGTGGAAGCGCGATCCATGACCGCGCAGGATGATAGTGCCGCGACTAGAAGCAGGATGCCGATTCTGATGGTCTTCATTTTGTTCCCTTTGCGTGGATGGCAATAATCAATCGAAATAATAGCGGTAGTTCAATTCCAGTTCGTAACTGCGGGAGAAGAGAGAGTCGACCCCTCCCCGCTCCAGTCCATAATTCAGCGAAAGCTGATCTGCACCGACGACCGGACCTGCCAATCCAAGCCCGGCATTATAGCCGCTGCCGCTGACATCGTTATAGGTGTAGCAGTAATCCAGATAGGGTAACCACATGCGGGCATAGCTCAGCCTGCGCGCTTCACCGACACCCAGACAGGCGCCGTAGAGGTTGGAGTCAGCCGGCAACTCGATGGGGGCTGCGGCAATCGGCGCGAAGCGTGTATGGGCGCCGATCAGCCGCACCTTCCAGTCCGGATATTCCGTGCGGAAGCGGTGCCCCAGTTCCCAGGCAAGGTTCTTCCCGCTGCCCAGATATTCGCCGCCGTGCATGTAATAACGCGCCCAACCGGGATCCACATACAGATGATCGCGCTTGCTGATGGAATACAGCAGCGCAGTGCTGACCCGGTTGCGCATGGCGAGCTCCCGCAGCAGGCTGGAATCCGTGGCTGCCGTGTGGAATTCGACCCCGAACTGCAATGTGCTACGGCTCAGAATATCCGTGGAATGTTTCAATTCAGCTTCGGTAGTGTGGCTGAGTTCGTTGCGGCGGCGCACGGCGAGTTCGGTATCACCACGCTTGCCGCGGTGCTTCAGGGCGATTCCCCCGACGGTCACCCGGGGTGGCACCGTGGCGAATTCGGAGGTGTCATCATCAGATTGTCCGGTACGCGCATATTCGACCGCGATGCGGGTGTCGTGGTCGAGCGGCATGTCGAGACGCAGGTAGCGTTCGAACTGATGCAGACTGCCCAATAGCGCCTGGCGCATCCCGGCATCGACAAAACTCGCGGCGGCCAGCGCATCTTCGGTCAGGTGCGCATGCGCTGTCGCGCTTTCCGGATCGTTCTCCAGTTCCGCGTACGCCACGGCGCGCGCCTCCCCCGTCCGCCCCAGCGTTTTCAGCGCATCACGCAACACCGGTCCGGAAAGGCCGTCGGCCTGAGTGGCCACCAGACCGTCGAGCGTGGTGCGGTCTTCGTCCGCCAGTGCCACCGATGCCTCGGCCCAGAGCGGACGTTTGAGGGATCGTCCGTAACGTTGCCACAACCAGGCCTTGGCACCTGGCGAACGCTCGGTGGAAACCGACCAGCCCAGCACCAGTTCGCTGGTGGCGAGGTCTGTCGCAGCATTCCTCTCGACCAGCCTGTCCTGCCGCAGCACCGAGCGCACCAGCGCCAGCGCGGGATCTCCCGGATGGTTCATCATCGACAGACGTGCCGCCGCCAGCATGTCGGGCGGGAACGGCAACGCCAGCGGTTTGTCCGACAGGCGCACTTTCAGTTGCTGCCATGCCTGCTGGCGCACGCGATCCGCCAACCCTTCCTGCCTCGCCTGTTGCAGCGCATCGGCGTAATTCACCAGCCACAGGAAATCCTGCTTCTCCTGTTTGAGCAGCCGGGTGTAATAGGCCACCGCACGCGTCGGCTGGCCGATCACCTGATAGGCAGCGGCAAGCACCCCCCAATAGGCCGGCTCGTTCTGTTCGCCGCGTGCCACGATCAGCGCGATCATTTCGCGCAGCCCTGCTTCGTCGTGACCGTCGATGAGGAACCACATGATGCCGTTGACGGTGACCGGATCGTCCGGCGAGATGGCGACCGCGCGGCGGTAATCGGCGCGGGCGGCGGCGAAATCTCCGTTCGCCTGCTGGTACTCTGCGCGCAGCAGGTAGTAACGGGGCGTGCCGGACAAGTCCACGTTGCCGCGGGCCGCCACGTTTTCGAACAGGCGTCTCTGCGCCGCCATATCACCCCTTGCCGCGTAGATCTCCAGCGCCCGCAACAGCATGTCGCGATCGTCGAAGCGGCGGTAGGCGAGTTCCGCCAGGGCCGCTTTTTCTTCCTGCTTCGAATCGCCCAGCAGATAGATCAGCCGGACGATGTCTTCCCGCGCCAGCTTGCCCGTATCCGACAGATGGCGGTAACTGTTCAGGGCATCGCTGTCCTGTTGCAACTGCCAGGCCAGATCGGCCAGCGCCTTCCAGTAGTCGGAATCCTTTTCTCCGGCATGACTCCGGTTTTTTTGCAGCAGATCGTAGGCTTTCTGGTATTCGCCTTTGCGCAGATAGATGTTGACGATCTTGATCGTCAGGTCGGCGTTCGCACCGTGGCGATCGAGCAAACGGAAATACAGGCGGCGCGCGCGGTCGTCATCGCCGCCATGTTCGGCCAGCCGTGCAGCGATCTCCAGATGTGCGGCGCGGTGATTGGCGGCATAGCGCTCCTCAAAATAGCGGGAGCCTTCGCGATGCCTTCCGGTCTGCTCGAACAGGGAGACCATGTTCTCGCTCTGCACATCATCCGGATCCTGCGAGACCGCCAGGCTTTTCCAGCCGTCCAGCAATGCGTCGTAATCGTTGAGCATGGGTGCCAAGCGCAACACCGCGAGCAGTGCGGTGCGGCTGCCGTCCCGTTTGAGCAGCCACTTCCATTCGCGCAACGCGATCTCGGGCCGCCCCAGCCATTCGGCCAACTCCGCCAGACGCTTGTGCCAGATCTTCTCCTTCGGCGACTGGCGCACTGCGGCTTCGGCGACGCGGAACGCATCTTCGAGCTTGCTGTTGGACATGAAGACATCGTAGGCGAGCTGATAGGTTCGCGGATCGTAAGCGCGGATCTTCTCGACCGGGATTTCCTGCTGTTCTTCCGCCTCCGCATCGGCGATACCGAGCAGACGCAGATCGACATCCCTGACCCAGGCCCAGACCTCGCCCAGCCAGGAGAGATGCAGCAGGCGTTTGGTGTAACGTATGGCGCGCTCCTGGTCGTTCGCTTCCCGTGCAACCCGTACCAGCGAGTACAACGTCTCGTCATCGTGTTCGAGATTTCCCACATGCTGATCGATGGCCTGCATGGCCCTGTCGTAGAAGCCCCCCCACATCAGCGCACGGATACCGGCCAACAGATAGGCGCGCTGGCCGGAGATCGTGTATTCCCGGTGTCGCGCCAGAAAATACAGATGCGCTGCCAGCCCGTGTTCACCCTTGGCAAGCGAACGCGCCGCCGCCGCAGCCAGCCAGTCCACCGACACCGATCTTGAAGCATCCTCGATGGCGCGGTACAACAGCACCGAAACGCCGCGTTCCTGCAAGCGGTCCGCCTGTCCGGCCAGATACACCAGGGTCGGCAATGACCATGGCTTGTTCGAGAGTCGCACGAATATCTCTGTAGCGCGGGAGAGCAGGCTACGGTATTGCGCGCTGTACCGATTCTCCTTCGCCAGCAGCGCAAGCACCAGTTTGTACTCCGCCAGCAGACCGTTGGCTTGCCGGGTGGGATCGGCACTTTCCAGCGCGGGCTGGATCAGTTCGGCGACGCCTTCGGTATCGCCAAGATGGGTCTTGTGCTCGGCCAGCAGCAGGCGCAATTCGATATTGCCCGGCTCCGCGCGCAAGAGGTTGCCGAGATAGCTCACCGTCAGCGGATCGCCCAGCCGTTGCTGCGATGCCTGCCGCAGCAACGATTGCTTCGGAAAGATCATCACCAGCGGGATCAGCACCAGCACGGCAAAGCCTGCCAGCGTCCACCCGGACATCAGTTTCGGGCGCTCGATCCCGGCTTTACTTCGGGCAGTGAATTCGTAAGTCGTCGATTGCATGTGTCTGCGTGGAAAAATAGCCCACTTGATTGCGGGTCGTGTCCGGTTTGAGGGCATGGCCGTCGGCGCGCACCGTGCAGCGCGCGCCCAGCGCCAGCGCGAATCGCAGCGGTACCCGGCCCTGCAGCGCAAGGCTCATCGACTTGCCATCCGCCGCAGCGGACGTCGTCATGCGCGTGATGCGGGCATTGGCCGAGACCAGATAAGGCGCGGCAGCAGCCGATTTGCGGAAGCGGATGCGCGCCTCGCCGTCGCTGACATGCAGATATTGGTTGTCGCGATGGCGATTGAATCCGGCCAGGGCGACACTCTCCCCGACAGCCGGCTGGCCGAGCGTCAGTGGCGCGCGCAACTGGCGCAGATCGCCGCCGCCGCGCACCAGGAAACCGTCGGGCGTGCGCGCCACCACCATGCTGTTGAAGTCCAGCACCTTGCGCACATAGTCGGAGGCGTAGACGGGAGTCGTCTCCTGCGCCAGTGCCCATTTGTAGACTTTGTCCAGCGCCCGCAACGAAGACGGCTTGCTCGCGGAATAGGTGTGGTAATAGATATCGATCGGCTTCAGGCGATACGGCACATCGGTCATCTCGAACGTCTCGATGACGCGCTCATAGCCGTAGAACGGCCCGGTCCAGTCGTTGGTATAGACATTCTCGTTCTGGTTCGGTGCATAGACCTGGAAGTATCTGCCCTTGGGCACGCCCAGCGGCGCGACCAGCGTCAGGGTCGGATAACTGCGGGTCATCGTGGTGTCGCCGCCGTTCATGCTCATGACACCGCTGCGGTAGGCCAGCCCGACCGCATCCTCGCCGGGTTCGCAATCGCCGGTCCAGAGGAACACCTTCATCTTCTTGCCCGGCGGGGCCAGTTTGGATTCGATGTATTCGATGGTGCCGGGGATCTCTTTTTGCAGATCGAAAGAATAGTTCGGGATCGCCAGGTGATACCCGTCGTCGTCGGGATTGTTGACCGCATGGCGCCAGAAGAACGGGTGCGAAAAAGAATGGCTGGCCATCTCCACATGCGGCAGCGCAAAGATCTGGCGCGCGATCTTCTCCAGTGCGGCTGACTGTTCCGGATACATGCCGTCCGGTCCGATCTCGCCCTGAATGATGGAGATGGTCGACGGCAAGGTGTATTTCTTCAGTATCTGGTCGTACAGCACCTGACCCGCATAGGGCGTCCCCGGGAACTCGCCGCGGCTGAGGAACGCGTCGCCATCCATATGCACCATCAACAGGCGCCGACCGCTTTCGGTACTCACGTCCGGCACCGGCATCTCCGGCAGCTTGAGCCCGCGGCGCAGGAACTCGATCGGATTGAACACCCAGCGGATGTTCTTGCCCGCATTGTGCGGAAGCTTGCTGTCGCCGATGTCCGGCAGATCGACCAGCACATGCGGGTTGAGTGCATAACCGCCCCACGGGGTCAGCGCGACCGCCTCCTGCGTCACCCCCTTGTCGTTCGCCAGCGTGAGCAGCGCCTTGCCGCCCTGCGCGCGCAGGGGAAAGAACGCCGAGCGATCGAAGACCGGTTGCGCCTCGTAGCCGATCATCGGATCGCGCTGCGCGATACGCAGGTTGGAACGTTCCTCGCTCGCCGAGGCATATTGCAGGCCGAGCTGTTTCGCCTCGCTGCGCGCGAACAGGAACTCGCCCTCGCCCAATATGACCACCGGCACACCGGCATCGATCTGCCTCTTCAACCAGGTCGCCAGCATCCCGCCCTGCTTGCCCGAAGGCGCATCCAGCCAGACCACGATCCCGGCATAGCGGCCGGTGAGGATAGCGTCCGGCAGCGGCTGGCGAGCATCCAGATATTGCGTGCTGTAGCCCAGATAGTTCAACGGCATGGTCGCGTAATTGAACACACTGGCCGAGATCAGCTCGAACTGGCTGTCGGCGGTGTTATGCACCATCAGCACCTTGCGCGGCATCACCTCGATCTCGCCAACGCCGAGCATGTCCAGCTTGGGGTTCGTCACCCACGGGATGAATCCCAGTTTGCGGATCTTCGCCGCCGTCTCGCGCGCCACAGCGCGCTGCCCTGGCGCGACGTAGTCGATGGCCAGCACCGGCAGCTTGTACTCCTGCTTCACACGATTGAGTTGTCCCAGCAGCCATTCGCGGTCGTTGGCCGGCACGGAACGGTATTGCTGCTTCGCCTGATCCCAGCCCTGGAACAACGATTCGGCCGCCACCGCGAAGGCCAGATCATGCACCTGCGGCAATATCTCGAAACCGCGATTGAAGATCAGTCGCGCCTGCGGATAACGCTTCTTCAGCGCGCGCAGCGCCGCGGCCATTCCCGCTTCCTGCTTCGCGCGCTCGGCATCGGTCTTGGCGACGAGTTGATAGGAATCGAGCGTATCGAGGAAGAAACCGCGATAGCCCGCATCCCACAATGGCTTGATGATCTGCTCGACGAAGAACGCGGGCCACTTCGGCTGCGATTGGTCGATGACGATGCTGCCCCAGTCGTTGTTCTCGCCCAGCTTCCATGCCTCCGGCATATCTTTCAGGTAAGCGCGCTCGGGCGAAGCCTCGCCAACAGCCACGTAGGCAAACAGAGCCGACTTGTCGTCGCTGTGGATTTTCGGGTCGGGCACATTGGAAGGTTCCACCACCACCACATCGAACGCGCGCAACTCGTCCCAGGGCGGGTTCGTGCCGTAATACATGGCGATGCTGGTCTCCGCGGCTGCGGAAGAAACCAGCAGCCAGAAGAGCACGGCGATCCGGGAGATCAAACCAGTCACACCGGGGAAGCGAGAAGTTGCCGCAAGCCCTCGGATAGCGAAGTCATCGCCGGTGGTGACAGAAGTTGATGCATCCGCTCCGGCGTCACGCTGGAATGGCGGATATCGCCCTGCGCGGGGGCCTCATGGCGGATCTTCGCTTCACGCCCGGCACATTCGGCCAGCGTGGCAATCAGTTCGAGCAGGGTCACGCTGTGGCCGGTGCCGATATTGCACACACCGACACCGTCGCTCAACAGCGCGCGCAGATTCAGTTGCGCGACATCCTTCACGAAGATGTAATCGCGCGTCTGCCCGCCGTCGCCGAACACGCGCATGTTCTCGTCGTTCGCCAGTGCCGCCGCGAAACGGCTGATCACGCCCGCATAAGGCGATTTCGGGTCCTGGCGTGGTCCGTAGGCGTTGAAGTAACGCATACCGAGCGAAGAGAGGCTGTAGAGCGAGCGGAACAGTGCGGCATACTGGTCGTTGATGTACTTCTCCAGACCATAGGGCGACAGCGGCATGACCGGGGAAGATTCGTTCAGCGGCACCTGTTCGGGCGCACCGTACACCGCCGCGCTGGAAGCATAGACGAAACGCTTAACCCCCGCACGACGCGCGCCATCCAGCACATTGAGAAAACCGTCGATGTTGTTCTGGCTGGATCCGAGCGGATCGATCACCGAAGCCGGGACCGAGACCTGCGCCGCCAGATGCAGCACATGGGTGATGCCCTGCAGCACCTTGTCCACCGCCGCCTGATCGCGGATGTCACCCTCGACCACCTGCAGGTTGGCATGCTGCGGCAGATTTTCGCGCTTGCCGGTGATGAAACTGTCGAACACGGTGACATGGGCGCCGTGTGCCAGTATCGCATCTACACTATGTGAACCGATGAAACCCGCACCACCTGTTACCAGCACCCGCATCTGAGTCATTACAATCCATCCTTTATAAAGTGGTTACTAAAGCCGCAAGCCGATTTATAGAATCGGCGCACATTATAATATTAGCAACCTGCGTGCCATCCCCCTGAAGGGCCAGAAAGCCCGGTATCCGAGGGTTTAAGGGTGGAATTGAGGGGAATATGTCCGGATGCGGACAGGGACTGACTGATCTTCGACTACCCGGTTATCCGCAGTAGCGGACTCAAGCTTTCAACTGTGCGAACACCGCTACAATCGCTCCCACAGACTCGGGCAGGCTTGCCCTGTCCGCGCTGCTCAGAGCATCGCCATCGCATTGACCCACTCTATCCGAGGGCGTATCGTGCGCGGCACTTGAGCTAAAGCATTAATGGAGCAGGCAATGTCGTCAGAGAATGTCGCGAACGAATCCGGGAACGTCTCACTGCGCCGCTGGCGCGTGATGGAAATCGCGTCCAAGGACGGAGTCCTCAGTCGCCATGTCTATGGCCACGACATCACCAACAACCTGGGCCGCGCCTCAAGCCCGATACAATCCTTCGATCTGGAAACCATGACCGCCATCACGCGCAGCGGCAAGACCTACTATCTGGTCGGCCTGCCCGGCAGCGCCAAACTCGGCCGCGCCGCCTGGCGCAAATGGTGCCGCGACAATGCCGTCCTTTTGGAGAAGGATGTCACCGACGAATACCTGAACATCAACCAGGTATCCACCGTCGAGTTCGAAAAGATCACCAACACCACGAACCAATAAGCAACCCGCCGCATTCGGCGAGGTTTGAATCCGAAGCAATAAAAATGGCCAGAGCGATCTGGCCTTTTTCTTGTTATCTGCATGTAGGGTGGGCACGATTTATGTGCCCACGCGGTCGAGGATTTTTCAGCGTGGGCACCAAACACGTGCCCACCCTACAAAACCAAAAACCCGTTCGCCTTCCCCTTCGACCGTGCACGGCCCCACAACCCCGTTCGCCCTGAGCCTGTCGAAGGGTTGAACGGCGCTCAGGCCTATGGACTGAATCCGTCATGTTTCGACAAGCTCAACACGAACGGATGATTGATTTGCTTAACCCTTCAACTTCGCAAACGCCGCCGCCATCGCCCCACCCATTGCAGGTTGCGCCGGCGCACGGCTCACAGGTTTAGGCGCAGGCTTTCCCTGAGTGCTCCGCTCACGCGGCTCATGCTTCACCTCCGCCTTACCGCCTGCCTGCGGCGCCGCATCCGTCAAGCGCATGGTCAGTGCGATGCGTTTGCGCTTCACATCCACCTCCAGCACTTTCACCTTCACCACCTGCCCCGCCTTCACCACGGTGTGCGGGTCTTTGACGAATTTGTCGGCGAGTGCGGAGATGTGTACCAGTCCATCCTGATGCACGCCGATATCCACGAACGCGCCGAACGCGGCGACGTTGGTCACCACGCCTTCGAGGATCATGCCGGGTTCCAGGTCTTTCAGTTCTTCCACGCCTTCCTTGAAAGTCGCGGTGGTGAACTCAGGGCGCGGGTCGCGGCCGGGCTTTTCCAGTTCCTTGAGGATGTCGGTGATGGTGGGGATGCCGAACTGCTCGTTCGCGTACTTGGAAGGATTGAGCGCGCGCAGCAGTGCGCCGTTGCCGATCACGCCTTTGATCTCCTGCTTGATGTCGGCGAGGATCTTTTGCACCAGCGGATACGATTCGGGGTGGACAGCCGAAGCATCGAGCGGATCGTTGCCGTCCATGATGCGCAAGAAGCCCGCCGCCTGTTCAAAAGTCTTGTCGCCCAGGCGCGGCACTTCGCGCAGTTCGGCGCGGCTGTTGAACCTGCCTTTCAGGTCGCGCTGGTTAACGATGGCCTGCGCCACGCTGCTGCTCAAACCGGAAACGCGCGCCAGCAAAGGCACCGATGCCGTGTTCACATCCACGCCCACGGCGTTCACGCAATCTTCCACCACCGCATCCAGCGAACGCGCCAACTGGAACTGGCTCACGTCGTGCTGGTATTGGCCCACGCCGATGGACTTGGGATCGATCTTCACCAGCTCGGCCAGCGGGTCTTGCAGGCGGCGCGCGATGGACACCGCACCGCGCAGCGAGACATCCAGCTCCGGCAGTTCGCGCGAGGCGAATTCGGAAGCGGAATACACCGATGCCCCCGCTTCGGAAACAACGATGCTGGTCATGTTCAATTCGGGACGCAGTTTGATGAGATCGCGCGCCAGCTTGTCCGTCTCGCGCGAGGCCGTGCCGTTGCCGATGGAGATCACCGTCACGCGGTGCTTCTCGGCCAACTGCGACAGCGTGTGCAAGGAGCCGTCCCAATCATTGCGCGGCTGGTGCGGATAGATGGTGGCGGTATCCACAACTTTGCCGGTCTCGTCCACCACCGCCACTTTCACACCGGTGCGGATGCCGGGGTCCAGCCCCATGGTCACGCGCGGCCCGGCGGGTGCGGCCAGCAGCAGCGCTTTCAGGTTGAGTGCGAACACGTTGATGGCTTCGGTGTCGGCCTTGCTGCGCAGCGCACCCATCAGCTCGGTCTCCAGATGCATGAACATCTTCACGCGCCAGGTCCAGCGCACGGTGTCCAGCAGCCAGCGGTCGGCGGGACGGTTCATGTCCTTGATGTTGAAACGTGCGGCGATGCGCGCCTCGCACGGATTGTGCGGCGAGGCCCAGGTGGGCTTCTCTTCTTCCGTATCCAGACGCAGCTGCACATCCAGCATCTCTTCGCGGCGGCCGCGGAACACCGCCAGCGCGCGGTGCGAAGGAATGGTGTTGATGGATTCGGAATAATCGAAATAGTCGGCGTACTTTTCCGCCGCGTCGTTCTTGCCTTCCAGTACTTTGGATTGCACCACGCCGTGCGCCTGCACATATTCGCGCAGCGATTGCAGCAGGCCCGCATCTTCGGCAAAGCGTTCCATCAATATCTGCCGCGCGCCATCCAGCGCCGCCTTGGTATCCGCCACGCCGGGGTTGGCATCGCCCGCCTCGCTGGTGAAAGGCTCGCGCAGATACTTGGCCGCCTCTTCTTCCGGATTCAGCGTCGGATTCGCCAGCAGCGCATCCGCCAACGGCTCCAGCCCCGCCTCCAGCGCGATCTGCGCCTTGGTGCGGCGCTTGGGCTTGTAGGGCAGATACAGATCTTCCAGATGCGTCTTGTCGGTGGCCAGCGAGACCGCCTTCAACAACTCCGGCGTCATCTTGCCCTGCTCGGTGATCGAGGCAATGATGGCCGCACGCCGCTCTTCCAGTTCGCGCAGATAACGCAGCCGCTCTTCCAGCAAACGCAATTGAATATCGTCCAACCCGCCCGTCGCCTCTTTGCGATAGCGCGAGATAAAAGGCACCGTCGCCCCCTCGTCCAGCAAGGCAATGGCAGCAGCGATTTGAGCAGGTTTGGCCGCGATCTCGGCGGCAAGGCGTTGTTCGATTGATGGGAGCATGGTTCTCGATTTGTTGAATTAAATAGCCCTCGCAAATGCGAGGGCTATGGGTGGAATTAACGGGAGCAGATTATGCCAAGATGGAAAAAAGACTCAAGCTCAATAAATGCTCGGATCAGGCAAATCAATATCGATCACCTCTACCATCTCTTCGGCTTACCCTCAATATAGCTCAGCATATCAGTAAACAGTTTGCCCTCGCCGCTTGAACCTGGCAGGTATTTTATTGATACAAATTCATCATCATTAATTCTGATGAGATTGAGAATTGCCAAGAATTCACCTTTATCAATAATGGACGAATCACGATCCAATGGGCTCGCCGTGATCCTAACCACAACTTCTGGCAAGAGCCGAAGCAACGCTGCAAAGCCAGTGGATCTGCCCAATATTGCCCCTTTACTCCTGTCTACCCATGCGACGGGCCAACGCTCCTTGACTGCGCTGAAATACTCCCAAAGCACCATTGTTATTTGAGCATCTTTTTCATCAATAAATAAATTTCTGAACAGCAGCTTTCGTTGCTCATCAACACTTATGGCACGCGCCGGGGTGCGCTTACGCTTAATTAGATCTTTGTCCTGCATAGGCTCTCTGGAGATAAGCTTCATTAGCCTATCTACAAATGTAGACTGAGTAATTGATTCCAACTCCTGCCCTGTCGATTTCCCTAATATTTTTATGAAGTGCTTAAGTGGGCTGCCCTGCTTGAAATTCATTAGTCGTGCAATGTTGTGCCCCGTTTTTTGCGGGCTTCGCGCCTCGGCGAACTCATAGAGATCACTAGCAAGTGATTTTGTCACTTTAGTTTGTTTCAAATTAATCGTGGCAAATATCATTGCTTGGTCCTCAAGCTCCATATCAATGAAAATTGTCACGTTAAGATAAAATGGCTCTCCTTCAAAACCCTCGAATCCAGCAATTCGATGTTGCCCATCGATAATTTTTGCTATGTCACTCGCTCGATTAACTGCTAGCGCCGGAAACCCCTCAGTTGTTGTCGTTAACTCAACATGTTCGTTTGAGATGGCTAAAATAATTCCTGTAGGAAAGCAGGCATCAACATTCTTCACATATTTCTTTATTTCACTTACACGACCTTCAGATAAATCACGCTGAATACCTATATAACGTTCAAGATCACGTCCATCCGTTCTTCTAATATCAGAAAACGAAATAGCCACAAGATCACGAGCCTCAATGACGCCTAAATAGAAGCTGCCTACAGGTTGCTTGACTTCCAAAATAGGCACGATGATCTTACTCATGTCCATCTCCTTTATGACCGGCTTCTGCCAATAGCCGATCGAAATCGGAGCCAAGCTTCTTTTCATCCTTTTTCAGGGCATCGGGTATATCTATTCCGAATCCTGCTGCATCAGCCACAGTGACAAATAAACAAAATACGACGGATAATGAAAAGACAAGAACGCTGGACAAAGTTAGAAAGGTTTCATTTATATGCGATGTTCCGCCTTGATCATTAACTGATGAAACGGTAATCGCAACAAAGATGATCGAGCTAATCAGGAGTAACGAAATTAGCAGCGCATTTGAAACATTTCTACTAATAAAAATGTCGCGACGTATTACGTACAGAGCACCACCCGAGAATGCGGCCGTATAGAGAACAAACTCACCGTTCTTTAACATTCCGTAAAGGGAAACATCCTTGCTAAAAAGGGACAACAATAAAATGGTTCCCCATAGTGGCAGTAAGCTTGAGATAACATTTAACGCAAACCAGATATACCCTGCGCGCCACGGCTCCGAATTAAACGGGAGTTCCCATACACGTTTGATCAAATCCATCACATCCCCTATCTTGCAAGAATTAGTAGCTCTTGAAATCGCCCTCTGAATTTTGGGTCCCCACTCAACACACTGCTTCGTTCAATTGTATGCAATGCAAATGAGTCCTGATATAACTCTCGTACGGATTTATGATTCGCGTTTGTCGCAATAACATCTGCACCTCTATCCTTGGCACGGACTAGTGCCAAGCTCAAGCGCTCTTGATCAGCCCAAGAAAACAATGCTTCGTTGTACTTGATAAAACCGTTGAAATTATGCTTAACCGTGTAGGGGGGATCAGCGAAGATTAAATCCCCCTTTTTTGCTTGATCAATAATGCTTTCAAAATCCCCAGAAGAAAGCTTGGCATTTTGAAGTAATGCTGAAACTTGTGGCCAATTGTCGCTGGAGAGCAATACTGTTGACTTGGTGCCGACTGGGACATTAAAAACGCCTTTAAGGTTTACTCGATAAAGACCGTTCCAACATGTGCGGTTCAGATATATGAACTTCGCTGCACGCCGAAAGAGGCAACGTGGCGCATAGTCACGAGTCTGATAGTAGTACTCTTTTGAGTGATGCCGTTGATGGTGTGCCAAATGCTTCAGAACAGCTTTGTAATCTTGCTTCAGTGCTTTATAGGTGTCGATCAAATCCGTGTTTGCATCATTCAATAGAGCGGATTTTGGATGCAAGGAAAAGAAGACGGCGCCGCTACCAAGAAAGGGTTCTATATATCGCCCTGATACATTGCCAATTTGTTCTTGAATTGACGGGGCCAACCAGCGCTTACCGCCAGCCCACTTAAGGAAAGGTGTAACGGCTGTAATGGCATCTGACAGTAATTGCGTATTCTGAATATTTGTCATCTAAACTCTTTATGTAATTCTTTGCCGCTCAATCCCAATTGAAGGGTTCAACTTCAAATTCAAACTAATGTCTGTTATTGCGTTTCTGTCCGATTACCACAGAGATTGTCAGTGATTTTCAAAATCTCTCCTGCTAGAGTCTCCTTACGAGCAATAAGACTCTGATGAATATTAGGTGAACCGGAATACCCACCAACAGATTGCATTTGTCGCAACGTTTCACTTGTAACATCCAGCGCCGCACGCAACGCAGATAGCTTTGCAGAAATAATTGCATGTTTCGCCTGCTCTTCAAGGGCAGTGGCAGTTTGGCGTTGCGCGTCAGCAGACCGTCTTAGCTCGTCTCGTGTTGCTTCCAACTCCGCTTTCGAGTTTTCATGTGTTGCCTGCGTAATATCTAGCTGTCGACTTTGAAGAGTAAGGGTCAATACAAGAGCAATTAATGATAAGAAACTCAGAATTGGACTTAATGTCCCTCCTGTGAAATCGCCGAATTGACCCCATACGTCTTGACTTTCGCTGAATCCAAATTTTCCAAACGCACGAATATACGTAAGATACACAAACAGGACAATGCACCCTGCTATGGATAGTATCCAAGCTAGCCAAACCACAAGGCGTGAACTGTCAAAAGTTTTAAGTTTTGTTGGAAGGTCTTGACCGGACATACATTATCCCCATTGCTTAAGTTAGAGATTTGAAGCCATAAGGGAACTAAAGGGGCTGGTTTGAAATATTTTTCTACGCCCCACATCCCAACGCACCGAAGCCTAGCAGCAAATCCCCTCCTCGCCTATATGCCAAAAGATATAGACCTTCCCCGCCACCGCAAGCATCAATCCTTCCCCCAAAAACAAAAACTGCCCCGAAGGGCAGTCAATGTGTGCAGCTAGAGGCTAGGTGGCTAGGCTTTGCGCCACTGGTCCGGTTTGCCGCCCGCTGTATTGCGAACGCGTTCGACGATGGGCGCCCCGCCATTGGACAGTTCTTTTGCCCTGGTGATGGCTTCTGCCTGTGTGGGCAGCACATCGCTGGCCCGCTCCGAGTTGGGACGTCTGACGGCGAAATCGCCTTGGGCGCGCTGTTCGACAAATATCTTTTTGCTGGTCATGATGGTTATCTCCTGTTGGGCCGGGTGAGCGGCTGAATGATCCTGCCGATATCTCAGGTGCCGCTGAACACTACCTGTGCATCGATGTTTTTCAGTACTTTCTGCATTCCTCGCCGTTTGCTGACATTGAGGATGATCGGGGCGAGCATGTGGGCCTGGACGGCGGCGGTTTTGTTCTCTGCCTTGCCATCTTTGTACACGATCAACGCCATCAGAAGCTCATCACCGGGTGCGCTTTCAAGCAGTTTTTCATCGGCATCGGACAAGCTCACATCGTACGAGATATTTAGCAGTGCGGGATCTCTCAGGGAGAACATCACTTCGGGTTTGTCCAGCGATTGCAGCCAGTTGATGCTTGGCTTTCCTTCTTCATGAAACAGTTTGAATCTGTGGCATGTCTCAAAACCGGGGAGTCCGTCCGGGAAATTGATTACGCTGTCTGCTTCGAATTCGACGCTGGTGTCACCTAAACGTGGCAATTTGAGTTTGATCATGGCGGGTCCTTCTGGTTGTGAATTGCAAAGAATATGCTACGGCTGTTTTTATCCCATAAGCCGACACGCTGAACCGTGCGTTCGCCCACATAGGCAGTGCAGATGCTGCGGGCTTCTATTAATCGTTCGCTGCGGGTATCACCAGGGGATCACCAGCCCGTCATTGCCGATGAATTTGCCCGTGTCCGCCGGGGTGAGGCCGGAGATGACTTGGCGCATGTCGCTCACGCTTTGCTCGACCGTGATCATGGCGTTGGGGCCGCCCATGTCGGTCTTGACCCAGCCGGGGTTGAAGGCCACGAACACGAAGACTTACGAAACGGACACCGGGTTATAAAAACGGTATCTGTTCTTTCCACTCTTTTTTGCAGCATACATGGCCTGGTCGGCGTACTTGAGCAACCTTTCCGAATCCGAGCTGTTTATCGGATACATGCTGACGCCAATGCTTGCACCCAGAGTGATGGTTTCTTCCCTGAAGAAGATCGGCTGCGCTATGGCAGCAAGCAGGCGTTGAAGCGTGATGATGCACTCGTCTTGTCCGTTCAACCCCAGCAGTAGTACTACAAACTCATCCCCGCCTATCCGGGCGACGGTATCGCCGCCCCGCACGGTGTCTTCGATGCGTTTGGCCACTTCGATCAACACCTGGTCGCCTGCATCATGGCCCAGGTTGTCGTTGATGAGTTTGAAGCCATCAAGATCAAGATAGCAGACCGCCATCATGTTTTTCTCGCGCGCTGTCTGGGCGATCGCCTGTTTCATGCGGTCTGCCAGCAGCACCCGGTTGGGTATGCCGGTGAGCGTATCGTAGTAGGCAAAGCGGCTCAGTTCTGCCTCATGTTCCTTGATATGGCTGATGTCAGAAAACACGGCGACATAACGCAGCGCCTTGCCGTGATTGTCATAGATGACCGAGACTGAAAGCTGCTCCGCATAGACTTCGCCCGATTTGCGTCGATTCCATATCTCGCCGCGCCAGCTACCCGCGCTGGTCAGCTGTTGCCACATCGAAGAATAGAATTTGCTGTCCTGACGCCTTGAACTCAGCAGCCTCGGATTTTTTCCTATGACTTCCTCGCGGTCATAACCGGTGATTTTGCTGAACGCCGGGTTGACGTCCACAATGTTATTGTCAGCGTCGGAGATCAGGATCGCTTCCTGGCTGTTGCTGAATACGCTGGCAGTGACCCTGAGGCTTTCATCGATTCGATTCCGGATGGTGATGTTTTCAACGATTGACCAGATGTATTGCTGTCCGTCTTTTCCATGCAGCAGTGTTCCATTCAACTGGATCGGAATCCTGCTCCCGTCCTTCTGTCGATATTCCTTGATGTAGGGGCCGTAACTTCCATTTTTGGCTAATGATTCCAGTTGTTCAGCTTCCTGTTGTGCATATTCCTCTGGCGTCAGTGTCCAATAGTCCAGCGCTTTGAGTTCTTCGGCCGGATAACCACAGATGGCGCGGAAGGCTTCGTTGAATTCGATGTATCGACCGCTCATGTCGGTCAGGGCGATGCCGAGTGGTGAGAGTTCAAAAAGACCGCGCAGTTTCTCTTCGCTTTCTTTCAGGGCGTTCTCCGCCGTCTTGCGATCTGTGACATCAATGCAATATCCGATGTAGCCAATGAACTCGCCATCGCTGTTATAACGCGGGCATCCTTCGTCGCGCAGCCAGCGATATTCGCCGTCATGCCGGCGCAGTCGATAGTCCTTGCCGAAGCTCTTACGAGCATCGAATGACGACTCATAAACATCCATGCAGTGCTGTAGATCATCCGGATGGACGCCTTCGACCCAACCGTTCCCCATCTCCTGCTGCAAGCTGCGTCCGGTAAAGCCAAGCCAGACCTTGTTGAAGTAATCACACAACTTGTCCTTGCCGGAGGTCCATATCAGAGCCTGCCCGGAATCAGCCAGCGTGCGGTATTGCAGTTCACTCTCTTTCAGTTCATTGGCCAGATACTCATTGCGGAAGCGCAGGCGTTGCGTCTCGACGAACACACTGTTTTTCGTGTTGATAATGGGTTGCATGACCACAATGAATACGAACAGCATCAGTGCAAGCAGACCGTACGTCCAGTCTCCGAGCGTCAGGAGCCATATCGCGATCGGGAGGATGCTGGTGAGAATGAAGAAGCGAGGAGGATTTTTTAGCGAGAAGCCCTCCGAGGAGGAAGTCGCCGCCACGACAGTGGCGACCGTCAATACATAAGGCCGGTAGTCCTCGGGAAGATTGGCCAGCATCGCCGTATTCGCCGCTCCCCAGCATACGCCGGCGGCTGCGGTGCTCAGAGTTTGAGTCTTGCTCCATTGTCCTGAGCTGCGTGAGTCTGGGGCCCTGCGATACTGGCGGAAAATGTGGATACGGTAGCCCGTGATCAGGTAGATACATATCAGGGCCGGCAACCAGGTCCATCGGGGAATGTGTTCGTGCACTGCAAACACCAAAAGCGAAAAGACCACCGCTCCTGCCAGATTGAGGGTGTTCACATCCCTGAAGTAGGCTTTGACCTGCTCGGCCTCGATGTCTCGTTCTATTTTTGCAATCGTTTGGTCTGCCACTTGTTTTCTCTTACAGTAACGCCTGCTTTGGCTATCGCCTTGGGGCGGATTATATGCTCCTTCCCCTTCTGCGCACCCATCACCAGGGAATCACCAGCCCGTCATTACCGATGAATTTGCCGGTGTCCGCCGGGGTGAGGCCGGCTATGACTTTTCGCATGTCGCTCACGCTTTGCTCGACCGCGATCATGGCGTTGGGGCCGCCCATGTCGGTCTTGACCCAGCCGGGGTTGAAGGCGACGGAGGTGATGCCTTTGTCTTTGAGGTCAATGGCCAAGCTTTTGACGACCATGTTGGCGGCGGCTTTGCTGCTGCGATACAGGTAGCTGCCGCCGCTGCCGTTGTCGTCGACGCTGCCCATCTGGCTGGTGATGGTGACGATGAGTTTGAGTTTGCTGCGCGCGATCTGCTGGACGAACGATTCGACCATCTTGAGCGGGGCCATGGTGTTGATGTTGAATGCGGCCATCCATTCGATATAGTCTGTCTGGCCGAAGCCGCGTTTGTCTGACTCCGGATAGACGCCTGCATTGTTGATGAGCAGGTCTATCGACTCATTGGTAAGTGCGCGCGCCAGTTGCCCGATCTGCACATGGCTGGTGACGTCGAGGGCTTGGACCTGTATCAGGTCGGGATACTGTGCCGCCAGTTTGTTGAGCGCGGCGGCCTTGCCGGGATCGCGGCAACAGGCCAACACGCGCCAGCCTGCAGCAGCATATTGCCTGCAGAATTCCAGACCGATGCCGCGGTTGGCGCCGGTGATGAGTAGTGTGTTCATGGTTGGTCTCCTGGCTTCATTCGCGAGTTAACAATACAAAATAGACCTTCGCTTGCCAAGTTGTCGAAAGCGCATTTCGATCACACCGAACCGAAGCCCAGCATTTTGATGAGGCTGCGCTTCGCCACGACCGTTGGGGGTCGAGTCTGCTCGCTGACGACTTTGTTACGCCCGGTCTCCTTGGCCATGTATAAGGCTTCGTCGGCCGTGACAAGCAGCTTGTGGGCGATGTCCAGGTCCGAACCTTCGGGTTCTGCGGCAGCCTGGGAAACGCCGATCGAGATGGTGACCTGCAGTTCGTTGCGCCCGTCGATGCGGAAAGGCTGTGCGGCAATGGTGCTGCGGATGCGCTCGGCGATCTCGCAGGCATGGTGCTGCCCGGTCTGCGGCAACAGCACGACGAATTCTTCACCGCCATAACGCGCCAGCACGTCGTTGCTGCGCAACTCCGATTTGATCAGGCTTGCGACCGTGCGCAATACTTCGTCACCCATGATGTGGCCGTAGGTGTCGTTGATGCGCTTGAATTTGTCGATGTCGAGGAACATGGCGCACAACGGAGTACGGTAGCGCCGCACGTTCGCGATCTCCTCCTGACAGCGGGTCTCGAGATAGCGCCGGTTGAAGATGCCGGTGAGCGGATCAGTCAGGCCGATCAGGTTGAGGCGTTCATGGTTGAGCGCGTTTTCCAGACAGATCGAGAATATGTTGGCGAGCCGTTCGACAAAGTCGGTGCTGCTGTCGGCAGAGAATCTATCTACTGTGCTGCTGGCCATGTTGAGGCTACCAACCTGTTCGCCCTGGCGCATCAGCGGCAGCAGCAGCATCGAACGGCAGGCAACGGGCCAGGGATCAAAAATGGCGCGTCCCATTTCGGCGTCGAAGGGGCCAAGATAAGGGGCGGGCTCGGCATCATGCGGCGGCAGCTTTTCCAGCAGCACCAGGCCGGGGATTTCGGCACAGTCCGGTTGCGCTCTTTCCAGGATGCGCCTGATCTCGTATTCGGGATCGCATAGCACCAGGGTGACCACGTCGGTCTCGCAGGCCGTCTTGTAGTCTTCGAGTACCAAACGGATGAGATCGGGCAAAGTGCGCGTGGCGATCAGTTGTTTTTCAAACTGATCCAGCCGGCGCCACTTCTTTTCGTTCAGACGGGCCGCATCCATCAGCGATTGAAGCTGGTCGCGAAGTTGCTGCAACTCGGATTGCGGTTGGTTGTTCATTCCCATCGATGCGATATTGGCGATGCATTCGGATTCGGGGCGTTGGTTTCAAAATATTACCCGACCAGCCCCCGTCTCACACGACTTGCCGCTCCGAAGCCTAGCAGCAATACCTCTGCCGTGCTACCTCACAAAATAGATACTTTGCCTTTTTCAGGGACCCGCTTGGAGAATCAATGTGGGCGGGTTTGCCATACTTTCTCGTACTCGCACATCACCATGCTCGTTAACTCAATTTCAGGAAAGCGACTTCCGCGGTACTCACAACGTTCGAGAAGGCGTGCAATACCAACGGCATCAATAGCGAGCCTGTATGCATGCGCGCCGCTCCAAATATCAACCCGATACAGAAAATTGTCGCAATGTTGTATGTGTCGTATTGAGTATGGATTATTGCCCAGAAAAATGCGGTCAGAACGATCGCCCCGATGGCGCCAATGCTGCTTGAGGCCAATCCTTTGAACAGGAAACCGCGAAAGAAGGTTTCTTCAAACAGCGGGGCGGCAATGACCAAAGCGATCCAAAAAAGCCAAACGGGATTTGCCGACCCGTACGTTGCTGTCATAAAAGGAGGGACGATCGGACGACCAAGAAAATATGTCAGGGCATCACTGGCTGCGATGAATAAGGAGAATCCAGCCAGCCAAAACAGCGCTGTCTTCAAAGGAACTGTCCTGATGGCGAGGTAATCAGTCAATCTGGTGCCGCGCTTGAGTTTGATGATGACTGCAATGAGCGCACAGCAGATCACTGTGGTGACAAGGGTGGTTGCAGCAATGATGCTCCCATCATCTTCGGAAGATATGAGAAATTCGCGAAGCTGCTCTTCAGAAAGAACTTGTTCACTTCTCAATGCAGAAGCGATTATCGTAATGATTTGCAAGGTGACAAAAATAGAGGAGATCACCAGCCCCCATATGATCGTTCCAAAAGCGCCCCAATTGGTTAGAGCCTTGCTCTCGTTCTGTACAGTGCTGATATGATTTTACATTTCTTGGTAAATCCTGATGTGAATGAACAAGGCCAGGCGCGAAATACTTTTATTACCTGAACAATGGGATCGGGTTTGGAAAAATTCCCCAGTTGCATCGCCCCCCAACTGCGCCGAAGACTAGCAGCAATACCCCTCCTCGCCTATATGCCAAAAGATATAGACCTTTTTATATGGGTGTGGCGAAGCCCTTCGACAGGCTCAGGGCGAAGGGCTAGTTGTTATTGCGCTTCTTTGACTTGCGCCAGTCCCAGGGCGGCACAGACTCGGCATCGTGCCAAAGTCCGCGCTGTGCTGCTCGGGACCGCTCTTCTGCCTCGGCATAGGTCTCGCGGTCTGCGAAGGGTTGTTCCTTCGCATACTTCTTGTAATGCCAGGCCATGCCGGCTTTGACCTGCTCCAGGTTGGCGTCGACGCCGTTGACGAGGATCTTGCCGACGGTGCGGCCGTACCTATCCGTCTTGGAGTATTCGACGGTGACGGTCTTGCCGAAGACGAGATCGGAAAGGTTGGCTTTGGAGCGGGCACCGAAGGCTTGCTTCTTTTCGGGGGCATCGATGCCCATCAGGCGGATCTTCCACTGGGTGTTTGAGGCATCCAGCACTTTGACGGTGTCACCATCGGTGACGGCGACGACGCGGCCTTGCAGGGTGTCTGCGCCGGACGGCGCGGCGAACAGAAGTGCGGCGAGCAGCGGTATGAAGCGGACACGACAAGCGAAATCATTTGATGCAGGCCAAGCCCTGCCCGCAGGGGCAGTCCCTATATTTCGATCTTCCACACCTTATCTCCCCGGCGAAACCAAGGTGTCGAGTTCGAAATGTTCTTCGGTCTCCCCCGTACAACCCAGCTTGTTATGACAACTTATGGGGCGGAGATTAGCAGCAAAGGAGTGTGGATGCTATTGGCCTGCGCAAATGAAAATAAGGCAGGTTCGTTTCGAACCTGCCTTATTCAACTGCAACAAATAAGTCTCTATGGTCAGTTGACGGATGACTGCGACAAGGCTGCGATGAATGCCGAATCAGCCAAGGTCTTGTCGACCACTTCTCGCATGGTCTTTTCCAGAATGAGCCGCAGGTCTTCCACTGAGGCGAACACACCACGAGCCGTACCGGAATCGTTTATGTTCTTGGCTGAATATTTTTGGGTAAGCCGTATCTTCCCGGTGCTTTGTTCAGCCACTGTGACTTCAATCATGGCGGTCGCTTCTCTGTGTGCCATTTGTGTGCAATTGAGATCAAGGATGGTACCGGATATCTGCAGCGGTGCAGCCGCATCGATTGTCACACCCTTTGCCTTGAGCGCATCAATATAGGCAGTCTGTATGACGTTGGAAACAGGCTGTGATGATTCAAGCGTCTTGAGCGGGTTGCCGAAGCCGCCGCGCACCGCTCCAAGCCATGTAGGCGAATCATGCCGCTTGTCGGTGAAAACTCCGACAGAGACGGGCAAAACAGGAACTTCGTACTTGCCGGGCTTATCACCCGCCGACACCCCATATTTCAATCCGACACTAGTTGTGCTACAGCCAGTAAGGATCGCGAGACAAAGTACAACTGCCAACCGTTTCAACATGTCATCTCCTTAAATAAGTTTTCACTTTTGCGGATAAGGGGGCACAAGGCCGAACACGACGCTCCTTTCAGTTACCTACCGACTTTGTTTTGTACACCAGGTAGTTTGCATTCGGGTCATCTCTCAAGCGCATGCCAAGCAAAAATACGAGATCTCCGGAATGTCGATTTAAATAGCAAGTCGGCGACATTGAATAGATATAGGTCTTGCCGGGCTCGAATAGCACATCGTCCGGGGTGCCCATGAAGACGTTTCCGAAGTATGTGGTTTGTATTGTCCAGCCGGGCATATCAGGGCTGATATCAGAACCTTTTGGAGGCATAACAGTGCTGTCTGCTCTGCCGCAAATGCCAGTAACCTTGATCTTGTGGGAACCTGGTTTGATTTTGAAGATCGAGTGTTCTCCGGGGGCGGAGCTGAGAACCTTTGAATCGCCGATTTGTACGTTTCTGACCCATCTGTATTCCGGTGCCTTTTTCGGTACGATTTGCCCATCTTGAAGGTGCACGATATAGACGACGGCCTCTGTGCTGCTGGCGACTACAGGCAGTGAATATTTTTCATATGATTGTTGGTCATCTTTAGGAACCTGGACAAGCTTGGCGCTATTGCAGCCAGCGAGGAATAAAACGAGCAGCGCGATTCTCAGCATCATATTTCCTTTGGTAATTAGTAAAAGACAGGGGTAGTTCACATTCCGTGCGGAGATTAGCAGCAATGCCCCTCCTCGCATATATACCAAAAGATATAGACCTTCGCTTAGTCCGCATCATCATTTGTAAGTCAGTTTTGAAGCTCTTTCCTGCAACGCATTGATGCTAAAAGAAACGCCTTGTTGTGCTGGTTATTTGATTGGTGCCACCAGTCGGAATTCAAACCGGGCCAGCTTCGGCTTCTTCCTTGGGGGATATCTGCCCCCAACCAGTTACAAGCGTGTAAAATCGCGCGCCCGCAGGAGGCTTCTTTGGAAAATCCATACACAATTCTTGGCGTCGCGCCGACCGCTTCGACCGAAGACATCAAGAAGGCATATCGCGCACTTGCTATGCGCCACCACCCGGACCGGAATCCCCACTCCAGCGCTGAAGTTCGCTTCAACGCCATCAAGAAGGCGTATGAGCTGCTTTCCGATCCGCAGAAGCGCGCTGAATACAACTACAGCCTGAACAACCGCATCATCATCGATCCCGAGAATGAAGCGCAGAGTCTGTGGCGCTCACTCTTCAATCGTTGCGGGATCGAGCTTCCGCAACAAGACCGTTAATCAACTTGAAGACCCATATTATGAAAACCATCCATCCTGAATTCATGTACCAATCGCGCGAACTGGGTATCCAGATCGAGGACACGCTGGGCGAGCCGCCCGACAAAAGGAACTATGACCGCGTCATCGATGCACTGATCGACGAATTCGCCAGCGGCTTTGAAGTCGGCGATGTGAATCTGCTGAGCTTCGCCCTGGCCAATCATCTGGTTTTTGATGATGTAGCGGGTCTGATGGCAGAAAGCGGCCAATATGACAACGGCGATGCCGCGAAAGTATTGAAGATGGTGTCATGCAGCAATGTCGCCTCGGGCGATGCGCTGGCTACCGTGTTTGAAACCGATCCGGAACTGGCGCGCAAGGCGATCATCACCGCTTTCCTGTTCAAGAATCCGAAGCGCTGGACGGACGAGGATCATTCTCTCGATGCCCTGCAGGAAGAGGAAGACAAGGAAAACAATGCCGAGGATGACGATGAGCAAGGCTCGCACGGAGAAAACATCGAGCATCTGTTCGACACGCGCGGAGATGAAAATGTCTGACAAGTCCAATCTTCCCGCTATCCGGCAACAAGTCACCGAGCTGGTTCTGGCCGGCTCGACCAAGCATGCGGAAGAAGCCATCAGCGAAACGGCCGAGAAGTTCGGCGATCTCGCTGTGGTCGAGGTGCTGAACACGCTGGAGCCGCATGTCGCTTCGCTGCACTTGTCCGCCTTCGACGGCGGCAAGATGTCGCTGGCGACCATGCTCATCCCGCCCAAGGCCTGGGCCGAGAGTCTGGCCTACTTCGCCGCCACCTGGGACGAAGACTGGATCGAGGACGAGCCGGAAGTGTTGGCCGAATCGCTGTTCGCGCACATCCACGGCGTGGTGTTTTCCGCTGACGATGAAGAGCGCCGTGCGGAGCTGCTGCACGAGGCGCTGGCGACCGACTGGGGCACGACGGCTTTTGCGGTGCTGTTCTCGACCGCAGCCGAAGAGATCATCGAGATCGCGAACGATATCCATAATCTCGGTGCTCACCGAAGTGCCCAGACGACTTCGGATCACGACGTGATCCCGCTCGCGCTGGAGATCGCCCGCAGCAACGAAGAAGCCTGGGACCGTGTGCTGTTCGAGATCTTCCCCGATTGGAAACCCGGCGAGAATGAATTGCACGCGGGATCGGATGAACACGATACCGGCGACGATCATGAAGACGAAGAAGATCGCGAGCATGAGTATGCGATGGGCCGCACGACCAAGGAATTGTTGCTGCGCCTGCGCAAGCAAGTGCCGAGCAAGGCGGCCAGCCAGACCAAAGCCGGCGGTCGACCGAGCCTGGGCGAGGATATCTTCTCGTAATGAACATCACCAGTTACACCGCCCGCCCGCCCCAGCTAGTGCAAGCGCTGGAGGCGCTCGCCCTGCGCGCGGAAAATCAGGAGGCAGCCGCCACGCTTTTTCATGAGCTCAGCGGCATCACGGTGCTGGTGGCGAAGAAGTTCACCAATGACAGGACCGCAGACGGGATGCTCGAAGCTTTCCACCTGTCGGTCGGCTGCATCTCGCTGGCCATCAGCCAAGCCGGTGTTGCCGACAGCAATGAGGCCAGACTTTCTTTTCTGCTGCAGCACGGTGCCGAATATGTGTTCCAGATGGGGTTCCGCCATATCAAGGAATTGTCCGCCCTGCCCTATGCGGCCTATGTTTCAGATTTCGACAACGATGCATTCATCCAGCAGCGCAACCTCAAGGCGATCTTCATGGAGATATGCAGCGCCGATCCCGTTTCGACATGGTCGGGGGATGCCGTCTTCCAGAATGAATTGCTGGACCGGAAGCGCAACCAGAAGATCATCGATTGCGCAAAATGGTTACGCAAGAAAAATTCCAACGGTCCCGTAAAAGACGCCGAGCTTGATGCGAATGCGGTGATCTCTCTTGCCGTGATCTTCGCGCTAGCGGGAGATGGACGGATCGTCGCGCGCACGGGACAAAGGGAGATCGAGAACCTGATCAACCGTGCCCGCGAAGCGCGGCCCGATGTCGAGGCCAACTGGAACGAGTTCCTGAAAAAGATCCCGCCCGAGTTTCAACCCCTGCTGCGCGAACGCATGGAAGATCTCAGGGGCACGATCATCAAGAAGATACTTGGCAAAACCAGGATCAAGACCGTGCTCACCGAACTGCAGGATCAGTATGCGGGCAGCGAGCAGGATATCGACTATTCCTGAATAGGGGCGGGTTCACAGCCCGCCTCCTCCCCGCCCTGTTGTGCAGGGCGTTTAATCCGCGTTCCCCGCAAGAATCAAACCGGGTTGGCTTCTTCCTCGGGGAACGGCCAGACCGGTTCGGGCGGAGTCAGTGCGGCTTTTCTGGCTTCGGCTTCTGCCTTCTTTAGCGCTGCCGCGGCTTTGCGCGCTGCGGCCTCTTCCTGTTTGATCTGCTTCGCCTGTGCCGCTGCCGCTTTGCGTGCCTCGGCTTCCGCTTTTCTGGCGGCGGCCAGTTCCTGTGCGGCCAGTCTGGCTTGTTCAGCGGCCAGCTTTCTTTCCGCGGCCGCTTCCTGCGCGGCGATCTTTTTGGCTTCGGCTTCGGCCTTCCTGATCGCGGCCTCTTCTAGCGCTGCCTGTTTTCTGGCTTCGGCTTCCGCTTTCTTCTCGGCGGCGAGTTGCTGGGCTGCGAGCTTGCGCGCTTCGGCTTCAGCCTTTTTGAGGGCGGCAGCTTCCAGTGCGGCTTGTTTCATGGCCTCGGCTTGCGCCTTCTTTTCTGCAGCAGCTTGTTGTGCTGCCAGCTTGCGGGCGGCAGCTTCGGCTTTGGCCAATGCGGCCGCTTCCGCTGCGGCCTGCTTCTGAGCTTCCGCCTCGGCTTTTTTGGCTTCGGCTTGCGCTTTTTTCAATGCAGCTGCTTCTGCAGCGGCCTGTTTTTTCGCTTCGGCTTCGGCCTTCTTGGTGGCAGCGGCTTCTTCCGCTGCCCTCTTCTTCGCTTCGGCTTCGGCTTTCTTCGCGGCAGCGGCTTCTTCTGCAGCTCTCTTCTTCGCTTCTGCTTCAGCCTTCTTCGCAGCTGCCGCTTCCAGCGCAGCCTGTTTGCGCGCTTCGGCCTCGGCTTTTTTCAATGCGGTAGCTTCTGCTGCGGCTTGTTTCCTAGCTTCTGCTTCTGCCTTTTTCGCTGCTGCGGCTTGTTCGGCAGCCAGCTTCTTCGCCTCGGCTTCCGCCTTCTTCTGTGCTGCCGCTTCTGCTGCTGCCTGTCGCTTAGCTTCCGCCGCGGCTTGTTTGGCTTCTGCGGCTTGCTGCGCGGCGAGCTTTCTGGCCTCGGCTTCGGCTTGCTTCAGAGCGGCGGCTTCTTCTGCGGCCTTTTTCTTCGCGTCGGCCACGGCTTTCTTGTATGCGGCGGCTTCCTCTGCCGCTTTCTTCTTCGCTTCTGCCTCGGCGAGCTTGGCGGCAGCGGCTTCTTCAGCGCGCTGCCTTGCCTGTTCTTTGGCCAATGCTTTTGCCGCTGCTGCTTCTTGCGCTGCCACGATCTTGGCGACTCGGGCCGCCTCGGCATCGGCGCGCGCTTTTTCGCCCGCTTCTTTGGCCGCGTTCATGCGTTGTTCGGCGAGTGCTTTCTGTTCGGCTGCCGCCTCATAGGCGGTGCGTGCCTGCTCGGCCGCTGCTGTTTTCTGTGCGGCGATGGTCTGTTTGGCTTCGAGTATATGTCTGGCTTCTGCTGCGGCCAGGTCGGCGGCGAGCATCGATTTGCTGGCGAGGATCAGAGTCTTTTCCGCTGCGGCTGCCTCTTTGGCGGTGCCGATCTCTGCTGGCGTCAATTTGACCTTCTTCACCTCGGACATCTAAATCTCCTCAATCAATACGTTAATCAGTTTTGTTAAATCGCGGCTGCATTAGGCATGTGTCACGCGCACGTGAAGATACAGAACGAACGTTCTGGTGTCAATTTTGGCGGCACAACATGAATCAATCCGGATAAATAAAAAACCCGCTAACCAAATGAATTAGCGGGTTTGATATGGGGTGGCTGAACGGGCTCGAACCGTCGACAACTGGAATCACAATCCAGGGCTCTACCAACTGAGCTACAGCCACCGTTGAACGGTCTTGTCATTGGTGTGCCCGACTGGAATCGAACCAGCAACCCCCAGCTTAGAAGGCTGGTGCTCTATCCGGTTGAGCTACGGGCACAATTCTGTCGGCAACCAACTGACTACTTGCTACTTGAACCTGGTCGGGGTGGAGAGATTCGAACTCCCGACATCCTGGTCCCAAACCAGGCGCGCTACCAGGCTACGCTACACCCCGAGAGCGCGGCATTATACAGGCCGAGCGCCAAAAATCAATTTTACTCGAGTGTTTTTTTCCGGATCTGCGGCATCGCCAGCATCAGGTAATACACCATGGACCACAAGGTCAGCACGGCCGCCAGATAGATCAGCAAAGTGCCCCACCACAGCGTCGAAACACCGAGCAACGGCTCCTGATAGAGCAGGAAGAGAATGGCAATCATCTGGAACGCGGTCTTGAATTTGCCCAGCATGGAAACGGCCACGCTCTTGCTGTCTCCCAGCTGCGCCATCCATTCGCGCAGGGCCGAGATGGTGATCTCGCGGCCGATGATGATGAAGGCGATGATCACGTCGACCAGCCCCAGCTTGACCAGCACGATCAGCGCCGCCGCCACCATCAACTTGTCCGCCACCGGGTCGAGAAAGGCGCCGAAGGCGGAGCCCTGGTTCAGGGTGCGTGCAAGATAACCATCCAGCCAGTCGGTGACGGCCGCCAGCCCGAACAGGAAGGTGCTGAGCATGTGCTTGTGATGCAGGCTGAGCGTCTCGTCCGAAACATAGAAGACTCCGACGAACACAGGGATCATCATGATTCTGAACCAGGTCAGCAGATTCGGTATGTTGAGCGGCATCGTTAATGTAAATGCTGGTAAATTTTCTCTGCCAGCGCGGGACTGATCCCTTCCACGCGCGACAATTCTTCGATACTGGCCTGCTGCACGCCTTTCAATCCGCCGAAATGCGTCAGCAGATTGCGCCTGCGCTTCTCACCCACCCCCTCGATATCCTCCAGCGAGGACGCGGTACGCGCTTTGCCGCGCTTGGCACGGTGTCCGGTGATCGCAAAACGGTGCGCCTCGTCGCGGACCTGCTGTATCAGATGCAGGGCAGGACTGTCCGGCGGCAATTGTAACGAGTTTTCCACGCCGGGTCGTAACAATTGTTCCATGCCCGGCTTGCGCTCCACGCCTTTGGCAACGCCGACCAGCGCGATGTCGGACAGGCCCAGCTCGGTCATCACCTCGACCGCCATGCCCAGTTGCCCGGCCCCACCGTCGATGAGGACCAGGTCCGGGCGCTTGCCCTCGCCCGCCTGCAATTTCTGGTAGCGCCGCTGCAGGGCCTGCTTCATCGCGGCGTAATCGTCGCCGGGGGTGATGCCGGAGATGTTGAAGCGTCGGTATTCCTGCGGGCGTATCGCCAGATCGTCGTACACCACGCAGGATGCGACGGTCGCCTCGCCCATGGTATGGCTGATGTCGAAGCATTCGATGCGTTTCAGATCGGGCAGTGCCAGATCATTGCGCAGGGCCTCCAGCCGCAACTCCTGTCCGGCCTGCAAGCCTGCCTGGCGCTTCAATGCCAGCAGCGCATTGGCCTGCGCCATCTCCAGCCATTGTCGCCGTTCGCCGGTCACCGCATGGCGTATCTGCACCTTGTGCCCGGCCTGCTCGCCCAGCAACTGCTCCAGCGCCTCATCGCTCACTTCTATGCTGGTGATGATCAAGGGCGGTACGCTGCGTTCCAGATAATGCTGCGCCAGAAAAGCTTCCAGCACTTCGGTACTGTCCTGCCCCTGCACGTTCTGCGGGAAGAAGGGTTTGTCGCCGAGATGCCGTCCGCCACGCACCACGGCGAGGTTCAGGCACAGTGCGCCTTCCGCTTCCACCACGGCAACGATGTCGGCATCGGTATCGCGTCCGCTCTCGACGAATTGTTTCTGCTGTACCGTGTGCAGGGCCTGCAACTGGTCGCGCAGCGCGGCGGCGTGTTCGTACTGCATCGCAGCGGAAGCCTGTTCCATCGCTTCCCGCAGGCGTTTCTCCACTTCGTCAAACTTGCCCTGCAAAAGCAGCCCGGCGTTGCGCACATCGGTGGCATAGTCCTCCGCGCTGATCAGGCCGACACAGGGCGCGCTGCAACGATGGATCTGGTGCAGCAGACAGGGGCGCGTGCGGTTGTTGAACACGCCCTCCTCGCAGGTGCGCAGCTTGAACACCTTCTGCAGCAGGTTGATGGTCTCCTTCGCCGCCTGCGCGTTGGGATAGGGACCGAAGTACTGGCTGCGCTTGTCGGCCGCGCCGCGATAGTAGGTCAGGCGCGGCGACGGGCTGCCGGTGAGCACGATGTAGGGATAGGACTTGTCGTCGCGGAACAGAATGTTGTAGCGCGGCTTCAGCGTCTTGATGAGGTTGTTCTCCAGCAGCAACGCCTCGGCCTCGGAGCGCGTCACCGTGACTTCAATCTTGGCGATGTGCGAAACCATCAGCCGGATGCGCGGCGACAGATTGCTGATCTGAAAATAGGAGCCGACACGTTTCCTGAGCTGGTTCGCTTTACCGACGTACAGCACCTGCCCGGCCTCGTCCAGCATGCGATATACGCCCGGCTGCAGCGGCAGCGAGGCGACGAACTCTTTAGGGTCGAATGGTGTAGCGTCCATCGTCTATATCAATGCCTGCAGTCCGCGGGCGAACTCGGTCGCCCCGCCGTTCGCCGGATGGCGCACCGCACCGGTGACCTTCACCCCCATCTCGCCCAGTAGCCCCTCGGCCTTCTTGCCGACGGCGACGATCTTCGCATGCGGGAACGTTTCGACCAGCATGCGCAATGCCGGCTCGCCCAGACGTATCTCCTCGGGTGCCGGTGTCCTGTTCGACCACAACTCGTCCGCACGATGCGGATGCAGTTGCATCGCGTTCCACAGGATGGTGCGTTCGGCGATGCCGAGCCGGTACAGCGTCTTCCATACGATGGTGGCAGACGGCTCCGAGAACGGCAGGCGCCGCGTCGACAGGCGGTCCGGCAAGGCGGCGATGCGCGGGATGGCACCCTCGCCCAGCAGACGTTCGCTGGTGAAGGCGATGCCGCTGTAGCGGCAGCCCTGATAGCCAGGCGCTTCCCCCGCCAGAATGAATTCGGGTTCGCAATCCAGATGCAGGGCCAGCCGTTCGAGTTTTGCCTGCGGACCGTTACCAGCGGCATCGTGCGGACAATGATCGGCCCACGGGTTGAACAGACCGGGTCTGCCGCTCGGCAACGTGGCCACCAGGCTGCGCGCCAATGAAAGTCTGGATGGATTCATGTGTTCACTTAGTCCGTTCGAACAGCTGCAATGAAAAGCCCCGCTCGCGGCGGGGCTTGAAGGATAGCACTCCGAAGATTACTCGGCAGCCGGCGCTGATTCCTGTTGCGGCAACAGTGCCTTCATGCTCAAGCGCATGCGGCCCTTGTCGTCCACTTCCAGAACCTTGACCTTCACGATCTGGCCTTCTTTCAGGTGGTCGGTCACGTTGGCGATACGCTCGTGCGAGATCTGCGAGATGTGCAGCAGACCGTCCTTGCCCGGCAGGATGTTGACCAGAGCACCGAAGTCCAGCAACTTGACCACCGGACCTTCATAGACCTTGCCCACTTCGACTTCCGCAACGATATCCATGATGCGCTTCTTGGCCAACTCGCCCGCCTCGCCGCTCACGCAGGAGATGGTGATGTTGCCTTCGTCGTCGATGTCGATGGTGGTACCGGTCTCTTCGGTCAGCGCACGGATCACCGCGCCACCCTTGCCGATCACGTCGCGTATCTTTTCCGGATTGATCTTCATCTTGATCATGCGCGGCGCGAAGTCGGAGACTTCCGGACGCACAGACGGCATCGCCTGTTTCATGATGCCGAGGATATGCAGACGGCCTTCCTTGGCTTGGCTCAGCGCAACCTGCATGATCTCCTTGGTGATGCCGTTGATCTTGATGTCCATCTGCAGGGCGGTGATGCCCTGATCGGAACCGGCCACCTTGAAGTCCATGTCGCCGAGGTGATCTTCGTCGCCCAG
Organism: Sideroxyarcus sp.; assembly: GCA_030651895.1. Classification (GTDB taxonomy): domain Bacteria; phylum Pseudomonadota; class Gammaproteobacteria; order Burkholderiales; family Gallionellaceae; genus Sideroxyarcus. The sequence goes on along the minus strand of JAUSBR010000010.1, from coordinate 181,598 downwards.
GATGTCGGTCAGCACAGCGAAACGGCCACCGTCCTTGATCAGGCCCATGGCGATACCCGCCACGTGCGTCTTCAGCGGAACACCCGCATCCATCATCGACAGGCAGCCGCCGCACACGGAAGCCATCGAGCTGGAGCCGTTGGATTCGGTGATCTCGGAAACCACGCGGATGGCGTAGCCGCATTCTTCTTCGCTAGGCAGCGCGGCAACCAGTGCACGCTTGGCCAGACGGCCGTGGCCGATCTCGCGGCGCTTGGGCGAACCCACGCGGCCGGTCTCGCCGGTTGCGAACGGGGGGAAGTTGTAGTGCAGCATGAAGCGGTCGTTGTATTCGCCTTGCAGCGCGTCGACTTTCTGCGCATCGCGCATGGAGCCCAGCGTGGCAACCACGATGGCTTGCGTCTCGCCGCGTGTGAACAGCACCGAACCGTGGGTACGCGGCAGCACGCCGGTACGGATGGTGATCGGGCGCACCGTGCGGGTGTCGCGTCCGTCGATACGCGGTTCGCCGCTGAGGATCTGGCCGCGCACAATCTTGGCTTCCAGTGCGCTGAACAGTTCGCCGATCTCGTTCTTGGAGACGTTCTCGAATTCCGGTGTCGCCAGCGCTTCGGAGACCTTGGAGCGGATCGCTTCCACTTTGTGGGTACGGGCCTGCTTTTCGCGCACGGCGTAAGCGGCCTTCAGGTCTGCTTCAGCCAGTGCACTGATCCTGGCGATCAGTGCCTCGTTCTTCGCGGCTGGTGTCCAATCCCAATCGTCCTGGCCGACTTCGTTCGCCATCTCGATGATGGCGTTGATCACGACCTGCATCTGCTCGTGGCCGAATACGACCGCGCCCAGCATGACTTCTTCGGAAAGTTGTTGCGCTTCGGATTCAACCATCAGCACCGCTTTGGACGTGCCGGCGACGACCAGATCCATCTGCGAAGTGACCAGTTCTTCCTTGGTCGGGTTCAGCAGGTACTGGCCATTGGCATAGCCCACGCGCGCCGCACCGATGGGGCCGTCGAACGGGATGCCGGAAATGGCCAGCGCGGCGGACGCACCGATCATCGCGGGGATGTCGGAATCGATCTCGGGATCGGACGACATCACGGTCGCCACGATCTGCACTTCGTTGTAGAAACTCTCGGGGAACAGCGGACGCAACGGACGGTCGATCAGACGGCAAGTCAGGATCTCCTTCTCGCGCAGCGGACCTTCGCGCTTCAGGAAGCCGCCGGGGATCTTGCCGGCTGCATAGGTCTTTTCCTGGTATTCCACGGTCAGCGGGAAAAAATCCTGGTCGGGTTTGGCATCCTTGCGGCCTACCACAGTGACCAGCACCACGGTGTCGTCCAGGCTGACCATGACTGCGCCACTGGCTTGGCGCGCGATCTCACCGGTTTCAAGGGTCAATTGATGTTTGCCGTAGCTCAGGGTTTTTTTATAGTGACTCAAGATATCTCTCCAATGTAAATGCGTGACCGAGTGGTCGTTACCAGCGTGTTGCTTCGACATCCAAAACGAAGCGGGCCGCATTCGCGACCCGCTTGTAAAACTTGTTACTTGCGCAGTTCCAGACGCTGGATCAGCTCTTTGTAACCCGCTTCGTTCTTGCTCTTCAGGTAGTCAAGCAGCTTGCGGCGGCGACTTACCAGGCGCAGCAGACCACGACGGGAGTGGTGATCCTTGTTGTGTTCTTTGAAGTGATCGGTCAGGTAATTGATACGTGCCGTTATCAGGGCTACTTGAACTTCGGGGGATCCGGTATCGCCCTTTGCGCGCTGATAGTCAGTCACGATCTGCGATTTTTGTACGGCGGTAATAGACATTAGGCTTCTCTCTCCAATAAAAAGTGCGGCATTCTACCCCCGAATGGGGTATCCGCTCAAGTTGATTCGCGCTGTGCAGCTGCCTTGGCCACGCTGGACAACAGACGGCTCGGGGACAACCGCCCTCCCTCCAGATCGCCCAGTCCGATAAAGTGCCCGCCGACGTATAAACGGCGCTTTCCGTCGGGGTGAGCATCGCTCAGCCCCAGTCTTTGGCCCTGGGCGAGGCGCCCGGCCTGAACCTCGTCCAGCTCCAGACTGGGCAGGTTCTGTACCAGCCGGTCCAGCGGCATCAGGCAGGCATCGCGCTGTTCTGCGCCCATGGCCTCAAGCTGCTGCAGGGTAAGGGCATCGTCGAGCACGAATTCGCCGATCCGCGTGCGCCGCAAGGCGATCAGATGTCCGCCGCAGCCCAGCACCTCGCTGATATCCTCGGCCAGGGTGCGAACATAAGTGCCCTTGCTGCACAGCACGCTGAATTCCAGCTCATCCCCCGCCAGCCGCTCCAGCTTCAGCTCGTGGATGAAGATGGTGCGCAACTCACGCTCCACCGTTTCGCCTTTGCGGATGTACTCGTACAAGGGCTTGCCCTGATGCTTGATGGCGCTGTGCATGGGCGGAAGCTGCCGGCTCTCGCCCATGAACTGCGCCAGCGCCGCCAGCGCCTTCGTTTCATCCACAACGACAGGACGGGTATCGGTCACTTCGCCTTCGGCATCGCCCGTGGTCGTGCGTTGCCCCAGACGTATGGTCGCCCGATAGCCTTTGTCGGCATCGAGCAAGGCGATGGTGAATTTGGTGGCCTCGCCGAAACAGACCGGCAGCAGGCCGGTGGCCAGCGGATCGAGCGTGCCGGTGTGACCGGCCTTCTCGGCATTGAACAAATGGCGGACTTTTTGCAGTGCGGTGTTGGAGCTGAGTTCCAGCGGCTTGTCGAACAGCAAGACACCATCCAGCGGTCTTTTGACGCGTTTAAATTGCTCAGTCTTTTTTGTCACTAGCGACCGCTTGATCGATGAGCTGCGAAAGATGCGCTCCATGTTCCACGGAGGCGTCATAGAGGAAATGCAACTGCGGCGTGATGCGCAGCTTCATGGCATGCGCCAGCTGGCTGCGCAGGAAACCGGCGGCACGCTCCAGACCTTGGAACAGTTCCGGACTGTCGCCGTCCAGCGAGGTGTAGAACACTTTGGCATGGGCATGGTCGTTGGTCACTTCCACGCCTGTCAGTGTGACCTTCTTCACACGCGGGTCCTTCACCTCCAGGCGAATCAGCTGGGCCAATTCGCGCTGGATCTGCTCGGCGATGCGATCGGTGCGTGCGTAGTCCTTGGCCATTACAGTGCTCTGGCGACCTCAACGATCTCGAACACCTCAAGGAAATCGCCGACCTCCAGGTCGTTGAAACCCTTCAGCGACAGGCCGCACTCGAAGTTAGATTTCACTTCCTTGGCGTCATCCTTGAAGCGCTTGAGCGAATCCAGCTCGCCGGTATGGATGACCACATTGTTGCGCAACACGCGCACACTGGAGGAACGCTTGATCATGCCCTCGGTGACGTAGCAACCCGCGATCGTTCCCACCTTGGAGATGGTGAACACTTGGCGGATCTCGACCATGCCGATGATGCTTTCCCTCTTCTCGGGTGCCAGCATGCCGGACAGTGCCGCTTTGATCTCGTCCACCATCGCGTAGATGATGTTGTAGTAGCGGATATCCACGCCGGACGACTCCGCCAGACGGCGCGCGGTCGCGTCGGCACGCGAGTTGAAGCCGATGATGATGGCCTTGGAAGCCAGTGCCAGGTTGACGTCGGACTCGGTGATGGCACCCACGCCGCTGTGGATCAGGTTGACCTTGACCTCGGCTGTGGAAATCTTCTGCAACGAACCGGCGATCGCCTCGAGCGAACCCTGCACGTCTGCCTTCACGATCACAGACAAGGTCCGCACTTCGCCCTCGCCCATCTGCTCGAACATGTTCTCTAGCTTGGCCGCCTGCTGCTTGGCGAGCTTCACGTCGCGGAACTTGCCCTGACGGAACAGGGCGATCTCGCGCGCCTTCTTCTCGTCGGCCAGCACCAGGAAATCCGCACCGGCGACCGGCACTTCGGACAAACCTTGAATTTCGACCGGGATGGAGGGGCCCGCTTCGTTAATCACTTTGCCGTTCTCGTCCAGCATGGCGCGCACACGGCCCGATACGGAGCCGACCAGAATCGCGTCGCCGCGTTTCAGCGTGCCGGATTGCACCAGCAGCGTCGCCACTGCACCCTTGCCCTTGTCCAGACGCGCTTCGACCACCACGCCCTTGGCGCTGGCGTTCTTCGGCGCCTTCAGTTCCAGCACTTCGGCCTGCAACAGGATGCCTTCCAGCAAGGTGTCGATGCCCTGACCGGTCTTTGCGGATACTTCGACGAACATCGCGTCTCCGCCCCAATCCTCGGGCACCACGCCTTCGGCCACCAGTTCCTGGCGCACGCGCTCGGAATTGGCATCCGGTTTGTCGATCTTGGTGATCGCGACCACGATAGGCACTTCGGCCGCCTTGGCGTGGTGGATCGCTTCCTTGGTCTGCGGCATCACGCCATCGTCGGCAGCCACCACCAGAATCACGATGTCAGTCGCTTTCGCGCCGCGCGCACGCATCGCGGTAAACGCTTCGTGGCCCGGGGTGTCGAGGAAGGTGATCATGCCGCGCGGGGTATCGACGTGATACGCACCGATGTGCTGCGTGATACCGCCGGCTTCGCCGGAAGCCACACGGGTGCGGCGAATGTAGTCCAGCAGAGAAGTCTTGCCGTGGTCGACGTGACCCATGACCGTGACGACCGGAGCACGAGACTCCAGCACCACATCGCCGTGGTCGACCGCTTCCATCAGGAAGGCATCGGGATCGTCCGGCTTGGCCGGCACGGCCTTGTGGCCCATCTCTTCGACCACGATCATCGCGGTCTCCTGATCCAGCACCTGGTTGATGGTGACCATGGAACCCATCTTCATCAGAACCTTGATGATCTCGGCAGCCTTGATCGACATCTTCTGCGCCAACTCGGCGACGCTGATGGTTTCCGGAACCATCACTTCCTGTACGATAGGCTCGGTCGGCAACGAGAATGCGTGTGCAGCCTCGGGCTTGCTGTGTTTGTCGTGACGCGGCGCGCGAACAGCGCTACCGCCAGTACGTCCGCCCAATCCGGCGCGTGTATCCGTGGTACGCGAAGGCGGACGCTTCTTGTGTCCTTTGTCATCCCACGGGCTGTCTTTAACGGCAGCGGGTTTGTCGATCTTCTTGGCGGGACGTGCCACCTTGTCGCCGGGCTTGAGCGTCGGTTTATGCAGCGTTCCATCCGGTGTTCCGGCAGCGGGTGCGACGGCGGCTGGTACCTCGGCAACCGGCTTGGCTTCGACAACAGGCTCCGGCGCGGGTGCAGGCGCCGGTTCGGCCGCAGCTGCCTTGCGCTTGCTGGTACGCGCCTGTTTGGCTTCGATCTCGGCGGCCTGGCGCGCGGCCAGTTCGGCTTGCAGACGCGCTTCTTCTTCGCGCGACTTCTGTTCCTGCTCGTCGAGTACCTTCTTGACCGGCTTGGCTGGCTGCGCCTCTACCACCGGAGCAGCTTCTTCCACAGCGGCAGTCGGTGCGGCGACCGTGCGTTTCTTGCGCACTTCCACCTGGATGGTGCGCGACTTGCCGGTGCTGTCCGACTTCTTGATCGCCGTCGTCTCGCGGCGGGTCAGCGTGATCTTGTTCTTGCCGGCACCGTGCGCGCCGCGCAAGTGTTCCAGCAGTTGCGATTTGTCCTGCTCCGATATGGTGTCGGTATCTTTCTGCTTGGCGACTCCAGCCGATTGCAACTGCTCCAACAGCAGTTCCACCGGCAGCCCAAGCTCACCCGCAAATTGCGCGACGTTCATTTTTCCCATTACGACCCCTTAAACCAATACCACCAGACTACGGATAACCTTTACTGTCTGCGCTGCCGGTTCAAACGAACCAGGGCGCACGCGCCGTCATGATCAACTGACTGGCGCGGTCGGCATCCATACCGGTCATTTCCACCAGTTCGTCACCGTCCAGATCGGCCAGCTGTTCCTGCGTACCGACACCCTTGCCAGCCAGCGTGCGCGCTGTCTCTTCGTCCATGCCCTCGATCTTCAGCAGGTCTTCGATGTTGTGCTCGACCTGCTCTTCGTTGGCGATGGCCGCCGTCAGCAGCGCATTGCGCGCACGGCTGCGCAACTCGTTCACCGTGGCTTCGTCCAGCGACTCGATGGCCAGCATCTCGTCCAACTCCACGTAAGCCACTTCTTCCAATGTATTGAAACCTTCCTGCACCAGGATGTCGGCGACTTCCTCGTCCACATCCAGCTTGGCCACGAACAGATCGCGGACCTTGGCGAACTCCTGCTCGTTCTTTTCGGCGGACTGTTCAACCGTCATCAGGTTGATCTCCCAGCCGCTCAACTCGCTGGCCAGACGCACGTTCTGGCCGCCGCGACCGATGGCCTGTGCCAGGTTCTCTTCCTCGATCACCACGTCCATGCTGTGTTTGTCCTCATCCACCACGATGCTGCTGACTTCGGCAGGCGCCAGGGCGTTGATGACGTAGGTGGCGGAATCGTCCGACCACAGAATGATGTCGACGCGCTCGCCCGCCAGTTCGTTGGTCACGGCCTGCACACGCGAACCGCGCATGCCGACGCAGGTGCCGATCGGGTCCAGACGCTGGTCGTGGCTGCGCACCGCGATCTTGGCGCGCGAACCGGGATCGCGTGCCGCGCTGACGATCTCCAGGATGCCTTCCTCGATCTCGGGCACTTCCAGTTCGAACAACTTCTTCAGGAATTCGGTGGTGATGCGCGACAGGATGATCTGCGGGCCGCGCACGGTGCGGTCGACGCGCAACAGATAGGCGCGGACGCGGTCGCCGACGCGCAGGTTCTCTTTCGGGATCATCTGATCGCGCGGCAGCAAAGCTTCGATCTTGCCGAATTCGACGATGGCATTGCCGCGTTCAATACGCTTGATCGTGCCGGACACCAGGTGCTCGTTGCGATCCATGAAGTCGGCCAGGATCTGTTCGCGCTCGGCGTCGCGGATCTTCTGGAAGATGACCTGTTTCGCCGCCTGCGCGCCGATACGGCCGAAGTCGATGTTCTCCAGCGGCTCTTCGATGAATTCTTCCATCTGGATGTCGGGATCGCGTTTCTGCGCCTCTTCCAGCTTGATGTGCAGTTCTGGCGTCTCGAAAGTCTCGTCGTCCATCACTTGCCAGCGGCGGAAGGACTCGTATTCGCCGGTCTCGCGGTCGATATTCACGCGCACATCCGCCTCTTCTTCCGAGAAACGCTTTTTGGTCGCGGAGGCCAAAGCCGATTCCAGCGCACCAAACACGATCTCCTTGTCCACGTTCTTCTCACGCGCCAAGGCATCCACCAACAACAGAACTTCACGACTCATAACAGTCTCCAACCAGCCTAGAATTAAAACACCGGCACCAAACGTGCCTTGTCCATATTAGACAGCTCGATTGCTACCGGGCTGCCATCCACATCCAACTGCAAAACCCCATCCTTCAACTCGCCGATGATGCCGACAAAGTTCTTGCGACCTGCCAATGGCACGCGCACCTTGATCTGCACCTTCTGTCCGGCAAACCGCACAAAATCCGCTTCCTTCTTGACTACCCGGTCCAAACCCGGCGAAGAGATCTCGAGGCGTTCGTACTCAACCCCCTCCACCGTGAACAGGCGCACCAACTGGTTGCTTACGCGCTCGCAGTCTTCCACCGCGATACCGTCCGGCTTGTCCATGAATACACGCATCAATCCGCGTCCGGACAACTCCAGATCGACCAGCTCGTACCCCATACCGGCCAGCGTCGTTTCTACCAGCTTCGCCACATCCATATTCGTACCCACAAATAAAAAACGGGCCTGAAGCCCATCTGAAAACGGCGCGGATTGTACCAAAAGGTCAGCCCAATGGAAACAGGTATTTAAGAGTATCGAGCAAAACCCCGCCGCGTTTTCATGCAGGGAGCGGGGTTTGCTGATTTGCGAGGACTCAGGCGGACATTAACTTCTTGATGTTATGGACATCGGGAGCAAGCACCACCCCTTTTTCCGTAATCAGCCCCGTCACCAGCTCGGCCGGGGTCACATCAAAGGCCGGATTGCGGATCTTCACCCCCTCCGCCGCCCAGTGATAATCGCGGAAGCCCTTCACCTCCTCCACCGATCGCTCCTCGATGGGAATGTCCTTGCCCGAAGCGATGTTGAGGTCGATGGTCGAGAGCGGGCACGCCACATAAAACGGAATGTTGTGCCGCTTCGCCAGCACCGCCACCATATAAGTGCCGATCTTGTTCGCCACATCGCCGTTGGCCGCCACCCGATCCGTACCCACCACCACCGCATCCACCTCGCCGTGCGCCATCAGGTGACCGGCCATGTTGTCAGTGATCAGCGTCACCGGGATGTTCTCCTGCACCATCTCCCACGCCGTCAGCCGCGCGCCTTGCAGGAACGGGCGCGTCTCGTCGGCAATCACCGAAATCTTCTTGCCCGCCTCAACCGCAGAACGGAACACCCCCAGCGCCGTGCCCCACCCCGCCGTCGCCAGCGCCCCCGCGTTGCAGTGCGTCAACACCCGCGCCCCGTCTTTCAGCAAAGCCGCGCCGTGCGCGCCCATCGCCTTGTTGATGCGGATATCCTCGGCCAGAATCTCATGAGCCCCGGCCAGCAAACGCTGCGCGACCTGCTGCGGCGATTGCGTTGCCACGCTCTCCCAAACCTTGCGCATGCGCTGCAAGGCCCAGAACAGATTCACCGCCGTCGGGCGACTGGCGGCCAGCACGCTGAAGCCGGTCTCCATGCCTGCTTTGAACTCACCCGCAGATTTCTCCTGCAAATGCAGCGCCTCCAGTGCCACGCCATAAGCCGCCGCCACACCGATGGCCGGTGCGCCGCGCACCACCATGCTGCGGATGCCTTCGGCCACAGAATGCGCCGTGTAGTAACTCAGGTATTCAAACGCAGCTGGCAAGATGCGCTGGTCTATCATTTCCAGCCGGTTGTTGAACCAGCGCAGGGTTTCGACTTTCATGGATCAATCACCCTCAAATTCGCACAACGAAAATACCTTGTGCCCGCGCTTCTCCAGCCGCGCGCGACCGCCGATGTCCGGCAGGTCGATCATGAAGCAGCATTCGATGATCTTGCCGCCCATCTTCTCGATGAGAATGACGGCGGCTTCTGCCGTGCCGCCGGTGGCGATGAGGTCGTCCACCAGCAGCACTTTTTCTCCCTTGGAGATGGCGTCGGTGTGGATCTCGATGCGGTCGGTGCCGTATTCGAGCGAGTAGTCGTGGCCGATGGTTTCGGCGGGCAGTTTGCCTTTTTTGCGGATGGGCACGAAGCCGACGCCGAGCGCGTAGGCCAGCGGTGTACCGATGATGAAACCGCGCGATTCGATGCCCGCGATCTTGTCGATCTTCACGTCCTTATAGCGGCGCACCAGTTCGTCGATGGTGGCGCGCAGGCCGACGGGGTCTTTGAGCACCGTGGTGATGTCGCGGAACATGATGCCTTGTTTGGGGTAATGGGGGACGGTGCGGACTCTGGATTTGATGGGCATGGTGTTTCCTTTGTTAAGTTTTCTTTTGATCGGTTCTTATTGCTTCGCAGTCCGCCACTTCTGTTCGGCGCGCCGTTCGTTCCTTCGACAGGCTCAGGACGAACGGGATTATAGGGCTCAGGGCGAACGGATCTATAGCTAACTGCGTTTCTTGTACTCCACGAACTTGGCTTTCACCTCGTGCATCTGCTGCGCGGTGAGTATCTTGGGTTCGCCCACCGACAACGCGCGCCAGTAGATCTCGCACAGGCATTCGACTTCATGCGCCACGGACAGGGCATCGTCCAGGTCTTTGCCCAGTGCGATCATGCCGTGGTTGCCGAGCAGGCAGGCCTTACGGTCGCGCAGGGCTTCCAGCACGAGGTCGGAGAGGTTCTGTTCACCGAAGATGGTGTAAGGCGTGCAGCGGATGGTGTCGCCGCCTGCGATGGCGATGTGATAGTGCACGGCGGGTATGTCACGGCCCAGGCAGGCCATGGTGGTGGCGTAGGTTGAATGCATGTGCAGCACGGCGCCAATCTCGGGGCGGGCGTTGAGGATGTCGCAGTGGAAGCGCCACTCGCTGGAGGGCTTGCGGCCTTGCAGTACTTTGCCGTCTGTGGCGATCAGCACCAGGTCTTGCTCGGTCATCTCGGCGACCGGCAAGGCGGACGGCGTGATTAGGAGATCGTTGCCGCAGCGCACCGAGGCATTGCCCGCCGTGCCGCGGTTGAGGCCTAGTTCGACCATGCGGCGGGAGGTTTGCAACAAGGATGTGCGTAATTTTTCTTCAGTCATCTCTGAATATGCCGTTCGCCCTGAGCCTGTCAAAGGGCTATCTTTCAGTGGTCCGTTCATGGTTCGACAGGCTCACCACGAACGGAAAATACAATCGGCGTCTCTCCAAAATCTTAAAGCACGCGCCCTGCTATCGCTTGCAGCTTTTTCTTCATTTCTGCATCACGCGCGTCAGGTGCAGTAATGAGCGCATATTGCAGCGCGGTGCGGCAGCCGCAGTCACAGGCCTTGGCATCTTTGCCAACGTGCGGCACGAGATGCTTCACCAGCGTCTTGGCTTTGTCGGCATTCGCCAGCAACACTTTGATGATCTGTTCCACGGTCACGTCGTCATGGTCGGGATGCCAGCAGTCGTAATCGGTGACCATGGCCACGGTGGCGTAGCAGAGTTCGGCTTCGCGGGCGAGCTTGGCTTCGGGCATGTTGGTCATACCAATCACGTCGCAGCCCCACTGGCGATACAGCTCGGATTCGGCGAGGCTGGAGAACTGCGGGCCTTCCATCACCAAGTACGTGCCGCCGCGCAGGGCGTTGATGCTCGCTTCCTTCGCTGCTGCTTCGATATGGTCGCCCAGGCGTTTGCACACGGGATGCGCCATTGAGACATGCGCGACGAGGCCAGTACCGAAGAACGATTTCTCGCGGGCGAAGGTGCGGTCGATGAACTGGTCGACGATGACGAAGGTGCCGGGAGTCAAGTGTTCGCGCAGAGAACCGACGGCACTGACCGAGATGACATCAGTCACCCCTACTCGTTTCAGCACGTCGATGTTGGCGCGGAAGTTGATCTCGGACGGGGGAATCTTGTGTCCTCTTCCGTGGCGCGGCAGGAAGGCCAGCTTGACGCCGTTGAGCTCGCCGAACAGCAGTTCATCCGACGGTGCGCCGAAAGACGATTCGACCTTTTCCCAGCGCTTGTTTTCCAGCCCCGCGATGTCGTAAACACCGCTCCCCCCGATGATGCCGATGCTTGCCTGAGCCATGTTTTTCCCTGTTTTTTGAATGAAGCCGGATTGAAACAGGAAACCGCGTTTGGCTCAAGGTCAAGATGGACAATGAAGGCGCTCGGGCGTATCTTTTGGCCTATTCTTTTCACGAGTATTTCTCCCCATGTCCCAAGCAGAAAATCACGCCGACCTCCAGATCGTCGGCATGCGTTGTGCCTCCTGTTCCGGCCGCCTGGAAAAGGCATTGAATCAACTACCTGAAGTCACCGCCGTGGTGAACCTGGCCACCGAGAAGGCCAGTATCAGCTTTGACCCCGCTCGCACCAATGTGGACGAGTTGATCAAGGCGGTGCGCGATACCGGCTTCGACGCGCATGTGACGCGCGACTTCGCCGCGGAAAAAGCGGATCGCGTCAAAGCCTACAAACTGGAAAAACTGCGTTTCTTCATCGCGCTGGGACTCATTACGCCGATGATCCTGGAAATGTTGCTGATGATTTTCGACATCCACCTGATGGTTCCGACCTGGATGCAGTGGCTGCTGGCGACGCCGGTGCAGTTCTGGATCGGCGCGCGCTTCTACCGCGGTGCCTGGGCCAGCATCAAACACGGCAGCGGTAACATGGACCTGCTGGTGGCGCTGGGCACCAGTGCCGCCTATTTCCTTAGTGTCGCCATCGTCGTGCTCGATATCCACCAGCCGGTGTACTTTGAATCCAGCGCGGTGCTGATCACGCTGGTGCTGATGGGCAAGCTACTGGAGATGGGCGCCAAGGCCAAGGCATCCAGCGCCATCGAAAAACTGATCCAGTTGCAGCCGAAGATCGCCCATGTAGAACGCGACGGCGCGGTGCTGGATGTCCCGGTAGGTTCTTTGCGCCCGGACGACATCTTCATCGTGCGTCCCGGCGAGAACGTGCCCGTGGACGGGGTCGTGCTGGACGGCACCTCGTCGCTGGACGAGAGCATGCTCACCGGCGAAAGCATGCCGCAAACCAAACAGGCGAACGACAAGGTCTACGCTGCCACGCTCAACCATCAGGGCGTGATCAAGTGCCGCGCCACCGCAGTCGGCAGCCATACCCAACTGGCTGCGGTCGTGCGTCTGGTCGAGCAGGCACAGGGTTCGAAAGCGCCGATCCAGCGCCTGGCCGACAAGATATCGGGCATCTTCGTGCCGGTCGTGCTGGTACTTGCCGTCATCACCTTCTTCGTCTGGTTGTACGTGGAAAAAGATTTCGCCTATGCATTGATCACCGCCGTGTCGGTGCTGGTCATCGCCTGCCCCTGCGCTTTGGGTCTGGCGACACCCATCACCGTCGTCGTCGCCAGCGGCTTGGCCGCACGCGAAGGAATATTGGTTAAGGATGCGGCGGCACTGGAACGCGCGCACAAACTCTCCGTGCTGGTGCTGGACAAGACCGGCACGCTGACCGAAGGCAAACCCGCCCTCACCGACCTGCGCCCCAGCGCCGCCAGCGGCGTGGGCGAATTGACGCGCATCGCCGCCAGCCTGGCGCAACATTCCACTCACCCGCTCTCCGGCGCGATCATGGAACACGCCAAGGCACAGGCGATCATGCCGCTGCCTATCGCCGATTTCGGCGAGACACCGGGAGGCGGATTGCGCGCGACGCTGGACGGCTCGCTCTATATGCTCGGTTCGCCCGCCTTTATCGCGCAACAGGGCGTCTCACTGGATGACGCATCGATACTGGCATTGCAGCAACAGGGCAAGAGCGTCATCGCGGTCGCGCGCGAGAACGTGCTGCTCGGTTACATCGCCTTCGCCGACAAGATCCGCGACAGCAGCCGCGTCGCCGTTGCCCGCCTGCAGGAGATGGGCATACGCGTGGTGATGCTGAGCGGCGACAATCAGGTCACCGCCCAGGCCATCGCGCAACAGGCAGGCATCGAGGAATACATCGCCGAAGTATCGCCGCAGGACAAGGCCAGCTATGTCACCTCGCTCAGGAACGAGCAGACCGTGGTCGGCATGGTCGGCGACGGCATCAACGATGCCCCCGCGCTGGCCGCGGCCGACGTGAGCTTCGCCATGAAGAGCGGCAGCGACATCGCCATCGAGGCGGCAGACATCACGCTGATGCGCAGCGACCTCAACAGCGTGGCCGATGCCATCGACCTGTCCAAGGTGACACTTTCCAAGATCCGCCAGAATCTGTTCTTCGCTTTTGCCTACAACGTGCTGGGTATCCCGCTGGCCGGTCTCGGCCTGCTCAATCCGATGATCGCGGGCGGCGCCATGGCGATGAGCTCGGTATCGGTGGTCAGCAACGCTTTGTTGCTGAAACAGTGGAAACCCGGGGAACCTGCGCCCGATCTGGATGACGAAGATGCAGACGATGCGCAAGGTGCGCAACGAACCAGCGCATAAGGAGATCGCCATGAAAATATTACTGATCGTTCCCTTCGCTTCTGCCCTGCTGCTGGCCGGCTGTGCCAGCGAGAAAGGCGGCGATATCTATACCCGTGACCAGGTGCGTCAGGTACAGCACTTCAGGGTAGGTGTGGTTGAAAGCATGCATATGGTGCGCATCGAAGGCACCAAGAGCCAGGTCGGCACGACCGCGGGCACCATCGTCGGCGGCATCGCCGGCAGCGGCGCGGCCCGGGGCAAGACTGGCGAAGTCGCCGCGGTGCTGGGTGCGGTGGTCGGCGGCGTGGTCGGTGCGGCAGCCGAGGAAGGCTACACACGCGAGGACGGCATCGAATACGCCATCAAGCTTGAAGACGGAAGTTACATCTCGGTGGTGCAGACGGTCGGCGACAGTGAGGTAATCGCCGTCGGCGAGAAGGTGCGCGTGATCGAGAGCGACGGCGTCGCTCGCGTGACGAAATACTGATCGCTGTGCAATGCAGCAAATGAAAACGGGGGCTGACGCCCCCGTTTGTCTTTCCCGTCCCTGATCCCTGCTTAGAACTCTTTTTCGACTTCCGTCTGCGGCTTCTGCGCCGTCTTGTCGCCCAGACCCGTGGCGAGGCGCAGGCTTGCCACCCTGGCGACCTCTTCCGTCTTCTGTTCGGGTGCGACTTGCACCGCAGCGACATTTCCGCTCGCTACGCTTTCCACCGCCGGCGCTTTTGTGCCGGAACCGTTCACCCAAAGCCCGACGCTCAGCAACAACGAAGCGGCCAGGGCGAATTGCGAGATACGATTCACACGGTGGGTCTTGCGCAGTTTCTGCAACAGCTTGCCGGTTTCCAGCTGTGCCTTGGCATGGCGCAGCTCTTCGCTATTCTCATTGATCAAGCCGCGTTCCAACTCCTCGCCCGCCGTCAGGGTGGCGATCAACTGTTCCTGCATCTCGGCGTTCTCGTTGGCGGTCTGCTGTGCCAGCAACTCGGCCAGACCGCGCTGGCGTGCCGCTTCGGTGGCTTGCTGCTCGGCCTCGATGCGCTCCTCGGCCGCCTTGACTGCGTTCTGTTCCGCTTCCAGACGTTCCCTGCGAGCAATAGCGAGGCGTTCTTCGGCTTGCAGGTTGCGTTGTTGCATATCGAGTAAAGCAGCTTCTTCGCGTTCACGCGTTTCCGCCATCAGTTTGGCTTGCTCGGCAGCGGCCTGGCGCTCAGCCGCCAGGCGTTGCATGCGCGACTCGGCGATACTTTCTTCAGCTTGCTGATTGAGTTGTTCCTGTTCGAGCAAAGCGGCTTCGTCGCGCTCGTGCTGTTCGGCCTGAAGTTTGGTCTGCTCGGCGACAGCCATACGCTGACGGGCCAACACGGCGGCACGGGCTTGCACCTGCACCGTCTCTTCTTCGGTCTTGACCGCCTGCGCCAGTGCTTCCGCCTGGGCCTTGGCCATGTTCAGCGCACGCATCTCCAGTTCTTCCTTCTCTCTTGCCGAAGCGAGTATCTGCGCGGCCAGTGCTGCCTTGGCGGCGGCGATCTCCTGCGCGCGCACTTCTGCGGCGATGCATTCGTTGTCGGCCTCGATAGCTTTCAGTTCAGTGTCCATACGCAGGGTGATCTTGTCGATAGCCTCATTCTCCGCAATTGCCCGCGCTTGTGCAACCTTTGCCGCCTCCTCGTCCAGTTCCCGGCGCAGTTCGGCGGCCTCTGTGGCAGCGCGGTCGGCATCGGTGCGCTGCTGCAGGGCGATGATGGCGGCGGTCTCCGCGGCCAGTCGCTCCTCCTCTGCCAGGCAGGATTCGACCATCATCCGTGCATGCTGCTCTGCCAGCGGCAGATAGGCATTGATCGTATCAAGCTTCTTCTGTAGCTCCCTTGCGGCCAGCTCGTCGGCATTGGCACGCGCCTGTTCGACGGCAAAGGTCTCACGCTCCAGTTCGGCCTTGCCTTCGGCGATGCTGCGGGCACATTCAGCCATCTCGTAGCGCTGATTGGCCAGCTCGATCGCTTCTGTCTCGGCATGCACCTGCATCTCGACGGCATGCGAGGCACGCATATCGGCTTCGGCGCGTTGCTGTGCCATCTCCATCAGTTCGCGCTCGGCCTGCAGCTTGACCTCGGCGGCACGTTTGGCCTGCTCTTCGGCGGACAGCAGATCGCGCGCTTCCAGTTCGATCTGCATGAGCACCGCATTTGCCGCTTCGCGCTCCCTGAGCGCCAGTTGTTCGGCCTGCACGCGCGATTCGAGCAGACTCAGCATCTCCTGCTCGGCTTGCAGCTTGCGTTCCGCCGCCAGACGCTCGGCCTGTTCCTTCTCGACGGCCTGTTTTGCGGCTTCGGCCAGTCTGAGTTCGGCAGCGACGCGGGCGGAGACTTCCGCCTGCGCTTCCTGTTCAACCTTGATGCGCAGCTCCACCGTCTCCAGCAGCTTGCGTTCTTCCGCGGCCCGTTCCGTGGCAGCGCGCTCGGCTTCCAGCTCTGCGGCCACACGGGTCTGTTTCTCGGCCAGCGCGGTCATCTCGGCACGCACGCGGGCATTCATCGCATCCTGCGCCGAGTCTTCGGCGGTGAGCTTGGCGTTAACCATCGCCATCGCTTCTTTCTCGGACTTGAGTTTGTGCTGTTTGCTCTGCGTGACCAGCCCCTCGGTCTGCGCCTTCTCCTGGGCCAGCAAGGCCGCTTCGCGATCCAGTTTCGCCTGCCGCTCCAGTTCATCGCGCAGGCGTTGTTCAGCGGCCATGCGCTGTTCGAGTTCGGCCTGCGCCTGTCTTTCAGCTTCCAGTTTTTCTCGCACCGCTTCGGTCAGACTCTCCTCGGTCTTGCGCTTGGCATGTGCGGCAGCGCTGAGTTCGCGTTCCAGCCCGGCACGGACCTGCACTTCATTGATGATCTCGGCCTCGGCACGGGTGCGCACCTCGACCAGTTCGGCGAGTTCACTCTCCTGCTTGGCCTTGTCCTGCAGCACAGCTCGGGCATGGGCCTCGGCTCGGGCGCGCGCCTGGGCTGCCAACTGCGCCTCAATCTCGGCCTCGACGCGACCGCGCGATTCCAGTATCGCTTCGGATTCGGCGGGATCCGCCTCGTCGCGGGAAGAGACCAAACGGATATTTTTCTGTGCAGACATGTTCCACCTCTTTCGCTAAAGGATGCCAAGGGCATCGGCTCGACGCTAAAGTATCAGGTCAGCATCAGGCTCAAGCGCGGAATAAAGGCGGAAAAACGGGCTATTTAGAACGACTGAGGTCGTTTATGGTTTTGACTTGCTGGTCAGAAGGCTGATGAATTCTGCCGCCGGTTGCGGCTTTCCGAACAAATATCCCTGATGGATGACCTGTCCGCGCTGGTTGAGGAATTCGGCCTGCTCCGCTGTTTCCACGCCCTCTGCCACCACCTTGAGACGCATCAGCTTTGCCACCGCGAGGATGGTCTCTACCAGTGCAGCATCATCCGGATCGCTTGGCGCATCCTGCACAAAGGTCTTGTCGATCTTCAGCTCGTGTATCGGCAGCCGCTTTAGGTAGGCAAGCGAAGAGTAGCCGGTGCCGAAATCATCCAGCGAGAAATGGATGCCCATATCCGTCAGCTCGTTCATTTTGGCGATCACGCTGCTGATGTTGTCGATCACCACGCCCTCGGTCACCTCTAAGGTCAGATGCATCGGCTCGGCTCCGCTGGCGATGAGCTCGTTCTTCACCCAAGCGACGAAATCGGGCTGACGGAACTGGCGCGCGCTGATGTTCACCGAGATGCGACAAGGCTTGCCGCACACCGCTTCGCTAGCGATCAGTTTGCAGACCTCCCCGAACACCCAGTGGCCGAGTTCGATGATGAGATCGGATTCTTCCGCAATGGGAATGAACATGCCGGGCGTGATCAGTCCGCGTTCCGGATGTTGCCAGCGCACCAGCGCTTCCGCCCCGACGATCTTGCCGGAGGGATCGACCTGCGGTTGCAGATACAGCCGCAACTGCCCCGCGGGGATGGCCAGCCGTAGGTCGCGCTCGATGAGGAAGCGCTGCTTGGCCACCTCGTCGATGCTGATCTCGAACAGGGTGGTCTGCCCGCCGCCATTCGCTTTGGAACGGTGCAGCGCGGTCTGTGCACGGCGCAATATGTCCAGTGGTGTATCCGATTCCTCGATGGGAAACAGCGCGATACCGATGCTGGCCGTCAGCACGAACTGTTCCTCGCCCAGCCGCAGCGGATCGCGCAAGCCGAAATGGATCTTCTCCGCCACATGCATGGTCTGGTGTGCCGCCGCGTTCACCTCGTGCGCCAGGTCGGGGAGCAGGATCGCGAACTCGTCGCCCGACAGGCGTGCCAGCACGTCGCCCTCGCGCAGCACGCCGCTCAGCCTTTTGGCGACGACCTTGAGCAGCGAATCGCCGATCGCCTGGCCGCTGGTGTCGTTGATGTTCTTGAAACGGTCGAGATTGAAGAGCAGCAATGCATCATGCCTGTGTTGCCGCGATGCGATCGGCACGATCATGCCGAGCCGGTCCAGCAACAGCGTGCGATTGGGCAGTTCGGTCAGGGAATCGTAATAGGCGAGACGGTGGATCTGCGCTTCCGCGCGCTTGTGTTCGGTGATGTCTTCGCCCGAACTGAGCGTGCCGATGATGTTGCCGGCCTCGTTCTTCAGGAACCCGTTGTGCCAGGCGACCGTGCGCTTGGAACCATCGCGGCACAGCACATCGTTCTCGTAAGCTTCGACGAGGGCAATATCCCCCGACATGACCTGACGGAACACCGGAAAAACAGTCTCGATACCCTCCGGTTGCGGCAAACAGGTGGTGAACCAGTTCTGCCCCAGCAACTCGCTCTCGCGGCAACCTAGCAAGGTGCAGCCGTAGTGGTTGATCATGCTAACGCGCCCTTCCGAATCCAGCGCCAGCATGATGTTCTGCACGGTGTCCAGATAGCGCTGGTTGCGGTCGCGTTCGCGCCGTAGCGCATCTTCGATCACTTTCATCCCGGTGATGTCGCGCGAGATGCCAAACAGTCCGATCACATTCCCGTCCGTATCATGCAACGGGCCCTTGGTCGACTGGAAGATCGTCCGTCCACTCCTGGTCGCGACGGAATCCTCATAGGTCATGGTCAGATTCGACTCCATCACCTTGCGGTCTCCCGCCATAACGGCACGGGCATCAGCCGGAGAGAACAGTTCGGTGTCGTCCCGGCCCAGCACCTCGGCCTCTGTTTTTCCGATGAAACGCGCGGCAGCCCGGTTGAACAGCAAGTAACGCCCCTGGGTGTCTTTGGCGAAGATGGCATCGGTGGAACCTTCGGCGATACCGTCAAGCAGTTGCAGTGCGCGCAGTTTTTCCGCCTGCAGTGCCTTCTCGCGTGCCAGGTTATCCTGCATCCTGCGCACGATGCGGCGCATCAATCCGTAGAACAGGGCCGAGGTGACAGCGACGAAAAACCAGCCCTTGATGGTGTTGGCGATGAGTATATGGTCAGGCTCGGAAACGAGCATGGTGACCATTGGATCGGAGACCATTATCCAGAGGCCGGCGAAGATAGCGTAGAGCAGTACGTATTTGAGGATGCCGATCTGTATTTCGCTTTGATCCGTCATGGCCCCGCCTGGAATCAGGAACTACGGTTTGCTAAGCAGCTTTTCCAGTTCCGCGGCCGGTAGCGGCCTGGAGAACAGGAACCCTTGTGCAAAATCACATCCGGCCTGTACCAGCAGATCGCGCTGTTGCTCGGTCTCGACACCTTCGGCGATGACCTTCAGTCCGAGCTTGTGTGCCATGACGATGATTGCCTCGCATAGTGCCATATCGTCGGGATGATTTCCAAGGTTGTTGACGAAAGTCTGGTCAATCTTCAGATAGTCGATGTCGAATTTCTTCAGGTAGGCCAGCGAGGAGTAGCCGGTGCCGAAATCGTCTATCGCGACCTGGATACCCGCATCGCGCGATGCCAGCAACCTCTCCTTGACGTTGCCATCGTCGTCCAGCAGCACGCCTTCGGTGATCTCGACCACCAGACTGCTGGCATGCAGACCGTTCTGCTCCAGTTCCTGCAACCACTCCTCCGCTTTCAGCGGACTGTCCTTGTGGAACTGCACCGGTGATTTGTTGACGCTGATCTGGAAGCCTTTGTGGTGGCTGGCCTGCAGGCGCTTCACCTGGGTCATCGCCTGCCGCAACACCCAGTCGCCGATCTCGACGATCATGCCGGTCTCCTCGGCGAGCGGGATGAAATCGGCGGGATTGACCATGCCGCGCGTGGGGTGCATCCAGCGTATCAGCGCTTCGGCCTTGTGGATGTCACCCGTGGCCAGATCAATGATCGGCTGGTAGTACACCACGAACTGGTTGGACGACAGCGCATCGCGCAGATCGTTGACCAGGCGCATGCGATGCTGCGCCTTCTCCTGCAAAGCCGGGGTGAAATAGCTGAAGCGGTTACGGCCGAGGTTCTTGGCGACGTACATGGCCTGATCGGCATTCTTCATCAGGGTCTCCATGCTGTCGGCATCGCTGGGATAGAGCGTGATGCCGATGCTGGCGGAGATGAAGGCCTTCTCTTCGCCCAGCAGGAAAGGCGAAGCCAGCTTGTCGATGATCTTCTGCGCGATACGCTCTATGCTCGCCGTATCATCGATATACGGCAGGATCACCACGAATTCGTCACCGCCCATGCGTGCCACAGTGTCAGATTCGCGCACGCAATGCAGCAGGCGTTGCGCGGCATCCACCAGCAGGAAATCGCCCGCATCGTGCCCCAGCGTGTCGTTGACCTCCTTGAAGTGGTCGAGATCGATGAGCATAAGGACAAAGGCGCTATGGTCGCGTCTGGCTGTCTTTATAGTCTGTTCCAGACGATCGCGGAACAGGCGGCGGTTGGGCAATTGCGTGAGCGCGTCATAATGTGCCTGACGCTGGATGGTCTCTTCGGCCTGCTTGCGTTCGGTCAGGTCGGTATGCGTGCCGATCATGCGGATGACCCGGCCGTCTTCGTTGCGGTGCGAGACCATGCCGCGCGTAAGTATCCATTTCCAGCTGTCGTCCTTGCAGCGCACGCGGTACTCGGCGACGAACTTGTCCTGTTTGCTGTGGAAGAAGTCGCTGACCTGCAGCAGCATACGGGTGACATCCTCGGGATGCACACGTGCGTTCCATTCCGACATGTTGTTGCCGATCTCGTCGTCGGCAAAACCAAACATGGCTTTGCCGCCCTTGGAGAGCGAGACCTCGTTGTTTTGCAGATTCCAGTCCCAGACGCAGTCGCCGCCGCCCTCCAACGCGAAACTCCAGCGCGCCTCGCTCTCGCGCAGCGCCTCTTCGGCCTGCTTGCGCGCGGTCACGTCCACCGAGATCCCGATGACACCGACCATCTCACCCTTGCTATCGCGCAATTTGGCTTTGGTGATTTCCAACTGGTGCAGTTTGCCGTCCGCCAACGGAAACACCTCGATGGAGATATAGGGTTCATCCTGCGCCATGCTGGCCTTATCCGAAGCCAGACAGCTCGCCGCCGCCTCATCCCCCATCACTTCGCGCAGGTTCTCGGTCAAAAGGAATGCGGTTTCCTGAATACCGACCGCATCACAGAACCGCTTATTGACGAAGCGATAGCGCCCATCGACACCGACGAACCAGATACCCACCGGCGCATGGTCGAGGATGGCATGCAAAGTCGATTTGCTCTCGCTCAGCGCTTCCGCATCATCCCGTTGCTGCCGTATGCTGGTCGCCAGCACGATGCCGACGAAAGTCAGGCTCATCATATAGAGCCAGAAATTGGCCAGACCGGTGGCGATGTCCGAAGCAAAGAAACCGACACCATCCAGTGCGCCCAGCACGCCTTGTAACGCTGACAGCAACAGGATCAGCATGACGCCGTGGCGGCCGAAACGCAGCGCTCCCCAGAGCACGAACAGGAACATCAGATAGCCGAGCGGAACATCCAGGAACATGCCGAGCGTCCAGCCGTGAAAAGCGACCATGCTGGTCAGGAACGATGAGGCGACAAACAGCACCGTCTCCACCCCTCTACCCTTTCCTCGCCACCAACCCGCCGGCAGATAGCGCCAGATCAGCAGGAATGGCGTGACCAGTCCGATGCCGAACAGATTCCCCCGCCACCAGTGCATCCAGCCAGCCATGACCGCTTCCGCTGGCAACATGCCCGCCACCGACAAAGTGACGATACCGATGCTGGCCGACAGCATGGCCACGAAGGTACCGATCAGGATCAGCCAGAGGTAGTCCCGGGGATCCCGCAATTGCGGATCGAAGCGTTTGGGAAGCGAAAGCAGCCAGAGCGCGAGCAACGGTTCGATGACATTACTGGCTGCAATAAAAAATGAAACCGTGAGCGAACGGTCCACTAACAGATAGGCTGCCAACGCGCCGATGAATATCCCGGGCCAGTATCTCTTCCCTAGCAGCAGCAGGGCAGCCAATCCCAATCCGCTAGGCAGCCAGACCGGCGAGATGTTTCCGTCCGTAGTCAGATAGGAAAGGACGAGCAGGATAAGCAGCGCATACAGCACTGCCAGTATCAGCAGTTTGGGAATATCCGACCAGCGATAGATTGCGAATGGATGCATGTCCGTTCTCAGTGATTCATCCACACCGCAGCAATGCCTGGAATCACTCCCACTCGATGGTGGCGGGCGGCTTGCCGGAGATGTCGTACACCACACGGTTGATGCCGCGCACTTCGTTGATGATCCGGTTGGACACTTTGCCCAGCAGCTCGTAAGGCAGGTGCGCCCAGTGTGCGGTCATGAAGTCCTGTGTCTGCACAGCGCGCAAACTGACGACCCATTCGTAAGTGCGGCCGTCACCCATCACACCAACCGATTTCACCGGCAGAAACACGGTGAAGGCCTGCGAGGTCTTGTCGTACCAACTCTTGCCGTCGGCATCCTTGGTGTTGCGCAATTCCTCGATGAAGATCGCATCGGCGCGGCGCAGCAGTTCGGCATACTCGCGCTTCACTTCGCCGAGGATACGTACGCCCAGACCGGGACCGGGGAAGGGATGGCGGTACACCATGTCGGCAGGCAGACCGAGTGCCACACCCAATTCGCGCACTTCGTCCTTGAACAGTTCGCGCAAGGGCTCCAGCAGTTTCAAATGCATGGACTCGGGCAGTCCGCCGACATTGTGGTGCGATTTGATGGCATGCGCCTTCTTGGTCTTGGCACCGGCCGATTCGATCACATCCGGATAGATGGTGCCCTGGGCCAGCCACTTGGCCTGTTTGAGCTTGGCGGATTCGCGCTGGAACACTTCGACGAACTCGCGCCCGATGACCTTGCGCTTTTGCTCGGGATCGGTGACACCCGTGAGGTGTTTCATGAATTCGCCGCTGGCATCCACATGGATGACCTTCATGTGCATATTCTTGCCGAAGGTCTCCATCACCTGCTCGCCTTCGTGCAAACGGAGCAGGCCGTTATCCACGAACACGCAGGTCAACTGGTCGCCGATGGCGCGATGGATCAGCGCCGCCGCCACAGAAGAGTCCACGCCGCCGGACAGGCCTAGGATGACTTCATCCTTGCCGACCTGCGCCTTGATCTTCGTCACTGCTTCGGCGATATAGTCCGGCATATTCCAGTCCTGGCCGCAACCGCAGATGTCGTGTACGAAACGGCCGATGATGGCCTTGCCCTGATAGGTGTGGGTGACTTCTGGATGGAACTGCACCGCGTAATAGCGGCGCGCCTCGTCTGCCATGGCGGCGAACGGTGTAGCTTCGTTGGAAGC
The DNA here is from genome assembly GCA_030651895.1 of Sideroxyarcus sp. GTDB lineage: Bacteria > Pseudomonadota > Gammaproteobacteria > Burkholderiales > Gallionellaceae > Sideroxyarcus. The sequence goes on along the minus strand of JAUSBR010000010.1, from coordinate 158,309 downwards.
GATCGCAGTAAATCCGGACGGGAGAGCCGTCACCTTGTCGCCATGGCTCATCCACACATCGAGCAGGCCGTGCCCCTGGGCATTGGTCTTGTCCTGGATACCGTCAAACAGTTTTGAGTGCCCCTGCGCGCGGATCTCGGCATAACCGAACTCGCGCACCTTGCCGCTCTCGACCTTGCCGCCCAACTGGGCTGCCATAGTCTGCATGCCGTAGCAGATACCGAACACCGGCACCTTCAGATCGAACACAACTTGCGGCGCTTTCGGCGTCTCTTCCTCATAAACGGAATTCGGTCCACCCGACAGGATGATGCCTGCCGGATCGAAAGCCCGAATGTCCGCCTCGCTCATGTCCCACGGGTGCAGTTCGCAATAAACATGCGTCTCGCGCACGCGGCGGGCAATGAGTTGGGTGTACTGGGAACCGAAATCGAGGATGAGTATCTTTTTATGCATGGCGGGGATAGTAATGAAAAAGGCGGATTGCTCCGCCTTTCTTAGTCAATGTGATAGTTCGGCGCTTCTTTGGTGATCTGCACGTCGTGCACGTGCGATTCGCGGATACCGGCAGAGGTGATCTCGACAAACTCGGCTTTGGCATGCACGGTGGGAATGTCCGGGCAACCCAGGTAACCCATGCTGGCGCGCAATCCGCCCAACAACTGGTGTATCACCGCCAGCACGCTGCCCTTGTAAGGCACGCGGCCTTCCACGCCTTCGGGAACCAGCTTGTCGTTGTTGCCTTCGGTGTCCTGGAAATAGCGATCCTTGGAGCCCTGCTGCATCGCGCCCAGAGAACCCATGCCGCGGTAGCTCTTGTACGAACGTCCCTGATACAACTCGATCTCGCCCGGTGCTTCTTCGGTACCCGCGAACAGGCCGCCCAGCATGACAGTATTCGCACCGGCCGCGATGGCCTTGGAGATGTCGCCGGAAAAACGCACTCCACCGTCTGCAATCAACGGGACACCGGTTCCTGCCAAGGCATCGGACACATTCTGGATGGCCGATATCTGGGGAACGCCCACACCTGCCACCATTCGCGTGGTGCAGATGGAACCGGGGCCGATACCCACCTTGACTGCATCCGCGCCATGATCGACCAGCGCTTTGGCCGCGGCGGCAGTGGCGATGTTGCCGCCGATCACATCGACCTTGGGGAAATTCTTCTTGACCCACTGCACACGGCTCAGCACGCCCTGCGAATGGCCGTGGGCGGTATCCACCACCAGCACGTCCACCCCGGCTTCGACCAGCAATGTCACGCGCTCTTCCGTGCCCTCACCCACGCCGACGGCTGCGCCGACGCGCAAACGTCCCAGTTCGTCCTTGCAGGCCAGCGGGTGTTCGCTGGATTTCAGTATGTCTTTTACCGTGATGAGGCCGCACAACTCGTAGGCATCGTTCACCACCAGCACGCGCTCGATACGGTGCTTGTGCATCAGGCTGCGCGCCTCGTCGCGATTGGCGTTTTCCTTGACGACAATAAGCCGCTCGCGCGGCGTCATGATATTGGTGATGGACTGGTCGAGATTGCTCTCAAAACGCAGGTCGCGGTTGGTCACGATGCCGACCACTTTCTTTCCTTCCACCACGGGAAGACCGGAAATCTTGTGCTGGCGGGTCAGATTGAGCACGTCACGCACGGTCATATTGGGCGCGATGGTAATAGGGTCTTTTACGACGCCGCTTTCGAAGCGCTTCACCTTGGCGACTTGTGCCGCCTGCTCCTTGGCAGTCATGTTCTTGTGCACGATACCGATGCCGCCCTCCTGTGCCAAAGCGATCGCCAGGCGCGCCTCGGTGACGGTATCCATCGCTGCCGAAAGCAGCGGAATGTTCAGGGTGATGTTGCGGCTAAGCTGGGTGCGCAGGCTGACATCGCGCGGGAGGACGTTGGAATGTGCCGGAAGTAGCAGCACATCGTCGAAGGTGAGGGCTTTTTGTGTAATACGCATGGGAACCTTCCTCTGCAAAGCGCGCATTATATCAAAACTTGCCCTTGGGCCGCAGGGCTATTGCCCTACTTACCCTTTCTGCCCATCACATAGATCAGATATTCGAAAAAGACCTCACACCAGCTCTGGTCATTGTCCTTCAGGGTCATCAGCAGCTTGTTCACCTCGCTGATCGGCCAGTTTGGATTGAAGTGCACCAGCATCTCCTGCGGGTAGATCGGGATCAACTGGCGCAAGTGGTCGCCTTGCTTGTTGATCTCCTTAAGCATCAGAGCCAGGTCCTTGTCCGAATCGATCTCGGCAGTGATATCGCCATAGGTCTTGGGGTGTTGCTTGGTGTACTCGATGAAATTGCTGAGGACATAGAAGAATTCGCTCTTATTGTTCTCGGTCACCGAATCGCCCAGCACGAAAGGCAGCACGGTCAGTTCCAACCAGTAGTACTTCAATTTCGGGTTCATGCGCTTGCTGACACCGATGTAGCCTTTGCGTTCCTGTGCGCGGTGGATGCAATCGTCGAGGATGAGTTTGTCGGAGGCTCGGGTCACCAGATCGACATCTTTAAGCACGATGGGCTTGACCAGGAAGAAATCGGGGAAGTCGTCAAACAGCTTCCCCGAATTCTGGTGCGCCCGGTAATACGAGCGGAACAACCTGAGCACCAGATCCTGGTTCCTATCGACCAGATAGTAATCCTGGTCGATATTTGCCGGCGTTTGTATGTGTGACATTTCGGCTTGCTACTCCGCTGGTTGTCGTTGCATAGCCTCCGAATTCGGGAGGCAGGCATAAAACTCGGGCGCTATCATAAATTGACGCGGGACAAATTAACAGCTAGTTTCGCGAAAGTCATTTTCGGAGGACATCATGAAACGACTTTTTTTTACTATCGCAATTGCGATAACCGCTCTGAACGCCAATGCCGAACTGAACAAATGGGTTGATTCGGAAGGTAAAGTGCATTACTCGGACACTCGACCTCCCGATGTGAAATCTGAATCTGTTCGGAATATCTCAGGAAAAGGACAAGCAGAAGCCCCGACCAGTTACTCACCAAAAAACATCGCAGAACGGGAAGCTGACTTGAAAAAGTCCAGGCTGGAAAAAGATGAGGCTGCTCAGAAAAAATCCCAGCAGGTTGCAGAGTCTGAAACAAAGAAGCGTAACTGCGATGCCGCGCGGCAAATGCTTCGCTCCATCGAAGAAGGTACTCGTCTGGTCACTTATGATGAAAAGGGAGAGCGCACTGTCCTTGATGATGACGCGCGCGCCCAACGTCTGGAGGAGGCAAACAAGGCGGTCAGCACAAACTGCAACTAGGCCGCAACCACAGCGGCCTTGCCGCCGCTGTCCTCGCTCAGCTTCATCGCCTCTTCGATATCCACCGACACCACCTTGGAGACGCCGCGCTCCTGCATGGTCACCCCGATCAGTTGATGCGCCATTTCCATGGTGATCTTGTTGTGACTGATGTAGACGAACTGGGTCTTTTCGGACATCTTCTGGATCAGTTTGCACAGTCGTTCGGTATTGGTATCGTCCAGCGGCGCATCCACTTCGTCCAGCACGCAGAACGGCGCCGGATTGAGCTGGAACAGCGAGAACACCAGTGAAATAGCCGTCAGCGCCTTTTCGCCACCGGACAACAGATGGATGGATGCGTTCTTCTTGCCCGGCGGATGCGCCATCACCTGCACGCCGCTATCGAGGATCTCATCGCCCGTCAGCACAAGTTTCGCATCGCCGCCGCCGAACAGGATAGGGAACAGTTCGGACAGATGGCGGTTCACCTCGTCATAGGTCGCCATCAGCAGGTCGCGTGATTCCTTGTCGATGCGGCGTATCGCGTCTTCCAGGGTCTCGATCGCCTCGTTCAGGTCTTTTGCCTGTGCATCGAGATAGGTCTTGCGTTCCTGCGCTGTCTGCAATTCTTCCAGCGCTGCCAGGTTCACCGCGCCCAGCGCCGTGATCTCGTTAGCAAGACGCGTCAATTCGTTCTGCAGTCCGCCCGCCTTGGCGCCTTCGATCAGCGGCAGCAGCGGCTCTTCGTCCACACCCTGCAACTGCTCCGCCCACTGCTCGTACTGGATGCGCGCTTCCTGCTCTTTCAGCGTGATCTCGCTCACTTTCTCGCGCAAGGGGTGCAGCTTCTGCTCACAGGCCATGCGCTCCTGTTCCATGCGGTTCAGGTTCAGCGTGGCGTTCTCCAGAATATTGCGTGCTTCGGCCAGCGCCTGTTCATGCACCTGGCGCTGCTGCAGCGCTCCCTGCAATTGCTGGTCCGCGTCGCCCTCGCTCAGGTTCGCCTGTTCGTTGCGGCTGTGCGCCAGCGCCTCTTCCAATTGCGTCAGCGTCTCTCCCTGCTGTTTCAGGTTCTGTTCCAGATCGGCGAGCTTCTCCGCACAGGTCTTGGCGAAGAATCGCGCTTCCTGCAATTCGTGCTGCGCCTTCTGCGCACGGTCGCGCTGTTCGCGCAACAGGTTGTCCTGGGTGCCGGATTGCTGCCGCGCCTGATCGCTTTCCATCTGCTGCGACAACAGCTTCTCGCGCTGGATATCCATCTGCTCGGCTATCTCCTGCATCTGGCGCTGCTCGTTGTTCACGCGCTCGGCCAGTTCTTCCAACTCCTGCGCGATCTGCACGTTGCGTTCCTGCGTGCGCTCGTTGGCCTGGGTCAGTTTCAGGATCTGCATCTGCAAGCCGTGCTGGCGTTGTTGCAGATCAGTGGTGGAACTGCGCATCGGCGCGATACGTGCGTAGACGGATTGGTACATCTCTTCTGCCTGCGCCGACTGCTGCTTGCCCTGCTCCAGTGCTTCACGGCGCTGCTGCGCTTCCTGCTGCAATGCTTCGATCTCGCGCTGGCGGGCCAGCACGCCGTGCAATTGGCTGTCCGGCGCATGGAACAGGACGCTGTGCGCGCCGACCAGGTGGCCCTGTGCCGTCACCAGCCATGCCCCCGCTGCCAAATTGCCGCGCAGGCTCATCGCTTCGTTCAAACTGCCCACCGCGAACACACCGGACAGCCAGTCGGACACGACCGCTGTCGCCTGTGCATCCTGGCAGCGCACGTAGTTGGCCAGCGGGGTCAGGCCGGACTGCGACGCAGTCTGGTTCGAACGCGAACCATCCGCCGCATACACCGCCAGTTTGGCGGGGGGCGCATCGCTCCAACTGGCCGCATCTTCCAGGCGCGGCAGCGCCAGCGCGTTGATGCGTTCGCGCAACACCGCTTCCAGCGCGTCTTCCCACCCTTGCTCGATGCGGATGGATTGCCACAGGCGCGGCGCGTTATCCAACTGGTGCTGCGTCAACCAAGCTTTCAGGTTCTTGTCGTTGTCGAGCTGCGCCTGCAATTGCTGCAAGGCATGCAGGCGCGCTTCGGTCTGCGCCAACTGCCGCTCCAGAACCTGCACCGCATCGCGCTGCTTGCGACGCTCGGCATCGGCCAGCGGCAGGCGTTCCTGCAATTCCGCCAACTGCTGCTGCTGCATCTCGTACTCTGCCTGCATCTCGGCCAGTTGCTGCTGGTTCTGCTCCAGCAACTCCATATCGGTCTGCGGCAGGTTGTCGCGTTCCAGCATCAGGCGCGAGCGGCGGCTTTCCAGTTGCTGCACGTTGCCCTGCACATGGCCGCGCTGGGTCTCGAATATCTGCAATTGCTGCTGGATCAGCATCTGCTCGCGCTGCATCGAGTTCAGGCGTTCCTGCGCCACGCGTGCAGCCTCTTCCACCTGCGGCAGACTCTGCGCCTCGACTTCGCTGCGGTTCTCGCAGGTCGCCACGCGTATGGCGGCATCTTCCTGTTGCTGCTGCCAGTGCGTGCGTAGCGTGCGCAGGCCCTGCAGCTGGGTCTGCTGCTGTGCGATCTGGCGTTCGCCGTTCTGGATCTGTTGCGCCAAGCGGTTGCGTTGTTCGGTGATGAAGGCGATCTGCTGTTCCAGGCGCAACACTTCGGCATTGCTCGCATACAACTCGCCCTGCTTGGCGTGCAGCGCATCGGATTGGCCAAAATGCTCGCTGCGCGCGGTCTCCTGCTTGGCTTCCACTTCGCGCAGCTTGGCGATCTCGGCTTCCAAGTCGTTCTTGGTCTTCTCGACCTGTTGCGCCATACGCACACGGCGCGCTTCGGCTTCCTGCTTGTTCACCAGCCACAGCAGTTTTTGCGTGGTCTCGCGTCTTGCCTCCAGCTCGCGGTAAGTCTTGGCCACCTCGGCTTGACCGCCCAGGTGCACCAGTTGTTTGTCGAGTTCCTGCAGGATGTCGCTGACGCGCAACAGGTTGTCGCGTGTGTCGCCCAGACGCAATTCGGTCTCGCGGCGACGGTCGCGGTATTTCGACACGCCTGCCGCTTCTTCGAGGAATACGCGCAGCTCTTCGGGCTTGGCCTCGATGATGCGCGAGATCATGCCCTGTTCGATGATAGCGTAGGCACGCGCGCCAACGCCGGTGCCGAGGAAGATGTCGGTGATGTCCTTGCGGCGCACAGATTGATTATTGATGTAGTAGCTGGAGTCGCCATCGCGCTGAAGGACGCGTTTGATGGAGATCTCGGCGTAGGTCGCCCACTGCCCGCCGACCTTGCCCAGCGAGTTATCGAACACCAGTTCGACGCTGGCGCGGGCCACCGGCTTGCGCGTACCGGCGCCGTTGAAGATCACGTCCTGCATGGATTCGCCGCGCAGCGCCGAGGCGCGGGACTCTCCCAGCACCCAGCGCAAGGCGTCGATGACGTTGGATTTGCCGCAGCCGTTCGGACCGACGATGCCCACCAACTGCCCGGGCAGCGAGATAAGGGTGGGATCAACGAAGGACTTGAAACCGGCTAACTTTATATGTGCAAGACGCAATTTGATTCAGGCTGACGATATAATGCGCTGCATTCTAACTGAACCCGGGCACCTCACCAAATGACCACCCAAGCCACTAAGACATTGGAAACTTTTCCCAATCCGCAGCCTAAACGCGACTACCACATCCACATGGAGATCCCGGAATTCACCTGCCTGTGCCCCAAGACCGGCCAGCCGGACTTCGCCACATTAATCCTGGATTACATCGCCGACGAGCAGTGCGTGGAGCTTAAGAGTCTCAAGCTGTACATCTGGGGGTTCCGCAACGAGGGACATTTCCATGAGGATGTGACCAATCGCGTGCTGGACGACCTGGTCGCCGTCACCCAGCCCCGTTTCATGCGTCTCACCGCCAAGTTCTACGTGCGCGGCGGCATCTTCACCAATGTGGTGGCCGAACACCGCAAACCGAGCTGGCAACCCGCGCCGCTGGTCGACCTGACGCAGTTCTCGACACAATCCAACACGCGCGGCTAGCCCCGCGTTCAATTCTCCCGCGCAGACTGACTCGCCAGACGCACGCAGTTGCGTCCTGCGTCTTTTGCGGCGTACAGGGCCTTGTCAGCCAGTTGCAGCATTGCATCCAGCGTCTGCGGGGTGCTGGGATGGTGGGCGCCGATACTGGTAGTGAAAGAGAAAGAGCGCGTCCCCGTATCGATACGCAAAGACTGCACCGCCTCGCGGATCCGCTCTGCGATCGAAACCAGTTCATCCTCATCGCATTCCGGCAGAAGCAGGATGAATTCCTCTCCACCCCAGCGACCCGCATGATCGTAGCTGCGCTTCATGGAACGCAGCACATTGGCCGCCGCGCACAAGGCGAGATCGCCAGCTTCATGGCCATAGGTATCGTTGACAGCTTTGAAGTGATCCAGATCCAGCAGCAGCAGCCCCATTGAACCGCCTTGGCGAGCCTGGCGTGCAACCTCCTGCTCCAGCTTATCCATCATGCCGCGCCGGTTGAGCAAGCCGGTCAGGTAGTCGATCTCTGTCAACCGCTGCAAATCTTCGGTGCGTTCCTTCACTTTGCTTTCCAACTCTTCATTGGTGTGATGAATGAACTCAACCATCCGCCAGAATGAGCGGGAAAGCTCCGAGATCTCGCCTTTCCCCACGATGGGCAGTTCGACCTCATAATTGCCCTTCCGGACCTGCTCGGTCGCCTTGGTCAACCTGTGGATCGGTCGCAACACCCAGTGATTCAGCAACAGTCCCAATATCAGCAGGCCAAGCATGAATATGCTTCCGAACAACAGCGGCAACCAGGCAAATCCGTGAATCACCATCAGGCTCTTCTCATCCATCAGGGTCAGATCAAACCAGCCGACCTCGGGTAGATAGGAAATGCCAAGCAGACGCTTGTCGCCCCGATAATCCACCCATAGCGTGGCAACTTCACCGGCATGGTGCTCGAGGTATTCCGCCGTCTGCCGTAATTTTTCTATATCCGCGGGATTTTTCAGCAGGGCATCAACCTTGATGCGTTCACCCACCGTCTTGGCGATGCTGGCATAGTCGATCAGTGTGGGGTCGGCGGATAGCTGGATAGCCATACTCCTGTCAACAAAGAAAGTCTCCACCCCTTCCTGGTTGATATCCACACTTTCCTTCAGAAACTCGGACAGGTCGATACCGGTACCGATCACGCCAAGGACCTCGTCGCCGTTCTTGAGCAATACATTGATCCAGACCTTCACCACGCCCAGATGTACGTCAGGGTCAAGATTCACTTGATAGTCCGTGCCGCTCCTTAGCGTCGCGTAGAACCAATAATCGCTTTTCGCGCGCGGGGAGAGGGTGTATCGGTACTGCTTGTTCGAATAGTGGCCTGCTGCATCGTTGAAATAGTAGCTCCCGCTGCGAGCGAATGCCGCGAAATAACTGTGATCACGAAAATCGAAACGGTAACGCTCCATCACTCTGGTCGCACGGCGTCTCACTTCCGCATCATCCTCGTGCAACGCCATTTCGATCAGCGCGGGTTCGAGCGCCATCTGTCGAGCCAGCCTGATCTCGCGGATCAGCGGTGAAAGCGTTCTATATTTATCGAACAGAACTTGTCTTTCGGCGAACTGCCGCCCCCATTGCTGGTTTATCTCATGCACCATATCCCTGAACACCAGCCAGGAAATCACACTGTAGCTCAGGAAAATACCCGACAGCAAAATATAGAATCTGCTGCTCAGCTTCATTTCATCACCATCCAGGTCGACTGGTTCACGGCGGCATTCCAGCATGCCGACAGGTTCTGTTCGACCTTCGAAACGATCCGCTCGTCTAGCTTGCCTGCATCTGCCTGTATCCTGAGCAGCATCATGATGACATCCTGCTCTAGCGGGCCGCGGTAGGGACGCGCCTGGGCCAACGCCTGGAACACGTCGGATACTGCGACGATGCGTGCCTCGAATGAGAGATCGACACCCTTGGTGTGATTGGGATAGCCGGTGCCGTCCATGCGTTCGTGGTGCTGCAAAGCCCACAGGCTGACGCGCTCCAGCCCGCGGATGTTCTTCAGGATGCTGTAGGTGTCGAAACAATGCTGGCGCATGATGAGTGTCTCGGCCTCGCTCAGTTCGCCCGGCTTGTCCAGCAACTCGTCCGGCACGCGCAACTTGCCGATATCGTGCAGCAACCCGACCAGTTCTAGCAATTCACAGGCCTCTTCCGGCAATTCGAACAGACCGCCGAGATAACGCGCCAGATTGGCCACCCCGTCGGAATGTTGCTTGGTGAACGGGCTCTTCGCATCGACGATGCTGGAGAAGACATGGACCAGACTTCGCAACTCGTGGAATTCCATGTTCCGGTCCGGATAATGCGACAACCAGGTCGCCAGGTAGCCATTGACATGGCCGCCTTCCAACGTGAACCAGAATGCGTCCGAGCACGAGACTGCCAGAAATGCATCGACCAGCTCCGGACAGAACCAGTCGCCGCGACGCTTGACTATCTTGTCCCTGATCTCGTCCTTGCCCAGCAATATCTCCTTGCCTTCGAGCTGATAAGACAGGGCAAGCACATCGACGCGGTCGACCATGTAGATGCAGTTCGCCCGCAACTTCACTTCCAGCGGCAGATCCATATCCCTGAGCGCGGACCAGTGCGTGTGGTGCTGCAGGACGGTGTCCGACAGGTGTTCCAGCAGCGGACTGCTGGCCAGCAGTTCGGCGCCCAGCTTGCAGTGCTCCGCCTCGTTCTCCCAGGCCATCTGCGCCAGGTTTGCATGAACCATGGTTCGGGACACGCCGCTGTCGTGCAGGATGGCCGCCTGGAACAACTCGTCCAGCCTGGGGCCACTCCAACCCAGTTGTTTGCCGCATTCGGTGGCCATGTAGGCGACGCGTTTGCCGTGATGGATATGGGTGACGCCGACCAGATCGAGCGCGTCGGACAGGGAATAGATCGCCTCATGCAAATTGACGTTATAGGTAGACATCTCGTTCTTCCGTTTTTCGATTCACCACCACGGCCCTGCTCCGTCGCTACCTGACAGCGACATACTACTGGCCTTTCAGTTGCACCTCAAACTCCTCCAGCGGCACAGGCTTGCCAAACAGGTAACCCTGGAAGGCATGGCAGCCGCGCAGATCAAGGAATTCGCGCTGCTCCTCGGTCTCCACCCCTTCCGCAATGACGAGCAACCCCATCACTTCGCTCATCGCGATGATGGTCTGCACGATGGCGGCATCATTGGGATCGCTGGCGATGTCGCGCACGAAGGACTGGTCGATCTTGATCTGGTCCAGCGGCAAGCGCTTGAGGTACTGCAGCGAGGAATAGCCGGTGCCGAAATCGTCCATCGAGAAGCTCACGCCCAGCAACTTGAGTTCGCGCATCTTGGAGATAGTGTCCTCGACGTTCTCCAGCACGATGCTTTCGGTCAGCTCGAGCTTGAGCAAGGCAGGCCTGGCGCCGGACTCCACCAGCGTGCGCTGCACCTGTTTGACGAAATCGGGCCGGCGGAACTGTTTGGCGCTGACGTTGACTGCCAGAGTGAGATCGCGCGTCGATTCCTTGCTCTGCCAAAGCCTGAGCTGCGCGCAGGCGGTCTGCAACACCCACAGTCCGATCGGCACGATAAGCCCTGTCTCCTCGGCCAGCGGGATGAATTTTGCCGGAGGGATCAGACCGCGTTCGGGATGAATCCAGCGCAGCAACACTTCCGCTCCGAAAGGGCGCCTCCGGCTATCCATCTGGACCTGGTAATACAGACGGAGCTGGTCGCGCTCGAGCGCATGGCGCAGATCCTCTTCAAGTTCGGCGCGCGCCTCGATGGCTGCCTGCATCACCGGATCGTAGAAACGGATAGTGTTGCGGCCAGCTGTCTTGGCCTGATACATCGCGGTGTCGGCGTATTTCAGCACATCGTCCAGGCTCTGCAGATTGCCGCGGAACAGCACGACGCCGATGCTCGGCGTCGAGTAATGGACGTGATTGGATAGCTGGTACGGACGGCTCAGCTCATCGCGTATCTTTTCCGCGACCATATCGGCTTGTGCCGCCGCCTCATCCGATTTCGTGCTTAGCGACTCCAGTATCACAACGAACTCGTCTCCGCCCAGCCGCGCCACGGTGTCGCCGTCGCGCACGCAGGCATCGAGACGTTTCGCCACCTCGACCAGCAGCTGGTCGCCGGTATCGTGCCCCTTGGTATCGTTGAGCGTCTTGAAGTTGTCCAGATCGAGGAACAGCACCGCACCGTGCTGCCCGCTGCGAGTGCCGACCGAGAAAGCCTGCTGCAAGCGCTCAACCAGCAGGCGGCGATTGGGCAACTGCGTCAATGGATCATAGAAAGCCAGTTGGTGGATCTGCGCCTCGGCTTCCTTGCGCTTGGTGATATCCGAGGAAGTCCCCACGTAGTGCAACAATTTGCCGTTCTTGTCGCGGATCTGGTTGATGCTCAGCCAGCTCGGGAAGACCTCGCCGTCCTTGCGGCGGTTCCATATCTCGCCTTCCCAGTGTCCTGCTTCCGTGATGTCGCTCCACATCTCGCGATAGAACTGCTTGTCATGCCGTCCGGAAGCCATGCAGTGCGGATTCCTGCCGCGCACTTCATCCAGCGTGTAACCGGTGATGCGCGTGAAGGCCGGATTGACCTCGATGATATTGCCCTGGTCATCGGTGATCATCACGCTGGAATAGCTGCTCTCGAACACCTGCTCCAGCATGTCGCGCTGTTTCACCAGCACGCTGGTACTGGCATCGTTGCTGCGGCACAGCACGATGGCCTTGGCCAGATGCGACAGCACCGGCTGCAGCATGGTGGTCAGCGGCAAGTCCGTTTCCGGTATCTCGGCGGCCAGCAGCACGATCACGCCGCACTGGTCGATCGGCAACCTGAGATAGGCCTTGTATTGCGTCTGCGTGCAACGCAGTGCGGAAAGCAAAGCCTCCTGCTCGTCTTCGCGACCGGCGCTCCGACAGATCAGCGCGCACGGCAGATGGATGGGCTTGCCGATCTCCCCGATCAGGTCGAAATCGCCGACTGCCGCATCGAGATGAACTTCGACCACACCGCCTTCATGATCGCAGGGAGAGACATCCAGACAGATGAACCCCGCCGAGAACGAGGTGTGGTAGAGCAAGCGCTGCAGCGTGCGCGTCAGCAGCGGCTTGAGGCTGATCTCGCTGCCGATGGTGACAACGAGGTCGTACAACACCGGCAGTACTTCATCCCGCCCCATGTTACCAGCGCGCGGCGACCAGCGTGGCGTTGTGAAAGAGTGGATATCCGTGAACGGTCGAACCGCCGATCTCGCCGAGCGAAAGCGCGCCGGCGACCTGCGACGCCTGCGTCAATCCCGAGAATGCCTCCAACTCCGCGGTCGCCATCTCTATCCCCAGATGCATGCGGCGCCCGGCACAATAGAACAGCAGCAACTCGGTATCGTTGATATCGCCGTTCAAGGCCTTCAGGCCTTCGGTCAGATTATGCAGGGTCTCGACCATGCGCACGGTCGGCGCCTTGAGCAGGGTCAGTACCGAATTGGGCGGCACTTCGCCCACGCAGAACAGCGAACCGTCCTCCGCCAGCATGACCGGGATGCGCACCACCACATGGTGATTGGCGCGCACGATACCGAAAGGGAAATGCACGCCGTACTGGTAGAAGTTCTCTTTGGTGACCTCTTCCCCGTAATGTTCGCGCACCAGATCCTGGTAGACCTTGAAGGCTGGCTGCCAATCGATCTGCGAGATACAGTTGCCGTTGGTCGAGGTCGCATAGGAAGTATGCGGATTGGTGTGGTAGCCGTGTTCCAGGATCGCCCCCTTGTGCTGTGTCAGCAGCATCAGCAACACGCCGTTGCGTATCACGCGCTCGCCATCGAACAGACAGGGCATGGGCTGGAACGTCTCGCTGCCCGCATTGGCCCCGGCGTAGTGGACGCGGTTCGCCAGATGCAGATAGAGGTTATCGAGCAGCGTGCCGATATTGGGCACCATGGCGTCGAACAGCATGAACAGTGTCATGTCGGGGGTGTGGTCGATCTGCGCGCGGATGTCAGCGGAGAGCTTCTCGGCGAACTGCTCAGCTTCCGCAGCGCCGCTGGGCAGATCTTCGCAGAGTCTGAAATAGGGCATTTCTTTGAAGAACAGCAACCAGACTCCAACCGTCCGGAAATACCCGTCCTGGACCAGTGCCGGGAAGATACCGCCGACCATGGGCACCTTGCGGTCGCTGGATGCCGCCTGCAGCACGGCGACCTTGTCTTTCTCCGCCTCAGGCAACAAGGCGCAGACACCCAGTTTCGGATGCAGCGCCTGCATCTCGGCCAGTTTCTTGTCGATTTCTCCCGCCTCTATCCCGGGCAGGTAACACATCATGCTCGCCTTGCTCATACCGTCTCCCAACGACATTGATTCAGACTCATCAACACTCTAAACGGCCACAGATTCAATTTCTTTAGCTTGTCCCGTTGAACAGCCACGCATCCATCGCGAGCAAACCGAAAGTCATCACCGGATTCAGGTGATGGGCATCTTCCAGTTTCGAGGCCGCGCCCATCGCCACGAACAAGGGCAACAGATGTTCATCGGTAGGATGGTTCTGCACGGCATGGGGCGCGTGCGCACGGTAGGCACAGAGCGCGTCCAGATCCCCTTCCCTGATCCTGGCCGCGATCCAGTCGCGGAATTCCGTCACCCAGACCGGTGCCGGATCGCCTTGCGGATGCTGGAACACGGCGCGCAGGTTATGAGTGATCGCGCCGCTGCCAACGATCAGCACCCCCTGCTCGCGCAACGGGCTCAATGCACGGCCCACGGCGACATGCCAGGCCGGATCGCGTTGCGGCTGCAATGAGAGTTGTGCGACGGGAATATCCGCCTGCGGGAACATGATGCTCAACGGAACCCAGGCACCGTGGTCGAGACCGTGCGTATCGTCGAGCTGCACCGCGATGCAGGATTGCTGCAACAACTCGGCAGCGACCTCTGCCATCTGCGGTGCGCCGGGAGCGGGATACTGCATGCGATACAACTCTTCCGGAAAGCCGCTGAAATCGTGGATGGTGTCCGGCTGCACGGCACGGCTGAGAGTCGCAATATGGGATTCCCAATGTGCGGAGATCACCAGGATCGCAGAAGGTCTGGGCAACTGCGCGCCGAGCTTGCGCCAAGCAGCACCCGTCTCTCCCTCATCAAGCGGCAAAGTCGGTGCGCCATGTGAAAGGAACAGGACCGGCATCATCATGGGCAGATGCTAGCACGATGACAGGATAAAATACCCCATCTTAATCCCCCGAGGCAATCATGGAATACAGACGATTGGGCAGCAGCGATCTCAACGTGTCGGCACTCGCGCTCGGCACCATGACTTTCGGTGAGCAGAACAGCGAATCCGACGCGCATGCACAACTGGACTACGCTATCGCACACGGCATCAACTTCATCGACACCGCCGAGATGTACCCTGTCGCCCCGCGCGCCGAGACCGTGCACCGCACCGAGAGTCACATCGGCACCTGGCTCGGACGGCAGCAGCGCGACAAGCTCATCGTCGCCACCAAGATCGCAGGTCCCGCGCGCGGCTTCAACTGGATACGCGGCACGCCGCGCATCAACCGCGAACACCTCACCGCCGCAATCGACGGCAGCCTGCGCCGCCTGCAGACAGACTATGTCGACCTGTACCAGATCCACTGGCCGGACCGTTATGTGCCGATGTTCGGCTCCACCAGTTACGATGTCACGCTGGAACGCGAAGCTGTGCCCATCGCCGAACAATTGCAGGTGCTGGCGGAATTGGTCAAGGCAGGGAAAGTACGCCACATCGGTCTCTCCAACGAGACACCGTGGGGTGTCACCGAATTCGTCCACTGCGCTGAACGGCTCGGCCTGCCGAAGATCGTCAGCGTGCAGAACGCCTACCACCTGATGAACCGCACTTTCGAAAGCGGTCTCGCCGAGATCTGCCATCACACCGGCGTCGGCCTGCTCGGTTACAGCCCGCTGGCGTTCGGCTGGCTCAGTGGCAAATACATCAAAGATCCGCAGGCGCACGGCCGCATCACCCTGTTCCCGAACTTCGGCCAGCGTTACGCCAAGGTCAACGTGCCGCCCGCCGTCAGGGAATACATGCGTATCGCACAGGAAGCCGGGCTCGCGCCCGCAACGATGGCGCTCGCCTTTGCCAGAACACGCTGGTTCATGGGCAGCGTCCTCCTCGGCGCAACCACAATGGAACAACTGAAAGAGGATATCGACAGCGCCGAAGTGACGCTATCGAAAGAGGTGCTGGAGAAGATAGAAGCGGTGCACAAGCTGTATCCGAATCCGGCGCCGTGAGCAAGGTCTCTCCCCGAGCTGGTCGGAAACGCAACACCTCCGCGCTGTAATCTTCATGTAAGGGAAAGATTTCATTCGGTTTACCTTGCCACCGCGACCCGAGGTTGGGATATCATACGACCGTCGGGACAAAAAATTTCTGGGAGGAAAGAATGGTAAAGAAGATCGTTGCGGTGTTGCTCATCGTCATCGCCGGAGGCACTTGGGGCTATCTCGATTACATGAACAAGCAGGAGATCAAGGCAGCCGAAGAGTTGCGGCAGGCGATGGTCGAGGCGCGTGCACAGGCAGCCGCAAGAGAAAAAGCCGCAGCCGAAGCGAAGGCCCAATTCGAAGCGATGATCCTGGCCGATATGACCGTTTGCAAAGAGACGGCCGAGAAAACCAAAACGGATTTTCTGGAAGCGAACAAGAAGCCGGTAAAACGCAAACCCGGTCAATTCACGGTCCCACCGGCAGTTCAGGCAGAGGCCGACCAGACACTGGAAGCCGCCAACGCAGCCTGCCAGGCGACTTACGACACGCGACTGGCCAGCGGTTCGTAAAACAGATTCATTTGCGTTCTTCGTCTTCGGGCAGCAGACAGGCCGGTTCTTTGCAGCCGAAGACGGAGAAGTAACGCCACCATATCACCAGCAGCACCGGGAACAGCGCCAGCCAGACCCAGTTACCGTCCTCAGCCAGCGACAGTTCACCGCGCCACCATCCTGCCGTCACCTTGAGACAAACCACCAGCAACCCCAGCAACACGACCAACGACAGCGGCCGCAGCCATGCCTGTCGCAACTCGCGGTTCATCGCGCCGTCTCCGCTGCGGTCAACGACACGCCGCGGCTTTGGTGCGGCAACTCGAGATAACGGCGTGTCTGCATCTCGGTCAGACGACTGGCGATGCGCTGTGCCTCGCTGCCATGTTCCCCATCTCCGTATAGCTGCGGTAGTCCGACTTCGAAGGAAGCTACCAGCTTGACGTGATTGTCATAGAGCACGTCGATCAGCCAGGTGAAACGCCTTGCTGCCGCGCCGTTGTCCGCGGACATCTGCGGGATGTTCGAAAGGAACACGGTCGGATAACGGTGGGCGATCTCCAGATAATCTGACTGGTCGTGGTTGCCGCCGCACAGCTCCTTGAAATCGAACCAGACGACCTCGCGCGAATGTCGTTTGACCGGGATGCTGATGTTACGCACCTGAATAAATTCAGTCTCGGCGTGCATGCCGGCGGTGAGGCGCTGATACAGCGACTGCATATGGCTGTCGGTTGCGGCTTCGTCGGCACGCATGAACAGGGGATCGCGCACCATCTGCAGCATGCGGTAATCGGTGTCGCTGTCGAGGTGAACCACTTTCAGTTCGCGCTTGAGCAAGGCGATGGCCGGCAGAAAATTCTGCCGCTGCAAACCGTTGGGATACAGGCCATCGGGCGGATAGTTGGAAGTGGTGAGCAACACCACGCCGCGCTCGAGCAGAGCACCCAGCAGACGCCCGAGTATCATCGCGTCGGCGATATCGTCGACATGGAACTCGTCCAGACACAGCAGACGCGTGGATGTCTCGATCTTTTCAGCCAGAGCCATCAGGGGGTCGTCCTCGCGGGCGAGTCGTTTCATCTCCTGATGCACTTCGGCCATGAAGTTGTGGAAATGGATGCGGCGTTTACGCCGGTACGGCAGGCAATGATAAAAGCCGTCCATCAGGAAAGTCTTGCCGCGCCCGACCCCGCCCCAGATGTACAACCCCTTCGGCACGTCCGGACTCAGCAGGCTGCGGCCAAGGAACTGGTTTCGCTTTACCTTGAATTCCATCAGTTGCTGCCACAGGGCTTCCAGCTCGTCGATCGCTGCGAGTTGGCGCCCATCGCAGACGAAACCCGCCTTGTCGCATGCGCTCTGGTACCAGGCTTTGGGACTGCTCTCGCTATCGCTCACGGAATGCTGCATCTTCAGGCGGTCTCGATGAATTCCAGCGCGTTGCCGTCCGGATCGCGGCAGAACAAGGCATTCCTGCCCGACTGGCTTTGCGTATAGGCGACGCTCGCGGCATCCAGTCGCGCCCGCAGCTGCGACAAGTCGTTCACCGCCAGTGCCACATGGCGATCGCGCCCGCCGTGCGCCGGGCGATGCACCCCCGCCGCCGGATCCGGCAGCAACATCAGATGTATCTGCTGATTCAGTGCGATGTCGTACCACACGCCGTCGAAGCTCATCTGCGGCCGGTTCAATGCCAGCTGCAGACCGAGCACGCCCTCGTAGAACGCGCGCGACCTGGGCAGATCGCTGCTGAGGAAGGTGGCGTGATGGATGCCCGAGATCATCACACTTTGACCGGAATGACCTTGCCCGCCGCCAGCTTGGCGCGCGCGCGCGCCTCGTCGGTATCCTTGCCGTTCGCCAGCGCCACCCCCATGCGGCGGCGCTTGAACGACTCGGGCTTGCCGAACAGGCGGATGTCCGCTTCCGGCACGCGCAGCGCCTCGTCCACACCCTTGAAGGAGATGCCTTTCTCCTCCATGCCGCCGTAGATCACGGCGGACGCGCCGACGGCACGCAGCGAGGCATCCACCGGCAGGCCGAGGATGGCGCGCGTATGCAGCTCGAACTCGTTGAAACGCTGGGTGCACATGGTCACCATGCCGGTGTCGTGCGGGCGCGGGCTGACTTCGGAGAACCACACCATGTCGCCCTTCACGAACAGTTCGACGCCGAAGAGACCAAGACCGCCCAGATCATCGGTGACCTTCCTGGCGATCTCGCGCGATCTCTGCAGGGCTTGCTCCGTCATCGCCATCGGCTGCCAACTTTCGACATAGTCGCCGTGCACCTGCACATGGCCAATAGGTTCACAGAAATGCGTTTCGGTTTGGCCGTTGGCGCCGACTGCACGCACGGTGAGCTGGGTGATCTCGTAATCGAAATCGATGAAGCCTTCCACGATCACCCTGCCCTGGTTCACGCGCGAACCGCTGGCGGCATAGTCCCAGGCTTTCTTCACATCGGCCGGGCCATCAAGTTTCGACTGCCCTTTGCCGGAAGAAGACATAACCGGCTTGACGATGCAGGGATAGCCGATCCCGCCGTCGATGGCGGCCTGCATCTCTTCCAGGCTGTCGGCGAACTTGTACGGCGAGGTCGGCAAGCCCAGCGTCTCGGCGGCCAGGCGGCGGATGCCTTCACGATTCATGGTGAGCTGTGCCGCGCGTGCGGTCGGTATGACGCGCTGCCCCTCCTTCTCCAGTTGCACCAGCATGTCGGTGGCGATGGCCTCGATCTCCGGCACGACCAGATGCGGCTTTTCCTTTTCAATCAAAGCGCGCAGCGCTGCTCCGTCCGCCATATTGATGACATGAGCGCGGTGCGCCACCTGATGCCCCGGCGCATTCTCGTAGCGGTCCACCGCGATGACTTCCACACCCAGACGTTGCAGCGCGATGATGACTTCCTTGCCGAGTTCGCCGCTGCCCAGCAGCATGACTTTGGTGGCGGAAGGACTGAGAGGAGTACCGAGGATGATGGTGTTCACTAAGTATTTACCCTTAGGGTTGGAGACGGTCAAAATTATACACAGGGGAGTATGATTCCTGTCGATTCAGGTCTTTTCTGTTTGAACTTTTTCATCAAAGGAGTACGGCCATGACGAACATCGTGCAGTTGCTGGGCGACGAAGCGGAACATCTGTTGAAACACCGTTGCACGGGGATACCGAAGGAGGCCATCCATATCCCGGGCCCCGACTATGTGGATCGCGTGGTCGCCATGAAAGACCGCCGCACCGGCGTGCTGCGCAGCATGCAATCCCTGTACGGTCACGGGCGGCTGGCCAATACCGGCTACCTCTCCATCCTGCCGGTGGATCAGGGCGTGGAGCACTCGGGCGGCGCGTCTTTCGCACCCAATCCGATCTATTTCGACCCCGAGAACATCGTCAAACTCGCGATGGAAGGCGGCTGCAACGCGGTGGCTTCCACGCTGGGCGTGCTTTCTTCCGTCGCGCGCCGCTATGCGCACAAGATCCCGTTCATCGTAAAGATCAACCACAACGAGATCCTGACCTATCCCAACATCTACAACCAGACGCTGTTCGCCAGCGTCGAGCAGGCTTTCAACATGGGCGCCGTAGCCGTGGGCGCGACGGTGTTCTACGGCTCCGAGCATTCGCGCCGCCAGATACAGGAGATCTCCGAAGCGTTCGAGCGTGCACATGAACTGGGCATGGCGACCGTGCTGTGGGCTTACCTGCGCAATTCCGGTTTCAAGGTGGGCGACAAGGACTACCACGTCGCTGCCGACCTGACCGGTCAGGCCAACCATCTCGCCGCCACCATCAATGCCGACATTGTTAAGCAGAAGATGGCCGAGAACAACGGCGGCTACAACGCCATCAAGTTCGGCAAGACCCATCCCAAGGTCTACAGCGAACTCACCACCGACCACCCCATCGACCTGGTGCGCTACCAGGTGGCGAACTGCTACATGGGCCGCGCCGGCCTGATCAACTCCGGCGGCGAATCGGGCAAGGATGACTTGCAGCAGGCAGTGCGTACCGCGGTGATCAACAAGCGCGCAGGCGGGATGGGACTGATCCTCGGTCGCAAGGCGTTCCAGAAACCGCTACAGGACGGTATCGCATTGCTGAATGCGGTGCAGGATGTCTATCTGGATGCGAAGGTGACGGTGGCATAAACCACCCGGCGAACGGCTGAAGCTAGGTCAAGCAGACTAGCTCAGCCTGCGCGACATCTCGGCGACGCCGTGGCGCTTGAGCATGGTGTACAGCTCCTCTTCATCGTGCGCCACCACTTTGGCCAGATAGGCCATGTTCTTCTCGATGGACTCGAGATAGTAATTGTTGCTGACTCCCATCGTATCTTTGAAGTGATACTCCAACTTCTTGTAGATACCCCCCAACACTCCGTCCAGCTTTGCGCGTGTCGTCTCGTAGAAACGGTTGGTCTGGCGTAAAAGATCATAGTTGCTCTCATAGCTGCCGAAGTTCGCCTCCTTGAATTCGAGATACAGGAACAGCAGCTTTTCCAGATAGATGCGGTCGGCCATCTGGCCGGTGATATCTGCGGTGGCGACGATGCGGCCAAGCATGCGCGAACGTTCATCCCTGAAGCAGATTTGCGCAAAGGGACGGTTGTGTTCTGTCCCCAGGATCATGGCGGTCACCGAAACCGCGACGTGCTCGGGGAGATTCTGGTCGGCAAAGTATTGCCGCATGAACTCGATTCCGCGCTGGACGTGCGTCTGCGTATGCTGCGCCCCGGTCCCGGTTTCCTCGCTTTTGCGTTGGGCATAACCGACATCGTGCATCAGGATGGCGATCACGATCAGCGAGATCTCCTCGTCTGTCAGGCGGTCACCCGACAGATGCACGCCGTGCATCAGGCGCGCACCGCAAAGTAGCACCTCCAGCGTATGGGGAAGATCGTGGTACAGCGTCTTGATGGAGGAATAATCCGGGTAGTCGCCATGGAACAGGCGCATGATATCTTCGTATACGGACTCAATGAGGGCGAAATCGTAATCCCGGCTCATCCGGCGGATGATGCCGGTTACCTTTGCCCATACGATATGCCGGTCTTCGTTGTTGAACAACTCGTTGATCTGGTCAGGAGTTGGGGTGTTATTCATGTTTGAGAATCCGCGCACGAGTCCGGTCTTCGAAGTTTGCCTCACCAAAATCGGACGAAGTCTACCCTAGTCAATCGCTGTAACACAATTCAAATACGGCGCCGTTCGTCGGAAAAAACCGAATAAAGCCAAGCGTTAAGGAGAAATCGAAGTCTGCCGTTGACGCTGGCAGATCGACCCCGCAAAATAGCCGCAACCATTCTCCATAGATCAACCAAAGACCATATCATCGTGACCTCTCGCATGTACCTGCCGTTGCTGTTGACCGCTCTGCTATTCGCCAGCACTGCAGCAACAGCTGCCAGTTTGAATGACATCGAAGCGATCCCGCATCTCGACCGGACCGGAAAAGAAGCTTACCGCGACTTTCTGGCTGCCGAACGGCACCGTGCTTTCGCCATCGCCCCGGGCGGCGCATGGACATGGAACGGAAACGGTTCCTCTGCCGAGTCCGTCGCCGAAGACACCCTGCAGACCTGCGAGTTCGACAACGGACATGCTTGCATCCTTTATGCGCTCGACGACAAGGTGGTATTCGACAAGAAAGCCTGGTCCGGACTCTGGGGCCCCTATCCGGACCGTTCCGCTGCAGACAGGGCCAATACCGGCCTGAAACGCGGCGAACGTTTCTACGACCTGGCTTTCAAGGATCCGCAGGGCAAAGCCATGAAGCTCTCCGACCTGCGCGGCAAAGTGGTCGTGCTGCATTTCTGGGGCTCATGGTGCCCGCCGTGTCGTCGCGAGATGCCGGAGATGCAGCAGCTACATCGGCAGCTGGGAGACTCTTCCGAAATCAAGATGGTCTTGCTGCAGGTGCGCGAGGATATCGGCACCGCGCGCAAGTGGGCCCGACAACAGCGTCTGCAATTGCCTTTGTTCGATTCGGGCGTGAGCAAGAAAGCAAATGATTCCCTGCCGCTTGCAAACGGCAAGTCCATCCACGACAGATATATCGCCGAGGTCTTCCCGACCACCTATATCCTGGACAAGCACGGCATCGTCGTGTTCGCCAACGTCGGGGCGATCTCGCGCTGGTCAGAATACCTGCCGTTGCTGCACGACGCGGCGGCACGTTCCGGCAAATGATCAGAATTGCATCAAACAACAAGCCGCTACAAGTAGCGGCTTGTTGTTTGATGCGTCAGGCAACTCAATCCACTTCTTCCCAGCCCGTGACCATCGTCTTGATGTGAGCGGTCGGCGTATGGCCGGTGGTGGTCAGGTAGACGTGGGCAATGAAGAACACCAGCATCATGAAAGCGCCCGCTGTGTGAACGAATGCCACCGCCTCCAGACTCAGCCAGGCATCAATACCCAAACTCTTCCATGAGGAATAAAAAAGATAAAACAGTCCCGAACCCCAGATAACTGGGGAGACCATCGACAGCAATGCCAAGTAAGCCAGACGCTGCAGCGGGTTATGTTTCTTGGCCGCGGTTTTGTGGAACGGATTGGGTGCATTGAGGAAAATGCCGTAGGCGTAATAACGCACCATGGCATCCACCTTTTTCAGGCTCGGTATGTATTGTTTCCATTCGTCGGTGGTGAATTGCCAGAAAATGGTAAAAGCCCAGAGCGTCAGCAGCGTCCATGCAGCAACGGTGTGCAGGTTCACCGCATTTCCGAAGCCGAGTAGTTTGTATGATCCATGCACTTCGAAGCCGGTGATCATCATGAGAATAACGAGCAAAGCCTGCGACCAGTGCCAGAAGCGCTCATAGCGATTGTAGAGGTAGATGCGGCGGTTCACTGCGTTCATTTGTGTTGTCCTTTATTCTTGCCGGTGTAGATGCGAAGTCCGCCGTGGATCAGTATGCCGATCAGCGACAGCATGACCAGCGTCCAGCCGATCATGTCCAGCCACTTGTTACTGTCGCGCGAAGGCAGATAGACGCCCTCGATACCCTGCAGACGCCCGCTCTTGCTGTGGCACTGCTCGCAAGCCAGCGCGTCATGCTTGGGCGCGACCATATGGGTGATCGGCCAGGTCATCTCGGTATCGACGAAACCGTATTCGCCGCTGTACGGCAGCTTGGCCGCCTTCATGCCGGCGCCGATCGCCTTCTGCCAGTCATAGTTGTGCCACAAGGCAGTGTGGTCCTCTCCCGCCGTATGCTGCACGGTGAGATAGTTGTTCACCTTGTCATAGGGTTGCTTGCCGCGGTGCACCTTGGTCGGCCAAATGCGCGAATCGGCATCGCCCGGAGCGCCGCCCACTTCGTTGATCTGCACGGTCTTGCTCGGATCGATCTTGTCGCCGATCACCTTGTAGGTGGAGACGCCGTTGTACCAGCGATATTCCGGAATGACGTAGGAATCCCACACCCATGTACCCTTCTTGCTGTCGAATTTGCGGCGCCCGGCGCTGTCCTTGCTTACCATCGGCTTGCCATCCGCCCCCATGATGGTGGCTTGTGACCAGTCCCAGCTTGCCTCGGTGCCGATTTCGTTGCGTGCGTATTCCGGGATGTGGCAAGTCTGGCAGGCGAGCTTTTCGGTATGCTGATTAAGCATGGCCTCATGGTGCGGCTTGTCGCTGTGGCAGGACTGGCAGGCTGCGGGAGATTCATCCTGCTTGCCGCGAATGTGCGCCGGACCTTTGACTGCCGCAGCCACGTTGTAACGGCTGCCGGAGACTTCATGACTGGAGGTGGCGTGACAGGTCGTGCAGGTAAAGTTCAAACCCTTTTCGTCCATGTGCACGTCCAGGTATTTACCGGGATGTTGCAGCGATGCGTCAAGGTCGCCGTGTTTCGCACCGTTACCGCCCGCGCCGAAAAAGTGGCAGGAGCCGCAGTTGCTGCGGGTGGGCATGCCGATGCTCTGCGCCACTTTTTTCAGATCGGCAGGCTCGACGAACTTGCCCGACCCCTTCGGAAATTCCACGCGCTTGTACACCGGATGCCCAGCATCGCCCGGCAGCTTGCGGTAGGTGCCGGTCTGGTCATGGCAGATCAGGCAGTCCACGTTCTTTTCGACTTTGAAGTCGAATTTGTCGTCCTTCCAGCCGTAACCGGCATGGCAAGCCATGCAGTCTTTCTCGTTCGAGACCGGTGATGTGCAGTAGTTGTTGATGATGTTCTTCTTGCCGCGCACCTGCCCGGTCTTGGGATCGGTAGATTCCCAGGTCCAGTGCTTGGTGTGCTGCACCTGCTTGGCGGCTTCGGTGTGACATATCAGGCAAGCCTCGGTCACTTGCGGGCCGGTCTGAAAATTCCGGTTCAGTTCCTTGAACTTGCTGTGGTCGGCCGTGGAGGCTTTTGGCTTGATGATGGTTTCCAGTTGCGGAGCGGTCGCCGCAGCGGGCTCGGCGGGAACCGCGGATGCAGTCGGCGCTGCCAGCAGCGCGCCTGCTGCCATTAGCGGCAGAATGAATTTGAGTCTTGATAACATGTGGTCACCTTGATTGATCTGGGTGTGGATACGGTATGGTCGCTATTCGGATGATTGCCTCAGCAACCGCCTGCCGCACCGGCGCCGGCCCCGCCGCTCGTTGCGCCGGGCGTGCCCTTGATCATCGCAGGGGCTGGTTTGCTCGCATCGAACACGACGAACTTGGCCTGGTCTGCGGAAACCTGCTTCATGATGCCGCCCACCTTGGCACCGAACAGGCTACCGATCAGTTCGGCATTCATCATGCCGATGTAGGTCTTGCCGTCGTTCTTCTTGTACACCGAGATCTTGCAGGGCATCAGATTGGAGAGGAAACGCAGCGAGTCGTCCTTGAGGATGGGGCCGGAATATCTGGTGCTGCAAGCCTCGATCATCAGCACGGGAAGCACATTGCCGCCGTCCAGCTCGATGGGCTTGGCCGCGTTGCGCAGGCCGGACAAAGACCAGCCGTTGCCGGCGTTCTGAATGTTCTGCTGGATGCGGGCGACCGTCTCTTCCACACCGAACGGGCTTTGAATCTCCCTGAACATCAGGCTGCCCGCGAAGTTGTAGACGAGCAGCACGACAACGACGATACCAGCGACAAAACCCCCGACGACCTTCAACATTTTGTACATCCCCCTATAAATAAACAGACTGACTCAATATATGTGCAACAAAACCTGTTTTCCGAAACATTGAAATGCGGCGTTCCCCGCCCGCCTGCGGACTTCAGTTGAGCGGGATATTGTGGGAGATGAGCCAGCTCTGATCCAATTCCCATTTCACCGCACTGACCCCGCTCTGGGAGAGTACGATCTGGCGCGCTTCGGACTGCATCTGCGCCAGTTCCTTTTCAGCCGCGATGAAATCGGGATGATCGGGCGCTTTCCCAGCCAGGTTGGGATAGAGGGTGCCTATCATCCGCACTACCGGCATCTCGTAGGATCGCGGCGTACCCATCACAGCGGACTCACCCTCCAGGCGCACCACCCTGAACGTGTAGGGATAGTTCCGCAGAGCCGGGCTGGCGACTTGCTCCAGCGCCTGGTTCAGCGCCACGACCTTGGGATCGGTGCGCAAGACGAACCAGTAGAACGCCCCGAGCACGAATACCGCGAGCAGGATCTTCAGGATTCGTTTGTCTCGCACCATCTCGTCCCTCCAATTGGCTTTGATCCGAAGTTTCCAGCTCGGGCGCAGCAGACCAAGCACACCCAACCGGCACTACCCCGAAGTATTAACTGGAGGCTCATCAGCAATCACCGTGCCATGCAGCACATGTCTGATGAATATTGATCTTTATCAGCCAGATGCCGCTGAGCAGCGTTTTCGAAAGGGAATGGGGGAAATCACGCCAACCGCCATTTCTGACGTGATGGACAGCTGTGATTGACAATTATGACATGCGGCCTACAGGGGTTCGGAAACGCTCAGGCGGTTTCCTTGGTCGCGGGCACATGCAGCCGTCCCGACAACAAACTGGCGGAGACGATCAGCGTTGCACCGATCCAATCGCGCAGTTCCATCGCCTCACCCGCAAGAAAATAGGAAGTGATAGCGGCCACCACCAGCTCAAACAGGAACAGCACCACAGCACGGTTGGCGGAAAGATGGGTAACGCCGTATTGCACGGCAAAACTGGTGGCGCAAAGGACCAGCCCCATCAGCGCCAACATGATCCAGGACTGCATCCCTATCGCCGCAAGTTGCGCCCCCACCCCGCCCTGCCAAAGCAGGAACGGCAAGGTCAGCGCGGCCGTGCCCAGCCACAGGCTGAACGATTTGGCCTGTACAGAAAGATGCGTGGCTCGACGCGAGGTGACATTGGACAAGGCGAAGCCCATGCCAGCCGACAGTCCCAGCCACTCGGACAGATTCTGCGGCAGCGGCAGCCCCATCGCCGGTTCCCACAGCATAATGATCGCACCGCTCAATGACAGCAGCACGACGGAGTAACCGTAGCGGTTGAGCCGTTCGCCCAATATCCACAACGAGAACAGGATGGTCCACACAGGTGCGAGGTAAAACAGCAGCAGCACGCGCATCACCTCGCCGCCCAGCATACCCAGCACATAGCCAAGATTGGCCCAGCCCGCGCTCAGGATCAGCAGCAAGGCCCACCAGTTGAAGGTCGCACGTTCGCGCCACACGCGCGGCAGCATGAACGCACCGAACATCATCGCCAGCAGATAGGTGATGAATGTCGCCATCGCACCGGACACGCCGACATCCTGCAACGCGCGATAGGGATACCAGATCAGGCCCCACACCAGCGCGCCGCTCAATACGCCGACCACCGGCATGACATTTCGTTTTGATGGCACTCGCCCGACCCTTATAATGCGTGCTGATTTACAGCACGTTGTGAAACCGCATGAATCTCGATCTAGACAAGCTGCAGCCTTACCCATTCCAGAAACTCGCCCGCCTGTTCGGCGAGGTCACGCCGAATGCGGCAATGAAACCGATCAGCCTGCACATCGGCGAACCCAAACACGATACCCCTGCTTTCATCAAGGATGCCCTGATCGCCGGACTCGGCGGGCTGGCGAATTATCCCACAACCATCGGCAGCGACGCGCTGCGTAAAGCCATTGCCGACTGGCTGGCCCGCCGCTATGGCATCCCTGCGCCGGATGCGAAGACCCAGATATTGCCCGTCAACGGCAGCCGCGAAGCTTTGTTCGCTTTCGCGCAGGCGGTGATCGACCGCAGCAGGAAAGACCCGGCCGTGGTCTGTCCGAATCCGTTCTACCAGATCTACGAAGGTGCAGCGTTCCTGTCCGGTGCCACGCCCTGTTTTCTTAACGCGCTGCCGGAAGACGACTACGCGCTCGATTTCGCTCAGCTGCCGGAAGAAACCTGGCAACGCACACAGCTCATCTACGTCTGCTCGCCTGGGAACCCGAACGGCCGCGTGATGCCGCTGGCCGAGTGGAGGACCCTGTTCGAGATGAGCGACCGTTACGGATTCGTGATCGCTTCGGACGAATGCTATTCCGAGATCTATTTCGGCGACGACCAACCGCTCGGCGCGCTGCAGGCGGCACAACAACTGGGACGTGGCGATTACAAGAACCTGGTGGTGTTCTCCAGCCTGTCCAAGCGCTCCAACGTGCCCGGGCTGCGTTCCGGCTTCGTTGCGGGCGATGCGAAGATTCTGGAGAAGTTCGCGCTGTATCGCACCTATCACGGCTGCGCCATGAACCCAGCTGTGCAGGCTGCCACCATCGCGGCCTGGAACGACGAGGCGCATGTCGCCGAGAACCGCCGCCTGTATGCGGAAAAGTTCGCCAAGGTCATCGCCCTGCTCGCACCGGTGCTGCCGGTGAGCAAACCGGACGCCGGCTTCTATCTGTGGATCAGAACACCCATCGCCGATACGGCTTTCGCGCAACAGTTGTATCGCGACTATAATGTGTCCGTGCTGCCCGGCAGCTTTCTGGCGCGCGAAGCGCACGGGGTCAATCCCGGTGCGAACTTCATCCGGCTGGCGCTGGTCGCCAACCTGGACGAAACGCTGGAAGCGGCACGACGTATTGCCGAATTCACACAAAAACAATAACCATTTCAATCAACGAACCAGACTGGGACACACCATGCCGCAATTGCAAGCCATCATCGAAGAAGCCTTTGAACGCCGTGCCGAGATCACCCCGCGCAACGTGGACGCGCAACTGAAAGAGACCATCAATACCGTCATCGAGTATCTCGACCAGGGCAAGCTGCGCGTGGCCGAGAAGATCAACGGCGAGTGGGTGACTCATCAATGGGTCAAGAAGGCCGTGCTGCTGTCCTTCCGCATCGAGGACAACGCCTTCATCAAAGGCGGCTTCACCAACTATTTCGACAAGGTGCCTTCCAAGTTCGCCGACTACAACTCCAAGGAGTTCCGCGAAGGCGGCTTCCGCGTGGTGCCTCCCGCAGCCGCGCGCCGCGGTGCTTACATCGCCAAGAACGTGGTGCTGATGCCTTCCTACTGCAACATCGGCGCCTATGTCGATGAAGGCACCATGGTCGACACTTGGGCCACCGTCGGCTCCTGCGCGCAGATCGGTAAGAACGTGCACCTCTCCGGCGGCGTCGGCATCGGCGGCGTGCTGGAACCGGTGCAGGCCAACCCCACCATCATCGAGGACAACTGCTTCATCGGCGCGCGCTCCGAAGTGGTCGAAGGCGTGATCGTGGAAGAAGGCTCGGTCATCTCGATGGGCGTGTTCATCGGGCAAAGCACCAAGATCTACGACCGCGAAACGGGCGAAGTGCATTACGGTCGCGTGCCGGCCGGTTCCGTGGTGGTCAGCGGCAGCATGCCTTCCAAGGACGGCAAGTACAGTCTGTACTGTGCGGTGATCGTGAAGAAAGTGGATGCCAAGACGCTGGGCAAGACAGGCATCAACGAATTGCTGCGTGGAATCTAAGCAGGTTACGGAATACAGGATTCAGGATACAGCCGCTTTCCCTGAATCCCGCATCCTGCTTCCTGCATCCTGAAACGAGGTGAAAAAATGATCATCACTCCATTGCTCCAGCTCGCTGCCGACAAGAAGGCCTCCGACCTGTTCCTCTCGGTCGGTGCGCCGATCAACATCAAGATCGACGGCGTGGTGATGCCGGTGAATGCCCAGATCCTCGACGAGGCCACGGTCAAGCGCATCGCCTACGAGATGATGACCGAAGCACAGATCACCGAGTTCGAGCTGCACATGGAGATGAACTTCTCCTTCCGTGTCCCAGGCATCGGCAACTTCCGTGTCAATGTGATGCGCCAACGCAGCAGCGTCGCGGTAGTGATCCGCTACGTGCGCGGCGATGTACTCAACGTGGAAGCGCTCAACCTCCCGTTGGTGCTGAAAGATCTGGTCATGGAAAAGCGCGGGCTGGTTCTGATGGTCGGCGCCACTGGCTCCGGCAAGTCGACCACGCTGGCAGCGATGATCCAGCACCGCAACGAAACTCAGAGCGGACACATCCTCACCATCGAGGACCCGCTGGAATACATGTTCCGGCACAACAAATCCATCGTCAACCAACGTGAGGTCGGTACCGATACCGCCGACTATGGTTCGGCATTGGTCAGCGCGATGCGCGAGGCGCCGGACGTACTGATGATCGGTGAGATCCGCGACCGCGAGACGCTGAAGCATGCGCTGATCTTTGCGCAGACCGGCCACCTGTGCCTGTCCACGCTGCACGCCAACAACAGCTACCATGCACTCAACCGCATGGTGAACTTCTTCCCTTACGATGCGCGCAACAGCATCCTGTCCGACTTGTCACTCTGCCTGCGCGCCGTCATCTCGCAGCGCCTGATTCGCAACACACAGGGCAAATTGGTGCCGGCTGTTGAAGTGCTGCTGAACTCCGCGCTGATCGCCGAACTTATCAAGAGCGACCAGATCGACCAGATTCGCGATGCCATCGAACAAAGCGTCTCGCCGGGATCGCAGACCTTCGAACAGGCCCTGTACAAGCTGTTCAAGGCCGGGCACATCTCCAAGGAAGATGCACTGCGCAACGCCGACTCGGCCAGCAACCTGTCATCGCTGATCGATTACTCACAGACGAGCAAGATGAAGGTGTTCGATCCCAATTCGACTAATCCACAAATGCCCCCTCCACCGGGAACCAAGTTCGATGGCATCAAACTTAACATTGAATTACCCAACCAAAAAAGCGAATGAAACTTTACGGCATCCCAAATTGCGGCACGGTGAAGAAAGCGCGCGTTTGGCTGGGAGAGCATGGTATCGCCCATGAGTTCCATGACTTCAAGAAGCAGCCCATCGGCGAGGCCACGCTCCGGGACTGGCTCAAACAGGTCGGCTGGCAAAGACTGCTGAAAAAAACCGGCCCGACCTGGGGGCAACTGCCCGATGCGGTGAAAGCCTCGATCAAGGACGATGCATCCGCACTGGCGCTGATGCTGGAAAAACCCAACGTCATCAAGCGCCCCGTGCTGGAACACAAGGGCAAGGTGCTGGCGACAGGATTCAACGAAAACGAATATATAGAAATGAAATTATGAGCAACACGCTAGTCCTCGCCAAACAACTCCTCTCGCGCAAGTCGCTCACCCCGTTGGATGACGGCTGCCTCGACATCATCGGCGCGCGCCTTGCACCGCTGGACTTCAATCTGGAGAAGATGCGCCATAGCGAAGTCGACAATCTGTGGGCACGCCGCGGCGTCAACTCGCCGCTGTTCTGTTTCGCCGGCCATACCGACGTGGTGCCGACCGGTCCGGTGGATAAATGGGGCAGCGATCCGTTCGCCCCCACCGTGCGCGATGGCATGTTGTACGGGCGCGGCGCGGCAGACATGAAGGGATCGATCGCGGCCTTCGTTACCGCCGTTGAACGCTTCGTCGCGCAGCATCCACGGCACAAAGGTTCCATCGCCCTGCTGCTCACCTCGGACGAGGAGGGCATCGCCGTAGACGGTACGGTGCGCGTGGTCAAGACCCTGCAAGAACGCAAGGAAATGCTCGACTACTGCATCGTCGGCGAGCCTACCTGCGTCAGCAAGCTCGGCGACACCATCAAGAACGGCCGGCGCGGTTCGCTGTCGGGTACGCTCACCGTCAAAGGTGTGCAGGGCCATATCGCCTACCCGCATCTGGTGAAGAACCCCATCCATCTGGCCTCCCCCGCCATCGCCGAACTGGCCGCGACCGAGTGGGACCGCGGCAACGAATATTTCCCGCCGACATCCTGGCAGATCTCCAATATCCACGGCGGCACCGGCGCGACGAATGTGGTGCCGGGCACCGTGGAGATCCTGTTCAACTTCCGCCACTCCACGGCCAGCACGACCGATTCGCTGAAAGCCAGAGTGCATGCCATCCTCGACAAGCATGGTTTGGAATACGATCTGAAATGGGAGATGTCGGGCAAGCCCTATCTCACACCGCGTGGTGATCTGGTTGATGTGGTGGCCGCGGCGATCAAACAGGTAAATGGCGCAGAGACAGAACTTTCCACCAGCGGCGGCACTTCGGACGGACGCTTCATCGCCGACATCTGCCCGCAGGTGATCGAACTGGGGCCGCTGAATGCGACCATCCACAAGTTGAACGAATGTGTGTCCGTGGATGATCTGGAGGCTTTGTCGGAGATCTACTATCTGACGCTGGTCAAATTACTCGCGGAATGAAGCAATGACTATCTATATCGTTCTGCTGCTGATCATCATCGTGCTCTGGCTCATGTCCGGCACACGCAGGAATCGGCGGCGGGCGAATAACGATAACGGCAGCACTGGTAGCTCGGGAGATTCGGGCAATGGATACTCTTCATCGCGCTGCGACGATAGCAGCAGTAGCGATGGCGGAGGAGATGGCGGGGGCGGAGGAGACTAGATGGACATCAATCACTTTTCAGAGGCGAGCGCCTCACTCAAGACGGTACGCGATTGTCTGCGTTTTGCGGTGAGCCGCTTCAACGAAGCCGAGCTGTTCTTCGGTCACGGCAGCGAGAACGCCTACGACGAAGCCGCCTACCTCATCCTGCACACCCTGCACCTGCCGCTGGACCGGCTGGAGCCCTTCCTCGACGCCAGCCTCACGCAGTCCGAGATCTACGACGTGCTGGACATCATCGAACGGCGTACCGAGCAGCGTATCCCGGCCGCCTATCTGACCAATCAGGCCTGGCTGGGCGAACTCTCATTCTATGTGGATGAACGTGTACTGGTGCCGCGCTCATTCATCGCCGAGTTGTTGCGCGATCAGCTTTCTCCCTGGATCGGCGATCCCGAGCGCGTGCACAACGTGCTGGACCTGTGCACCGGCAGCGGCTGCCTGGCCATTTTGGCAGCGCATGCTTTCCCGGACGCGCATGTCGATGCGGTCGATCTGTCCGCCGACGCACTGGATGTCGCCCAGTACAACGTGACCGATTACGCGCTGGAAGACCACATCTCGCTGATCGAGTCGGACATGTTCGCAAAACTCGAGGGCAAGAAATACGACCTCATCATCAGCAACCCGCCCTACGTGGATGCACCCTCGGTCGCCGCACTGCCGCAAGAATACAAATACGAACCCAAGCTCGCGCTGGGAAGCGGCACGGACGGACTGAATGCGACACGCATCATCCTTGAGCACGCCGCCGAACACCTCAGCAACAACGGCATCCTCGTGGTAGAGATCGGCCATAACCGCGATGCGCTCGAGGCCGCTTACCCCAACCTGCCGTTCACCTGGATGGATGTCAGTGCCGGCGATGAATTCGTGTTCATGTTGCACCGGAACGATCTGGTATAAAAACTGAGAGTTTTTAAATGAGCAACGACTGGACATTAGGCACGCAAAGATTTGCGTCATGGGATTCCGACAAACCTCAAGGTGTTAGAGGTATGGGCTTTTATCAGCTCGTATTCCCAATTAAAGTTACAACGCATAACAGACCAAAAGAGCAACCTATCACGGTTACCGGCATTTCAGGCCGTTTGAATGTGCAGGGAATAGCATCTCCATCAAATCCAACTCTTCTCGGTCGCTTGGTACCCCAAGGTTCAAACTATCCCATAACAACATACGAACATGTGGGAAATCACCAGATCATCCTTGAAATCGAACTAGATGCGGCCAGAATTGAGGCTATCGAACGAATTCGACTTGGTGGCAATTTAACTTTTACGATTGAGCTTTATGCCACCGCCTATCAAGGTGAGAAGTCGGAGCCTCTTTATAGGCAACCATATCAGCTTATAGTCAGCCAAAGCGATTGGATTACACTTCTAGAGAGCATTAACTACCGCAAAATACTTCTCTTAGAAGTTCCAGTGCCAACAGATGAATCCAACGCAGATTTTGCTGAAGCAACAAAACACTTGGCGAACGCTCAAAAACAAATGTTGCACGGGCATTACAGGGAAGCGGTTAGCGCTTGTCGCGATGTCCTAGAATCGCTAAACCGTTCTCTAAATGATGAGGGTGTGCCAGCTCAATCGGAAAAGAAGAAGAGGGATAAAAGAGAACGATTCACGGCAATCCGAAAATCACTCATAGATTTAACGCATGCCGCAAAACATGCTGATGAGACAACAAGCTCAATTGAATGGAATCTTGCTGATGCACGGGCATCCCTCAGCTTGGCCGCAACACTTCTCCAGTGGACATTTGAAGAGTACTGCGACTAGCCAATGGCCGTCGATCATTACGAGAACTTCCCCGTAGCATCCATCCTCATGCCCAAGCGGCTGCGCAAGCCGGTGGCAGCCATCTATCACTTTGCCCGCGCCGCCGATGACATCGCCGACGAGGGCGATCTGCCCGATACCGAGCGCCTGCAACAGCTCGACGATTTCCGCGATGAACTGATGCATATCGCGAACGGAGAGACCCCGCTGTCGCCGCTGTTCAAACGCCTGGCCGCCGAGATCGAGGCCCACCAACTGCCCATGCAACCCCTCCACGACCTGCTCGATGCCTTCTCGCAGGATGTGGTGAAGAAACGCTACGACAACTACGAAGAACTGCTGGACTACTGCCGCCGCTCGGCCGATCCGGTCGGCAATCTGCTGCTGCACCTGTACGAGGAAGCGACTCCGACCAACATCGCCTACTCCGATGCCATCTGCACGGCCCTGCAACTCATCAACTTCTGGCAGGACGTGGCAAAGGACTGGCACATCGGCCGCGTCTATCTGCCGCAGGATGACTTGGTGCGCTTCGGCGTCGACGAGGAGCAGATCGCACAGGGCAGCAGCGACGAGAAATGGCGCGCCCTGATGAAGTTCCAGGTGGATCGCGCCCGCGCCCTGATGTTGCAAGGCGCACCGCTCGGCTCGATCCTGCGCGGGCGCATCGGCCTCGAGATGCGCATGATCATCGCGGGCGGTCTGCGCATCCTCGACAAACTGGAGTCTGCGGACTACGACATGTTCAGGCGGCGGCCGGTCTTGCGCCCGTTCGACTGGGTTATCATGCTGGCAAAAAGCGCCCCTATGCGTTTCTGATATGACTCCCGACCAATATTGCCAGGACAAGGCCGCTTCCAGCGGTTCCAGCTTCACCAGCAGCTTCCGTTTCCTGCCGCAGGACAAGCGCCGCGCCATGACAACGCTGTATGCCTTCTGCCGCGAGGTGGACGATGTGGTGGACGAATGCTCGGATGCCGGCGTGGCGCGCACCACGCTCAACTGGTGGCGCAACGAGGTCGCGGCCATCTATGGCGGCAAACCCACCCACCCGGTCTGCCAAGCGATGGTGAGCGTCGTCAGGCAATTCAAGCTGCCGCAGGAACACCTGCAGGAGATCATCGACGGCATGGAGATGGACCTCGACCAGCCGCGCTACGCCGATTTCAAGTCGCTGCAGCTGTATTGCTACCGCGTCGCCTCGGTGGTCGGTCTGCTGTCGGCGGAGATCTTCGGCTACAGCGACCGCCAGACGCTTAAATACGCGCACGACCTCGGCATCGCCTTCCAGCTCACCAACATCATCCGCGACGTGGGCGAAGACGCACGGCGCAACCGCATCTACCTGCCGATGGACGAGATGGAGCAGTTCAGCGTGACCGCGGCGGACATCCTCAATGCACGCGAGACCGAGAACTTCCACAAGCTGATGGCATTCCAGATCGAGCGCGCCCGCCAGTATTACCGGCAGGCCTTCGACCATCTGCCAGCCGCGGATCGCAAGGCCCAACGCGCCGGATTGATCATGGCGGCGATCTACCAGGCCGTGCTGGATGAGGTGGTGGCCAGCGGCTGCCACGTGCTCAAGGAACGCGTCTCGCTGACGACGCGTTACAAACTGTGGCTGGCATTCAAGGCATGGCTCAGGAACTGAAAATCGCCGTGATCGGTGGAGGCTATGCCGGCATGTCTGCCGCAGCCGAACTCGCTTCCCATGACATCCCCGTCACCGTGTTTGAAAGCGCCAGGCAGCTCGGCGGGCGGGCCCGCGGCGTACAGTACAACGACACCCAGCTCGACAACGGCCAGCACCTGCTGCTCGGCTGTTACCGCGAGACGCTCCGGCTGATCGAACTGGTCGGCGGTGATATCGAGCGGGATTTCCTGCGCTTGCCGCTGCAGCTCGATCTGCATAATCACTTCTCGCTGCGCGCTCCGCGCCTGCCCGCCCCGCTCCACCTGCTCGTCGCGTTACTCGCCGCCCAAGGACTGAGCTGGAGCGAACGCATCAAGGCTGCGCGCTTCATGCTCGCCCTGCGCGGCATGCAATTCAGATTGGCCCATGACATGACAGTCGCCGAACTGCTCAAGCAGCATGGACAGGATGCCGACCTGTCGCTCAAGCTGTGGGAACCGCTGTGCATCGCGGCATTGAACACCCCGATGCAGAAAGCTTCCGCACAGGTGCTGTTGAACGTGCTGCGCGACGCGCTCAACCGCAAGCGCGCCGACAGCGACATGCTGTTGCCGCGTGTCGATTTCACCACCCTGTTCCCGCAGCGCGCCGCAGGATATGTCGAGCGGCATGGCGGCAAAGTCCATCTCTCCTGCGGGGCGGAATCCATCGTTCCTAAAGATTCAGGCATCGAGGTCGTCACAACCCAGGGCACACACCTCTTCAGCCATGTCATCTGCGCTACTTCGCCGACTGTCGCGGCTGATCTATTGCGCCCGCTTCCCGCGCTCTCGGAGACCGTCAACCGCATTGACGCGCTGGAACAGCAACCGATCTACACCCTCTACCTGCAATACCCTGCACAAGTGCATTTACCGCATCCAATGATCGGCCTGCATCGCGGCTACAGCCAATGGCTGTTCGACAAAGGCCGCATCGCCGGGCAACACGGCCTGCTCGCCGCCGTCATCAGCTCGGAAGGCCTCCATCAGGAACTGTCTCAGGAAGAACTGGCGCAAAAGGTCATTGCCGAACTGCGTGTGGAATTCGGAATCGACTTGATGCCGCAATGGTACAAAGTCATCGCTGAGAAACGCGCCACTTTCTGCTGCTCGCCCGATCTGCAGCGCCCTGTTCAACACACCGAGATCCCCAATCTATTACTGGCTGGCGATTACACGGCGGGAGACTATCCCGCCACGCTGGAGGGCGCGGTGCAGAGCGGGGTCTATTGTGCGAGATCGATTCCGGAAGCGTAGGCTGCCGCTCACAATAGCGGTTTGATCGGCAGCAGTTGCCAGAACCTGACCTTGCTCCGTTTGAAAAAAGACACGTACTGATCCGGATCGTCGGTGGCTGCATTCCAGCTGTTCCCGGCCTGCATGTCCGTCTCGATGGCCGACTCAACCTCTCGCGCCAGCCCCTCGTTCCGTATGATCACGCCCACCTCGGTATTCAGGTTCTCCGAACGCGGATCGAGGTTATAGGTGCCGATGTAGACAGTCTTCGAGTCCACCACCATGGTTTTTGCATGTAAAGAGAAAATGGGCGGTTTGATCTTGTCGGCTATCGCGCTCTTCAGCAGTTTGCTTTTGATCTCCGCATCGGGACGAAATTCGTAGATTCTCAGCCCCATCTCGAGCAACTCGTCGCGCTGGTTGCGGTATCCGCTGGAAGCCTGCAGGTTGTCGCTGGAGGCGAGGGAGTTGGTGTTGATCCGTATCTTCACGCCGCGCGCAACGGCCTTCCGGAACAGGTCAAGCGATTCATCCGACATCACCAGATAGGGCGACTGGATCACAATATGATCAGTCGCGGATTCGACCAGACTCGCCAGTACCGATGTGGTCACGCCCCCGCCCGATAGCCGGAAGCGATTGCCGTTCTTCCCCGGGATGTCGCTGATGAAGTCCACCTTGCCCCACGTGACTTGCCCGGTCAATCGCGCAAATGCCGTCGGCACGCTGTCGATGGCGTTGCGCACTTCCGGTGCGAAGTTCTCGGGAGAGTTCGCATACTCGTGCAGTTCACGGTATATCTTGGCGATCTCTTCCTCGTTGACCCGGACATTCTTCTGCATCAGGCCGAAGCCGTCGTAGAGATCCTCCACCTTCACGCACAACTCGCTGGCCCAGAACACGTCGAAACTGCTGCGCATCGTCGCGGCCACTTCTCCCAACACCAGCGCGTCGCGGTCGCGGAAATTGTATTCATGGTTGTAGTCGTAATACTCGGCGGCCATGTTGCGTCCGCCGGTGATGGCGATCTTGCCGTCGACGATGAAGGTCTTGTCGTGCATGCGCTGGTTCACCCCGCGAAAGTCGCCCGCCACGTTCAGCACGCGTTTCTGCACGGGTACGCCGACGGATGTCTTAGGGTTGTATATTCGGATGTCGATATTGGGATGGCGTGCCAGCGCCAGCAGGGACTCATCAGGAGCATCGATCATCAGGTCGTCGACGATGATGCGCACCGCCACCCCGCGATTCGCGGCTTTCAGCAGGGCTTCGGCGGCGAGGATGCCGATGTTGTCCGCACTCCAGATGAAGTACTGCACCTCGATCGACTGCTGCGCATGTTCGGCCAGCCAGGCGCGCGCCAGCAACGCCTCCTCGCCGGTATCGAGCACATAAGCGCCGCTTTGACCCTGGTGCGCTTCGATCTGTTTGTCGATATACGCCATCGCGGTGTCCGTTCCGGCAAGGACATGTTGCGGGAGCAATCCGGCACATGCGATGCCGAGCAATAGTAAATACTTGTTCAAGCGGCTATGCACGGTCGTTCCTGCCTTTGCGAAAATATCGGGTGTCGTCGTAATACGCTGCGTCTTCATTCTCCGCGCTCCATCCGGGCACACCCAGCAAAGGAACCGGCGTCAGCTCGCGGGTGCTGCGGCAATTTTCCGGCGCATACAGATACTGCGCCAACAAGTCGTCCAGATGCGCCAGCCGCTGCGGCAACTCCAAGGCAAAGAACGCCGGCTCCACCGGCAGCAGCAAACCCTGTCCAGTCATGCCGGTATAGGGCCGCAAAGCCTTTTCATACAGACCGTGTCCAAAAATATAGAACCCCATGCTGCTCTGCACTTCTGCCCGCCGTTGCCAGAACAATTCCTTCCAGCGGAAGTCGCGCAACAGCCCGGCCAGTTCCGCGTTCGCATACGGCACGATGACGCCGGATTCGTCCAGCAAGGTGTTGGTATCGCGTACGGCGCCGCGCTCGCTCTGTGTCTTTCCATCCTGACCGGTTGTCAGTGCCTCAAAATGGCGCGCATTGATCGCAGCCTTGGCCTTGGGGAAGGTGAACCACACCAGCGCATTCAGCAGGTCGTGCCAGTTCTCCTCGCGCGTCGGCACTTCGCCCTTCAGGTAACAGCGCGGCTCGTATTGCGCCGCGAACGGCAGCTTGCCGTATTCCTGCGGCACGAAGCGAAGCGCATGGCCGTTCTGCACCGTGATGACCGGTCGACGGGCGGCAAGCAGTCCGTTGCATGTCGCCAGTGCAGGGAAACTTTCTGCTTCGATGTGCGCAATGATCGGGTGCAGCGGCGTGAACGGGTGCAGGTTCAATAATTCCTCTTTGTTCCATTCAAGTAGCGTATCCATGGCCGCCAGTTTATCCGAATCGCGCTCGGCAACACATTCTTTGCGGCTTGTGGTAACTTGCGTATTATTCAGGAGTTCGTGACGTTTTATGGATCTGTCCAAGGAGGGGAAAATGAACGAGTTAGATGCCATCCAAGCCAGCCTCGCCAGTTTCACCAAGCGCCTGGACGAGGTCTCCAACGACCGTTTCAACGAGCTGCGCAAATGTTCCTTCTTCGACCCTATCCCCAGCGAGTGGCTCAAGCCCGTTGCCGAGCACTCCCAGATCAGGACCTTCTCGGCCGGGGATCGCCTCACCGAGGAAGGCGATGACATGGACGCGTTCTACGTGATCCTGTTCGGCACCGCTACGGTGTACTACAGCAAAAAAGTGGTCGGCACGATACGCAGCGGCGAATGTATCGGCGAGGGCATGTTCTTCGCCAACGAGAACATCTCGCGTTCGGCTACCGTCATCGCCGACGGCCAATTGATCTCTGCCGAGATCAGAAAGTCCGGCATCGACATGCTCAGCGGCGAGGCCAAGGCCTATATGGACAAAGCCTTGCTGCTCGCGCTGTTCAAGAAACTGCAGGGGGCGAACCGCAAGATCGAAGAGTTGTTGCGCTGAAAGGGCTGCTGCCGACCCGAAGTGCATGCCGCAGGAAACATGAGCTGTTTCACAATCCGAAAAGGAGTCGTGTGTATGCGTAAACTGTTATTCGCCGCATGTTTGTTCAGCTTTTCCATCCCCGCAATGGCTTCGTGCGATAGCCTGAAAGCGCAGATCGATACCAAGCTGCAAGCCAAGGGAATCCCCTCGTATACGCTGGAGGTCGTTCCAATCGCCCAGGCGGCTCCAGCCCCGGCATCCGGTGTTGCCGCTGCCACCCAAGCCGGGGAGACGACCGGCAAAGTCGTCGGCACCTGCGAAGGCGATACCAAGCAGATCCTGTATACCCGCAACTGACGCGCCAATCGGCTCGGCCCGTCTTGGGCGCGGACCGCGCTTTCGCCTCCCGATTTCCCCATATCTGTCAGCGATTTCGGCTAGAATCTTGGCCGTATGAGCATCATCGCTGTCTTCAATCAAAAAGGCGGGGTCGGCAAGACCACCACCGCCGTCAATCTAGCTGCTGCACTGTCGCGCATCGGTCGTACCACCTACGGCATTGACCTCGACCCGCAGGCTCAGCTCACGTCCATCGCCAACGTTTCGGTGAAGTCGGGAGCCGACACGGTGCTGGGGCTGTTCCAGAGCAATCGCCCCTTGCGCGGACTGGTGCTGGACTCTCCCAGCAAGATCCAGGTCATCCCGTCGCATACCGAGTTGTCCAAGGTGGATGCTTTGTATGGCAAGGGATTCAACGTCGTAAACAAACTCAACAATGCGCTGCAGGTGGAACGTTTCGGCGGCAAGGACACCCCGGTGGTAATCGACTGCAGCCCGCTGGTCGGCGTGCTGTCGCTAAACGCGATCTTCGCGTGTAGCGGACTGATCGTGCCGATCTCGGCCGACCACCTTTCCACCAAGGGAGCGATCCAGATCGAGAAGACGCTGGCCGCGCTGGAGCAAGTGCTCAAACGGCGCGTCGAACGCCGCTATCTGATCACCCGTTTCGACGGGCGCCGGCGCATGGCCTGGGATGTGCTGAAGATTGTGGAGGATCACTTCGGGGCCGATGTCTGCAAGACGCGCATCGCGGAGAACGTCAGCCTAGCCGAAAGTCCGGCCTTGAACAAAACGGTGTATGAACATGCGCCGGAGAGTCGCGGCGCCAAAGATTACGACGATTTGCTGAAAGAATTGATGTCCGACGGCTTCATCGAGTGACAGGTCACTTGGAGATTAGCGACAGAATATCCTCGACCGACATCGACTGCTGTCCGCCCACACTGCTGTCCGCCTGCTTTGAATTGCAGCTGACGATCTCGCAATAGCGGTACATCTGCCGCAGTTTGCGTTCCGCTTCCGCCTCGTCCTTGCCGGCAATCACGATGCTTTCCACCTTCTGGCCGTCGCGAGTCAGAATCGAAAAATCGAACTTCTGCATCTTCAACCCTCCTACCGATTCTATTATTTTGTAGCCGCCCTCTGCCTTCTTGCTTCATAGAGACAAACGCCAGTACTCACCGATACGTTCAGACTTTCCACGCTCCCCTGCATCGGAATACGCACCAGCTGATCGCAGGTTTCCTTGGTCAGTCGGCGCAAGCCTTCGCCTTCAGCGCCCAGCACCCAGGCTACCGCACCTTTGTGCTGCACATCATACAGATTTGTCTCGGCTTCGCCATCCATGCCGATCACCCAGATATCGCGTTCCTGCAGTTCGCGCAGGGTGCGCGCCAGATTGGTCACGGTGATATAGGGCACGGTCTGCGCCGCGCCGCAGGCGACCTTCTCCACCGTGGCATTGATGCCCACGGCACGGTCCTTGGGCGCGATCACCGCATGCACGCCGAAGGCATCGGCGCTACGCAGGCAGGCGCCCAGATTGTGCGGGTCCTGCACGCCGTCCAGCACCAGCAGCAAAGCCGGCTCGGTCAACGTATCCAGCACGTCGTCCAGATGCTGCACCTTCTGCGCCGCGTCCACGCGTGCGGCGACGCCCTGGTGGCGCGTGTTGCCGGCCATGCCGTCGAGACGCTTGCTGTCCACCTGGATGACGCGCACGCCGTTGCTCTCCGCCAGCTTGAGCAGATCGCGCGCGCGCGGATCCTTGCGTTGCGGATCGACAAACACTTCCAGCACGCTGTCGGCGTTCTGGCGGATGCGGCCGGTGACGGCATGGAAACCGTGGATGATGCGCGATTCAGCCATGGCGTTTACCCGTTTTGCCCGAAGACTTTCCGGATTTTGCCGTCTTGGCTGGTTTGGATGCCACCTTCTTGGGCGGGGTCGCACCCCATGCGCCGACATTGATCTGTGGCGATGCGTCGTTGCTCTGCACGCTCTCCAGCACGAAGTCGATCTTGGTACTTTCCATATCCACGCGTACCACCTTCACGCGCACGCGGTCGCCGAGGCGGTAACGCTTGCCGGTGCGCTCGCCCAGCATCTGGTGCTTGGCCGCATCGAAGTGATAGTAGTCGGCGCCGAGTTCGGACACATGCACCAGTCCCTCGACATACAGATCGTCCAGTGCCACGAACAGACCAAAACCGGTGACCGACGAGATGGTGCCGTCGAACACGCTGCCCAGATGGTCGCGCATGTAGAAGCACTTGAGCCAGGCCTCGACATCACGCGTGGCATCGTCGGCACGGCGCTCGGTCATCGAACAATGCACGCCCAGTTCCGCCCACTTGAGTTGCGGCTTGTATTTCTTGCCTTCCAGCACGGCCTTGATGGCGCGGTGCACCAGCAGGTCGGGATAACGGCGGATCGGCGAAGTGAAGTGCGCATAGGCCTCGTAACCCAGACCGAAGTGTCCCAGATTCTCCGGTGCGTACACAGCCTGGCGCAGGGAACGCAACATCACGGTCTGCAGCAGGCCGGCATCGGGACGGCCTTTGATCTGTTTCAGCAGCTTGGAATAATCGCCCGCCTGGGGATCGTCGCCGCCGCCCAGTTGCAGGCCGAATTCCTTGAAGAACTCGCGCACCGCTTCCAGTTTCTCCGGCGTCGGGCCTTCGTGCACGCGGTACAACACCGGATGCTCATGCTCTTTCAGGAAAGCCGCCGCACACACGTTGGCCGCCAGCATGCATTCCTCGATCAGCTTGTGCGCGTCGTTGCGGATCACCGGCACGATCTTCTCGATCTTGCCGTTTTCATTGAAGATCATCTGCGTCTCGACCGTCTCGAAGTCGATGGCACCGCGCTTGGCGCGCGCCTGCAACAGAACCTGGAACAGCTTGTACAGGTTGTTGATATGCGGCAAAACGGCGGCGTAGTCGCGCGCGTTCTCGCCCTGCGGATTCTCCAGCATGTCGGCAACCTTGGTGTAGGTCAGGCGTGCATGCGAGAACATCACCGAGGGATAGAAACGGTACTTGCCGATCTCACCTTCAGCAGATATCTGCATGTCGCACACCATGCACAGACGTTCGACGTTGGGGTTGAGCGAGCACAGGCCGTTGGACAGTTCCTCCGGCAGCATCGGGATGACGCGGCGCGGGAAATACACCGAGTTGCCGCGGTTGATTGCCTCCTTGTCCAGGGCGTCACCCGGCTTCACATAGGCACTCACGTCGGCGATGGCCACCACAAGACGGAAGCCCTGTGCGTTGGGCTCGCAATACACCGCGTCGTCGAAGTCGCGCGCAGTCTCGCCGTCTATGGTCACCAGCGGAAGCTTGGCCACGCTCTCGCGCCCGGCATAGTCGGCCGGTTTTACCTCGGGTGAGATCGCCTCGGCCTGCTTTCTGGCGTCATTCGGGAATTCGTTGGGCAGATCGTGCTTACGCAGGGCGATCTCGATCTCCATGCCGGGGTCGGCATAGTTGCCCAGCACCTCGACGATGCGGCCGATGGGCTGCGCATGCTTGGAAGGTTGCTGCATGATCTCCAGCATCACCACCTGCCCGGCCTTGGCCCCGCCGGAGGCACCCGGCGCGACCAGAAAGTCCTGGCTGATACGGCGGTTCTCGGCTACCACGAACTGGATACCGTGTTCCTCGTACAAACGGCCGACCACGCGGGTATTGGCATTTTCCAGCACCTCGACGATCTTGGCCTCGCGCCGGCCGCGCCGGTCCTCGCCGCCGACGCGCGCCATCACGGTGTCGCCGTGCAGCGCCTTGTGCATCTCCTTCTCGCTGAGCACCAAGTCTGGGCTTCCATCTTCCGGGATCAGGAAGCCGAAACCGTCGGGGTGGCCCTGTACCTTGCCCTTGATCAGGTCGAGTTTATCCACCTGGCAGATGGCGCCCTTGCGGTTACGCATGATCTGGCCGTCGCGCTCCATGGCGCG
This sequence comes from Sideroxyarcus sp., assembly GCA_030651895.1. Taxonomy (GTDB): domain Bacteria; phylum Pseudomonadota; class Gammaproteobacteria; order Burkholderiales; family Gallionellaceae; genus Sideroxyarcus. The sequence continues at coordinate 114,384 of JAUSBR010000010.1, read as the reverse complement.
CAGGCGGCGGTTGAACAGTTCAGCTTCATGGTCGTCGATCTGCAGCAGGCCGCACAACTCTTCCGGCTCTACCGGCACCCCCCGTTCGGCCAGCAACTGCAAGACATACTCGCGGCTTGGCAAGGGTTGATCGTATTGTTCGCGCTCACGTTCCAGAAAGGGATCGAGTTCGCGGATATTTTTTTTCTTTTTCGTCATTGACACAAATTCCTATAGCAATTAAAGTGCGCACCCTCGAAGCAATGCCCAGATGGCGGAATTGGTAGACGCACTAGGTTCAGGTCCTAGCGGTTGCAAGACTGTGGAGGTTCGAGTCCTCTTCTGGGCACCAATATTCAACAAGACGGTTCGCGCAAGCGAGCCGTTTTTGTTTGCAGCGGCAACTTTCTGGTTATTCAAATAAAAACACGCACCGCCTTGGCGATGCGTGCACGTTTCTTTCGTCCGGATCACCTGCTCAGACCTTGAACGGGTGACGCAAAACGATGGTTTCGTCGCGGTCCGGCCCGGTGGAAACCATATCCACCGGCACTTCGCAGATCTCGGCGATACGTTCCAGATACTTGCGGGCCTGCAGCGGCAGATCTTCGTAACGCTTCACGCCGACCGTGCTGTCGCTCCAGCCCGGCATGTCCTCATACACCGGCACGCAATCCACCAGCGATTCGGAACCGACCGGCAGGATATCGCTGAACTGGCCGTCGATGTTGTAGCCCACGCCTATACGCACCTTCTCCATACCGTCCATCACGTCCAGCTTGGTCACGCACAGGCCGGACACGCCGTTGATCTGGATAGAGCGTTTCAGGGCAGCCGCATCGAACCAGCCACAGCGGCGGGCGCGACCCGTGGTGGATCCGAATTCGTGCCCCTTCTCGGCCAGCATCTTGCCGATGGGATCCTGCTTCAGTTCGGCATCGTATAGCTCGGTCGGGAACGGGCCGGAACCGACGCGCGTGGTGTAGGCCTTGGTGATACCCAGTACGTAATGCAGGCTCTGCGGGCCGATGCCAGCGCCGGCGCAGGCTGCGCCGGAGATGCAGTTGCTGGAAGTCACAAACGGATAAGTACCGTGATCGATGTCCAGCAGGGTGCCCTGTGCACCTTCAAACAGCAGATTCTGTCCGGCCTTGTTTGCTTCGTACAGTGCACGCGGCACATCCAGCACCAGCGGTTTCAGGCGCTCGGCCAGCGCCAGCGTCTCATCCATGGTCTTGTTGAAATCGACTGCCTCGGCTTTGAAATAGTTCTTCAGCACGAAGTTGTGATAGTCCAGAACCTCGCCCAACTTCGCGGCGAAACGCTTGCGGTGGAACAAGTCCTGCAGGCGGATGGCTCGACGCGCCACCTTGTCTTCGTAGGCCGGGCCGATACCGCGTCCGGTCGTGCCGATCTTGCCCGCGCCCTTTGCGATCTCGCGTGCCTGATCCAGCGCCACGTGATGCGGCAGGATCAGCGGGCAGGCTTCAGAGATGCGAAGGCGGTCATACACATGTACACCGGCAGTCTCCAGTTGGTCCATCTCCTTCAGCAGCGCCGATGGGGACAGCACCACACCGTTGCCGATGTAACACTTCACGTTATCGCGCAAAATGCCGGAGGGGATGAGGTGCAGCACGGTCTTCTCGCCATTGATGACCAGCGTGTGGCCCGCGTTGTGACCGCCCTGGAAGCGCACCACCCCCTGCGCATGGTCGGTCAGCCAGTCGACCACCTTGCCTTTGCCTTCATCGCCCCACTGGGTACCGATCACTACAACGTTCTTGGACATGTCTCTTTCCTGACCTTTTCAGTTTTCAATTCTTCAGCGCGGCCACGCCCCAGTTGCCGTCGCGCAGCACCAGTTCGCGGTCGCAGTTCAGTTCCGTGTGATATTCGGCCTTGCCCAGCAGATCGACCACCACGATTTCGCCCTGTTCGCGCAGTTTGGCAATTGCCGCATCCAGCGAGGCGTCCTGGCGATAGGGAGCGCGGATCCCCTTGGCCTGGGCCTGCTTCGCCAGCAGACCGTGCAACTGGCGCAGATCCATGCTGAAACCGGTAGCCGGACGGGCACGGCCGAAGGCCTTGCCCACATCGTCGTAACGGCCTCCGACGGCGATGGCATCGTGGCTGCCCTCATGGTAAGCCGCGAACACCATGCCGCTGTGATAGTGGTAACCGCGCAGTTCGGCCAGGTCGATACCGATACCTCTGGCAGAGCCTTGCAGATGTGCTGCCGCCTGTGCCAGATCGTCCAGCGCCGCCTTCAGCTCAGGATAGTCCGGCAACACGGCACGTGCCTGCGCGATGACTTCGATGCCGCCATAAAGCTTGGGCAAGGCCAGTATCGCCGTCTGCGTCTGTTTCGGCAGGCCAACGACCAGCGCTTGCAGGGTCGGCACATCCTTGCTCTGCAAGGCATTGAACAGCTCGCTTTCCAGCCCGGCGGGAACCGCAGCGCGTTGCATCAGACTGCGGAACACGGCGACATGGCCGAGATCCAGATGCACGCCCGTGATGCCCAGCAAGGCCAGCGCTTGTAGCATCAGGCGCTGCACTTCCAGATCGCTTTCGATACCCGTATGTCCGTACAACTCGGCACCGATCTGCAAGGGTTCGCGGGTGCGCATCAGGCCGGACGGCTGGGTGTGCAGCACACTGCCTGCATAGCACAGGCGCGCAACGCCCTGGCGATTGAGCAGATGGGCGTCGATGCGCGCCACCTGCGGCGTGATATCGGCGCGCAAGGCCAAGGTGCGGCCGCTCAGTTGGTCGACCAGTTTGAAACTGCGCAGATCCATATCCACGCTGTCGTTGATGAGCAGCGATTCGGCATATTCCAGCAAGGGGGGCGACACCAGTTGATAGCCGGAACGGCGCAACAGTTCAAGCACATCGCGGCGCATGCCTTCGATGCGCCATGCCTCGTCCGGCAGCATGTCTTGGATATTTTCCGGTAACAACCAATTCATCATTTCATCCAGTAAATCAGCAACAGCCCGCTCAACATCAGTGTCAATCCGATGAAGCGGGCCTGACCGTCCTGAAGCTGTGAAACCTTGAGCATCGTCTCGCGCCAGGAGGCGGGAAACAGGAACGGCATGATCCCCTCCAGCACCAACATCAACCCCAAAGCCGCCAGCCAGTAGTCGCCCATGCGATCCTATTTGCCGTCCCTGCCGGAGCCCTTCAGATACTTGAAGAACGGCGAACCGGCATCCAGCACCATGATATCGCTCTTGTTCTTGAAGCCCTGTTTGTAGACATCCAGACTGCGGTAGAAGGCGTAGAACTCGGGATTGCGGCCAAACGCGCCAGCATACAAGGCCGATGCCCTGGCATCGCCCTCACCCTTGATCTTCTGCGCATCGCGATAGGCTTGCGCCAGGGTCACTTCGCGCTGCCTGTCGGCATCAGCACGGATCTTCTCGCTCTCGGCATTACCCGTCGCGCGCAGCTCGTTGGCGACACGTTTACGCTCGGCATCCATACGGCGATAGACAGACTCGCTGATCTCCACCGGGAAATCCACACGCTTCAGGCGCACGTCGAGCACTTCCACGCCGATCTTGCGCGCGTCAATGTCGGTCTTCTCCTGCACCACGCGCATCAGTTCGTCGCGCTTGCCGGAGACCACTTCATGGATGGTGAGTTTGCCGAACTCTTCGCGCATCGCGGAGTTCACCGTCTGCATCAGACGGGTCTGCGCGCGCGCCTCGTCGCCGCCCACGCTGATGTAATACTGCTTCACATCGACAATGCGCCATTTGACGAAGGAGTCCACCAGCATGTTCTTCTTTTCGGCTGTGATGATGCGTTCCGGCTCAGGTGCATCCATCGTCAGGATGCGGGAATCAAACAGCCGCACGTTCTGTACCAGCGGCAACTTGAACTTGAGTCCGGGAGTGGTCTCGACCCGTATCACTTCGCTCAACTGGAAGACGATGGCAACTTGGCGCTGGTCCACTACGAACAGACTCATGCTGGCCAGGATCAGAACGACGACCACGCCCACCAGAATATTGGTTGAATTCAGTTTCATTAGCGTGCCTCCCTTTCGCGACCGAACAAGGGTGCGCGCTGCACCACCTCGTTCGTGGGTGTCGATGTCAGTTGCTCCGTAGGCTTGGGCAATTCAACACCCGGATTCGTACTCTGGATCAACTTATCCAAAGGCAGGTAAAGCAGATTGCCGCCGCCGCTCTTCTGGTCGACGATGACCTTGCTGGTGCTGGTCAGTATCTGCTGTTTCATGTCCTGATACATACGTTCGCGCGTCACTTGCGGCGCTTTCTCATACTCGATCAATATCTGCTTGAAGCGGCTCGCATCACCCTCGGCATTGGCGATCACGCTCTGTTTGTAACCGTCCGCTTCCTGCATCAGGCGTGCTGCCGCACCTTTGGCGCGCGGCACCACATCGTTGGCGTAAGCCTGGCCTTCGTTCTTCTGGCGCTCGCGATCCTGACCTGCTTTCACGGCATCGTCGAACGCGGCCTGCACCTGTTCCGGCGGCTGCGCGTTCTGCATGGTGACCTTGCTCACAATGATGCCCGACTTGTAGCGGTCGAGGATGTCCTGGATCAGTTTGGTGGTGGATGCGGCGACCTGCTCGCGGCCTTCATACAGCACGTAGTCCATCTTGCTGCGGCCAACCACTTCGCGGATGGCCGTCTCGGCAGCCTGGCGCACGTTCTCGTCCGGATTGCGGTTATTGAACAGGTATTCGGCCGGATCCTTGAGGAAATATTGCACTGCGAACTGGATGTCGACGATGTTCTCGTCATCGGTCAGCATCAGCGACTCTTTCAGCATCTTGTTCTTCACGTTCTCGCGATAGCCAATCTCGGCGGTACGCACCTGGCTCAGGTTGACCACTTCCACAGTCTCTACCGGATACGGCAGGTGCCAGCGCGGGCCGGCTTCAGTGATCTCCACCTGCTTGCCGAAACGCAGCACAACACCGCGCTGGCTGGCATCGACGATATAGAAGCCGCTGGCGATCCAGACCAGTGCCACGATCAGCACGATCAGGCCGATTCCGCCGCCCATACCGCCGGAAGTGTTGCCGTCACCGCTCTTTGGCGCGCCGCCGCCGGACTTGCCGAACAGCGATTCAATCTTGCGATTCAAATTGCGCATCACCTCTTCCAGATCGGGGGGGCCGCCGCCGTTCTTGTTGCCCCATTGCGGATCATTCAATCCCATAGTCCGTTACCTTTTGGTCGATTCAATTATCATTCAGCGGATGCCATTCTTCCGCCTGCTTTTCCGAGGCCGGCACATCGCGCATCTCGGCGAGCGCGGCCCGTAATTCCGTCAAACCGGCGCCAGTCTTGGCACTCAGGTGAACGCTGGCGATTTTACCATATTCGTCGCGCTTGACGCCCGCTTCCAGGCCCTGCAGGTCGATCTTGTTGTAGACCACGATCTGCGGGATATGCTGAGCGCCGATCTCGGCCAGCACCTTGTTCACTTCGGCCACCTGATCGTGCCGCTCGGGGCTGTTCACGTCCACCACATGCAGCAACAGGTCGGCCAGCGCGGTCTCTTCCAGAGTACTGCGAAAGGCTGCCACCAAGCCGTGCGGCAGATGGCGAATAAACCCTACCGTGTCAGAAAGCACCACCTGACGCGGGCTGTCACCTTCCAGAAATATCTTGCGTGCCGTGGTATCCAACGTGGCGAACAACTGGTTGGCGACATAAACGTTGGCGTTGGTTAACCGGTTGAATAAAGTGGATTTACCCGCGTTGGTATAACCCACGATGGAAACCGACATCACGTCGGAACGGTTGCGCGCCTTGCGCTGCAATTCGCGGTGCTTTTTCAGCTGCTTAAGCCGTTCATTGAGCAGATGGACGCGCCTATCCAGCTTGCGCCGGTCCAGCTCCAGCTGCGTTTCGCCCGGACCGCGTGCGCCGACAGCGAACTTCTGCTGGCCCATGTCCATGTTCATGCCAACCAGGCGCGTGGAAAGGTATTTTAGCTGCGCCAACTCGACCTGAACCTTGCCTTCATGGCTCTGCGCCCGCAAAGCGAAGATATCCAGGATCAGCATGGTACGGTCGATCACCCGCGTCTGGATCTTGGCGGTGAGATTGCGCATCTGCGCCGGGGACAGGTCGTGGTTGAAAATGACCAGCGGCGCTTCCAGTTCCTCGACCAACGCGGCGATCTCGTCCACCTTGCCACTGCCGGCAAAGGTCGACGCGTCCGGACGCTGTCGCTTGCCCTCTACCAGCGCAAGCGTACGCACGCCGGCGCTTTCCGCCAGCAAACGTAATTCTTCCAGGCTTTCTGCGTAATCGGGCGCGCCGAAATCGAGACTGACCAATATCGCTGTATTGGCAACAGTCGTTGATTCAGACATCACTCAGCTTCGAAGGGGATGGTGACAGCGCGTGCGGGAACGATAGTGGAGATAGCGTGCTTGTAGACCATCTGGGTGACGGTGTTCTTCAGCAGTACCACGTATTGATCGAACGACTCGACCTGACCTTGCAGCTTGATGCCGTTGACCAGATAGATGGCGACCTGCACATGTTCCTTACGCAATGCGTTCAGGAACGGGTCTTGTAGTTGTTGCCCTTTTGTACTCATGATGTCCGCTCTTGTTGTTCTTGGGGCGGACACTTTACTGGAAAAACAGGTATTGCGAAAGAGCGAGTTACCGATGGGGTCAGTCCTTGCGCCCCGCCCTGCGCCTGCCAGCCCAAGCGACAGTTTCCACAATCGCCGCGCCGGAGATCATGAAGAACAGAAATGCCGTCAACAGCAGAGTGACTAACAAACCGAGAATGAGCGCTTTCATTTCAACCTCCCACTGGAATGGGTGGAGATACACCAGTAAGTATATTTACGGCATATTGGGGCGATACTTGAGCCGCACAGAAGAATACGGAAAAGATCAACCGTACAGCCGGCGTCCCCGGATACGGGCGCGATGGGCTGCACGCAGTTCACTCTCGGTCATGACATGCTTCTTGTCGGCAAACGGGTTCTTGCCGGACTTGAATTCGATGCGCAGTGGTGTGCCCTGCAGCTTGAAAGCATCACAAAAGGTCTTTTCCAGATAGCGGCGATAGCTGTCCGGGATCTTGTCGAGCGCACTGCCGTGGATGACGATGAGCGGCGGATTACTGCCGCCCTGGTGAGCATAGCGCATCTTGGGACGGAAGGCGCCGCGCGGCGGTTGCTGCTTCTGGATCGCTTCTTCCAGCACGCGGGTGAGTTGCGGTGTCGGCAACTTGATCATCGCCGCCGCATAGGCCTGGTTCACCGATTTCAACAGAGCATCCACACCCGTCCCGTTCAGGGCCGAGATGAAGTGATGTTTGGCAAAGCCAAGAAAATGCAATTTGCGCTCGATATCGCGTTTGGCCGTATCGCGTACATATTCGTCCAGCCCGTCCCATTTGTTCACCGCCAGCACCAGCGCGCGGCCGGCCTGCAGCACGAAGTCGGCCAGATGGGCATCCTGTTCGGTGATCTGGTCGCGCGCATCCACCACCAGCACCACCACATTGGCATCCTCGATCGCCTGCAGTGTCTTCACCACGGAGAACTTCTCGATGGCCTCGTCGATCTTGCCGCGACGGCGCACGCCGGCAGTGTCGATGATGGTGTATTGCTTGCCGCCGCGCTCGAAATCGATATAGATCGAATCGCGCGTGGTGCCCGGCTGGTCGAAGGCGATGACGCGCTCTTCACCGAGAATGGCATTGACCAGGGTGGATTTACCCACATTGGGACGCCCGACGATGGCCAGCTTGGGATGATCTGATTTTTCCTCGACTTCCGGCTCCGCAGCGGGGAGTTCATCCAGCGCGACCTCAATCATCTCGGCGACGTTGTCGCCATGAGCGGATGAGATCGGAATGGGCGTGCCCAAGCCAAGTTCGTGGAAATCGGCCGTGACGCGTTCACTGCGCATACCTTCGGCCTTGTTCACCAGCAGCAGCACCGGACGTCCGGTCTTGCGCAGTTGCGTGGCGATGATCTTGTCGTGCGGTGTCAGACCGTCGCGCCCGTCGACGATAAACAGCACCATATCGGCTTCATCCACCGCCTGGCGCGTCTGTTTGGCCATCTCGTGCAGGATGCCTTCCTTGGCGACCGGCTCCAGTCCGCCGGTATCAACCACCAGATAGGGACGCTCCCCCACGCGGCCGCGACCATAATGGCGGTCGCGCGTCAGACCGGGCAGATCGGCAACCAGCGCGTCACGGCTGCGCGTGAGGCGGTTGAACAATGTGGATTTGCCCACATTGGGACGGCCGACAAGTACGATGGTAGGTAGCATTATCGGATAGCGATCGAATAAAGTTCGCCGTCGCTGGTTTGCACCAGGGCGCCGTCGCCGAGCGTCATCGGCGCGATGTTAATCGCGCTGCCGTCGGTCTTGCGCCTGGCGACGAAACTGCCATCATCGCGCCTCAGCACATGCAGGTAACCTTCGTAGTCACCCAGTACCAGATAATCATCCAGCGGATAGACTGCCGTCCCGCCACGCAACGACAACTGGCTGTTCTTCCACAGCGAAGCACCGCTACTCTTGTCCAACGCCAGCACGTTGCTGTCGGTATCGGTCAGATACAACATCTTGCCCCACAGGGCCAGACCTTTGTCACTGGACACATCGCGCGTCCACAATGCTCCGCCCTGCACCGCATCGAAGCAGGCAAGGCGACCCTGGAACGCCACGGCGCAAACCTGCGCGTCGTCCGCCACCGGCAGACTGGTGATATCGCTGATGCGTTCCAGCTCGGTGTTGCCGCGCGGCTGCGAGACCGTGGACTCCCAAACCACCACCCCGTTCTTCAGGTTGATCGCCGCCAGCTTGCCGGCGGCAAAACCGGCATAGACTAGGCCATTGCGGATCAGTACCCCGGCATGGCTGCGCACGATCAGCGTGGGCGTTGCCCGCTCGTACAACCAGAGGCGGCTACCGTCCTTCGCGCTCAAGCCGGTGATACGCTGGTTGCCGGTACGCACCACCACCACGCCATCGGAAACCTTGGGCGGGCTCAATACATCGCTGGAGACTTTGACTTGCCATTTCTGCTTGCCGCTGTCCTCATCGTAGGCGGCCAGTTCGCCCTTTTCGCCGCCGACCAGCACCAGACCGCCGCCGGAGCCGACGCCACCAGTGATGGCGAACCCGCTATCGATGCGCCAGGCCTGCTTGCCGGTGTTGCGGTCGAAACGATACACATCGCCATCCGCATTCGCGGCAAACACGGCTTCGCGTGTCACCGCCGGGAACAGCACGCTTTGTCCGGCATCGCCGACATCGTTGTCCCAGCGCACTTCGATCTTGGCCTTGGCCTGGAAATCGACCAGTTTGGCGGGCTCGATCTTCGGCTTGTCGCTGCTGCAGGCAACCAAAGCCAAGGGCAACAACGCGACGATGAATTGGCGTTTCAATCTCATTTAGCTGCACCCAGACCGTCCAGTTTCAACTGGATCAGATTGCGATATACGCTCTTGGCATCGGTCTTGTCGAAAGCCTCCTGATAGGCGGCGCGCGCTTCCGCCACTTTGCCCTGTGCGCTCAACACATCGCCCTTGAGGTCGGCATACAAGCCCGTGAACGATTCTGGATGGGCGGCATCAAGTTGCTTCAGCGCTTCATCGTAGCTCTGCTCATCCAGCAGCACACTGGCCAATTTCAGGCGCGCTGTATCCTGCAGGCCGGACTCGCTGGCATGCTCGATCACCCACTGCAACTGCACTTTGGCATGTGCCGCATCGCGTGCCTGCAGGTTGGCCTGTGCCGCCAGCAATTGAGCGCGCGGCGCGTATGCGCTGCTGCCGTATCGGCTGACCAATGCATCCGCAGCATCGCTGATACGCTTGGCATCGTTGGTCGCGGCCTGCTTCATCACTTCGGCGTAGAGCTTGGCTGCCTCGGCCGACTGTCCAGACTGGTAGCTCTTCCAGTACTGCATCCCGGCGAAGCCGAGCAGTCCGACCACGATGGCGCCGACCACCCATTTGCCGTTCTCACTCCACCAGGCCTTCAGCGCATCGACTTGTTCCTGTTCCTGCAAATCCAGATTCGACATCTTCATTTCCTCACTTGATCAATTCAACTATTTTTTCCTGCAATGCATCCAGCGCAACGCGCTGCTGCTCTCCCTCGCCGCGCAAAGGCTTCAACATCACGGCCTGCGCCGCTACCTCGTCGTCACCGATAATGATGGCGCATGCCGCCGCGCTGCCATCCGCTTTTTTCATCTGCGACTTGAAACTGCCGCCACCGCAATGCAGCAACACCCGTATACCGCCATCACGCAGGTCTTCCGCCACGCGCCACGCCAATCGCTGCGCCTGCTCGCCCTGATGCACCACATATACATCCACCGGCACGGACGGGTTCTGCATGCCGTCTTCCTGCAACAACGCCAGCAAGCGTTCCACGCCCATGGCAAAGCCCATCGCCGGTGCGGCCTTGCCGCCCATCTGCTCGATCAGGCCATCGTAACGGCCTCCGGCGCAGATGGTTCCCTGCGCTCCCAGCCGCGTCGTGACCCACTCGAACACGGTACGATTATAGTAGTCCAGACCACGAACCAGACGCGGATTGATCTCGAACGGGATATCGTGCAGTTTCAAGATCGCCTGCACCGCTTCGAAGTGCTGGATTGCATCCGCTTCCAGCTCATCCATCAGTTTTGGTGCCGTTGCCACCAGTTCCTGCATCGCCGGATTCTTGCTGTCGAGGATACGCAACGGATTACTGTACAGACGACGTTGCGCGTCCGCATCCAACTTGTCCTTGTGCTGCTCGAAATACGCGATCAGCTTCTCGCGATGACGCTGGCGCGAGGCCGCATCGCCAAGCGTATTGATCTGCAATGTCACATCGCGGATGCCCAATTTCTTCCACAGCCGCGCGCACATCACGATCTGCTCGGCATCGATATCCGGTCCGGCAAAACCCAGCGCTTCCACGCCAAACTGGTGGAACTGGCGGTAACGCCCCTTCTGCGGACGCTCGTGGCGGAACATCGGTCCCGCATACCACAATCGTTGCGGCGCGTTATACAGCAGATTGTGCTGTAACACCGCACGCACGCAGGAAGCAGTCCCCTCCGGGCGCAGCGTGAGCTGGTCGCCGTTGAGGCTATCCTCGAAGCTGTACATCTCCTTCTCGACGATGTCGGTGACCTCGCCGATGGCACGCTTGAACAGCGCGGTCGGCTCCACCAGCGGCATGCGGATGTTGCGGTAGCCGTAGGCTTCCAGCCACTCGCGCACCGTATCCTCGAACCACAGCCAAAGTCCCGCCTCATCCGGCAGGATATCGTTCATGCCTTTTACTGCTTGCAGCGTCTCGCTCATTTCCTGACGTACTTTCTTGCCACATATTCATTGACGATCTGGGTGAACTCTTCGGCGATATTGTCACCACGCAGAGTCACCGTCTTCTCGCCGTCCACATAGACCGGCGCGGCCGGACTTTCACCCGTTCCCGGCAGACTGATGCCGATATTCGCCATCTTGCTCTCGCCCGGGCCGTTGACGATGCAGCCCATCACCGCGACCGTCATCTCTTCCACGCCCACGTATTGCTCGCGCCATACCGGCATCTGCGCGCGCAGATAGTTCTGGATATGCTGCGCCAGCTCCTGGAACACCGTGCTGGTGGTACGCCCACAACCCGGACAGGCGATCACCATCGGCGTGAAAGAGCGCAATCCCATGGTCTGCAATATCTCCTGCGCCACCACCACTTCTTCGGTACGTGCGCCGCCGGGTGCAGGAGTCAGCGAAACGCGAATGGTATCGCCGATGCCCTGCTGCAAAAGCACCGCCAGCGCGGCTGTGGATGCGACGATCCCTTTCGAACCCATGCCTGCCTCGGTCAGACCGAGATGCAAGGCATAGTCGCAGCGCTTGGCCAGTTCCTGATACACCGCGATCAGATCCTGCACCTCGCTCACCTTGCACGACAACACGATGCGTTCGCGCGGCAGTCCCAGTTCCTCGGCACGTTTCGCGCTGTCCAGCGCGGAGACGATCAGCGCCTCGCGTGTCACTTCGCGCACTTCCTTCGGCTGCGGCAGTTTCGCATTCTCGTCCATCATGCGCACAACGATGTCCTGATCCAGGCTGCCCCAGTTGACGCCGATACGCACCGGCTTGTCATACTGCTTCGCCACCGCGATCATCATCGCGAACTGGTCCTCGCCCTTGCGGTTCTTGCCGACATTGCCGGGATTGATGCGGTATTTGGCCAGCGCCTGCGCACATTCCGGATATTCGGTGAGCAGACGATGGCCGTTGTAGTGGAAATCGCCGATCAGCGGTACCGCGCAACCCATCTCATCCAGCATCTTGCGGATGCGCGGAACCTGGGCAGCGGCCTCGGAAGTATTGACAGTGATGCGCACCAGTTCGGATCCGGCACGCGCCAGTTCGTACACCTGGCGCGCCGTGCCTTCGGCATCGGCCGTGTCGGTATTGGTCATTGATTGCACCACGACCGGCGCACCACCACCAATGGCAACACCGCCAACAAACACACGTTGCGTCTTGCGACGCTGTATCGGGGAATGGCTCACGCGCTTCACTCCACCTTCAGACGGGCAGTATTCATCCCCGCGTATTCGGAGAGATCGACCTCTTTCCCTTTGTAATACATCTTGACGTTGCCCGGATTCCCGATGGATACGTCATATGGAGCACGACGGGGACCGCCTATCCATTTTTCCGTGCCACCAAGATTACTCCTCGACAACAGGATATCCCCGTTGACGTCGATCACCTCTATCCAGGCGGCACCTGTGAACACGAAATGCAGCGGGCGGCGCTTCAGCATCTCAGGGGCTACGGGAGGCTTGGCGGTTGCAGTTGATGCCACAGAAGAGACGGCAGGAATTGCCGGCACTGGCGCAGTAACTGCGGTTGTTTGCGTCTTAGTCACCTTTTGCTCGACTTTGCGGGGTTCTGCTATCTTGGCGATCTCCGGCTCAGCAGATAAAGTCGGCGGTGCAACAACGGCTGAGGCCCCAGCATCCTGCATTGGCAATGGAACAGTTTCGACTACGACTTCGGATGGCTTCTGCGCGGACTCTCCATCGCTCAACCACACGAACAAGCCCAGCACCAAAGCCACACCCAACGCCCCGGCCAGCCACATCACATTGATGCGTCGCGATGCCAGTACACTCGGAAAAGAAACATCGACGATCTGCTGCTTGGTAATCTGTTGCGTCGAGGGTTCAGTCGGCAAGGCTGCGATCAGTTCCGCCTCATCCAGTTGCAAGACACGCGCATAACTGCGTACGAAACCGCGCAGGAACGTGGCCTTGGGCAGTCGTTCGTAATCATTGGCCTCCAGGGCCTCGACTTGCTTGGGTGCAAACTTGATCCTCTCAGCGATATCGTACACGCTCATCCCCTGCCCTTCGCGAGCCTCGCGCAGGGTCGTACCCACATTCAGTTGCGATACAGGTTCTTTCGCTTCGTCAGGAATATCCATCATTCGCCTTGCAATAAAAGTTGTGCCTCGCGGGAGTCAGGGTAATTCTTACGCAACTGCAACGCGTAACTGGCTTCCGAATTCCGATCTCGCATCTTGCGCTCGATACGAACAGCCAGCCAAAGCTGTTCCGCATTCAACTCCCTTGAACCTTGGGAAAAACGCAATAAGTAGGATTTTGCGCCGGCGAAGTCGCCACTGTTGTAGCTCATTGTCGCCAATCCATACAAAGCTTCCTGCATGCCTGGACGAAGAATCAGGGCTCTTTGCAGATTGTTTTCTGCGTCTTTCAGCAACCCGGCTTTCATTGAGCACATTCCCAGGTTTACATAGGCCATCTCAGGTGTCGCATACAGCGGATTGCTCAATGCTTCCTGAAACTGCTTCAATGACTCCTGGACGCGGCCACGCTGGCAAAGAAACCAGCCATAGTTGTTACGCGTCTCCGAGTTCGTGCTATCCAGACTCATGCTGCGGCGAAAATCCGCATCAGCCTGCTCATCCTCGCGCAATGCCATCCGAACCAAGGCCCGCACAGTGTAGGCTGGCGCGTAATCGGAATTTCCCTGCAAAGCCACTGCGATTTCCTGCAAAGCCACTGCATACTGGGCGCGTTCATAGTACGCAGCCGCCAGCTCGGTATGGATCCTGGCACTCGCCTGAGCACGCGTCACATCAACTTGCGGAGTCCCCGCTGAGCCCCCGCCGGAAGAAGCGCACGCCGTCAACAGAGCGACCACAAGCAACACGCAGATTCTCTTCATTGACTCGCCTCCTGCAATCGATGGGTTCGTTTCGTCTTGTCCTGCACCTGCCCGGCCAGTTGACCGCAGGCAGCCGCAATGTCGTCGCCGCGCACCTTGCGGATGGTGGTGACGATATCGGCCTGCATCAGCACGTCGCGGAATCGTTTCACCGTCTCCATGTCTGAACGCTGATACGGCGCTTGCGGGAACGGGTTGAACGGGATGAGATTGAACTTGCACGGCACGTCATGCACCAGGTTGATCAGTTCGCGCGCATGCTGCACGCCGTCATTCACACCTGCCAGCATCACATACTCGAAGGTGACGAAATCGCGCGGCGCCTTTTCCAGATAGCGCTGACAGGCCGCCATCAGTTCCTTCAACGGGTATTTCTGGTTGATCGGCACCAGCTCATTTCGCAGCGCATCGTTCGGCGCGTGCAGCGAGATCGCCAATGCGACCGGGCATTCATCACGCAGTCGATCCATCGCCGGCACCACACCGGAAGTCGAAACCGTGACGCGGCGGCGCGACAGGCCGTAGGCGTTGTCGTCCAGCATCAGGCGCAAGGCGCTCACGGTGCTGTCGAAGTTCAGCAGCGGCTCGCCCATACCCATCAGTACCACATTGGTGACCGGCCAGTTGCCTTGAGCCTGCCCTGAGCCTGTCGAAGGGGCATTCTTGCCGAGTTCGTGGTTCGCCCACCACACCTGGCCGATGATCTCGGCGGTGGAGAGGTTGCGATTGAAACCCTGCTTGCCGGTGGAACAGAACGCGCAATCCAGTGCGCATCCGGCCTGCGTCGACACGCACAAGGTGCCGCGGTCTTCTTCGGGGATGTACACGGTCTCCACCGCGTTGCCGGTCCCCACATCCAGCAACCATTTGCGTGTACCGTCAGAGGCGGTCTCTTCGCGCATCACGGTCGGCGTCTTGATGCAGGCGGTCAGTTTGAGCTTTTCGCGAAGAGAGATCGCCAGATCGCTCATCGCATCGAAATCGGACTCCCCGGCTTTGTAGATCCAGCGCAACACCTGCTTGGCGCGGAACGGCTTTTCGCCGTGTTCCGCAAACCAGGCAGTCAGTTGTTGCGCATCAAAGTCGAGGAGGTTTTGCATTAACGCGAGTGGACGTTCTTCGGTGCGAAGAAGTAAGCGATCTCGATCTTCGCGTTTTCGGCGGAGTCGGAACCGTGCACGGCGTTGGCGTCGATGCTGTCGGCGAAGTCGGCGCGGATGGTGCCCTTCTCTGCCTTCTTCGGATCGGTCGCGCCCATCAGGTCACGGTTTTTCTGAACGGCGTTGTCGCCTTCCAGCACCTGGATCATCACGGGACCGGAGATCATGAAGTCGACCAGATCCTTGAAGAAAGGACGGGCCTTGTGCACAGCGTAGAAACCTTCTGCTTCGGTGCGCGACAGGTGACGCATCTGGGATGCGACGATCTTCAGGCCGTTGCTCTCGAAACGGGAGTAGATCTTGCCGATGACGTTCTTCGCCACGGCATCGGGTTTGATGATTGAAAGGGTACATTCGACAGCCATGCTTCTCTCCAAGTAGTGATTTGAAATCAGAAAATTCTGAGGGCGCGATTCTAGCAGGGTTTGCCCGCCCTGTCGCAGTCCGGAAGCCCATCCGGGCACGATCCCCGGCTCGGAATCAGCGGCCTGAAAGCCTGCCGCAATAGCCACTCCCAACACGCACACCAGCTCGTCGCCGCAATACAGCAAAGGCAGGCGTTCCCGCTGCCAAGGGGGCACCTGCTGCTCCTGCAGCAGGTTCTTCAGGCTGCGTGTGGACGCGCCGTTGCGGGGGCGCAACGATTCGCCACCGCTGCGCAGGCGCAACTCGACTTTGCCGGAGCTCAACTTCGCTAGACTGATCCCCTGCCCCATCACCTGTCGAAAACAGACTTTCTCGCCCAAAGCAGGCCAGAACAGTTCATTTTCTCCTTTCCAGACAACGGAGTACTCGCGATCGAACCCGCTCGAAGACGGCTGCGCATGGACGCGATCCTGATAGCGCCGCACCTCCCATCCACCGTACTCGACGCACACCGAAGCATCACCGCGCGCCTCCAGCAGCTGGTTCAACATATTTTCCAGTTGCGCGGCCTGCGGCATCGGCGCGTCCTGCGCATGCAGGAAATACCTCAACAGGTTGCGGGAACGCGCCGCAGACAACTTCCGCAGCACGGCGATATCGAGTGATCCTTCCGACACAGCACCCTGCGCATCGATCTGTGCCAGCTCGTCCTGCAATTCGGCCGCTTCGGCAAAATGACCGGCGCTGCGCGGCAAAGTTTCACGCCAGGCCGGAAAACGCTCAGCCAGCAGCGGCAACAGACGATGGCGCAGGAAATTGCGCGGGTAGCTGTCGTCGGCGTTGCTCTCGTCCTCGATCCAGCTCAAGTCGTGCTGTCGCGCATAGCCTTCCAGTTCAGAGCGAGTCGTCTCCAGCAAAGGGCGGACCATGGCAGGCCGCCCCGCCTTGATGAACGGCATCGCCGCCACGCCCTTCACCCCCGCCCCGCGCAACAGTTGCAGCAGCAAAGTCTCGGCCTGATCGTCGGCGTGGTGCGCAAGCGCGACGAAATCGCAGTCCTGTGCGGCAAAGGCGGCATGGCGCAATTTGCGCGCGGCAGCCTCGATGCCGTGTTCGTCTCGCAAAGGGGCGATGTCGACACGCTCGATATGCAAACGGATGCCGTAGCGGGCGCAGAGCCCGGCACAGAACTCAGCCCAGGCATTGGCGTTCAGGCTGATGCCATGATGGACATGCAGGGCGGAAAGTCGCCAGCCGAAACGCGGCGCGATGGAATGCAGCAAATGCAGCAGAACGACGGAGTCGATTCCGCCGCTCAAGCCGATCAGGATGTGGGAATGCTTGGGAAGATGCGGAGCGAGATGCTCCGCAACGTGATCAGTTAAGCTCGATTTCCTTGTACTTGCCATAGCTCATCAAGCGATTGAAGCGGGCTTGCAACATCTCGCCGGGAGCCTGTGCCTGAACCTGGTTGAGCGTGTCCTGCAAGGATTTCTTCAAGGTCTGCATCATCGCCGCATAGTCGCGGTGTGCGCCGCCCAAAGGCTCGCTGATGATCTTGTCGACCAGACCCAGCGTCTTCAGGCGCGTCGCGGTGATGCCCAGCGTCTCGGCCGCCTCGGATGCCTTGTCCGCACTCTTCCACAGGATGGAAGCGCAGCCTTCGGGCGAGATAACGGAATAGGTCGCATATTGCAGCATCAGCATGGCATCGCCGACCGCAATGGCCAGCGCACCGCCGGAACCGCCCTCGCCGATGATGGTGCAGATGATGGGGGTGCGCAGTTCGGCCATCACATAGAGATTCTTGCCGATGGCCTCGGACTGGCCGCGCTCTTCCGCGCCCACGCCGGGATAGGCGCCCGGAGTGTCGATGAAGGTCATGATGGGGATGCCGAACTTCTCGGCCAGACGCATCAGGCGCATCGCCTTGCGGTAGCCTTCCGGACGCGGCATGCCGAAGTTGCGGTACTGGCGTTCCTTGGTGTCGCGGCCCTTCTGGTGGCCGATGACCATCACGCTCTGGCCGTTGAAACGGGCCAGACCGCCCACGATGGCGGGATCGTCGGCATAGGCGCGGTCGCCGTGCAATTCTTCGAAATCGGTGAACAGGTGCTGGATGTAGTCCAGCGTATAGGGGCGTTGCGGGTGGCGCGAGACCTGCGAGATCTGCCAGGGCGTGAGCTTGGCGTAGATGTCCTTGGTCAGCGATTGGCTCTTCTTCTGCAATCTGCCGATCTCGTCGGAGATATCAAGTGCGGAATCGTCCTGCACGTAACGCAGTTGTTCGATCTTGTTCTCCAGCTCGGAGACCTGCTGCTCGAAATCCAGAAAAGTGACTTTCATGTGTTCTATCTCAAATTGCCCGGAACGAATGATACCGCAACAGCGCCTCTGGAATAAGCCCAAATGTCAGTAGGTTAATTTCCCAGCGAGAAGAAGCGCTTGATGGTCTCCAGGATCTCGTAGCGCTGCTGTGTCAGGTCCTGATGCTTCCCGGTCGCATCCAGATTCTGCAGCGCAATGTCCAGCTCGGCCCGGCGCGCGACCAGGATATGCGATATCTCGTCGGCAATGCCCGGGCGCGCCTGCAACAGCTCTTCCACCACGTCCTTGTCGATGCGGTAACACTCCACATCGGTCTTGGCGATGACCGAAGCCGTCCTTGGTGCACCGGTCAACAGCCCCATCTCGCCGAAGAAATCGCCGCGCCCCAGCGTGCGCACGGTACGGCGCTTGCCGTTGGACAGATCGACGAACACCTCGGCCTCGCCGTTGATGATGACATACAGCCAATGCGACTTCACATCCCCCTGTTTGGCGATGATGTTGCCCTTGGCGAACGGCGAATAGCGCAGCCGCTCCGCCAGCCCTTTGAGCTCGTCATCATTGAGTTGCGAGAACAGCTCGACCTTGCGCAAGGTCTTGATGCGCAACAGCACTTCGCGGTGGTGTACCACCTCGTCGTATTTCTCGTTCTCCTTGGTGATATGGAGGCTCTTCTCTTCCAGCGCCAGCTTGATGCCTGCGCGCTGCAGGGCGGTCATGATGTGCCAACGGATCATGGCATCGGTGGGATCGTCCGGCGCCAGATCGGTCAGCCAGTAACGCAGGGCGTAGCGCGCGTAGCCCTTGCTGTCCATATCCATCAGAAGGCAGTTCGGCGCGGGGTTCTTTGCGACATTGGCGATATCGGTATGCAGGATGGAATCCTCCACCACACTCACCACCCGGGTCGGCGCGACATCCAGACTGACGTTGAACCACACCCAGCGCCGCCACTGCACCGGCTGGTCGGTACGCCTCCCGAGCACCATGAACTTGTTCTTCATCAACTGGCTGTTGGGGAAGACCACCGTCTCCCAGTTGCGCGTCTCCACCAGCGTCGAACGCCAGCGGATATCCACCACGCGGCCGGAGATGTCGTCCACCTTGATCCAGTCGCCGACTTCGACGGAGTTGTCCAGTTGCAGCGCCAGACCGCCGAGGATGTTGCCCAAGGTGTCCTGCATGGCGAACGCAACCACCGCTGTGATCATCGCAGAAGTCGCCAGGATGCTGCCCAAGTCGAGTCCGGCATAACGCAGCCGCACCATGAACCAGGCGATGTAGGCGATGATGACGAAGATGTCCTCGGTGATGCGCGGCGGGGTGAGTTTGACGGCGGGCAGCAGGACGCGGAAGACCAGTTGCCCCCACAGGCGGATGACCGCCACCCCGGCGCCGATGACGAACACCTCGTGTGTCACGGCGGCAGCACGGCCCAGATCCATGGCATGCAACAGACCCGCGATGAATTGCCCGAACAGGCAAACGAAGAAGAAGCCGACCGTGTTGACGAGATTGGCGCGCTCTTCGCGACGGAAATGGAACAGCAGCGCCCAGACGCACAGCACCATCACCAGCAAAGGCAACGACTCCGCGCCCCAGAAGAACCCCATCAGTTTGTCCCAGAATTCCATAGTGCCGCTCCGCTCAAGGTCGCCCTGATTCTACACCGCATACCGCGCCAGAGCGCGCACGGGTCGCCAGAACTTCCAGGCCGAAGAACGTGTCGATTCGAAACGCTGTGTTCCATTCACACTCAACACTTCCAGTGTCAGCCGTTGCAAGCGCCCTGCCCGCAATGCCTGCGATAGCAACGCGCAATCCATATCAAGCTGCAGCACCGCTTCACGCCAGGCGTGATAGTCACCGCGTTGCCGCGCGCCGCTCATCGTTTCGCTCACCCACAGACCGCTCGCGCCCTTGGTATGCAACATATCTTCCAGCGACACGGCCTGCGCGATTCCGGCCGCCCGCGCGAACGCCAGACCGACATCGCTATCGCCGCCAAGCACATCGTATGCAGCGTTCAACGGCATCGCCCGCCCCCCGCCCCACAGCCACAAACTGCTGATGAGCACCTCGCCGCGTGCCTCCCGCGCCTGATTGACAGGATGGGCAAACAACAGCATCTGCAGCTCGGTCATCATCCGCTGCCAATGCAGGGTATCCGCCCCCTGCGGCTGATGGAACCTGGCATCCTGCCAGGCCGCTTGTCGCAGCGGCGTGGTAGTCAATTGCGGTTCTTGAGTCAACTGCACATACCAGCGCTGCGGGTGCGGAGCAAAGAAGCTCATCCCCTGCCCGGCGAAATGCGAGTTGAGGTTGTCGCACAGCGACGCAGCCTCAGCCTGCGTCGCCCCCACCTCGGGAATCAACATCATCTGCGCGCGATGCAGCTGCAGGTTCACCGGATCGGCACACAGCCAGTAGCCCTCGCTCGTATCCAGCCCGGCGGCGGCGGCACGCACCGGCGCGACAGCCTGCACTCCGAACACAGCACACAACCATTCTTCTGGCGTCGCTGCGGGCGCGGCACTTGCCTCGGCCCGCGCCAGCATCTTTTCCAGCACGGGCAAAGGCAGATCGACACAGACTTCGGCGGCAATGTCTTGCGGGGGGAACAGGTCGGGAATGAGCAGATGGAGATGGTTCATGCGAAGAAGTTTAACAGGACAGGCCGGACTCACAGCAATTCAGGTACGTGGAGGACGTACTAGCCGGATATATAGACCGCGAGACATATTG
This sequence comes from Sideroxyarcus sp., assembly GCA_030651895.1. Lineage (GTDB taxonomy): Bacteria > Pseudomonadota > Gammaproteobacteria > Burkholderiales > Gallionellaceae > Sideroxyarcus. Next base: position 93,547 of record JAUSBR010000010.1, on the reverse strand, counting down.
ACCATGCATGCGTTGCGGGTTAGTTTGCGCGCCAGCGTTTGTGAATGTTTCGACTATTCGCACCTAATCTATTTTCAGGGAAGCAGCATGAACAAGCAAAACGGAATGATGAAACGACTCGCCAAACTTGGCCTGCTGATAATGCTGGGCACCACCATCACCGGCTGCGCCACCACCGTGGGTCAGGAGTTTCGCGACATCATGGCGGACATCGATGCAGAGTGCAAAAGAGAAGGGCTCGGCCCTTATCTGGACACAACCAAATCGCAACCGCTGAGCATGGTCACCAACACCCGTTGCGACATTCTCAAGATCAAACCCGCCGACCCGCTGGCGACGGAGGAAGGTCGGTTTGCCTATTCGATCAAATTGCCTGCGCCGCATGACACGCTCAAGACGGAGTACAACCGGATGATGACGGCAGAAAGTTACTTCAAGGCGTTGTGCGAGAAAGCCGAAGGGGACTTCGTGTTCCGCACTGTTGAGGGGGTGGATGGGATAAAGATCATGCGGTCACAACCAGACATCAAGAGCACTCCGCCCTTATGGGATGAGGCGAGTGGTCCGACTCCTGGACTTTTCGTTGCGACATTTAATGGAATATACCAATACGTTGATGCGGTTGAGTTTGTACAAGGATCACAAACGAGCACGCAGCTAGTTCACTATGCCATTGATCCCAAACTCTCTATCAGAGTGCCGCCTTGGGGGCTAGGTCATTACCCGATTGAAAAATCTGATGCGCGCTACGGGTTTACTTTCCGCAATTCTCCCTTGGAAAATCGAGAGCTTGGAATTGTGGGTAGTGAACTAATTATCATGGATTTGAAAACTAATGAGGTTATGGCATTACGACGAAGGTTTAGCAAGTTGAATTTCGTGACCCATCAGTCTGCGCAAATGATGCAAGGCACGCCGTGCAGACTGCTAGAAACCAAAGACTCGGATAATAGATTTATCGCAAAGATTCTGAAGCCCGCAGCACAAGCAAAAGGGGATAACAAATGAGAACTAAAGGGGTCAGGTTCGATTTTCCGAACTAAAGGAACTAAAGGGGTCAGCTTGAGGTAACCCGCATTTCGTAGACAGTTAAATTAAGCACCATAGTACAAGCGCTCCACCTCATCAGGCGTTTTATAGCCGAGCGACTGATGAATTCTGTTTCGATTATAAAAGCATTCGATGTAATCGAATATCGCCAGCTTCGCATCCTCTCTGGTTATGAAGTCGTGATGGTGTACCCACTCATTCTTCAGGTTAGAGAAGAAGCTCTCCGCCACTGCATTGTCGTACGCCGTCTTTCGACCATTCATGCTAGGCCGCATCTGAGCTTGTGCCAGCTGTTCTCGATAGATGGGCGCGCTGTATACCGTGCCCCGGTCAGTATGGTGCACTAGGCCCGGTTCGGGTCTGCGTTGTGTGATGGCCATCGTTAGTGCGGCTTGATGCAATGCCGTCGTCGCACGATCTCCCATAGACCAACCCACCACCTTGCGTGAGAACAAGTCCAACAATACCACCAGATGTAACCAGCCTTGCCGTGTGCGGATAAAAGTCATGTCGCCTACCCATGCACGATTGGGCTCGTCGCGGCTGAATTGGCGTTGCAACAAATCAGGCACTGCCTTTGGCGTGTGATGGTGTTCTACCATCACTCTGAAGCGGCGTTTACGCTGTGCTTCGATACCTGCCGACTTACGCAATCTTGCGACTCTGTGTTTGCCGCACGCGATGCCTTGAGCCTGCAAGTAACGCCACGTTTTGCACAAGAAAATGGGGACAGATTTATTTACCCCCCCCATCCACACCTCCGTCATCCTACTTCAGGCTCGCTCATAAGCGGCCTGCCCGGCCCACATCGCTCAACTAAGGGGTCGAATATATTTTGCAAACTTCCCTACTCGGGTATAAACAGCTAGATGACGGCAGACAACCCGCTCGCAGCGCTGGCGTCTGACCAAAAGCTTTGGTGTAGAATCCACTGCACCCAGCCTCTACCGTATTGGACATGCCTACCGTTCTACGTTTACTGAATTGGCGTTTCCATTTTTATTCCGATGAAGGAATGGAGCCGATGCACATCCATGTAGATACCGGGGATGGGGAGTGCAAGTATTGGTTAGAGCCGATACGATTGGCACGAAGCCGCAACATAACCCCAACCGAATTGCGGCGTATTGAGGTTGCTGTTTTTGAGCATCAGGATTTGTTCAAGGAGAAATGGCATGAGTTCTTCCATCACTGAACTGGAGCATTGCGCGACCCGTGTATGGGTGACGGGTCGTATCGTTTTCATCGAACTCACGGATGGCCGCCAGATCGGTTTCCCTGCCGCTCGTTTTAAATTGCTGTGTAACGCAAGCGAAGATCAACTCAGGCGTGTTGTGCTGCGGGCAAATGGCACGGCGCTGCGCTGGGAAGAACTGGATGAAGATATTTCGGTAAGCGGGATCGTTGAGGGACATTTCCAGCTTCCGCTGCCGATGGCAGCTTGAACCGCCTGAAATCGCTTACATTTCTGTAGTCTGTCTTCACCGCCCCCTCTTTCACAACCCCAACCCCGCCCAGCCCCCTGCACTCTTTCCGCAGTCAGGAGAAGATTCATGTGCGCATTGCCATCCCGCCTCCTCGGCACTTATGGCACACTAGCGCCCGTCAATATTCCGAGCCGTCGCCTTGCAACCCTACGAACTCTTCATCGGCCTGCGTTATACCCGCGCCAAGCGCCGCAACCATTTCATCTCTTTCATCTCGCTGATCTCCATGATGGGTATCGGGCTGGGGGTGATGGCGCTGATCGTGGTGTTGTCGGTGATGAACGGTTTCCAGAAAGAGATTCGCGCGCGCATCCTCGGTGTCACCCCGCATCTGCAAGTCATCGGCGACGGTCAGCTCGACGACTGGAAGCAGGTGCTGAAGACCGTCGAAGCGCATCCCGAGATTCGCGCCGCCGCGCCCTACGTCAACGGTCAGGGCATGCTGTCGCTGGGCGAGAATGTGGAGGGCGTGATGGTGCGCGGTATCCTGCCCGATGCGGAACAGAAGCTGACCGGCGTCGGCGACAAGATGAAGAAAGGCGCGCTGAACGACCTGAAGGCTGGGGAATTCGGCATCGTGCTCGGCGTCGATCTGGCACGCGCGATGGGCACCCGTGTCGGCGACAGCGTGCTGCTGATCACCCCGCAGGGACAGTTCACCCCCGCCGGGATGATGCCGCGCTTGAAACAATTCCATGTGGTCGGCATCTTCGAGATCGGTATGTCGCCTTATGACAACTCGCTGGCGCTGATCCATCTCAACGACGCGCAGAAACTCTACCGCCTGGGCAATGCGGTCACCGGCATCAGCGGCAGCCTGCACAATCTCGACCTCGCCCCGCAGGTCTCTTTCGAGTTGAGCCAGAGCGTCCCGCAGGACACTTTCCTCACCGACTGGACGCGCCAGAACGCCAACTATTTCGCCGTGGTGGCGATGGAGAAGAAGATGATGTTCATCATCCTTTCGCTCATCGTGCTGGTCGCCGCGTTCAACATCGTTTCCACGCTGGTGATGGCCGTGACCGACAAGCAGGCCGACATCGCCATCCTGCGCACGCTGGGTGCATCACCGAAGAGCATCATGCAGATCTTCATGGTGCAAGGCATGCTCATCGGCCTGATCGGCATGGGACTGGGGGTGCTCGGCGGCATGCTGCTCGCGCTCAACATCGGCACGATAGTCCCCTTCATCGAAAACCTGTTCGGCGTGCATTTCCTGGCCAAGGAGTTCTACTACATCAGCGAGCTGCCGTCCGACCTGCAAAAGGGCGACGTGTTCGTGGTCGCAGGCATGTCCTTCCTGATCAGCCTGTTCGCCACACTCTATCCGAGCTGGCGCGCGGCCAAGATCCAACCGGCGGAGGCACTGCGTTATGAATAAAGATACCGTCATCTCCTGCCGCGACCTGCGCAAAACCTATTCTCAAGGCGATCTCAGCGTCACGGTACTCAACGGCGTGAACCTGGACGTGGCGCGCGGCGAACGCATCGCCATCGTCGGCGCTTCCGGCTCGGGCAAGAGCACGCTGCTGCATCTGCTGGGTGGGCTGGACAGCATCAGCGACGGCAGCGTGAGCATCTTGGGGCAGGATGTGACGAAGATGAACGAGACACAGCGCGGCGATCTGCGCAACCGTTCGCTCGGTTTCGTCTACCAGTTCCACCATCTGTTGCCCGAATTCACCGCGTTGGAGAACGTCGCCATGCCCTTGCTGATCCGCGGCATGAAGCCCGCCGAGGCGCATCCGCAGGCCGCCGCCATGCTGGAACAAGTGGGTCTGGCACAACGCGTCCGGCATACGCCCTCCGAGCTGTCCGGCGGCGAACGCCAGCGCGTGGCTGTGGCGCGCGCACTGGTCACCCGGCCCGCCTGTGTGCTGGCCGACGAGCCCACCGGCAATCTGGATCGCGCCTCGGCTTCGGCCCTGTTCGATCTGATGCAGAACCTCAACGCCAAGTTCAACACCAGCTTCATCATCGTCACCCACGACCTCGAACTCGCCGGACGGATGCAACGCCAGCTGCGCCTGATCGACGGCACGCTGCATCCGGCCTGATCCACCAAGCCTTCTGCAATCTTCCCGTCATCACCATGTAACAGCGGCGGATTAGTGTGCGCGTCATCCTAACTACAGGAGCGACGAACATGATCCCATTCCCTACCCGCACGCTGCCGCGTACCGAGCTGCCCATCGCCGACAGCGTCATGCAACCCTTCGAGCAACTGCTCGATTTCAAGACCTTCTCTTCTCTGCGCCGCATGGTGACCCACCAGCACAGCAAACCGCTGGTGAAGCGCAGCGACTTCATGAAACAGGTGACGCTCTATCTGCCCGAGGTCGCCGCCCTTATCGAGGAAAGTGATTTTGGCATCGTCCATCTGGAAGTAGGCGCCATGCGGCTGGCCACCCGTGAAGCGATCATCGCCCGCGATTTCGCCACCGTGCGCAAACACCTGTTCCTGATCACCGACATGTTCGACCGCGCCGACAACGAGCTTTATGAAGCCATCCGCGTCTCCTGGCTGGATGCATTGTTTCTCGAAGAATACTCGTCGGCATTCATGGAAGCGCGCAGCATGCTGTCGAAGCCGATGGAAAATGTGTTGCGGCAAACGGAGCTGCGACTGGAACAGAAACGCGGCGAAACCAGATAACACCCCCGGCGGCCGCGCTAGCCTGTGCCCAGCGCGCGCTCGATCTTTGCGATCAGAACGGCCTGATCAAAAGGTTTCACCACGAAATCGACCGCGCCCGCCTTTAAACATTCGCTGACCACCTTTCCTTCACTCTTGCCGGTGATCATGATCACCGGAATCCCGGCGAGTTGCGGCACGGCTTTCAGATTTCGCATGGTTTCTATCCCATCCATCTCGGGCATGACGACATCCATCAGAATGATGTCCGGCAGCATCCCGGGCATCATGCTTAGCGCATCGATACCGCTGGCGGCATAGACAAGATGGAAATCTTTCGACTCCAGAATCTTGCCGACAAGTTTGTGCTGAAATTCATCGTCGTCCACCACCATAAGCGTCTTGCGCAGAGGTTCAGACTGTTTCGCGGCACGACTTGCCATTTCGGAATGTTCTTCCTGCCGCGCCTTTTGTTGCGCCATCATCCTTTCCAGTTCCGCCATAAGCTGCCTTTGGGCGGACGCTTCGCCCGCCTGTAGTCCGGCAGTCCTTGAAGTGGACAATTCGCGCAGCGCGTTGTGCACGGACATGTTCAAGCGCGGGGCATCGTAGGTCATCGGCCAGAACAGGATGTAATCGTCGAAAATATCTTTCATGCACAATTCTGCGGCCCGGTTGACCTCGCTCTGGTCGCACAGAATGATGGTGCGATGCGGATGCTGGTTTATCTCCGGACAAAGACGGTACAGCCCCAGATAGTAGCGTTCCGACTTTTCCAGTCGATTGAATGCCAGCACCAGCACATCGGGCCGCTGTGACAGAAAGTCTGCCGCCGCACTATCGGGGTCGGTGGATGCAGACACATGATCAAATTCTTCACTCAGAATCCCCTTCACCACTGCGGCATCGGCCACGATGTCGGTGGCGACTAACATTCTGGCGCTTGTGTCAGTTGACGTCATGGAGTTATGGAATGGCTATACATGTTTTTTCGAATTGGCGAACGTCCGCTGCCAGGTCGGCAGCCATTCCACAAACGCAGCCCCGGGCATCGGCCTGGCAATAAAATATCCCTGTGCGATATCGCACCCGCGGCTGCGCACAAAATCCCAGTCAGCCCGGTCTTCGACCCCTTCCGCCACCGACTCCAATCTGAGTTGCTGCGCCAGACCGAGGCAGGAATCGAACATCGCCCACAGCTTTTCATTATTGCAGGCACCATGCACGAAGCTTTGATCGATCTTCAGTTCATCGAAGGGAATATCGCGCAATTGCGCCAGAGAAGAATTGCCAATGCCGAAATCATCGATTGAAAGCCGAAAGCGTTTCAGGCGCAGCCGGGTCAGTATTTCAAGCGGTGTGCGCAAATCTTCCATCAACTGAGTCTCCGTCACTTCCAGCATGATCATCTGGGGCGGTACGCCCGCTGCGGCTGCAAACCCGACGACCCTGTCCACAAAATCCACCGAGTCCAGATTGTCCACCGAAAGATTGACGGAGACCTGCAACATCAGCCCCGCGTCCTGCCAGAGCCTGGCCTGGGCGAACGCGGCGATCAACACCGCGCTGGTCAGGTCATCGATCAGACCGTGCGCTTCCGCCAAACCGATGAACTGGTCCGGAAACACGAGGCCATCCCGGGGATGCTGCCAACGCACCAGTGCTTCCACCCCCATCACACGCCCCGTGGAAGTCACCACCTTGGGTTGGTAATAATTCACCAGTTCCCCGTTGGTGATGGCTGCGCGCAATTCGTCCGCCGCATAGATCTTCTTGTCCGCCCGCAACTCGCGCTGCGCCGGCGCTGACCATTTCCCGATCAGTGCCTCTAACCCTGCCGGTGTGGCCGGTTTATGCAAATGCCCCAGCACTGTGATCTTGTGTGCCCTTGCCAGTTTTTCGGCGGCTTGCTGCATACGCTCATCCTCGCCGCTGACCAGAATGACGCTGCCGATATAGTGCCGTTCGACCAGATGGCGCACGAATTCCAGCCCGTCCATTTCCGGCATATTGAGATCCAGCAGGATCAAATCGGGCGAATTGTCCGGGTTACCGATCAGCTCCAGTGCCGCGAGTCCGCCCTCGCAAGTGACCACCGAGGTATACCCCATAGTCGCCAGCATCTTCTCGATCAGCTTGAGCATGAACGGATCGTCATCGAGTGCCAGTATCTTGATTGTGAAATCTTCCATGTGTGCCACCCTCAGGGTTGTCTGTTGCTTGCTGCGGGGTTGTCGGGCAACGCCACAGATTGAAAAGGGTTCTCAATACTCATCAAGATAGCGCTCCACATTCGCCAGCTCATGCTCGAACTTCGGCAACAGCATCATCAGCGCTTCACCATCTCCCGCCTTGCCGACCTGCTCTATCTCTTCGCACAAATCCCCCAACAACAGCGCACCGACCGAACGGGCCGACGATTTGAGTTTGTGTGCCAATGTACCGGCCACATCTGCCTGCCCGTCAGTACAGGCAGTGCGCAGTTCTGCGGCGATCTTTTTTGTGCTGCTGCGGAAGTCGTGCAAAAACCCGCGTACGGTCGCCTCATCCTCGCCCACCAGCTTCTTGAGCACGGTCACATCAACCGCTGCGGGCGTAGCGAGAGTTGCCGGTATTGATTGGGCGTGGGTGTCATGGGCATAAGCAGGCAGCCATTTCCTCAGCAACGCTTTCAGGTTGACCAGTTGCACCGGCTTGCTCAGGTAATCATCCATGCCGGCTTCGCGGCAATGCTCTGCCTCGCCCTTAAGCGCATTGGCAGTGAAGGCGATAATGGGCATGCGCATCTTGCCGGTTTCGGCGGCGCGGATGGCTGCTGTCAGTTCGTAGCCGTCCATCTCCGGCATGTGAAGGTCGGTCAGCAGCATGCTGTAACCGCCACCTTTCCACGACTCCAGTGCCTCGCGTCCGTTACTCGCGATATCCGCAGTCTGTCCCAGCAACATGAGCTGTTGCCGGATGACTTTCTGGTTGATGTCATTGTCTTCGGCGACGAGGATCAGACTTCCCCGGAGTTTCGCCTCACTCCGGGTCAGCGGGGTGTTCATCGGAACGGTAACTTCGGCCGACGCTTGCAACTCGGAGACCTTGACCCGACCGGCAGCAACAGCCACCGCCTTCAGCAACACCCTGCGCGAGAGCACGTTGCCATCCACCGACACGATATCGGCATCCTCCAGACGCGGCTCCCGCCGCTGCCCGCGCCGGATGATCACAAAGCGTGTTGCCTGCTCCGGGTGGGCGCGGGCGCTGGCACGCAGCTCATCCAGCTTCGGGTGCACGGCCGCGGTGTCGACGAGCACGATACACAGGCCGGGCGGGCGGCTGGCTATCCATTCGCTGACAGGCAACAAATCCGCCACCCGCCCGACCTGCGCACCCGCGTGCGAAAGATAGACTGCAAGATCATCGGCCATGCCACCCGGGCTGCCCACCACCAGACAGTGCAACCCTGCAACCAGTTGGGTGTATGTATCCGGCAGTTCGGGCAATAACTTGAAAGGCAGGCGCACGCTGAACATCGAGCCCTTTCCAGGCTCACTGTGCACTGAGATTTCGCCCCCCATCTCGTTAGCCAAATGGCGCGAGATGGCCAGCCCCAGTCCGGTACCGCCATAAGTCCGGGTCGTGGAGGAATCGGCCTGCGAAAAGGGAGTGAACAGCCGCGCCTGGGTCGCCACATCCATGCCGATGCCGTTGTCGGTGATACGAAACTCCAGCTTCACCAGATCCGGCGAGCTTTCCTCCAGCAGCGGGTGTACCGACACCTTGCCCTGCCGCAACTGACCGCTGGAGAATTTGATGGCATTGCCCGCCAGGTTAATCAGTATCTGGCGCAAGCGGCCCGGATCACCCAAAACTTGGGAAGGGATACCCGGATCGGTGAACAGCGTCAGTTCCACTTCTTTCTTCAAGGCGATATGACTCACCGTTTCGCATGCCGACTCCACCACATCGGCGACGGACATGGGAACGCTTTCGATCTGAATCTTTCCTGCCTCGATCTTGGAGAAGTCGAGAATGTCGTCGATGATGGCGAGCAGGGCGAAAGCCGAGTCGTGGATGATGTTGGTCATTTCCATCTGCGAGCTGCTCAGGCTGCTCTGCTGCAACACATCGACCATGCCGATCACGCCGTTCATCGGCGTGCGTATCTCGTGGCTCATGGTGGACAGAAAATCGGACTTGGCACGATTGGCCTGCTCGGCCTCGAGTCGCGCCCGTTCAAGATCGGCGGTGCGCGCCACCACTTTGCTTTCCAGCTCTTCATTGAGCTTGATGATCGATTCCTGCGCCTGTTTAAAATGCGTGATGTCTTCGTTGATCGACAGATAATGGGTTACCTTGCCGTCGGGCTGGCGTACGGGCGATATCCATGCCGACTCGATATACTCACCGCCATCCTTGCGCCGATTGACGAGCTCTCCCTTCCACACCTCACCTCTGCGCAGGTGCGCCCACATGTCGTCATAGATCGCTTTATGCGTATTGCCGGAACTCAGCATGCGCGGGCTCTGACCGACTGCCTCCTCGGCGCTGTACCCCGTTGCACTGACGAAGGCCGCATTGACGTATTCGATTTTCGAATCGAGGTCGGTGATGATGATGGAACTGGGGCTTTGTTCCACCGCCAGCGAGAGCTGGCGCAACGATTTCTCCGCTTTGATGAGTTCGGTGGTGTCGATCGCTGTGGCATAGGTGATGCCATCCTGCTTGTCGTAGTAAGCTGTCCACGTCAAATTGACCACTTTCCCGTCTTTGCACAGATAACGGTTATTGAAATGCAATGTCGGGCGCTTTTCCACCTGCCGTTTCATTTCAGCGATGGTTCTTTGCCTGTCTTCCGGCAGGACGAAATCAAGGAACGGTTTTGCGGTCAGCTCGCTTTCAGCATATCCGGTCAACTCGACAAAGGCCGGATTGACCTCCTTGAAACATCCGTATGGATCGGCAATACACATCGGATTGATTGAAAGCATGAAGAACTTGAAATACTGTTCCTTCTCCAGCTCCAACTGCTTGCGTGCGGTGATATTTTCACCGATGCTTGCCGTTCCAATTACTTCGCCATCGGCAGATTGCAGTAGCGTATTGTTCCAGCGTATCAGCAGCCGCTCGCCGGAACGCGACAGTATCTCGTTCTCGTGATGTCTTGCCTCCGGCCGGTTGGCGAGCAGCGCTTTGAAAAACGGCTCTTTCCAATCGGCAAGTTCGGACGGCACGAAAATCTCAAACCAGTTTTTTCCGATAATCTCCCCGTATTTCCAACCGGTCAGACGCAGCAGGTATTCATTGCAGTAGATGATCCGCGCATCGCGGTCGAGCATCATTGAAATCAGCTCCACATTGCCAAGCAAATCGGTGAAGCGCCGCTCGCTTTCACGCAGCGCCCCGTTGGCACGGGAAATCTCCAATTCAGCCATTTTCAGGTCATGAATATCCGTACAGGTGCCAAACCATTTTAGAATGTTGCCGTTGGCATCTTTCAGCGGTACTCCGCGCACCAGCCACCAGCGATAAACCCCGTCTGCACGACGCAATCTGCTTTCGATTGAATAAACGCCAACCATCGCCGTTGCACGCTGCCACGCATCCATCGCCATTTTCTGATCATCCGGATGAAAAGGCTTGTTCCATCCATGCCCCCTACTTTCATCAAGACTGAGTCCTGTGTAATCCATCCACTGTTGATTGAAATATATGTTCGCCCCATCCGCTTGAGTGATCCAGACGATCTGCGGCATGGATTCGGCCAGGGTATGAAATTCCGCCTCGCTATTATTGAGTGCGATCTCCGCACGCTTTCGCCGGGTGATATCGCGTGAAAGGCAAATGAAATGAGGTGACTGCTTGTTTGTCGCCGCCATACACGAAACCGACAGCTCGAACCACAGTAGCCCTTGCGGCAGCGCCAGCTCGAACTGCTTTCCTGTTGAGTAGCCTTTGTCGTTAGCCTCCATAATGGCCGAGGCTGTTACCTCTGCCGCAGCGGCCGGAAGAACATCGAATATCGTTCTGCCGATCAGAGCATCGACTGGTGCCGCCAGCAGTTCGGTTCGCGGCGAATGAAAAGCGTAATAACGCCCTTCGAGATCAATCTCGAATAGCAGATCCGGGACCGCATCGAGTGTGGCTTGCAACTGGTGATGATTCGCAAGAATCTCGCTTTCGTGGCGTTTGCGCTCAAAATAAAGCACCGGAGATATGATCAGGACAAGCAGGATGGAATCGAGTACACCCCAGCTGGCAGCGGAGATGTTCATGCCGCCGAGCGAAACTTGGAGAAATGTCATGATCAGAAATTCGACTATCGCAACGAACAAACCGAGGGCGATGACAACCCCCATGACGGTCTTGAACAATATCGGTGATTTCCATTTGTTCATATGTTTCACACACCAGCATCGGACACGCAGACATCGTGCGAAAGCCGCACCATGTCAGTTCGCGCGTTATCTCTTTTTCTCTCCTTACCTTCTGTGCGTTACTGCACATGCAAGCCTGAAACCCCGTTATCAAGGGCAAAATAAAACGCCCTGACGCTCGCGCACCGGGGCGTATATCGTTTGCTGCGGAAATTAGATTGAAGTGCTGACGGATGTGAATGTCGGTAGCGCCACGATCAGCGCGAACACACTGGCGATCAACCAGCGAACGAACTTTGCCACACCTTCATATGCTTTTTTCATCTGACACCTCTCTTGGTTAACACGACATCCGGCGAACATTTGCCGGACGCGTGTTCAGACGATAATAGTTGAGGAAAGTTCCCAGGTATTAGGTATGGCGCTTGCTCCATTTCCACACGACAACCCCACGCCAAACAAGGCGAACCGCGATATATCCCGTGATCGCCAGCGTGCCTGCCAGAATCGGCAAGCCGATCAATAACGGTTGTCCCAGCGCCATCAGCCATCCCCACACTTCACCGAACCAGTCTTGCCAGTGCACATCCGGGAAAACAGGCACAACGGCCATATGTTCCGCACCGCTCACCAGGATGCCGATCTCATAAGCCAGCAGGTATAAAGGCACGATGGTAAAAGGGTTGGTGTAGAACGTGGCGAAAGCGGCGACCGGCAGGTTGACGCGGAACAGCACAGCCAGCAGAACGGCGGAGATCATCTGCAACGGTCCAGGAATCAGCCCGCAAAACAAACCGACCGCCACCCCGCCCGCCACGGAGCGTCGATGCAGATGCCACAGGTTGTGATGGTGCAACAAGTGCTGAAGCGGAGCCAGCCAGCGGTGATTGCGGATGCTGGCATGGTCGGGTAATAATTTTTGAAAGAATCTGCGCATGGGTGGATTCTATGTTTTTGCGGTACGCTATGCACCATGGTTTCGTTCGCGCTCTTCTTTGCCTTCGGCGTGTGGTATCTGCAACAGCAGGCCGCTTTGCCCGATCTCCCTTTCATTTGGCCTCTCGCCGCGCTGGCGCTGTTGCTCCCGCGAGCGAACAAGCGTTTGCTGATCATCGCCCGCCGAGCCGTGCTGCTTGCCTGCGCCGCGTTGCTGGGCTTCGGCTACGCCGCCTGGATGGCGCAACACCGCCTCGCCGACAGCCTGCCGGACGAGTGGCAGGGCAAGAACATCGTCGTCACCGGCATCGTGGCGGAGATGCCGCGCCAGCATGAGCGCGGCCTGCGTTTCGCTTTCGATGTGGAAAGCGTGCGCACGCCGGAAGCTCATGTACCGCAGCGCATCCAGCTCAGCACCTACGACGGCGACAGTCGCGATCCGTTGCAACCGGGAGCGGGTGAACGCTGGCAGTTCACCGTGCGCCTGAAACAACCGCACGGTACCAGCAACCCGAACAACTTCGATTTCGAGGCTTGGGCACTGGAGCGCAATATCCGCGCGGTCGGCTATGTGTACGAGAAAGGCGACAACCGCAGTCTGGCGGAACATACCGTCAGCCCGGCTTATCTGGTGCAGCATCTGCGCGAGACTGTGCGCACGCATTTCCGGAAGACACTGGGCGAAGCACCCTATACCGGCATCCTCACCGCGCTGGCGATCGGCGACCAGTCCGGCATCAGCAGCGACGAATGGCAACTGTTCACGCGCACCGGCACCAACCACCTGATGAGCATCTCGGGCCTGCACATCACACTGCTGGCCGGGATGATCTTTGCGCTGGTTTACTGGCTGTGGCAACGCAGCATCCGCCTCACGTTGCTGTTCCCCGCACGCAAGGCGGCGGCCATCGCAGGCCTCTTCGCCGCGCTGTTCTACACGCTGATCTCCGGCTACGAAGTGCCGGCGCAACGCACCCTGTACATGGTGGCGACCTTCACGCTGATGCTGTTGCTCTCGCGCAACGTCTCGCCATCGCAGATGCTGGCGGCGGCATTGATGGTTGTGCTGCTGGCCGACCCCTGGGCGGTGTTGTCGGCCGGGTTCTGGCTCTCGTTCGGTGCCGTTGCGCTGATCTTCTATGTCACAGCCAACCGCCTGCACAAACAGCATTGGCTGAGGGAGTACGGCAAGGTGCAATGGGCGATGATGATCGGCCTGATCCCGCCGCTGCTGGCTCTGTTCCAGCAACTCTCGCTGGTCGCGCCGCTCGCCAATGCCTTCGCCATTCCGCTGGTCAGTTTTCTGGTGGTGCCGCTGACGCTGCTCGGCACTTTGCCGCCGTTCGAATGGATGCTCTATCTCGCCCACCAGGCGCTGGCCTTGTGCATGTACCTGCTCGGCCTGCTTGACCGCTTGCCCTTCGCGGTATGGCAGCAACATGCACCGCCCACTTGGGCGGTCATCGCCGGCATCGGCGGCGCGTTGTGGATGCTCGCCCCGCGCGGTTTCCCGATGCGCTGGATGGGAATTGCACTATTGCTGCCGATGTTCCTGGTCGCGCCACCCGCGCCGGAAAAAGGAACAGCACGCATCATCGTCTTCGACGTCGGGCAGGGATTGGCCGTCTCGGTACAGACGCAAAAGCACGCTCTGCTCTATGACACAGGCCCGGATTTTTCCGGCGATGCGGACAGCGGCAGTCGCATCCTGCTGCCCGCGCTGCGCGGCATGGGGATCGACCAACTGGACCTGCTGGTACTGTCGCACGACGATGTCGACCATGTCGGCGGGACGGAATCGGTATTGCAGGGCCTGACGGTGACCAACGTGCTGACTTCGCTGCCCGGCAACCATCCACGGATAAGTCTGGCCGCGCACAGCGAAGCGTGCCACGACGGACAGTCATGGTTCTGGGACGATGTGCGTTTCGATATGCTGCATCCCGCCGGAGCGAGTGCCGGCGAAAACCGCGAGCATGACAACGAGCTCAGTTGCGTATTACGGGTGAGTATCGGGCAGCATGCCGTGCTGCTCGCCGCCGATATCGAGAAGCTATCCGAGCAGCGTCTGCTGGCGGCGCACCGGAGCGGACTGCCCGCCACCCTGCTGGTCGCGCCGCATCACGGCAGCAAGAGTTCTTCGTCGCCGTCCTTCGTGGACGCGGTGCACCCGCGTTACGTGGTGTTCACGACGGGATACCGCAACCGCTTCGGCCATCCGCGCGAAGAGATCCTGGCACGTTACCGGGCTGCCGGCAGCGAGGTGTTGCGTTCGGACAAGGATGGTGCGATCAGCATCGTGATGGACGGACAGAATATCGGCCTGGAACGTCACCGCATGGCCCGCCCGCGCTACTGGCAGCACAAGGAGCGCAGGGAAACCTAGGAAAGACGCGGCGGGTTGCGGATGAAGCTGGCGGCAGCTTCCGGCGACAGGGGGCGGGAATAGAAGTAGCCCTGTATCTCGTCGCAACCGCGGATGCGCAGGAAGTCGAGCTGCTCCTGCGTCTCCACCCCCTCCGCGATCACGCGCAAATTGAGCCGGTGTCCCAGGGCGATGATGGAACGGATGATGGCGGCATCGCTCTCGTCGGTCTCGATGTCGCGCACGAAACTCTGGTCGATCTTGAGTTTGTGCACCGGCAATTTCTTCAGATAGTTCAAGCTGGAGAAGCCTGTGCCGAAGTCGTCGATGGACAGTTTGACCCCCAACTCGTCCATCTCGTCGAGGAAACTCAGCGCGATCTTGTTGTCACCCATCATGATGCCCTCGGTGATCTCCAGTTCCAGATAGCCCGGCTCCAGACCGCATTCGGCCAGCACATTCCTGACCAGTTCACCCAGCGTCGGCTGGCGCAACTGCCGTATCGACAGATTCACCGACAGGGTGAAATCCTTCAGTCCCGCCTGCTGCCATTGCACCAGTTGCGCGCAGGCCGTGCGCAGCACCCATTCGCCGATCGGAATGATCTGCCCGGTCTCCTCCGCCACCGTGATGAACTCGGCGGGCGAGACCGCGCCTTTCTCGGGATGGTTCCAGCGTATCAACGCTTCGACTCCGCGGAGCTTGCCTGTCGTCAGGTCCGCCTGCGGCTGGTAATGCAGGAAGAACTCGTTGCGTTCCAGTGCCAGCCGCAGATCCTTCTCCATGGAGAACAGCAGGTCGACGCGAAAGTTCATCTCCGGCCGGAAGAATTGGAAATTGTTGCGGCCCTCTTCCTTGGCGCGGTACATGGCCATATCGGCGTTCTTGATCAGCGTGTCCGCATCCTGTGCGTGGTCGGGATAGATGCTGATACCGATACTGCCCAGCGTCGAGATGACTTGCCCGTCCAGATCGTACGGCGTGGACAGCGCTTCCAGCAGCTTGGCCGCCACCACGGCAGCCCCGCTCTCGCCAGTCTCGCGCAGCAGCACGATGAATTCATCGCCCCCGATCCGTGCCACGGTATCTTCATCGCGCACATGTGCCTGGATACGCAAAGCCACCGCCTGCAGCAGCCGGTCGCCCACGCTGTGCCCCATCGAATCGTTGATGTACTTGAAGCGGTCGAGATCCATGAACAACAGCGCGAACTGCTGCTTGTCGCGATGCGCGACAGCCATCAACTGGCCCAGTCGATCTCGCAGCAATGTCCGGTTCGGCAATCCGGTCAGCACATCGTAGTAGGCAAGAAAATGGATGTTCTTCTCGGCTTCGGCCTGTTCGGTGATATCGCGCGCGATGGAGACATAGTTCGTCACTTCGCCGCCACCGTCGCGCACCGCCGTGATCGACATCCACTTGGGGTAGATGCGCCCGTTCTTGTGCTTGTCCCATATCTCGCCCTGCCAGTAGCCATGCTGAATGATGTCGCTCCACATCGAACGGTAGAACGCTTCATCGTGCCGTCCCGAACCCAGCATGCTCGGGTTCCTGCCCAGCATCTCTTCCGTCCGATAGCCGCTCATCGCGACAAAAGCATGGTTGACGGCGACGACGTTGGCTTTGGCGTCAGTGATCAGGATCGCCTCGCCGCTGCTTTCGAATACACGCGCCGCCAGACGCAACGCGGCCTGCTCTTCTTTCTGCGCGGTGATGTCGTGGACGGTGCCGATGGCAAAAGCGGCAACACCGCTCTTCGGGTCGAAGTCGAACTTGGCCTGCTCGTGCACCCAGCGGATATTGCCATCGACCAATATGCGGTGTTCGACATCGTAACTGCCGCTTTGCAGGGCTTCTTCCCATTTCCGGTTCAGTAACTCGCGGTCGTCCGGATGCACGTGTGCCAGAAATATCTCGTAATTGAGTCCGCCGCTGCGCTGCATGCCGAAAATGCGGTAAGTCTGGTCGGACCATTCCAGCAGGTTATTGCTCATATCCAGTTGCCAGCTGCCGACCTTGCCGATCACCTGCGCACGATTGAGCGCGTCCTCGCTACCCTGCAAACGTTTCAAAGCGTGGGTACGCTGGTAGTTCAGCGCGGACACGCTGATGCCCAGCACGGAAAGGAAAGTGACATACAGCCAGAGATCGATCACCCCGCGCAGACCGTTGTCGGCAAAGGGCCCGACACCGTTGAGCGTACTGACCACAGCGAGAAGAAACATCACGATCAACAGACCGCTCACGCAACGCTGATTGAAACTCAGTGCAGCCCAGACAATAAGCGGAAACAGCATGAACAGGCCCAGCTGGCCCGTCTCACCGGCTCCAGCCAGCTCGCCGAACACCAGCATGGTCAGCAAGGCGGTGGCCAGCAACAGCGCGATCAGTTCCGCCAGTTGCGCGCGCCTCCACGGCATCGGTTTATGAAACACGTAGGCCATCACGGCGGGCAAGAACAGGATCACACCGAGCGCATCACCCATCCACCAGAACAAGGTGGTGGAGAGGAATTGGCGGGTATCGATAGCGCCGACGAAATAAAGGCTGCTCGCTCCCAGGAGCGCACTGGACAAGGTGCTGATCGCTCCGCCATACAGCCCCAGACGGTAGATATCGCGCACCTCGGACAAGCGGAGATTGAAGCGCGTGTAGCGCTTGAGCAACCAGGCACCCAGCCAGGCTTCCAGCACCGCTCCGGAGGTCATCCCAACCACTGCCAACAGGGAAATGCCCGAAGTCAGGTTGGAAAGAAAAGCACCGACGAGTATCGCAGGCAAATAGCGGTTGCCACCCAACAGAACGGCTGCCATGGCGATGCCGGAAGGCGGCCAGAACAGCGTGACGGCATGGCCGACCAGCGCGAACTGCAAGCCTATCTGCGCAGTCACAAAGTAGGCCAGTGCCAGCAGGACGCTGCGCACCAGAATGGAATCCTGCGGTGTGTTCAACAAATCTTTCATGGCCTCCGGCCAGCCCCGATGGGTGAAACAACAACGCCCGCTACTGCGGGCGTCATATTAAACCCACACTGCTATCAGTGTTGCAATGATTTGATCACTTCTTCGATGACCTTCTTGGCATCGCCGAACAACATGCGGTTGTTCTCCTTGTAGAACAGCGGATTTTCCACGCCCGCATAGCCGGAGGCCATGCTGCGCTTCATCACGATGGAGGTCCTGGCCTTCCACACCTCCAGCACCGGCATGCCGGCGATGGGGCTGCCGGGCACTTCCTGTGCCGCCGGGTTCACGATGTCGTTGGCGCCGATCACGATGGCAACATCGGTATCCGGAAAGTCGGCATTGACCTCGTCCATCTCCATCACGATGTCATAGGGCACCTTGGCCTCGGCCAGCAGCACGTTCATGTGGCCGGGCATGCGGCCGGCGACCGGATGGATGCCGAAACGAACGTTGACACCCTTCTCGCGCAGCAACTGGGTGAGCTCGTTCACCGCATGTTGTGCCTGTGCCACGGCCATGCCGTATCCCGGCACGATGATCACGCTCTTGGCGGAGTCGAGCAGTTCCGCTGTCTCGGCGGCGCTGATGGGTACCACCTCGCCCTCAGGTTGCGCATCGCCGCCCGACTTGGCCGGGCTGCCTCCGCCGGTGCCGAAGCCGCCCGCGATGACGCTGATGAAGTTGCGGTTCATCGCACGGCACATGATGTAGGACAGGATGGCACCGCTGGAACCCACCAATGCGCCGGTAACGATCAGCAGGTCGTTGTTCAGCATGAAGCCGGTCGCAGCAGCAGCCCAGCCGGAATAGCTGTTCAGCATGGACACCACCACCGGCATGTCGGCTCCGCCGATGGCCATCACCATATGGATGCCGAACAGCAGCGCGATCACCGTCATCACGGCCAGGGCTAACATGCCCATATGAATGGTCTCGGCATGCAGGAACTGATAGCCGGAGACGATAACGATCAGCAGGCCCAGCAGATTCAGCCAGTGCCTGCCCGGCAGCAGCAACGGTTTGCCGCCGATCTTGCCGGACAGCTTGCCGAACGCGATCAGCGAGCCGGAGAAGGTCACCGCGCCGATCAGGATGCCGAGATAGACCTCGATCTCGTGGATTGCCTTTTCCGCGCTGGACAGGTTCAGCGCCGCCGTCGGGTCGATGTAATTGGCAAAGCCGACCAGACATGCAGCCAGACCGACCATGCTGTGCATCAGCGCGACCAGTTCCGGCATCTGCGTCATCTGCACCTTGCGTGCCGCGTAGAGGCCGACACTGCCGCCCACCAGCAGCGCACCGAGTATCCATGGGAGCCCGTCCATCGTGACGCGCGGGCCGAACACCGTGGCCAACACGGCCAGCAGCATGCCGACCATGCCGTAGAGATTGCCGCGACGCGAAGACTCAGGATTGGACAGCCCGCCCAGACTGAGGATGAACAGGATGATCGCGCCGATATATGCAACAGAGACCAGACTTGAAGACATATTTTTCCTTATTTCCTGAACATCGACAGCATGCGTCGAGTGACAGCGAAGCCGCCGAACATGTTGACCGCCGTGAGTGCGATAGCCACCACCGCCAGACCGCGTATCCAGCCATCCGGACGATCAAATGCAAACAGCGACGAGGGAGATATCTGGACCAGCGCGCCGATGACGATGATGCTGCTGATCGCATTGGTGACGCTCATCAAGGGCGTGTGCAGCGCGGGGGTCACGTTCCACACCACCATGTAGCCGACGAAGCAGGCCAGCACGAACACGGTGAAGTGGCCCAGGAACGCGGCGGGCGCATAGGCACCGATGAGCAGGAACAGCAGGGCGCCCAAGCCGAACACGAGCGCCAGCGAACGGGCAGACATCGGCGCACCGCTGCCATGTCCATGCGCCGCTGCGGGCGCCTTGGAAGCGACAGCCGGTTTCGCTGCTGGCGCGGGCATCTTCAGTGCGGGCGCGGGCCAGGTGACCTCGCCATTCTTGACAACGGTCAGACCGCGGATGGCATCGTCTTCCATGTTGACGTTGATGATGCCGTCCTTGGTCTTGCACAACTCTTCTGCCAGACGGAACAGATTGGTTCCATACAGGGTGGATGACTGACGTGCCAGGCGACTGTTCAGATCGGTATAACCGACGATGGTGACGCCGTGCTTCACTACCGCCTTGCCGGGCTCGGTCAGCTCGCAGTTGCCGCCGCGCTCCGCCGCCATATCGACGATCACGCTGCCGGGCTTCATGCTCTGCACCATCTCGGCCGTGATGAGACGCGGCGCGGGTTTGCCGGGGATCAGCGCAGTCGTGATGATGATGTCCACTTCACGTGCCTGCTGCGCATACATATCGCGCTGTGCCTGCAGGAAGCCTTCCGACATCACCTTGGCATAACCGCCGCCGCCCGAGCCTTCTTCCTCGTAATTCACCTTCACGAATTCGCCACCCAGCGACTTGACCTGGTCGGCCACCTCGGCACGGGTATCGTTGGCGCGCACGATGGCACCCAGACCGGCTGCCGTGCCGATTGCGGCCAGACCCGCCACACCGGCACCGGCGATGAAGACCTTGGCCGGAGGCACCTTGCCCGCAGCCGTGATCTGGCCATTGAAGTAGCGGCCAAACACGTTGGCCGCCTCGATGACCGCGCGGTAACCGGCCACACTGGCCTGCGAGGTCAGCGCATCCATCTTCTGGGCGCGGGAAAGTTGGCGCGGCAGACAGTCGATCGCCAGCACGGTGGCCTTCTTCGCTGCCAGTTGCTGCATCAATTCGGGGTTCTGCGCAGGCCAGACGAAACCGATCAGGGTCCCGCCTTCGCGCATCATGTTCACTTCGGCGCTCGTCGGAACGGCCACCTTGAATACGATATCGGAAGCAGCCCACAACTGCGGCGCACCGGCAATGATCTCGGCACCGACAGCCCGATAGGCATCATCGCTGAAATTCGCGGCTTCACCCGCGCCTGATTCGATCGCGACCTTGAAACCCAGCTTGACGAGCTTTTCCACGATCTCCGGGACTGTCGCGACACGCTTCTCTCCCGGGAGTGTCTCCCGGGGAATTCCTATCAACATAACCATGAAGTCATCCTCTTCACACTGGCACCCATGCAGGGCACTTGAACGAGCCGAACCGAATGGCCCGGCGCTTCAGCCGACTATTATAATCGAGCTTTCCAGCGGTTCGCATTCCAATGTTCGCACGCACACAAAAAGGCGCGCCGTAGCGCGCCTTTTACCTATTGCAACAATTGGTTAAGCAGCAACCTTCCTGCACTCTTCGTAGCAAGCCGCGCAAGCTTCCTTGCAAGCCTTGCACTCGGGATGCTTCTCGGTCTTCTTGCACTCTTCCTCGCATTCCTTGCACACATCCATCGCGGCGCGGGCCAGTTTGGGCAGGTGTTTGGATTCGGCGGAAGCCAGTTGTTGCAGAGCCGTGCAAAGCGCAGCGGTCTGGCTGGAAGACTTGGCGCAGGCAGCCATGCTCTGGTCGCCCTGCCCTAACAGATTGAGACAGTGTTGCAGGCAGATGTTGGCCTTGGCCACGCAGTCCGCTGCGGCGGCGATGAGCTTGTCGTTGCGCGAAGACATCGCGTGATGATCGTGTGCCGAGTGGTTATGTTCGGCGGCGAATGCGCGCCCGGTGGTTGCGGCAACAGCCAGCGCGGCTGCTCCCATCAGTAGTTCCCTGCGATCCATGGTGGACTCCTCTTATGTTTTAGCTCGGCATCAACGCGCCGATGCGGGAGTTTAATTCAATCCGAGCCCCGCAACCACCATGTCATTTTGACAGCGTCATGAACGACAGCTTGCTGACCCCGGCTTTCTGCGCGATGGCCATCAGTTGCGCGACGCGGCCATAGTTCACCGCATCGTCCGCCTCGATCTGCAACTGGAACTGCGGATCGACCGCGCGCTGGCGCAAAGTTTCGGCCAGACCTTCGTCGCTCACATGCATGCGATCCATCTCGATGTTGCCCTGCGCATCCACCACCAGACTGACCTTCTGCGGCTTCTCGTTGCTTTGCACCGAGTCGGTCTTGGGCAGATTGATCTTGAGCGACTGCGGCGCCAGCAGGGGGGCGGTGATGATGAACACCACCAGCAGCACCAGCATCACATCCACCAGCGGCGTGACGTTGATCTCGCTCATCATGTCGCCGTCGTTACTTCCCATCGCCATGGCTTACCCCTTGAAGTTGTGCTTGAGCGCAAGGCGCATGAAGTCGTGCGCGAAGTTCTCCAGCTCGGTGACGCGCAGTTTGATGCCGCGCAGGAAGAAGTTGTAGGCCAGCACGGCGGGCAGCGCGGTGGCGATGCCGATGGCGGTGGCGATGAGCGCCTCGCCGATGGGGCCGGCCACCACGTCGAGCGAGGCCGAGCCGCTGGCGCCGATCTCCTGCAAGGCATGCATGATGCCCCACACCGTACCGAACAGACCGACGAAAGGGGAAGTCGAACCGATGGTGGCGAGCTCGGCGAGGCCGCGCTCGTGGTAGCGCTGGATGTTCTGCACCTGCTGGCGTAGCTGGCGTTCCAGCACTTCCTGCGGCGCACCGGTGTGCATCAGGTCCTGGCGTTCCGAATTCAAGGCTTTCATCTCGGCGAAACCGGCCTGTGCCAGCGTGGCCACATCGCCCTCGCCCTGCTCCGCGTGCCGTGCCGCTTCCTGCCAGTTACCGGCCGCCCAGAAAGCTTGCTGGAAAATCTGGTTGCGCTTCTTGTCCTGCAACTGGCGCTTCAGTTTGTAGAAAACGATGGACCAGGTCGCGATGGAAAGCAGGATCAGCAACAGCAGCGTGCCGGAAACAACGGGGGAATTGATGGAGAAAAGACCGTTCATACTTCATCCTCTAAGGAAAATTTGATGGGAACCAGGAAATTCTGGGTGACGGGCTGGCCAAAACGGCGCGCGGGCGAAAACTTCCAGGTCTTGACCGTCTGGATCGCCGACTTGTCGAGGATCTCGTAACCGCAGCTCTTGTGTAACTTCACCTCGCCGGCGCGCCCTTCGGCCAACACCTCGACATCCAGCACCACGGTGCCGCGATATCCCATACGCCGCGCAACCAAGGGGTATGGAGGCTTGGGATTGTTGAGATAGTCGGCACGATAGTCTGGCTCGGCATCCAGTTGCACCGGCGAGGGTGGCGTCACATCCTGCGGAACTGCCTGCTCCTGCGGCTTGACCACTTCTTCAGCGGGAAGCGGATCGGGTTCGCGCGGCTTGGGTTTGGGTTGCGGCGTGATATCGGCCTGCTGCATCTGGGTGTTGGCGAAAGAGATCGACATCTCGTTGACCATCACCATGGGCGGCTCGGGGCTCAGCAAGTAGAAGGCGAACACCGACAGGTGCAGCAGCACGACGGCGCCGACCACCGCGGATTTCTCGCGCAGCGTCGCATCGTCAGGTTGATAAAAATATCTCGTGTACACCCCGAACATCCCCGGCAAATTCAGAACGGCTTCCATCTTACCAACGCCCTTCCAAAGTAGCCATGAGGGTGCGGTATCCGCCTTCTACCGAATGTAGTTGCCACGAATTGCCACCTGACATGAATTGCATATCGCGAACCGTATCGGCCGCCAGCAGGTTCTGGCCGCTGAAGCGCAGATTGAATTGCGGATTCAGCTTATATAGCCAGAATGCGTCCAGTGTCGTTTTGGCCCGGGTAGCACCGCGCTGCTCACCGGGAATGTCGGTCTCGCTACGACCGGACAGTTGCAGCGAGATGCCGTAACTGGATTGCAGACTGGGCAGACTCTCGTCCAGACCGGCAGACAGTACATACTTCGGGGTGTCGCGCGCCATGCGGGTGAAGCCAAGACGTCTGTCGTCAACGCGTGCGCGCGGCAAGGTCAGATGCGACTTCACTGTTGCCCCCTTCCAACCGAAGCTGTCGGTACGCACTTTGCCGTCCAGTTCAAAACCCCAATGCAGGGCAGACCCCTCGTTGTAGGGGCGATCTATCCAGCGCAAGGTAGTGGTATCCTGCTGCACGCGACGCTCGGTGAAATCCTGCGTCGAACGCACATACAGATTCATCCCCAGGACCCCGGCATCGGCATCAAGGTAGCGCTCCAGCACGGCTTCAAAGTTGAGACTGCGCTCTGGCTGCAGATTCGGATTGCCGCGCTTGTCCGCCTCCACGGGGGTGTTGGTGCCGACACTGAGCGTCGCCGCATTGCTGATCTCGTCCAGCTTGGGCATTTTCAAACCCGCCCCCATCGATGAACGCATCACCCATTTCTCCATCGGCTCCCAACGGATCGCGAGTGAGGGCATGGCGCGCCCGTGCTGCTGCGAGACACCGGTCGAACTCAGAGCGATAGTCTCGCCGCGCAAGCCATAGGTCAGCGTGGTTTTGGGTTGCAGCATCCAATCGTCTTGTACCCAGACGATGCTTTGGCGCTCTTGCGCTTCATATCTGGCAAAGCTGCCGCTGAAACTCTGATCCTGCGCGCGGCGCAGATTGATATGTTCCACACCCACTGCCACAAGATGCTCGGCACCGAGCGGCTTGTCGATACGGAATGCGAAGTTGAACTCGTTGTCCCGGTTCTCGGTGTGATCGGTCGAATTCGTCACGCCGCTGCGCACGGTATCTGCCGTGTTCTTGCTCTTGTTGACCGATGCACGACCGGTCAACTTAGAATCGTCGATACGCTTTTCGCCTTCAACACGAACGCGCGTCACGCGCATCAAACTGTTCACGGTATTCGTACGCACCCCGTTTTCCGCCGGTGTGGCAGAGCCCGATAACTGTGATTCGCTGACAGTATCCTGCGGTCCGAAGAAAAAAACCGGTGCGACAGACAGACTATCAACGCCGTCTTTCCAGGTCATGCGCGGGGCAATGGCATGGTGGCCGAGTTTGGCGACTCCTCGTTCACTCTCATAGGTATGCGCAGGCGTCGTATCCTGCTTTTCGGCGCTGCGCGAGATCGGCGAGTTGCTCCAGACCAGGTTGATCGGCAGTGTCCAGGAGAAACCGCCCTCGCCGCCATTCTGCGTCAAAGCAAGCTGGCGATAGGATTCCGTACCGCGCCGCCCGATCCCGGCCCTGATCTCGGTAGACCTTTTCGGCAATGCCTTCTTCATGATCAGGTTCACTGTAACCGAGGCAGCACCGCCGAACTCAGCCGATGAGCCGCGCACGATCTCGACCCGCTCCAGATCGCCGGAAGGTAAACGTCCGATGACACCAACCATCGCACCTCCACCCGCAGAACGCTCGCCGTCCACCAGTATCTGTACCGAATCGCGCGACATCCCGCGCGCACGTTGCCCCATGCCGCCGCTGGTGATTTCCACCCCCGGTAGTTTCCCCAGCACTTCGCCGATGGTCATGACGCTCAACTTTTCGATCTCCTTGCGATCCATCACGACCTTCTGCGTGGTGGCCTCGCGGCGTTCTGTCACATCCTCAGTCTTGCCTGTCACCTTGATTTCCTGAAGTGTTTGCGGGTCTGCCGCGCGCGCTGCAGAAACCAGTGAAATACAACCGAGTACGCATGCCAGAGTCAACAAAGGTTTGGATTGAGCAGCCATGCCAATGAAAGTGCGACAAACTGAAATTCGGGCAACGGGTACGGACAACGCTGATACGAAACTCATTGTTCTTCCTAAGAGTGCGTTATGAATTGACGTTGCGAGGCTCTGAAAAAGTGACTACATCCCTGTTATCAGCCTCTTCGTCTGTAACCAATGGGTTCTTTCTGGCACCACGCGCCCTGGCTTTTTTGGCGTAAATCACCAAACCAGTCGTGCAAATTACAGTTATCAGGATACCGCTAAGACAGACCAAAATCTGCCCGATCAATCCAAATGCCCTGCCGGTATGCAGCGGCCACATCCACGCCAGGAACGTATCGCCAGCTGTTTCCTGGTCCCGATCATGAAGATGCAGCAACTGCCCATTGGTCGCATTCACGTAAATCTTCGTCATTCCCGAATCAGCAATGTCATCCGGCCCGCGCATAGCGACAACCAGTTTGGCCTGATCGGGGAAGAATGTGATGCTGGATGGTACGAGGTCCGGCTTAACCTGTTGCGCCATGGCAATGGCATCATCCCATGAGCTGGTATGGGTGATCCAGTTGCCCGTCGCCTTGACCTTGCATGCACATTGCGTCTCGGTGACAGGGGAAAACTGCGTCACGATCCACTTGAACGGTTCTTTCAGGTTCAGATACACGCTGGACAATGCCAGTGCAAGCAACAAAGGAAGCAACCAAAGACTCCCCGCGCGATGCATATCGAAATTCAACTTGTACCCGCCTTCTTTCCAGCGCAACAGGAAGGATTTTTTCCAGCTCTTGGGATTGGGAAAAGAGAGGTACACCGCCCCAAAATGATCCAGCAACCACAACACCGCAATGACCCCCATCAGCCATTTCCCAAAATCACCCAGGAACAGCGTGTTATGCAGTTTGGCAAAAAAACGGATGATGTGCTGTCGGTCCAGCCCGGTGACACCATTCTGACGGGTTCCAAGCACCTCACCCGTATATGGATTCATGAATACAGTGTGATTGATTGTTTTTTGTGAGCCATCGCCGGATGGAATGGCTACCATGAAGCGGTATGCGCGATCAGCTTCGGACACCAGTCCAGCATGCGTCACTCGCGAACCCGGAAATTGCGCTTGGGCACGGGGCACCAGTTCATCGATTGGCATGCGCTTGCCAGTCGGCACGACATAGTTCCATTCCGGATTCAGCGCCCGATCCAATTCCTTGCCAAAGGTGATGATGGTGCCGGTGACTGCGGCGACAACCAGAAACACCAGAGCCAATAATCCGATCCAGCGATGTAGAAATACGACAAAACTACGCATATCACCCTCCTTGCAGATCATTTTTATAACAACCAAACCCAGTTGTGCTAGACATCTAGCAGCTTCAAAAATGTAGATATCTCCTACGAATTGGATTGGTTGCTTGACTGTGGTGAATACGCGATGGGCCCATCACCATCTACATTCCGACTCGGAATGGACTGTTTAGCATCCCGCGCCTTGGCCTTTTTCGCATAGATTAAATATCCCGTTACACAGATGATCGTAATTACGATACCGCTTAACAAAATAATGATCTGTCCAAACAAACCGAAGATGCGCCCGTTGTGGAGTGGCAGCATCCATTTGACAAAGGTATCACCTGCTGTCTCCATGCTTCTATCATGCACGTGCATCAATGCCCCATTAGTGGCATTGATGTACACCTTTGTCATACCCGATTCTGATGTCAAATCATCCGGCCCCTTCATTGATACAACGAATTTTCGCGTATCCGGCAAAAACATCATTGAACCAACAGTCAGGTCCGGCTTGACCTCCCGCGCCAAGTTGATGGCGTTTTCCCACGACACCGTTGTGCCAGACCATTTTTTGCTCAGATCGACATGGCAAGTGCATTCAACCACGGTTAAAGGTGAAAACTTATTTACAATCCATTTGAATTGAGGCCCCAGATTCAGATAAACACTGGTGAGCGCCAGAACTAACAATATGGGGAGAGTCCACATACTACCGCTGCGATGCATATCAAAATTCAACTTATGACCGCCCTGCCCCCATCTGAACTGGAATGATTTTTTCCAACTGGTTGCATTAGGAAAAGACAAATATACGGCCCAAAAGTGATCAAGCAACCAGATAAGAGCAGCAATACCAATCACCCACTTGCCAAAACTCCCCGCATACCATGTGTAATGAAGTTTGGTTAAAAATGGGATGAGATGCCGCCTATCAAGACCCGCATCTCCTTTTGCTCGCCCACCAAGCACTACCCCAGTGTAGGGATTAATGAAAATATTTTGATACTTGGTAACTGTCGCAAACACGCCGGCTGATTCATTCGATACCCCGCCCTGCATCAACAAAGAAAACTCTGCCGAGCGAGTCGGATCATCTTCGATTCGTGCATTTGTAACTGTTCTTCCGGGGTAATACTGCTCAGCGATTGGGATCAACTCATCCACAGTCATACGACGCCCCTGCGGCTCGACGTAATACCAGTCATCGTTAAGCCAACGATCCAGCTCTTTATCAAAAGCCAAAATCGTTCCGGTGATCGCCGCCACGGCGATAAATAGCAAAATTGCCAAGCCGATCCAGCGATGAATTAATACAAAGGCTTTACGCATACAATCTCCTGACGAAACAAGCTAAATTATGGCAAGAACGGTCCCTGGCTCTATGCGGCACATCGTCGCATCTTGAGTCTCCCTGCAATCTTTTTGAAAACGCAAAATCAACAATGCCGCACCGCTTCACGACCAAGTGATTCGATTCGGCATTTTCAATAATCATTGATTCTTACAATTTGCCGGCTATTTCGGTTACGAAACTGCGTCCCGGCATCCGGCTGTATTGGTAGTACTGCTTGTCAAATAGGTTATCTACCATCACATTTAGCTTCAATTCCTTAGTGACCTGATAACCGACCTTCAAGTCAGCTACTGTATATATAGAATTTCCCGTATAAACATCATGGATCACATCCGTGTTTTTCACTTGTGAGAAGGTTTCACCAACATAGCGTGCGGAAAGCTTGCCCGACCAATCACCATTTTTTGCATCAAAAGCCAGACTTGCCATGTTCTTTGGTACGTTTGTGACACGCTTACCTTCCAAACCAGCATTAGAGGCATCCTTAGTGATACGTGCATCGTTATACGTGTATGCCGCGCTCACATTCAGCCAAGAAACAAGAGGATACTCGCCAGACAATTCGATACCACGAGCAAGCGCCTCACCAACGTTATCCTGCTGAGAAGTGTAGTCAACAACTTTGTTGATCACTGTGTCTGTGTATGTCGGAACCTTAGTAATCCTTTGTGAGATCAGATTGGTTGATTTTGTGATGTAGTAAGTAGTTTTGACATTACCCCCCTGTCTGAAATAGAACTCGGCAGTCAAATCATAAGAGGTATTACGTTCAGGCTTGAGATTTGGATTTGAATAGACCATCGTACCGTTTGGGGCTGCCCTACCATCGAAGGTTGGGTTGGCAAATAAATAGTAGTTGGTCGCCGCGCGGAAGCCAGTACCAACTGAACTCTTCAACACAAGCTGATCGGTGAATTGATATACACCTGCAAGCTTTGGATTAAATGCTGATGCCGTACGATCAGGATAAACAAAAGTTCCGGGATAGGAACCTGTGATAACTACGCCAGTACCGCCAGCTTTCCATGCATCGTACCGACCACCAGCATAAATGGTTAATTTGTCGCCAACAGCAACTTGGTCTTGCATGAATAGTGAATTGATAGTGCTCTTTGCATCAATGTAATCAAGCACACCCGACTTTGAGTCGATATCTTGCCAGTTGGATAATGAATATTTTTTCTGGTGCAGAATGGCAGCCTCATGCGCCACGCCCACAATCAAGAATTGACTATCCCCAACTGGCAAACTGATTTGAGCTGATGCATTCGTTGTGCTGTTAGGTGCTGTACTAAGTGTGCCCGTACCTGATGCTAATGTTGCTGTCGCCCCTGCAGATGAACTCCATTGTTCCCGCTCCATCGTTCCGATGTTCAGACTGAGTTTTTTACCATCAAGCACCTCACCGTCATATCCAGCGAAGTAGCGAAGTGATGTATGCCCTCCGGGACCGGAACCAAAGAAGTCGGACTCCTTGATTGACGTAACCCCCCCGTTCAAATTAAGGCTTGTCGCAGCATTCAAAACAGGGATCGCTGCGCCAGTTGCGGCATTCGTCAAATAACTGTTGTAGCGTTGATTTTCGTAACTGTCATCTGCATAAGAAACGCCTGCAAATATTCTTGCTGTGGGCGACAAATCGAAATACAACTTCGTGTTTACATTTCTCTCGGTAGATGCATTGAGACCTTTGTCACCAACGATGTACGTGGGGCTGCCAGTGTAAGTTGTGGTTGCTATAGCGCCACTGGCTACAGGCTGAGTTGTTGCAACCCCGGTTGGTGTCTTGGTCACATAATCGGACACGTATCCATCACGAATATTCCGGAAAACACCAAAGACGATTCCCAAACCGCTCTCGAATTTATCTCTGTATGAAACACTTGAATACAAACCAGCCGCATCCCCATAGCCCGACCCCGATTTGATAACGACTTCTTTCTTAGTAGGGGCCTTTGTGATGATGCTGACCACGCCCCCCATAGCATTGCTACCGTACAAGGCCGAACCAACGCCAGGCACAACTTCTATCCGCTCGATATCGTCCATCGAAACCGCAGAAAAATTCACTTCACCTGAATACGCATCAACCATATTGATGCCGTCGACAATGAAAACAATCTTTTTCAGCGACCCGCCCTGACCGCGCATAGACATATTATTGCCAGCGCCACCCTTTGAACCTCTCAATGCTCCTCCTCGATTGTAGAAGCTTGGAACAGCTGCAATCAATGCATCCCCTACTCGTTGGTTATTACCTTTCTCCAACTCTGCAGAAGTGATAACAGCGACTGCACTAGGAGCCTCCTTGGTGGACTGCAAAATCTTGGAGGCACTCACCACCACATCGCCGAGCATTTGGGGTGCTTTCGCTTTCTCAGTTTCAATAATTTTCACTTCATCCGCGGATGGTGCGGCAACGACAGGCACAACCGTTTCCGCAGCCATGTCAGGCGCAACCACCGCCGCATCTTCCGCATTTGCCTGATTGGCGAACGAAATGGACAACACGAGCGGCAGCGCGCTCATGGCGAATAGTTTCTTATTCATACACTCCCCTAAACTTTCGAGTTAAAACAAACCGGGGCGAATACTAAAGACCCACAGCAGCCAGGGGAATGCGTCATATTGTCGCGCGACAATTTGTCGCACCTCTGCACAGTCATCACGTGCGGCGGTTTTGGTACCATGTGTGCACGCAATCTCATGAGCACGCAAAGAATCCGTATGGCAAAGAACGACAAGCTCGAATCGTACCGGGTATGGGACCTGCCCACCCGCCTGTTCCATTGGTCACTGCTGTTGCTGGTGATCGCATGCTGGTGGACTGCGGGCGAAGACGGCGACATCGATTGGCACATGCGTTGCGGCTATGCAGTTCTTGCCCTACTGCTGTTCCGCTTGGTATGGGGAGTTCTCGGAAGCACGACAGCTCGCTTTTCCAGCTTCGTCACTTCGCCGCGTGTTGTATTCGAATATCTTTTCGGCGCACGCGAGAACGATGCGCTCCAAGCTATCGGCCACAACCCGGCAGGTGGCTGGATGGTGCTGTTGTTACTGGGAATGTTGTTGCTCGTTTCGGTAACCGGCCTGTTCGCCAACGACGACATCATGAGCGAAGGCCCGTTGGCACACTACGTCAGTGAGCGTTACAGTGACCTGTCCACTTCGTGGCATGAAAGCGGATTCTATTTACTGCTCGTCCTGGTTGGACTGCACATTGCCGCCATTGCGTTCTACCTGCTGGTGAAGAAAGAGAATCTGGTACAGCCGATGCTCACCGGCATCAAACATCTGCCGCGGGGAATAGAATTGCGCCAGCTTCACCCTCAAAAAGCATGGCTCGCATTGCTGATATTGGGATGCACTTCGGGGGCGGTCTGGCTGCTGGCGAGATTTGCCTGACAACCGGACCGCATTTTCACAGGCCTAATCGGCCTTTTTCTTGAACTCTTCGTGGCAGACCTTGCAGGTCTTTTGCATCTTGCCGTATTGTTCTTTGAGGTCGTCGAAGTTGCCGACTTTGGCCAGCTCAGCCAGTTTGGCCGTCTCTTTCTCCATGTTGTCGTTGGCATCCTTGAACTTGTCTGCCTTGGACCAAATCTCCGGCTTGGCTTTGGTGTCGCCGCTTTCTGTTCCCGGAATGAAACCATCCTTGGGCAGTTTGCTCAGAAACGCCACATATTCGGCATTGCGGGCAAACAGCGCCTTGTCGTAAGTCATCTCGCCTTTCACCATGCGAGACATGGCGCCCATATACCAGGTCATGGTGGTAAAACTGCTGCGGCGGAATTTGATGGCATATTCCTCACGCGTCATCTCGGCCTGGGCAACCCCGGCAAATCCGACCAACAAGGTCAGCGACAGAAGGACTTTAAGCATCTTTTTTAACATGTTTAATTCTCCATTGATTGATTAAAATATCTTGCCAACTTGCCCTGTAATCCTAAAGAACGAGAAGGATTCGTCGAAGCCCCAGTATGATCATCACCGTTGCCGCACCCCAGCGGATCCAGCGGTTCATCCAATCGCGGTTCTCGCGCAGATTCTTTCCCAATAGGCTGATCAGCGGCAAGATGATCAACAGGGGTGTCAGCGCGGCTCCCAGACCGAAGGCTGCTCCGCTGGCCATGCCCAGTTTCACGCTGCCCGCTGCCGCACACACAGCCAACAGGGACGCCAACGGCGCGCACGGCGTGAGGCTCAGTGAAAAACCAAGCAACAACGGCGGCGTGCTGCCCGCGTTGCGCGCTGCATCGCACGGCGCATGTGCCTTGCCGGGACGCAACAGCCACAGCCCGGCGGCTATCGACGCTGCTCCTATGACGAAATTGCCGATGCCGCCACGCATCACCTGTGCCAGCCATGCACCCGCCCCGGCTGCGAGGGCACCAAGCAGGATGTAAGCAAGGATACGTCCGCTAATGAACAGCGCTGTATCGCGCAAGGCCTGCATCTGCGTACCGCCACGTCCCAGCACCCAGGTGCCCATGAACGGCAGGCAGGTCGCGGTACAGGCGGTCAGCCCCAGCGAGGCACCGAGCAGCCACACGGTGAACAGCGTGGTCTGCTGCGGCAGCAGGGAGGTATTCAGCAGCTCATTCATTCTCGGTTTTCGGCTTGCCGGGATGGATGCTGATGACACGCTTCTTCTGCGTTCCTTCCGGCGTTTCCAGCTTCACCCGCTTCTTGTAATACTCGCGCGAAGAACCGAACAGCCTGATGCCGAAGAATTTGATCTGGATCACATCATCGTCCGGACAATATTCGGCGCAGCGCCCGCACAGGGTGCAGTCTTCGTGAAAAGCCTTCTTGCCGAACTGAGTTCCGATCTCGTGAATGTCCATCGGGCAAGCCTTTTCGCACACACCGCACTTCTCGCATTTCTCGTGGGCATCCTTCTTCACCAAACGCATCGGCGACAGCTTCTGAAACAGCGCATTCCATGACAGCAGAGGACAGATGCGGCAGAAAGGCTGGCGTGCAGCCAGCGCTGCGATGATGATGAAGCCGAACATCGCGTTGCCCAGTGCGCCGAGGGCGAAGTTAACGGTGGTCGAGGTGCGCACGGCGATCTGCTCGCTATCCGCCGTCAGCAAGGTCGTGGCAATGCGCGAGGGGCAGACCTGACAGAACGGGTCGCCGAGTTCGTTGCTCACCACCCCCATACCCGCCATGACCGGAAGAGCCAGCACCAATACCAGCAACATCAGCCATTTCACCGGACGCACACGACCGACGTTCTTGGGATTGAAGCGGTTGAGCGGACGACCGAGACGGCGGCCGATGCGGTAAAGCAACTCCTGCACCGTACCCAGCGGGCAGACCCAGCCGCAGAACATCTTGTTGAGGAAGAAGAAGAACATGAAAAAAATGCCGACCGACATCACTACCGGGATGAACACCTTGAGTGTGAAGTTCTGCGCGTTGACTAGCGCCTCGCCCACCCGGTGATGCAACAGATGCTGGTTGACGATAAGGATGCAATGGTCGCCGGTGGTCTTATCATAGGCACAGGACAGCGCGGGTAATGCCTGCGAGATACGGTCCACGGTATAGCTGCCGAGCAGCGCGCCGCCATATACGGTCAGAAACAACATGAGTATCTGCACGGTGAAACGAACGCGACCCAGCGTCGGGAATAGTGTTTTAAGCATTGTCGCTCTCCTCGCCCTTTTGTTCGGTCTTGCGCTTGCGCAACAGCGGCACCGCACCCAGCATGCCAAGCAGGACGAACCCTGCCCCCTTCGCCAGATTGCGCTGATCGAACGCATCGGGCCCGTAGTTGCTGTTGAGTGCAGTCAGATAACTCTTGCCTTGCTCGACATACTCGGTAGCCAGAACCAGATCGGCCCCGCGTCTGCCGTGGTTGTGCGCTGATGCCTGCCCACCTTCTTCTTCAGCCTTGAAGTCGTCCGGAACATGCATAACGAACATGCCCTGCGCATCCGACACGAACTCGGACATGCTGCCATTCGATGTTTCCAGATAGACCTTCTGTCCGGACAGCGGCTTGCCGTTGAGGCGCACCATGAATTTCCAGTCCTCGTTGGCACGATAGCGGGAATGCTCGCGCGGTTGCGGCTGCGGAATGATCTCCAGTTCATGCTTCTGCTGCATGAACATCGCGGTCGGATTCTTCGCCCCGCGTTCACCGTTGTAATAGACAGTGGAGGCTACTCGAACATTTGCACCGTTCTCCTCCCGTGCTGCCAGCATGTGAAAACCGCCTTTTGCCGATCTGTCGAACTTGGCACCGCCCATGCCCACAGGCAACTTGCTGTGTGCTTTCTCGTCATTCAGATCGTTTGAATAATCCTCAATGACATCTGCAACGATGTTTTGCGGCGCCAGGGTGATGACCTGCGTCGCACGGCTATCTCCGCTCATTCTGACTTTCAGTGTCGGATAGAGCGTCCACGAAGTCTTTGCTTTCCTCATCATCGCCGCATGGTCATGTCCGGGTTCCCCCATCGTTGCAGAAGGCCGGGTTGCCGTTTCAGCCGCCTGTGCAGTCGATACAGCCAGCAACACCAGCACTATCAATATTCCATTATTTTTCATTGCCGTTTCCTCGATAGCAGACTTGATTGTCCGAACTCGCTCGACAATAAACTCCCCGCCATCATGCACAGGGAGTTTTGCCTTTCTTTAATTCAAAGCTTGTAGGAGTAGATGAACATGATCACGCGCGGAGAAGCCGCCGTGTAAGTGACCGTTCCCTGGGTGCTTTTCTGGACTTCGATGGCGTAGTACTTGTTGGTCAGATTCTCCGCACTCAGACTGAGCAGATGCGCACCGGCCTCGTATGCCACGGAGGCACTGATGACGCCACGATAACCTTCATACTTCAGACTGTTCGCGTTATCCGTGAAATAGGCACCCGAGTAGTTCGACTGCATACGTGCGCTGAATCCGGAATTGTCCTTGTATCCCACAAACACGCCGTATCGATTCTGCGGGATGTAGGGCAACTGGTTGCCATCGCGAACCACGTTACTCGCTCCCACCGGCTCACTGAATGTAGCGTAGTGATAATCGCTGTAGTTGTATTGACCGCCGACCTCGATGTTGTCGAGAACAAGGTAGCCGCCATCCAGCTCTAGGCCCTTCTTCTTCGTTTTTCCCGCATTGACGAAGGCAGTCACGCCGCCGGTGTTGACGCTGACGATCTCGTTTGTCAGATCATTGTTGTACAGCGATGCATTGCCAAACCACGCATCAGCCCTGGCCTTGATACCCACTTCGTAGTTGGTCGATGTCGCCAAAGTGAGATTGGGGTTGGAAGATATCTCGGCATTGGAAGGCAGTTGGTTGCTGCGCCCTGCCGACACATACAGATTAATCTCCTCGGTGGCCTTGAAGGTTGCACCCAGCTTGTAGGAGGGTAGGTTGTAGCTCTTCTCGGTGCGCGTGAGCCCAGCTCCCGCCACATAAGTACCGGTCGTGTAGTTGAACTTCGATATCTCATTCGCCGTCATCGAGAATTTGGACTGGTCGAAACGCATTCCGGCATCGATCAGCCATGCCTCATTGGGACGTAATGACTCTTGCAGGAACACCCCCCGGACAGTGTCCGTGTAGCTTTCCTGATTCGCCAGCGCACCCTTGGTGTCGGAAAGCGTTGCGGTGATCCTCCCGCCGAAACCGGTGGTGACATCGCGGTATTGATACTGTCTTGAATCATTGTTGCCGACCTGACGCAAAGTCAAACCAACCACCAGTGAAGCAGGAAGACCGGCCACGCTGTGCTTCAGTTGTCCTTCAAGATCGGTACCTATCGTCTTGGTCCAGTCGATCGTGTCGTTGATCAGACCGGTCACAGGGTGATAATGCTTCCACCAGTTCGCGTAGACGCGTGGCTTGACCGTCCAGTCGCCGATCTCTTTCTCGTATTTGGTATTGAACGACCATACTCTGGAATCACGCTTGGAGTGTTTCCACTGGCTGGACGTCGTGGTCTGCGTCCCCGTCGACAGATAGTTGTTGAACCCGGCCAGATCCATCCCGCCAGGCAGCTGCATCTGCGAATTTGCATAGGTCAATTCGCTTTCCAGCGTCGCCCCGCCATCCAGCAACAGGCCATGCTTGAACCCGATCTGCTCTGACTCTGATATGTTTCTGATGCGCCAGGGATTGTCCTGTTTTCTGAAAGAGGTGGTTACCGCAAGTGCATTGCTGTCATTGATCATTCCGGCCTGGCGAAGGTGCAGATTCTTGGCGCCCTGCTCACCCACCCCGATGCGCGCCACATTGCCGCTCTTGTCGAACACGGATTTGGAGATGATCTGGATCGCACCACCGAAAGAGCCGGTGCTGTAGATGTTGCCAGGCCCTTTGCTGACCTCGACCCGCTCGATATCTTGCATGTCGATGAAGTCGAGGCGTGTCAGGCTGTCCGGATCCGTCACCGGCACGCCATCGCGCAATACCATGATCTCGCGAATGCCATATGTCGCCTTCACCCCCGCGCCGCGAATGAACAAACGCACATCAGAACCGCCGTTCTTGCTTTCTGCCTGCACACCCGGGATACCCTCCAGCGCTTCCTTCAGGTTGAACATGCGCTTCTTTTCGATCTTGTCCTTTCCGACCACCGCGATGGCCTGGGGAACTTCACGAGTTGTGCGTGCCTCACGCGTCGCAGTGACCGACACTTCATCAAGCATCTTCTTGGTCACGCCACCTGCAGGAGTTGCTTTTTCCACAGCCGGCACAGCGCTACCCGGCTCCGCCGCTGGCGTGGCAGGCACATCTTCCGCATAGGCTTGATTGACGCACGACATGGAAAACATGAGCGGCAGCGCGCTCATGGCGAATAGCTTCTTTTTCATACTTCCCCCTGTGAATTGCTGTTGATAAAACGGGGCGAATACTAAAGACCTACTACAGAAAGGGGAATGCGACATATTGTCGCGCGACAAAATGTCGCACTCTCCAAGGAGGACGCAACATTTGCGGTTGAGAGTCATATCCGCGTAGCGTCAAGCTCCGAAAGCCCCATCCGGTATAATCCAGCGCCATGTCCACCATCCAGCTCCTTCCCGACCTCCTCATCAACCAGATCGCCGCCGGCGAAGTGATCGAACGCCCCGCTTCGGCGCTGAAAGAACTGCTGGAGAACAGTCTGGATGCGGGTGCGACCGAGATTGCTGTGCAACTTGAGAATGGTGGCATCAAATTGCTGCGGGTGCGCGACAACGGCAGTGGCATCGCCAAGGAACAACTGCCGCTGGCGCTGATGCGCCATGCCACCAGCAAGATCAAATCATTGGATGACCTGCAGCGAGTCGCCAGCATGGGCTTCCGCGGCGAGGCACTAGCCAGCATGGCCGCCGTGGCGCAGGTCACACTCACCAGCCGCAACGCCGAAGCCGAGCATGCCTGGAAGATCGAGGCGGCCGACGGCACTCAAGGCTCCGCCTCCCCCGCCGCCCATGCCAACGGCACCACCATCGAGATGCGCGAGCTGTATTTCAACACCCCGGCGCGGCGCAAATTCCTCAAGAGCGAGAACACCGAATACGCCTGGTGCGAAGAGACGTTCAAGCGCATAGCGCTGTCGCGGCCGGATGTCGCCTTCTCAATGCAACACAACGGCAAGAGCGTATGGCAACTGCCCAGGCACGACCTGCCGCAGCGCATCACCGCCATCCTCGGCTCCGAATTCGGCCAACACGCCGTCACCGCCGAGCGCCAGATCGGTGCATTGCACCTCTACGGCATCGCCGCCCTGCCCGCCTATTCGCGCTCCACACGCGACGAACAATACTTTTTCGTCAACGGCCGCTTCGTACGCGACAAGGTGCTGATGCACGCCGTGCGCCAGGCCTACCAAGACATCCTGCACCACCAGCGGCATCCCGCTTTTGTCCTGTTCCTCGACATGCCGCCGGAACAGGTGGACGTCAATGTGCACCCTGCGAAAAGTGAAGTCCGCTTCCGCGAAAGCCAGGGCATCCACCAGTTCGTGTTCCATGCCTTGCAGGATGCGCTGAGCACGACGATGGCAGAAGCTCAATCCGGCACAACTCCTGAAGGAGCAGTCACAGCCGCGAATGGCATTCGCCAGCAAACTAGCTCCTACACGAGTACCCAACAAAACATCCCGTTCACTGCTGCCCAACCCCAAGCTGCCTACAAACTGTGGGAAGAATCCGCCGTCGTACGCGAACAGGAGGCCGCCGCACCTCAACAGGATGCCCACCCGCTGGGCTTTGCGTTGGGTCAACTCTCAGGCATCTACATCCTCGCCCAGAACCAGCAAGGCCTGATGGTGGTCGACATGCACGCTGCCCATGAACGCATCGTGTACGAACGACTTAAGACCGCCTTCGACGCCCAGCAGATGCCAACCCAGCCGCTGCTCATCCCCGTCACCTTCGCCGCCGAAGCGCTGGACATCGCCACCGCCGAAGAAGAACAGGAAGCGCTAAAACAACTGGGCTTCGATATCGCCCCCATCTCCACCAACACGTTGGCGGTACGCGCCATGCCCGCCATGCTCAAGCAATCGCACGCCGAAACCGCCGCGCGCGAAGTGCTGCACGAACTGCGCGACTTCGGCGCCAGCCGCGCCCTCACCGAACGCCGCAACGAACTGCTCGCCACCCTCGCCTGCCATTCCGCCGTGCGCGCCAACCAGCAACTCAGCCTCCCCGAGATGAACGCCATCCTGCGCGAGATGGAACAGACCGAACGCGCTGACCAATGCAACCATGGGCGGCCGACCTGGTTCCAAGTGACGCTGGCGGAGCTGGATGCGATGTTTATGCGCGGAAAATAGTTGCCACTATCAGTGTGGTGGCAGCGTTGCTGGTGCATGAGATGCGGGATATGGAATTATCCTGAGCTGCCGGTTTGAAGCCCATCGGCGGCCATTCAGCCGCAAACAGCGAAAGACGATGTTCAAACGGCAAAATCACTGGCCCTCACCCCGTCAGAACAGGCACAATACGCAACTTGCCGGTTTCCATTTGGCCCAGTTTTCCACTCAACAATTTACAGATCCGATCCATCATCATGAAACACATCGTCGACGACGTCCGCATCAAAGAAATCAAAGAACTCTCCCCCCCCAGCCATCTTCTGCGCGAATTCCCGGTCAGCGACGCGGCTGCCGAGACCACTTTTACCGCGCGCACCGCGATCCATCGCATCCTGCATGGCGCGGACGACCGCTTGCTGGTGGTGATCGGGCCGTGTTCCATCCACGATGCAGACTCGGCGATGGAATATGCCGCAAAGCTAAAAGTCGAGGCCAAACGGCACAATGCCGACCTGCTGATCGTGATGCGAGTCTATTTCGAGAAACCGCGCACCACAGTGGGCTGGAAAGGGCTGATCAACGACCCGCATCTGGACGGCAGTTTCAAGATCAACGAAGGCCTGCACCGCGCGCGCAAGCTGCTGTGGGAACTCAACGAACAGGGACTGCCCTGTGCCACCGAGTTTCTGGATGTGGTCACGCCGCAGTACACGGCAGACCTGATCTCCTGGGGGGCCATCGGTGCTCGCACCACTGAATCACAGGTGCACCGCGAACTGGCATCGGGCATCTCCTGCCCCATCGGTTTCAAGAACGGCACCGACGGCAACTTGCGCATCGCGGTGGATGCGATCAAGGCAGCCGCCAGCCCGCACCATTTCCTGTCGGTCACCAAGGCCGGCCATACGGCGATCTTCTCCACCAACGGCAACGAGGATTGTCACGTCATTCTGCGCGGTGGCAAGCAGCCCAACTACGATGCTGCTTCCGTCGATGCTGCCGGTAAGGAACTGGCCAACGCCGGTCTGTCCGCGCGTGTGATGGTCGATTTCTCGCATGCCAACAGCCGCAAGGAATTCAAGCGCCAGGTCGAAGTGGCGCAGGATTGCGCGGCGCAACTGGCGAACGGCGAAGAGCGCATCTTCGGCGTGATGATCGAATCCAATATCAATGAAGGCCGTCAGGACCTGGTGCCCGGCACGCCGCTGAAGAAAGGCGTCTCGATTACCGATGCCTGCATCGGCTGGGACGACAGC
Source organism: Sideroxyarcus sp. (assembly GCA_030651895.1). Taxonomy (GTDB): domain Bacteria; phylum Pseudomonadota; class Gammaproteobacteria; order Burkholderiales; family Gallionellaceae; genus Sideroxyarcus. Next base: position 53,546 of record JAUSBR010000010.1, on the reverse strand, counting down.
GTGCGCGTGCTGGAAACGCTCGCTGAAGGTGTCCGCCAGCGTCGGCTTAAACTGGAAGCTCGTTGACCGTCAGTCGCTGCTGTCTGCGATGAGCACCCGCCCGCCCGCGATCTTCCTGATGGGCCCCACCGCCAGCGGCAAGACGGGCGTGGCAGTGGAACTTGCGCAGTCCATGCCGGTGGAGCTCATCAGCGTGGATTCGGCGCTAGTGTTCCGCGATATGAATATCGGCACGGCCAAGCCGGATGCCGCCACCCTCGCCCGCGCGCCGCATCACCTCATTGACCTCATCAGTCCCACCGAAGCATATTCCGCTGCCGCCTTTCGCCATGATGCGTTGCGACTGATGGCGGACATCACCGCGCGCGGCAAGATTCCGCTGCTGGTCGGCGGCACTATGCTGTACTTCAAGGCTCTACGCGAAGGCCTGAGCCCGCTGCCGCAGGCGGATGCGGAGGTGCGCGCGGAACTGGATGCCGAGATCGCGCAACACGGCATCGAGCATCTGCACCAGCGACTATCCGGGGTCGATGCCGAGACCGCCGCGCGTCTGCACTCCACCGACACCCAGCGCATCCAGCGCGCGATGGAGATATACCTTCTGACTGGAAAGCCGATGTCGGAACTCATCAAACTGCAGGAACAGGAACCGCTGCCCTATCGCATTTTGCCGGTTGGACTCATCCCCTCCGACCGTGCCGTGCTGCACCAGCGCATCGCCGTACGTTTCGCAGACATGATCAAACAGGGGTTGGTGGATGAGTTGCGCGGCTTGCGCAAGAAATACCCGCTGCACCGCGAGATGACTTCGATGCGCTGCGTCGGCTATCGGCAGGCGTGGGAGTACATGGAAGGCGAGATCGACGCAGCCGGGCTATCGGAGAAAGGTATCGCCGCCACGCGGCAGCTGGCGAAACGCCAGCTCACCTGGTTGCGCAGCACGGAAAATATCGGGGTGGATTGCCTGTCGGCAGACTACGGCCTACAGGTGAAGAAGTTGATCGAGACGGAGTTGCGCACTCACCCGTGAGGCTTGCTCAGATCGCAAATATTCCCGGCCTCGACGCCGAGCAGCAACATCACCTGTTCGGCCGGAATGCGCAATAACGCGCCAATGTCTTTGTAGTCGTCCGGCAGTGCTGCATCGTCCCAGCCGTTGGCGGAATGGCGCGCCAGATTGACCGCCAAAGCAACATTGCGCACTTTCGGTTTTGTGCTGCTGGTTTCATCCATCAGCATCAACAACAACTCCGGCAGCTCCCATTTTTGCACCAACGCCTTTTGCAGATCGATCAGGGCAAACCCCAGCACCTGTTCCTGCACGGCACGGCTGCGCAAAGTCTTGTCCTGCTGCTGGATAACACGGATGCCAAGCATCTCCTGCGGCGCAAAACACCACATCAGCATCTCGGCCAGGTCGCGCAGCAAGGCGGCGATGCGCACTTCTTCATAGTGCAGGTCGCTCATGCGTACTGCCCAGTCATAGGCATATTCGGAAGCGCGGTGCGAACGATGGATGACGTGGAGCAACTGGACGAGTGCGTCCATCTGCCCGGTCAGCATGTCCTGCACAGTTGGAGCGGCGGGTATCTTGTTGTAGAAGGCTCCGACGCCCATCATGATGAGCGCCTGTTCGACCAAGGCGACTTCGCTGGTCTGGCTGCGGTGCTTGTTCTGTTGCAGGTAGCGCAGAAGTTTGACTGTCATCATCGGATCGACCGCGATGACGCTGGCGACGCTACGGGCGCTGAGCTTGTTCTGGTCCTCGTGCAGTACGGCGAGATCGCGGGCGGTCTGTTTCAGCACGGGGATATCCGCTTGGGTCAGGAATGCCACCCAATGATCCAGTCCCTTCAATTCCGGTCGTTGCATACCTTCCCCCTCGAATAAGCGTCCGCGAAGGATATTTCGGCAGAACGGCAGTAAGCTTTAGCCCTGCACCGCCAATGTACCACTTCGGCCTTCGACCGACCCGGATTTGACCTCATGCAAGGGCAGATCGGCCGGTTTGAAACCTTGCAGATACTGGCGCATGGAGATCAGATCGTAACCCTGCTCGTGCCACCCCTTCAACAATGCTTCAAAGATGGGCATCCACTTCTGCCCTTCCAACTCGGCGTGCAGAGTATAGATATGACCGGTCGCACTCGGTTTTTCGGTCATCTCCAACAGATGCTGCGCAACGTTCTCGACCGTAATGCCATCGCGACCAATGAGTTCGTCCAGTGTCGGCAGGGTGGTCGGCAGTTGCGGGCAGGCGATGATCTCGGCATCCCAGGTAGGGATGAAAGGCTGTGTGCCACGGGTATCTGAGCTGTACTCGAAGCCCAGGCTCTGTGTCATGCGCAAGGCATAGCGGTTGGTTTGCCAGCCTGCGGCGGCATGGGCTTTGGGCGCCTCACCGAATATCTCGGTGAAACGGTCCACCGCGCGTTGCATCTCGCGCTGCGTCCACTTCGCATCCTTCTCCGCCACATGGTCCTGCCAGCGGATATGGTCGTAGCAATGGATACCGACCTCAAAACCCGCATCGCGCACCGAGCGCATGATGTCGGCGCAATTGCGGCCGATATCCGGCCCCGGCAACAGGGTGCCGTACATCAGCGTCTTGAAACCGTAATGCTCGAGCACCGAGGTGCGCGACACTTTTTTCATGAAGCCGGGACGGAACACGCGCTTGATGGCACGGCCGGTATGGTCGGGCCCAAGGGAGAAATAGAAGCTCGCTTGGGCATGATTGCGTTGCAGTGCCTCGACCAGACGCGGCACGCCTTCGCGGGTGCCACGGTAGGTATCGACGTCGATCTTGAGGGCGATCTTTTTCATGAAAACGAGTGCTGAATTCTGAGAGCCGAGTACTGAATTCGGAGTCTGCGGGTTTTCCTCAGCACTCGTTTCTCAGTACTCAGAACTGTCGTTAGTCGATCAGACCGCGTGCTTCGGCGATCTGATTGCGATAGGCATCAAAGATCTTGCGCAGGGTATCCGGCATGGTGGTGGTCGGCTTCCAGCCCAGGTCTTCGCAGGTGTTGGTGATCTTGGGCACACGGTTCTGCACGTCCTGATAGCCTTTGCCGTAGTAGGCGTCGGAGGTGGTTTCGACGATCTTTACCTTCTTGGCGGAATCGCGGTACTCGGGGTACTCGTTCGCCAGCTTCATCATCATGTCGGCCAGATCGCGAATGGAGTGGTTATTGGTCGGGTTGCCGATGTTGTAGATCTTGCCGGTGGCGACGCCGTTCTTGTTGTCGATGATCTTCATCAGCGCGTCGATGCCGTCGTCGATGTAGGTGAAAGCGCGTTTCTGGTGGCCACCGTCGACCAGGCTGATGTTGTTGCCGCGGATGATGTGGCCGAGGAACTGGGTCACCACGCGCGAGCTGCCTTCCTTCGGTGTATTGATCGAATCCAGTCCGGCACCGATCCAGTTGAACGGACGGAACAGGGTGAAGTTCAGGTTGTCCTGCATGCCGTAACCCCAGATCACGCGATCCATGAGCTGCTTGGAGTTGGAGTATATCCAGCGCGGCTTGTTGATCGGGCCGCAGATCAGTTCGGAATTCTCCGGGTCGAATTCCTCGTCATGGCACATGCCGTAGACCTCGGAAGTCGAGGGGAACACCAGGTGTTTGTTGTACTTCACGCAGGCGCGCACGATGGGCAGGTTGGCTTCGAAGTCGAGCTCGAACACGCGCAGTGGCTGTTTGACGTAGGTAGCCGGTGTGGCGATGGCGACCAGTGGCAGGATCACGTCGCACTTCTTGACGTGGTACTCGACCCATTCCTTGTTGATGGTGATGTCGCCTTCGAAGAAGTGGAAGCGCGGCTTGCCGATCAGGTCGGTGATACGGTCGGTGCTCATGTCCATGCCATAGACTTCCCAGTCTGTGGTGGCCAGGATGCGGTTGGACAGATGGTGGCCGATGAAGCCGTTCACACCCAGGATCAGTACTTTCTTCATTTTTATTTCCTCAACGATTAAATTCAAATTTCCCCGTGCCGTACTTCGCCGCGAACTCCGCCGCGTTCAACTCGATTCCGTCCAGCTCGAAGCGCACGATGCGCAGCACGCCGCTGCCGCAATCCGCCCAAGCTTTGCCGTCTCTCACAAACAAGCCCGGCTGTCCCGTGCCTTGTTCCTTGTCCACCAGCGTCTGCAGGATACGCATGGCCTTGCCCATCACCTGCGTCATCGCACCCGGATAAGGCGGGGCAACCGCGCGCACCAGATTGTGTATCTGCAGCGCAGACTGCGACCAGTCGATGATGCCGTCTTCGGCCTTGCGCCCGCCAAAATAGGCCCCTTTGCTCAGGTCCTGTTTTTCGGCCTTGGCCGTTCCCGCCAACAAGGCGGGCAGCACATCATTCAATGCCATCTCGGCGGCAACCGTTACCTTCTGGAACACCTCATGCGCCGTATCGTTGGGCAGGATAGGCACGGCCTGTTGTGCAACGATGTCGCCGTTGTCCGGCTTCTCGGTCATGTAGTGCAGCGTCGCACCGGTTTCCGTTTCGGCGCGAATTATCGCCCAATTCACCGGCACACGCCCGCGATATTTGGGCAGCAGCGAGCCGTGCATGTTCAGCGCACCCCGCTTGGGAATGGCCAGCAGCGGCGCTTTCAGCATCTCGCGGTAGTAGAAGGAGAAGAAGAAATCCGGTTGCAGGGCGCGGATCTGCTCTTCCACTTCCGGCACGTTCGGGTTATCCGGCGTGATGGTCGGGATGCCGTGCAATTCGGCCAGCCTCTGCACGCTCTCGAACCAGATGGTCTCTTTGGGATTGTCGCGATGGGTCACCACCAGCGCCACATCTACACCGTGCGCGAGCAGCACATTCAGGCAGCGATAACCTACGTTATGGTAGGCGAAGACAACGGCTCGGCTCATTCGTCACCGTCCGCGAACAGGTCGGTTGCGGGCTCTGTCGCGGCTTTGGGTTTGCGCGCACGTTTGGGTTTTTCATTCTCCTGCTGCTCCAGTACCGCCTCGATCAGATAACGCGGGCGATGTCGTACCTGCTGGTAGATGCGGCCGATGTATTCGCCCAGCAGACCGATGCCGAACAGCGCGATGCCGATCATGAAGAACATCAGCGCAAACAGCGTGAACAAGCCCTCGGCCTCCGGGCCGATGATCAGACGGCGCACCACCAGGAAGATGAAGAACAGGCCGGAGAACACCGAGATCAGCATGCCCAGCATGGAGAACATCTGCAAGGGCACCAGCGAGAAGCTGGTCATCAGGTCAAAGTTGAGGCGGATCAGGCTGTACATCGAATACTTGGACTCGCCCGCCGCACGCTCTTCGTGACCCACCACCACCTCGGCGGGATTGCGCGCGAAGCTGTAGGCCAGCGCCGGAATGAAGGTGCTGACTTCCTTGCAACTGTTGATGGCGTCGATGATGTTGCGGTCGTAGGCGCGGAACATGCAACCCTGGTCGGTCATCTTGATGCGGGTGATCTTCTCGCGCAGGCCGTTCATGGCGCGCGAGGCGACATGGCGCCACCAACTGTCGTTGCGCTGGCGACGGATTGAACCAACATAGTCGTGGCCCTCGTCCATCTTGGCCAGCAGCAGGCCGGTGTCCTCGGGAGGATTCTGCAGGTCGGCATCCAGCGTTACGATGCGCTGACCGCGGCATTGTTCGAAACCGGCCATGATGGCCATGTGCTGGCCGAAATTGCCGTTGAACAGCACCACACGGGTCACATCGGGGCGTTTCTGGAACTGTTCGCGCAGGATGGCGGCGGATCGGTCACGGCTGCCGTCGTTGACGAACACGACTTCGTAGCCGATGCCGAGTTTATCCAAGGCGGGATACAGGCGGTCGAACAAGGCCTGCAAACCCTGCTCTTCGTTATAGACGGGGATGACGACAGAAAGTTGGGGTGTACTCATAAGGGTGGCATTCTACCGCAGAGCATGGGGTTAGCGAAATCCGCCATGTTGGGGACATGACACAAGGCCTAACCCGAAGGGGGTGGCTATCTATATATTTATCTAGACCTTTTGGCATATTGATTCCTCATGGGCATTGCCGATACCTTCCATATCCGCATAGGCGAATGGCTTGTTCATTCGAAGCTGATGCGGCCGGAAGAATGGATAGGCCAAAAAAACCAACGAGGGAGCCCAAAATGTTCAATAACGGTTACAAGCAAGAAGTAGCGACGCTGAAGGAAAAACTGCGCGATTTCGAACAATTGCTGGACGAGCGGGAAAACAACGTCATCAGCCTGCAACAGCAGCACGAATCGGTCATCGCCAGATTCAACAACAGCACCGAGCTGATCGTCATGCATGAAGGACTGTTCCAGCATATGAATTCTTACTGCGAATCCGCCAAAGAGATCCAGTCCACACTGGCCACCCTGGCGCACACCATGAAACAGGAGAACGAGCATATCGGCCAGACCACGGGTGCACTGAGCATGAACCTGGTCGCCGTCGAGCGCATCGCCAGCAATCTGCAGAAGATGTCGGAAAAGACCGTGGAGACCGCCGCCAGCGTCGACCACCTTAACGAACGCACCAGTCAGATTGGCGGCATCGTCAAACTCATCAAGGAAATCGCCGACCAGACCAATCTGCTGGCGCTGAATGCCGCCATCGAGGCCGCGCGCGCGGGCGAACAGGGCCGCGGTTTCGCCGTCGTCGCCGACGAAGTCCGCAAACTGGCCGAGCGCACCTCAACCGCCACCAGCGAGATCGGCCAACTGGTCAGCGCGATCCAGAAAGAGACATCGGCAGTCAAAGCGCTGGTGGAAGTAAGCCCGCAGCAGGCTGAAGGATTCCATAAAGACGGACAGCAGGCGGTCAGCAGCATGAAGGAACTGATGCAGGTCACCGTCGAGATGAAGAGTGCCATCGGCACCACCGCCCTGCGCTCCTTCATCGAAGTCGCCAAAATGGACCATCTGGTGTTCAAGTTCGAAATCTACAAAGTGTTCCTCGGCACCTCAACCAAACATCCGGACGAGTTCGCCAGCCACAAAGGCTGCCGACTGGGCAAATGGTATTACGAGGGAGAGGGGCACCACTGTTTTTCCAAGCTGCACGGCTTTCGCGAAATGGAGGAACCGCATCAGCATTTCCACCGGCTTGGCGTAGAGGCAGTCACCCATTACCACGAGGGGCGCTACAAAGAAGGCCTGGAAGCCATCGCCGAAATGGAAAAAGCCAGCTTCAAGGTGCTCGAGACGCTGGAGATCATTGCCGAGAGCGGCAAGGAAAATATCAACTCGGACGATTACCGGGAATGCAGGGAGTCGATGCAGGCAACCAAACATTGAGCTCGGTTGTGGCGCTCGGCCCCCTCTAGCCGGCCAGCACTTCGCGTACAGCGGTCACAACTCGACCAACGTCAGCATCGCCCATCCTGGGAAACATGGGCAGGCTGACGATGCGCCGCCCCACGCTTTCGGCGTTGGGGAACATGCCTTCCTTAAAGCCGCGCGCACGGTACATCTGGAACAGGTGGATGGGCGGGTAATGCACACCGCAGCCGATATTGTGCGCTTTCATCTTTTCCATGAACTCCGCGCGTACCACGCCTTGCGGTAGCACAAGCTGGAACATGTGCCAGTTGGTATTCTCGAAATTGGGGATTGGCAGCTGCGCACCGGTCTGTTTCTCGAAATCCGTACCAAAGGTGGCGAAGTAATGTTTGGCCAGCGCATGACGACGTGCGGTAATGGCGTCCAGTTGCGGCAACTGGTTCAGACCAATGGCGGCAGCCACGTCGGTCATGTTGTATTTGCCGCCCAGCACGTCCACATCCATGCCATCGAAGCCGCTTCGCGTGACGCCTTGCAGGCGATATTTTTCCGCGAGCCGCGCTTCATCCTCGTTGTTCAGCACCAGACAGCCACCTTCGGTAGTGGTGAGGTTCTTGTTGGCCTGAAAGCTGAACGAGACGAAATCACCGAAGCTGCCGATGCGCTTGCCGTTCCACAGCGAACCGATGGCCTGCGCGGCATCTTCCACCACACGCAGCTTGTGTTTGGCGGCGATGGCGTACAGCCTGTCGCGGTCCACCGGCAGGCCGGACAGATCTACCGGAATGATGGCGCGGGTCTTCGGCGTGATCGCAGCCTCGACCTTGTCCAGGTCGATGTTGCGGGTGACCGGGTCGATATCCGCGAACACCGGCGTCGCGCCGACTTCGAGGATGACATTGGATGTCGCCACCCAGGAGATGGGCGTCGTGATGACTTCATCGCCCGCGCCTATACCCGCGATGCGCAGGGCGATCTCCATGGTGCAAGTACCGGAGTTGAAGGTGCGCACCGGACGCCCGCCGAAATAAGCCGAGAGTTGTTTCTCGAACTCCTGCACTTTGGGGCCGGAGGTTATCCAGCCGGAACGCAGCACGTCGCCGACGGCGGCGATGGCGGCTTCGTCGATGCAGGGTTTGGTGAACGGAAGGAATTCAGACATGCTCAGGCTCTCGAAATGATGATGACGCCGACGATGATGACGGCCATGCCGGCCAGTTTGGTTGCGCTGAACGGTTCACCCAGCAGGTAATACGCCGCAATGGCATTGACCACATAGGCCATCGACAGCATGGGGAAGGCGATGCTGACCGGCACACGCGACAGCGCGAGGATCCACACCACCACGCTGATGCCGTAGCAGAACAGCGCGGTGACGATGTGCCACTCTGTCGCCAGTTTCCAGCCGATGGGCAGCACGTTCGCCGCGCTGAACTCGAAATGGCCGACGGTATTGGTGCCCGCCTTCATCAATATCTGCGCGGCGGCATTGAGCATCACGCCCGCGAAGATCAAACTAAAGCTGACCAGATTCATGGTTTCTTCACCACCACAAAATGTTCGTCGCGGAATATCTCCTGCATCGGCAGATGCAGGGCTTCCACTTCAGGGTAACGGTGCATCTGCACGATGGCCAGCGCTTCCTTGTCCTTGTTCCAGCGCTCGGCAAAGCCAGCCAGATCCGGAATCCATTTCTCCGGTTCCTGCTGGATGCCGAAATCCATCTCATCCTGATACTGCACCAGCGTGAAAGTACGCTTGATGTAGAACGGCAGCGTTTGCTCGTAATACATGACGGAATAGAACGGGATGTCCGGTTTCACATACGGCATGATGGCTTCGGCCACATGGTAAGCAGAACGGTCGCGCGCCGCGGTGTTATGCCCGGACGTGCCGATCTGCGCCGCAATCAGTGATGAGAAAGCCAGCACGATTACCGCTGCTATCTTGTTCTCGCGGCGCAACAGCCATAGCCCCGCAACGATACCGGTGACCCACACTGCCGCTGCGACTGTCAGCCAGATGGCGTATGCGCTATACAACTCCAGCTGCAGCGGCGTATCGGCAGTTTTGGCGGTAAACGGTGCCAGACCGAGCAGGATAGCCGCAATAAACAACACCGGCAGGATCAGCCAGAACAGTCGCCGCGATTCCATCTCGGCGATCTGCTTGCCCATCAGCAAAGCCAGCGCCGGGAACATCGGCAACAGGTACGACGGCAGCTTGGAACCGGAGATGGAGAAGAAGAAATAGATGAACACCGCCCACACCAGCAGGAAACGCTCCGGGCTGAACTCACGCACCTGCTGTGTCGTGTTCTTCCAGGTGCGCAGCAGCGCATCGAACATCACGAACAGCCAGGGCAGCATGCCTAGCGCCAACACCGGCACGAAGTAATACCAGGGCTGATAGCGCCCGTGCACCTTGGAAGTGAAGCGTGTGTAGTGTTCGTAGATGAAGAAACGGTCGAAGAACTCCGGATTCGCTTTGATCACCAGCACGAACCAGGGAGCGGCGATCAGCAGGAACACCGCCAGTCCGCTGAACCAGTGCATGCGTTTCCAGATGATGATGTCGCGATTGAATACCGAGTACAGGAATAAAGCAGCGCCCGGCAGGATAAGCCCCATCAGCCCTTTGCTCAACACCGCCAGTGCCAGCCCGGCCCAGGCCAGCCACATCCAGTTGCGCCGCTGCGGTGGGCGCTCTTCCTTCTGCGCGATGAGCAAGGAGAAGATGCCAAGTGTGATGAATAAGGTCACGCCCATATCCAGCGTGTTGATGTGCGCCATCATCGAATACAGCATGCTGCTGCCGAGCAGCAGCGCGGAGTAGATACCGGCTTGGCGTCCGAACAGTCGTGTTCCGGCGAACCAGGCCAGCAGCACCCCGGCGAATCCGGTCAATGCCGCCCACAGGCGCGAGGTCCATTGATGCTCCCCGAACACTGTATAGGCAGTGGCGGTCGCCCAGTATTGCAGCGGCGGTTTCTCGAAGTACTTGAGTTCGTTGAGGCGCGGGGTCGTCCAGTCTCCGCTCACCACCATTTCGCGCGGGATCTCGGCGTAGCGGCCTTCGTCGGGCTTCACCAGCTTGCGGTATTCGAGGTTGCCGAACCAGATGATCACGAGGGCCAGCAACATCAGCCACAGCCCGCGGCGGGAAATGTCATTCTTCATAAGGAAAAATCAGGGGGTTGATAACAGGCGCGGATTTTAACCTAATCCGCCTGCGGGCCGCTCTTTTCCTGCACCACCGCCCTCGCTGCACCCTGCGCGAAAGTGATGTCCAGTTTCTCTCCCAGGGCGATGTCTTCGCTGTTCTGCACGATGTTGCCCTGCGCGTCGCGCACCATGCTGTAACCGCGCGCCAGTACCTGTTTCGGATCGAGCAGTTGCAGATGCTGCTGCAATGCGCTCAGCCGTGCATCATGCCGGTCAAGCGTGCGCCGCATCGCTGCGTTTATGCGCCGTGCGTGGCTGGTTTGCTGTTCCCGCAATCGCGCCACGTCCGGCAACTGCCCGCGCAAACGCTGCCACAGGGAACTCCAGCGCCCTTGCTGATGCTGCACGGCATAGGCATGGGCAAGCCGCATGCGTTGCAGCAATGCCGCCAGCCGTTCCGACTGTTGTTGTATGCGCTGTGCGGGATGCACCAGCCGCCGTTGCAGGAAATCCACCTGTTGCATGCCTTGCTCGAACCGGCGCGACGCAGCGCGCAGCAGGTGCCGCCGGAATTGATCCAGACGCTGGCGCAGTTCCTGCCGGTCCGGCACCACGGCCTGCGCCGCCGCCGTCGGCGTGGCCGCGCGCAGGTCGGCGACGAAATCGGCGATGGTGAAGTCGGTCTCGTGCCCCACCCCGCTCACCATCGGGATATGGCTGGCTGCGATGGCGCGCGCCACCACTTCCTCGTTGAACGCCCACAGATCCTCGATACTGCCGCCGCCGCGACAGACGATGAGCACATCGCACTCGGCGCGCTGGTTGGCCGTCTTGATCGCCTGTGCGATCTTCTGCGCCGCACCTTCTCCCTGCACCGGCGTCGGATACAACAAGACCGGCACGTTCGGCATGCGGTTGGCCAGCGTTCTCAGCACATCGCGCAGTGCCGCTGCCTGCGGCGAGGTGACGATGCCGACCTGTCTGGGCAGCAAGGGCAGGTCACGTTTGCGCTCTTCGTCGAACAGGCCCTCTGCTTCCAGCTTGGACTTCAGCCGTTCGAACGCCTCGAATAAAGCACCCAGACCGGCTGGTCGCATCTTTTCGAGGTTCAACTGGAAATCGCCGCGTGCCTCATACAAGCTGGCTAGCGCCAGCACTTCCACCTGCATGCCGTTCGCGGGCTTGAAATCCAGATACTGACTTTTATGACGGAACATCACACAGCGCACCTGCGCGGCCTCGTCCTTGAGCGAAAAATACCAGTGCCCGGAGGCGGCGCTGACGAAATTGGATATCTCGCCGCGCACCCACAAGAGGGGCAGCCCGCTTTCAATTATTTGTTTCGCCGCGAGATTCAATTCGCGCACGCTCAATATCCGGTTCTTATCCATTCCCATGCACAATCCGCGTTCAGTTCAGAAAAATATTTTTCATCAAACTAGGCCAAATGGCATATTGACAAACTCATTACAATCCACAACCCCAGCAAAATCGCCGCTTCCATGGCATTCGCCGCCACAGAGAATTACAACTTACAGTATCTCATTGTTTTTGCAATTAATTATCGCGGTATATTTTTTGGGCGATTATTGCGAAAGGGCTTCAATACAGGGCTTGCAGCATCCATTGCGGCATTTCATGCACAAAGTTATCCACAGATTTTGTGCATAAGAAAACAAATCGCTTACGCAGCTTCAAGTTAGCTCAAAGCGCCGCTTCTCACCTTGCTCAATCATGGGCTACAAGATACAGTGCCGCCTTCGAATTTAAGCATACTTTGCGGAGACGTTACGTGTTCACTCTAGTCCAAGCCGCCGGTTGGCCCATCTGGTTACTCATCATCGCATCTCTGGTCGCAGTCGCACTCATCACCGAACGCGCACTCTTCCTGCGCCGCAAGAAGATCGTTCCGCCGCAACTGCTTGATGAGGTGGTTCAGGAACTCAAGCAGAAAGGCGTCAGCCAGCAGATGCTGACCCGCCTGAGCGAAGGTTCGCCGCTGGGTATGGTGTTCGCCGCCGGATTGAAGAATATCAAGAGCGCACCCGAGGTCATGAAGGAATCGATCGAAGAGGCAGGACGTTCCGCAACCCACCAGTTGGAGAAGTTCCTCACCACCATCGGCACCATCGCCTCCATCAGCCCGCTGCTCGGCCTGTTCGGCACGGTGGTCGGCATGATCGAGATCTTCGGCTCGCAGAACGCGGGCGGCGCAGCTCCCGCCGAACTGGCGCACGGCATCTCGGTCGCCCTGTACAACACGGCATTTGGTCTGATCGTCGCCATCCCCAGCATGATCTCTTATCGTCATTTCCGCGCCCAGGTCGACAGCCTGACCATCGAGATGGAGCAGCAGGCCATCAAGCTGGTGGAAGTCGTCCATGGCGAACGCAAGTAAGGGTCGGGAAATGAACTTTAGGCGCGGACGCACTCGTGAAGAACCGGAGATCAACCTGATCCCGATGCTCGATGTGCTGCTGGTGATCCTGATCTTCCTGATGGTCACCACCAGCTACTCGAACTTCGCCCAGTTGCAGATCAACCTGCCACAGGCTTCCGGCGAGGAAACCGCGCTTGCATCCAGCAAACCGATCCATGTCGCGGTGGATGCCTCGGACCACTACGCAGTGAACAGCGTGCGCACCCCGTTCAGCAACGTGGTCGATTTTGCCGAAGCACTGCGCAAGGCAGCGGGCGACCAGACCGACCCGACTATTGTCATCAACGGCGATGCCAAGGCTACCCACCAATCCGTCATCAACATCATGGAAGCCGCGCGCATCGCGGGATTCGGCCGCATCACCTTCACCACCCAGAACCAGCCGAATAAGTAATCCCACCCTATGGAGCGGCTGCAACACCACTGGTATCGCCTCTCGCCGCTCCACCTGCTGCTCTACCCGCTCAGTCTGTTGTTTGGCGCACTTTCCGCTCTGCGCCGGTTTCTTTATCGCAGCGGGATTCTGGCGTCGGTCAAACTACCTGTTCCGGTTGTCATCATTGGAAACATCAGCGTTGGCGGTACCGGCAAGACGCCGCTCACGCTCTGGTTGGCGCAGCAACTGCTCGATAACGGCTGGCATCCCGGCATCGTCAGCCGTGGCTATACCAAAGACGGTAAGCAGCGCAGCATTCCCCATGAGGTCTCAATCGAAGATGCGGCGGACTTGGTCGGTGACGAACCCCTGCTGATGGCGCAACGCGCATTGTGTCCAGTATGGATAGGCCGCAACCGACCCGCTGCCGCACAGGCCCTGCTTGCCGCCCATCCCGAATGCGACATCATCCTCTCCGACGACGGCTTGCAGCATTACCGTTTGCAGCGCAGTGCAGAGATCGTCGTCGTGGATGGCGCGCGCCGCTTTGGCAACGGTCTGTTGCTGCCCGCCGGTCCGCTGCGCGAACCGGTCTCGCGTTTGCACAAGTCTGACGCGGTGGTGGTCAACGGCGGGGAGACGCACGGCGACGAATTCGCCATGCAACTGGCCGGCACGAGTTTCTACAATCTGCTCAATCCTGAACGCGTCGTCACTGCCGCAGAATTCGCAAAGCTGCGCCTGCATGCAATCGCGGGGATCGGACATCCGCAACGTTTCTTCACCCAGCTGGAGCGTCTCGGACTGAACGCACAGCTGCATCCTTTCCCGGATCACCATCGCTATACTCCGTCCGATATCGCCTTCGACGATGCGGATGCGATACTCATGACCGAAAAAGATGCGGTAAAATGCGCTGCGTTCGCCACCGAGAGATGCTGGGTGCTGCGTGTGGATGCGCAGGTCAGCCCCGCCCTCACACAACTTATCCTTGAAAAGGTCACGCCATAATGGATGCAAAACTTCTCGACATTCTGGTTTGCCCGCTGTGCAAATCCCCGCTGGTCTATCGCAAAGCCGAGCAGGAGCTGGTCTGCAAGGCTGACCGGCTGGCCTTCGCGATCAAGGATGACATCCCGGTGATGCTGGCCGACGAAGCTCGCGAGCTCACTGCGAAAGAAGTCGAAGCGCTCTGATGTTCCCCTTCAAGGTCGTCATCCCGGCCCGCTTCGCCTCGACCCGCCTGCCGGGCAAACCCCTGCTGGACATCTGCGGCAAACCGATGGTGATTCGCGTCGCTGAACAGGCCGCCCAAAGCGGCGCGCAGCAGATCCTCATCGCCACCGATCATCAACCCATCATCTCCGCCTCCCAGGAACACGGCTTCCAGGCCTGCATGACGCGCACGGACCATGTCAGCGGCACCGACCGCATCGCCGAGGTGGCGGCACAGCAAGGCTGGAGCGATGACACCATCGTGGTCAACGTGCAAGGTGACGAGCCGCTGATCCCGCCGCAACTCATCCGCGCCGTGGCGCAACATCTGCACGACCACCCCGAGTGCGCCATCGCCACCGCGAGCCATGCCATCCACGACGAAGCGTCCATGCGCAACCCGAACATCGTCAAGGTGGTACTGGACAAGAATGCCAATGCACTTTACTTCAGCCGGGCTCCGATCCCCTGGCCAAGGGATGCATATGCAAAGAACGATCCATTGCCCGAATACGTCGAAGTGCTTCGACATGTCGGCATCTATGCTTATCGCGCGGGCTTCCTGCGCGACTTCGGCAAACTTACCCCTACTTCCATAGAGCAAATTGAATCCCTCGAACAGCTGCGTGCGTTGTATCATGGCTACAAGATCGGCGTAACCAAGACCGATCAGGCACCTCCAAGCGGTGTGGACACCGAACAGGATTTGGGGATCGCGCGGCGTCTGTTCACCGAATTACAAAATGGATTTAATCAAAAGGGAAATCATCAATGAAGCTGATTCTGTTAGGAGCACCCGGAGCAGGTAAAGGTACCCAGGCGAATTACATCAAGGAAAAGTACGGCATCCCGCAGATCTCCACCGGCGATATGCTGCGCGCGGCAGTCAAGGCAGGCACCCCGCTGGGTGTGGCCGCCAAGAAGATCATGGATGCCGGCGGTTTAGTATCCGACGAAATCATCATCAATCTGGTCAAGGAACGTATCAAGGAAGCCGATTGCGCCAAAGGTTTCCTGTTCGATGGCTTTCCGCGCACCATCCCGCAGGCTCAGGCGATGAAGGATGCCGGGATCAAGATCGACTACGTGGTCGAGATCGATGTGGCGGACAAGGAAGTCGTCCAGCGCATGAGCGGTCGCCGCGTGCATCCGGCATCGGGCCGCACCTATCACCTGGTGTTCAATCCGCCCAAGGTGGCCGGCAAGGATGACATCACCGGCGAAGACCTGGTACAGCGCCCGGACGATGTCGAGGAGACAGTCCTCAAGCGCCTCAACGTGTATCACGAGCAAACCCAGCCGCTGGTTGAGTACTACACCGCGTGGTCGAAGTCCGGCGACGGCAGCGCACCGAAAGTCGTGCATGTACCCGGTGTCGGCAGTGTGGAAAGCATACGTGACCAAGTGTTCCGCACCTTGGGAGCATGAGCATGGCCGCCAAGCCCATCCTTACTTTGGATGACGCCAAACGTGTGGCCGCAGCTGCGGAAGCAGAAGCGTTCAAGAACGAATGGAAAGTGGTCATCGCGGTGGTGGACGATGGCGGCCATCTGCTTTATCTGCAGCGCGGGCACGACACGCAGTTCGGCAGTGTCGAGACCGCCATCGCCAAGGCTCACGCCGCCGTGGCCTTCCAGCGCCCCACCAAGGCATCGGAAGACGCGGTGCTCAGTGGCCGCCTGATCCACCTCGCCCTGCCCGGCGTCATCCCGGCCGAGGGCGGCGTACCGCTGCTACGCGATGATGTCATCATCGGCGGACTCGGTATCAGCGGTGTGCGTTCCTTCCAGGACGGGCAAATCGCGCAGGCGGGAGTGAACGCGCTGTAATCTCGAAAAGTACCGTAGCAAAACAAACGGGCATCATCCTTGCGGATGATGCCCGTTTGATTTTCTCGTAACGAACTTCTAGGCCGGGACGCGATAGTTCTCTTGCGTCATGAGGTCAACCCCGCAAGGCAGGGCCTCTATCCAGTTCAGGAACTCGTTCACCATCTTCTTGCCCACGAAAGCACGGCCATGCTGCGGCACGATGGCTTCGACATCCATGGTGCGCACCATGTTGACCCAGAAACGGCAGATCTTGTTGGAAATCATGTAGCGTTTGTGGAAGCCTTCCATGTGCTGGATGTGCGCCTTGAAATCCTCGACTGGTGTATCCGCCTCGGTATGACCGACGATGGAGGCGCCCATGTCGCCGGAGAACAATATCTTGCTGATCGGATCATAGAACTGGAAGTTGCCTTCCGAGTGCATGAAGTGCGCGGGGATCGCTTTGATGGCCGTGTTGCCCAAGGGCAGGTTCATGCCTTCGTCGGGAATGCCCAGTACGCGACCGAGTGAGTTGTCGCCGCTGCAGAAGTGCGGCACGAAGCGCACCCACAATTTGGAGATCATCACTTTGCAATCGGAGTGGATCATCCATTTGTTGACCGAGGCAATGATGTCCGGATCGGGGTGTGAGGCAAGGATATATTCCAGCTTCTTGGGCGGGAAATAGTTGTGCATTTCCATCAACAATCCATTATAGGTCATGTTGCCGCCCGGATCGATCAGCGCGCCGTGACCGTTATCAACGATGAGGAACTGGTTGGCCTGAACTGCATCCCCCACTGAATCGTCCACCAGATCGTCGAACATCAGACATTGGTGTTTGCCGTTATTGAATAATTCGATGGCCATTATTTTTTCCCTATAAAGATGATCTAGCGCCCCCTACCCGGCTCATTCTACTTGATTCCATATCATCCCGACAGGGGCTGCTTATCTTGCACACACAGCTCCGCGAAAAGCGTAATATGAGCCCGGTTTTTCAAACAGAGAAGTCACTTCACAACCTTTGATGGAGAGAGCAAAGTATGGCGAAGAAGAACGCGTTTTATGCACAGTCCGGCGGCGTCACAGCCGTCATCAATGCTTCAGCATGCGGCGTCATCGAAACAGCCCGCAAACATAAAGACAAGATCGGCAAGGTATATGCGGGACGCAACGGCATCATCGGCGCCCTCACCGAAGACCTGATCGACACCACCAAAGAATCAGCCCGTGCCATCGCTGCCCTGCGCAGCACGCCTTCCGGCGCATTCGGTTCCTGCCGCTTCAAACTCAAATCGCTGGAACAGAACCAGCGCGAGTATGCGCGTCTGATCGAAGTGTTCAAGGCGCACAACATCGGCTACTTCTTCTACAACGGTGGCGGCGATTCCGCCGACACCTGCTACAAGGTATCGCAGTTGTCGGAGAAGATGGGCTACCCGGTACAGGCCATCCATGTGCCCAAGACCGTGGACAACGACCTGCCCATCACCGACTGCTGCCCCGGCTTCGGCTCGGTCGCGAAATACATCGCCGTCTCGACGCTGGAAGCCAGCTTCGACGTGCGCTCCATGGCCAAGACCTCAACCAAGGTGTTCGTGCTCGAAGTGATGGGACGCCACGCG
Source organism: Sideroxyarcus sp. (assembly GCA_030651895.1). Classification (GTDB taxonomy): domain Bacteria; phylum Pseudomonadota; class Gammaproteobacteria; order Burkholderiales; family Gallionellaceae; genus Sideroxyarcus. Next base: position 35,631 of record JAUSBR010000010.1, on the reverse strand, counting down.
GGCTGGATCGCCGCAGCGGGCGGACTGGTGGAAGAACAGGGCATCCCTGTAGTCATCCTGTTCCCCGAGATCGAATTCGACCAGAAGAAATTCCTGGCCAAGGTGAATGCCATGGTCAAGAAGCACGGCTATTGCAGCGTGGTGGTATCGGAAGGCTGCCACTACCCCGACGGCAAGTTCCTCGCCGAACAGGGAACGCGCGATGCCTTCGGCCATGCGCAACTGGGCGGCGCCGCTCCGGTGGTTGCCAACATGATCAAGGAAGCATTCGGCTACAAGTTCCACTGGGCCGTGGCCGACTACCTGCAACGCGCCGCACGCCATGTCGCCTCCAAGACCGATGTGGACCAAGCCTACGCGCTGGGCAAGTCCGCCGTCGAACTGGCGCTCAAAGGCCAGAACGCGGTGATGCCGACCATCGACCGCGTCTCTGACAAACCTTATAAATGGAAAGTCGGCGTTGCGCCATTGTCGAAAGTCGCCAACGTGGAGAAATTCATGCCGCGTGACTTCATCACCAAGGACGGCTTCGGCATCACCGAGAAATGCCGCACTTATCTGACACCGCTGATCAAGGGTGAGGACTACCCGCCTTACAAAGACGGGTTGCCACAATATGTGCAACTGAAGAACGTGGCTGTCGCAAAGAAGCTGGGGAATTTCAAGATCTGATGTCGTTAACAACATACCGCTCCTTATAGGGGCGGTTTTTACTTGAGGAGAAGAACATGGCAGGTGGCTTGGGTTTTGCACTTTTTTGTGCGATAGCAGCGATTCTGTATGGCGTACTTTCTGGCAAGTGGATACTGGGCAAGTCGACCGGCAGCGAGAAGATGCAAAACATCGCCGCTGCCATTCAGGAAGGCGCCACGGCTTATCTCAACCGACAGTACACCGCCATCGCCTGGGTCGGCGCTGCTTTGTTCGTCGTCATTCTGGCTGCGCTCGGCTGGCAGACCGCAGTCGGTTTCGCCATCGGCGCCATCCTCTCCGGCTTGACCGGTTACATCGGCATGAATGTTTCGGTGCGCGCCAACGTGCGTACTGCCGAAGCAGCCAAGGAAAGCCTGAATGCGGCACTCAACGTTTCCTTCAAGGGCGGCGCCATCACCGGCATGCTGGTGGTGGGTCTCGGCCTGCTCGGCGTGGCCGGCTATTTCCTGTTCCTGACCAGCATGGGTGCAACCACGACAGAAGCAACACACGCACTGGTTGGCTTCGGTTTCGGCGGTTCGCTGATCTCCATCTTCGCCCGACTCGGCGGCGGCATCTTCACCAAGGGCGCTGACGTTGGTGCCGACCTGGTCGGCAAAGTCGAGGCCGGCATCCCCGAAGACGACCCGCGCAACCCGGCCGTGATCGCAGACAACGTCGGCGACAACGTGGGCGACTGCGCAGGTATGGCAGCCGACCTGTTCGAGACCTATGCGGTCACCATCATCGCCACCATGCTGCTCGGCGGCCTGTTGATGGCCAATATCGGCGCGAACGCGGTTATCTACCCGCTGGTACTGGGCGGTTTCTCCATCATCGCCTCCATCGTCGGCACCTTCTTCGTCAAGGCCCGCGAAGGCGGCAAGATCATGAACGCGCTGTATCGCGGTCTGGCGGTCTCCGCCGTGCTGGCATTGATCGCCTTCTACCCGATCACCACCATGCTGATCCCGGATGATGCATTGGGTGCAGCCGGAAGCCAGATGGGTATCTATCTTTCCGCCGTCATCGGCCTGGTCCTCACCGCCGCACTGGTATGGATCACCGAGTACTACACCGCGACGGAATTTTCGCCCGTGCGTCACATCGCGCAAGCTTCCACCACCGGCCACGGCACCAACATCATCGCCGGCCTGGGCGTGTCGATGAAGTCCACCGCCGCACCAGTGATTGCAGTGTGTATCGCCATCTACGGTGCATATGAACTCGCGGGACTTTACGGCATCGCCATCGCCGCGACCTCCATGCTCTCCATGGCCGGCATCATCGTGGCGCTCGATGCCTACGGCCCGATCACCGACAACGCGGGCGGCATCGCCGAGATGTCGCATCTGCCGGACAACGTGCGAGTCATCACCGATGCGCTGGATGCTGTGGGCAATACCACCAAGGCAGTGACCAAAGGCTACGCCATCGGCTCTGCCGGTCTGGCTGCGCTGGTACTGTTCGCCGACTACACCCACGCGATCGATGCCAAGGCTTTGTTGGCCGATCCGATGGCCAAAGCAATGGCCTTCGACTTGTCCAACCACATGGTCATCATCGGCCTGTTCATCGGCGGCATGGTGCCCTATCTGTTCGCAGCGATGGGCATGGAGGCGGTCGGTCGTGCAGCAGGCAGCGTGGTGGTCGAAGTGCGCCGCCAGTTCAAAGAGATCCCCGGCATCATGGAAGGTACCGGAAAACCGGAATACGGCACTTGCGTGGATATGCTGACCAAGGCGGCGATCAAGGAAATGATCATCCCGTCGTTGCTGCCGGTTGCAGTGCCCGTGATCGTCGGTCTGACGCTCGGCGCGCAAGCCTTGGGCGGCGTGCTGGTCGGCACCATCATCACCGGCATCTTCGTCGCCATCTCCATGACCACCGGCGGCGGCGCCTGGGATAACGCGAAGAAATATATCGAGGAAGGCAACTTCGGCGGCAAGGGTTCGGAAGCGCACAAGGCTGCCGTCACCGGCGACACCGTGGGCGACCCCTACAAGGACACCGCCGGCCCGGCGGTGAACCCGCTGATCAAGATCATCAACATCGTTGCACTGATGATCGTGCCGCTGCTGTAACCATCACCAAGCAACAGGAAACAAAAAGGCCGACGTAACGTCGGCCTTTTTCATTTGCAGTATTATTTCCGCTCAGCAGTTTATTGATGCTCTTTCGCCCGAATTTGCGCAATCAGTTCAATGGACAAACGAGTAGGTCGACAACTCGTGATATAGGCTTCCTCGGAGCTGGGTTTCACCGGGCTAAACATCTTCTGTTCGCCAATGTCTGCATAACGCGACTCGCCGGCCTTTTTAACAGGCACTCTCAGCAAGTAGCTGGAATTTTTGAAGTTATTGATCGAGCCCATGATCTTTCCTCCGAATAAACGTGGAAATACTGACACTACAGCGAATCAACCAATCACTAGTTTTATCGTCAGATTTTCTGCGAACTTTAATTTATTTTCGAAGCGACAAGCTCAAGCGTTACAGCCTTAACAGGCTGTATATGTTTGGAATATTATTTAATGCGTGCGAACAACTATGCCCGCGCCAAAAAACTTTCCAGATGTGCGACAAAGGCGCGCGTCTTGGCCGGCAGGAAGCGGCGCATCGGCATCACTGCCCAGGCGGTGACAGAGGGAAAACACCATTCCGGCAATACGCGGACCAATCTTTTTTTGCGCACATCTTCTTCCGCGAAAGGCACGGGCAACATGGCGATGCCCGCCCCATCCAGCAACAACTGTTGAATCACGCTGATCGAATTTAGCGCCATGCGTCCCGGCGGCACCCCCTCCCATACCTCCTTGCCGCGCAGCAGACGCCAGGGCTGCGGCTGACCAAGGTCGGAGATCATGCGCAACGCGACATGCTGTTGTAACTCGTCGGGATGCTGCGGTGCGGGATGTAGCGCCAGATAGATAGGGCTGGCATAGAGGCCAAGATGTTGCTCGTCCAGCTTGCGCGCGACCAGCGTGGAATCGTTGGCCAGCACGCCCATGCGGATGGCGAGATCGAAGCGTTCGCCGATCAGGTCGACCAGGCGTGAGCTCAGGTCCAGTTCCAGTTCCACTTCGGGATAGGCCTCGCTGAAGGTGGCCAGCGCGCGGGACAAGGAACGCCGGGCGTAATCCTCCGGCATCGAGACGCGCAGCTTGCCGCGCGGCTGCACATCCTGGCTGCGCACGAAATCCTGCACCGTTGCCACCTCTTCCGCCACACGGCGGCTGTGATCGAGGAACTCCTGCCCGAACTCGGTGAGTGTCAATCGGCGCGTAGTGCGTATCAGCAGCCGCTGCCCCAACAACTCTTCAAGATTACCGAGACGACGCGAGACGGTGGCCTTGGGCATGCCCAGCTGTTCGGCGGCTCGCACCAGACTCGCCTGTTCCGCGATGGTGGCGAACAGGATCATGTCGTCGGCAGAGATGTTCATTTGTTCCATGATTATTATTGTCCCAATTTTGGAACAGTCTATCCCACATAACCGTCTTTATCTACATTCGTGGAACTCATAATATGCAAGCACTTTAGTCAACCAAGGAATCGCCATGAACACGGCAACCTCAGCAACACTCCAGCAATCGCGCAGCATCGAGCGTCTCGTCGAAGGCGTTGCGACCTCGGACGGCGCGGGGGTGAGTCTCACCCGAGTATTGACCGGCAAGCTGCAGCGCCGCCTCGACCCCTTCCTGATGCTGGACGCTTTCGGCAGCGACGATCCGGACGAATACATCGCCGGTTTCCCCGACCATCCGCACCGCGGCTTCGAGACCATCACCTATATGTTGCACGGGCGCATGCGCCACCGTGACAGCGCCGGGCACGAAGGCCTGCTGGAGAACGGCGGCATGCAGTGGATGATCGCCGGGCGCGGCGCCATCCATTCCGAAATGCCGGAGCAGGAAAACGGTGTCATGGAAGGCTTCCAGCTCTGGCTCAACCTGCCGGCAGCCAACAAGATGTCCACGCCCTGGTACAAGGATTTCCCCACCAGCGAGATCCCCGAATACACCACACCGGACGGCGCGACTGTGCGCGTGATCGCGGGCAGCAGCAACGGCGTGGCGGGTGCGATGACGCGCGAAACCACCGAGCCGGTTTATCTCGATATTCACCTGCCTGCGGGCGCGAGCTTCGCCACCGCCCTGCCCGCCACGCACAACGCCTTCGTCTATGTGTATCGCGGTGCCGTGCAGGTCGGCGACACACAGGTGTCAGCGCAGCGCATGGGCATCCTCGGCAACACGCCCGGCGCGGACGGCCTGGCGCTGACTGCATCGGAAGACGCGCGCCTTATCCTGGTCGCGGGCAAGCCGCTCGATGAGCCCATCGTGCAATACGGCCCCTTCGTGATGAACACGCAGGAAGAGATACATCAGGCGCTGGATGATTACCGCAATGGCCGCCTCGCCTGAAACCGACAAGGAGAACATGATGCATCGCACGACAGCCCGTTTTTTCTTCTTCATCCTGTTCATGCTGGCTTATGGCATGGCTTCCGCTGTCGAATTCAACCAAGTGCTGACCGGCGAAAGCAGCGTGACCTTCGGCTACAAACAGATGGGCGTTGCACTGGACGGCAACTTCAGCAAGTTCGCGGCCCAGCTCAGCTTTGACCCAGCCAAAATCGACAAGGCACAGGCAAAGATCGACATCGACGTTGCCAGCATCGACACCGGCTCCAGCGAAGGGAATGAAGAAGTGGTCGGCAAGCAGTGGTTCAACGCGAAAGCGATCCCCACAGCCAGTTTCGTCTCAACCGGCCTCAAGGCACTGGGCGGCAACCGCTATGAAGCCAGCGGCAAGCTCAGCATCAAAGGCCGCACACTGGATGTGAAAGCACCGGTCACCTTCCAGTCCGCAGGCAATAAAGGCCAGTTCGACGGCACCCTCACCATCAAGCGCCTCGACTACGCCATCGGCGAAGGAGCGTGGACAGATGTCGACACCGTCGCCAACGAGATACAGATCAAGTTCCATTTAGTCGTAACCGCAGCACCGAACAAGAAGTAAGGGCACCACGTAACCCAGACCAACCACAAGGAGAACAACATGAAGAGAACCATCGCCACCCTGATAGCCGCTTTCCTCTCCACCGCAGCCTTTGCCGCGCCGGAGACCTACATGATCGAACCGTCGCACAGCATGCCGCGCTTCGAGTACAGCCACTTCGGCTACTCGCTGCAACTCAGCCGCTTCGACAAGGTTTCCGGCTCCATCACCCTGGACCGCACCAAGAAAACAGGCGCCATCGACGTAACCATCGACGCCAAGTCGGTCAACACCGGATCGGCATTGTTCAATGAGCATATCCAGGCGGCCGATTTCTTCGACACCGAGATGTTCCCCACCATCACCTACAAATCGAGCAAGGTTAAATTCGACGGTGACAAGGTGGTTGCAGTGGAAGGCATCCTGACCATCAAGGACATCAGCAAGCCGGTCACGCTCACGATCAATTCCTTCCTGTGCATGCCGCATCCGATGGTGAAAAAAGAAGCATGCGGCGTCACCGCCACAACCAAGGTCAAGCGTTCCGATTTCAATATGTCCAAAAATGTGCCTTATGTTGGCGACGAAGTGACGCTGACCATCCCGGTCGAGGCAATCAAGCAGTAAACGACATATTCCTCCCCCCATGGGGGGGGAAGGAGCAGTCGGTATATTTGATTTTTGTTAAGACGCACCCAAGGAGCACGATATGAGTAACACCCTGTTCACCCCGACCACGCTCGGCAAGCTGCAACTGAAAAACCGCATCGTCATGGCACCGTTGACTCGCTCGCGCGCCACCGGCAATGTGCCGAACGAACTGATGGAGAAGTATTACCAACAGCGCGCCGCTGCCGGTCTCATCATCACCGAGGGAACATCACCTTCCCCCAACGGTTTGGGTTATGCCCGCATTCCGGGCATGTTCTCCGATGCGCAAGTGCAAGGCTGGAAGCGCGTGACCGATGGCGTGCATGCGGCTGGCGGCAAAATCTTCGTGCAGCTGATGCACACCGGACGCATCGGCCATCCCGCCAACCTGGCGGCTGAGGCAAAGATCGTTGCACCTTCGGCTGTCGTGGCTCCGGGCGAGATGTGGACTGACAGCAACGGCATGCAACCGCACCCGGCACCCGCCGAGATGAGCGAGGCCGATATCGCCACAGCTATCGCCGAATACGCGAACGCCTCCAAACGCGCCATCGAAGCCGGTTTTGACGGTGTCGAACTGCACGGTGCGAACGGCTACCTGATCGACCAGTTCCTGAATACCGCGACCAACCAGCGCACCGACAAATGGGGCGGCAGTGTGGAGAACCGTATCCGCTTCGCCGTGGAAGTGGCCAGAGCTTCAGTCGCCGCCATCGGTGCAGACCGCGTCGGCATGCGCATCTCACCCTACGGAGCGTTCAACGGAACCGCCCCCGACGCCAAGATGGACGTGATGTACTTGAAGCTGGTCGAGGCCCTGAACGAACTCGGCCTGGTGTATATCCACATCGTCGATCACAGCTCAATGGGCGCACCGGAAGTCAGCCCCGAACTGAAAGCCAAGATACGTGTCAATTTCAAGGGCAAGTACATCCTCTCCGGCGGCTACGATGCGGCGCGTGCCAACGCCGACCTCGACGCACAGAAGGGCGATCTGGTGGCGTTCGGCCGTCCTTTCATCTCCAACCCCGATCTGGTGCAGAAACTGAAGAGCGGCACGGCACTGACCGCGCCCGATTTCAGCACGTTTTACACCCCGGGCGAGAAGGGTTATACCGACTATTAATTCGTAACCGCACCGGGGGCGGCCTTTGGCAGACCGCCGCCCGGTGATACAATGCGCGCCTTTCAATTTTCACAAAAAAGGCGTCGCATCATGAGTTTGAACAAAGTCCCCTCCGGCAAAGACCTTCCCAACGACTTCAACGTCATCATCGAGATCCCGATGCACGGCGAGCCGGTGAAGTACGAAGTGGACAAGGAATCCGGCGCCATCTTCGTGGATCGCTTCATGAACACCGCGATGCACTACCCCTGCAACTACGGCTACATCCCGCACACCCTTTCCGACGACGGCGACCCCGTCGACGTGCTGGTCATCACCCCCGTTCCGCTCAACAGCGGCGTTGTGGTGCGCTGCCGCCCGCTGTGCGTACTGAAGATGGAAGACGAATCCGGTTTCGATGCCAAGGTATTGGCCGTGCCCGTGGATAAGCTCTCCACGCTGTATCGCGGTCTGAAGGACTACACACAATTGCCCGAGATCACGTTGAAGCAGATCGAACACTTCTTCGCCCACTACAAAGATCTGGAACCCAACAAGTGGGTCAAGATCGGCGGCTGGGAAGACGTGGAATCGGCACGCAAAGAGATCATGGAAGGCGTTGCCAACTACCAGAACGCCACCGATAAGCCAGAGTTCTAAACACGGGAGAACGCAGATGACCGCACGCATCATTGACGGCAAGACCATCGCACAGGAAGTTCGCGCCGAATGGAAAGTGCGCGCCGATGCGTTGAAAGCGCGCGGCATCACTCCCGGCCTGGCGGTCATCATCGTCGGTGAAGACCCGGCCTCCAAGGTCTACGTCGCCAACAAGGTGAAGGCCTGCGCCGAACTGGGCCTGTATTCCAAGCACATCGAACTCCCCGCCGATACCAGCGAGGCGACACTGCTGGCGAAGATCGCCGAGTTGAACGCCGACCCGAAGATACACGGCCTGCTGGTGCAACTACCGGTGCCAAAGCATATCGACAGCGACAAGATCCTCAACGCCATCAGCCCGGACAAGGACGTGGACGGTTTCCATCCCATGAACGTCGGCGCGCTGGTCACCGGCAACATGCGCTTTGCGCCCTGCACACCTTACGGTTCGCTGGTGCTGCTACAAAAGAGCGGCGTCGAGATCGAGGGGAAACATGCGGTAGTGGTCGGACGCAGCAACATCGTGGGCAAGCCGATGGCACTATTGCTGTTGCAGCACAACGCCACTGTCACCATCTGCACTTCCCGGACCAAAAACCTCGCCGGTCACACACGCGATGCCGATATCCTGGTGGTCGCCACCGGCAAGCCGAAGATGATCACAGGCGACATGATCAAGCCCGGTGCTGCCGTCATCGACGTGGGGATCAACCGCATGGACAACGGCAAGTTATGCGGCGATGTGGATTTCGATTCGGCGAAAGAAGTGGCCGGCTGGATTACCCCCGTTCCCGGCGGCGTCGGTCCGATGACCATCACCATGCTGGTGGCGAACACCGTGCAGGCAGCGGAACGCACCGCAGGCAAATAACAGCGGACTTTTCCGGCAATCCCTAAAGAGCTAGCGGCACACGGTATTGCCGAAAGGATCCACGCTGCAACGCGGGCGCGCTTCCTGCTCCTCGTCCTCACTCTCGGTTCCGTCTGCCGCGACAGCCGATGCGGCACTCTCCTTGTTCCTGTCCTTCGCCAAACTCCGCGGCGCGATACTGAGCACCCCGTCCTTGTCCATGCAGACCGTGTTGCCGAAGGCATCCCTGCCGCAACGGGGTTCAGTTTCAGCTTGCGCAGAAGCAGCAAGCAGGACCGCACACAGGATGAAGTATCTGTTCATGTTTGCTCGACAGCGAAGCCAGGGGTGACGATACATGCGATCAAACAGTTGCAGGTGCAAGCGCTACTCCGCACACAATAGCGCGGAGAACTCGTCCAGCGGGACCGGTTTACCAAACAGGTATCCCTGATAGAGCACACAACCGTTCGCTTCCAGGAAGTCGCACTGTTCCTGCGTCTCCACGCCCTCGGCGATAACTTCCATACCCAGATTGTTGGCCATGCCGATGATGGTCTGGATGATGGTCGAATCGGACGCCTTGGTGCCGATGTGGTGCACGAACGACTGGTCGATCTTGAGCTGGTTCAGCGGCAACTGGGTCAGATAGGACAGCGACGAATAACCCGTCCCGAAATCGTCCATCGAGAAAGTCACGCCGATCTGCCTGAGCGCCTGCATCTTGGCGATGGTATCGGCAACGTCTTCGAGCACGATACTCTCGGTCAGCTCAAGTTTGAGTCGCAAAGGATCGATTGCGGTTCGCGTGATGATCTCGCTCACTTGCTCAACGAAGTCGGCCTGACGGAACTGGCGCCCGCTGACGTTCACCGAAAGTTGCAGCTCGCGGGTATGCGCTTGTGATTCCCACTGCTTGAGTTGCTGGCAGGCACTTTCCAGCACCCACGTACCGATCGGCAGGATGAGTCCGGTCTCTTCCGCCAGCGGGATGAACTGCATCGGCGGGATCAGGCCCCGCTCAGGATGTATCCAGCGCAGCAACACTTCCGCACCCAGGATGCAGCCGGCATTGTTGACCTGCATCTGGTAGTAGAGCCGGAACTCCTGTTTGCGCAAAGCCTCACGTAGCCCAACCTCAAGCTGCGCGCGCGCTTCGAGCTCTTCCTGCATCACGGGATCGAAGAAACGCAAGGTGTTGCGCCCCGACTTCTTCGCCTCGTACATGGCCGTGTCCGCCTGCTTGAGCAGCTCGTCGAGCTTCTCCTTGTAATCGATGAACAGAGTGATGCCCATGCTCGACGAACTGTGGAATTCGCTCCCTTCGAGCTGATAGGGCTGGCTCAGCGCTTCGAGCACTTTTTCTCCGACCGCTCTGGCCTGCACCGCGGCATGTGCCCTATCTGTGCTCAAACCCTCCAGCAACAGCACGAACTCGTCGCCACCGAAGCGCGCCAGTGTGTCGCCATCGCGGACACAGCCCTGCAAGCGCTTGGAGACCTCGATCAGCAACAGATCTCCGATGCCGTGCCCCTTGGTGTCGTTGAGCGTCTTGAAGTTGTCCAGATCGATGAACAGCAACGCCCCGCCGGTATGGTTGCGCGCACTGGTCGAGACCGCCTGACGCAGGCGATCCAGCAGCATGCGCCGGTTGGGTAATTGGCTGAGCGGGTCGTAATAAGCCAGCAGATGGATCTCGTTCTCGGCTTTCTTGCGTTCGGTGAAATCGACGAAGGTGCCGACGTAGTTGGTTACCTCGCCGTCCTTGCCGATCACCGCGGTGACGGTCAGCCATTCCGGATATATCTCGCCGTTCTTGCGCCGGTTCCAGATCTCGCCCTGCCAGCTGTTGTTTTTGCGCAGCCGCTCCCACATGCGTTCATAGAACTCGTGGTCCTGCCGATCCGAACTGAGCATGGAGGGTTTCGAGCCGAGCGCGTCCTCGACGCTGTATCCGGTTATCCGGGTGAACGCGTGGTTGACCCGGATGATCACCGAGTTCTCGTCGGTCACCATCATGCCCTCTTCGGTCTCGAAAGCGATGGCGGCGACACGCAATGCCGCTTCGCGCTCTTCCTGCACAACCATCATGTCGTTGAAGGCATGCGCCATCTCGGCGATGTCCTTGGGCCCCCCCGGTTCGGCGCGCACTTGCGATTCACCCAGTTGGGCACGTTCCATACTGGCCGACAACTGGTTGAGCGGTCGCGCCATGCTGCGGGTGAGGTAGCGGATCAGCAGCAGGAATACCAGTGCGAAGGAGACCGAGGTGGCCAGATTGGTAAGGAAGATGTCGGAGGTGGTGCGCGCCAATGCAGCCTTGCTCATCACCACGGAGACTTTGCCCAGCAGTTCAGGCACAGCCGGTTCGTCGAACGGCGACTCTGCCGCGGGTTGCGAATACACGGGCGCGGCAAAGTGCCAGGCCTTGCTGCTTTCGGCGTCGAGCATGGCCGCAGCCTGCAATCCGTCTGTCTGATCGGACTGCGCGACCATCCGGCTGGAATCGATATCGCCCTGCGCCAGCAACACATGGCCGTTGGTGTGTCGGATCTCGACCCCGATCACACCGGGGAACGCCATGGTCGCGCGCACCGCTTCGGCGGCATTGTCGGCAGAAGAGTAGACCAGCGCCAGCGCGCTCTGGCGCGCCAGATTCTCGGTGATGCGCTGGCCCTGCTCGATCAGGTTGTGACGCACGCGTTCGTTCACCTGCCAGGAACCGGCAATGGAGGAAGACAATGCCAGGAAGATGATACCCAGTGCGACTGCGAATCCCAGTTGGCGCTGGAAGCTGTATTTCCCGAAGAAGGCCTTCAATGAGCTTTTCATATCCGGCGCGCCTATTGTTCCGGAAAGGCCATATCGAAACTCTGTATCCTGGCCGTGTTCAGCCCGAGGTGCTTGGCAGTACGCAGATTGACCGCCATCAGCACTTCGCGCAGCGGCAGTAGTGCAGAAGTATCCCTGTTGCCGGATGCCAACAGGCCGAGCGCGTCCCCGGCAAGGTGACGGCCCAACTCGACGTTATCGGGATACAGCGAGAACAGCACGCCGCGCTTCACGTGACCGAAACTGCTGGAGAACACCGCCAGATTGTTGTTCCACGACTCCTGCAAGACGAAAGGCAGCACGGTGCTTTCCTCGACAGCGGTGGAATCCTGCGGTAGCCACAACGCATCCTGCCTGCTGTCAGCTTTGGCGATGATCTCCTGATAGGCGCGCATGGCTGAACGCAGATCCTGCACCGGATAGGTCACCAACTCCACCCCGTGCACGGCAGCGCCTTCTTTGGCCAACTGGATCAGCCATTCGTTTTGGCGCGGGTCGTACACGGTGAAAATCCGCCTGGTGTTGGGCATCATCTTCTTCAGGCGCGAGAACAGCAAAGCGGGATCGGGCGAAAGACTGTTCACCTGCAATACCCGCGCGCCGTCTTCCGCCGCCGACAGCACGCCGCCCACAACCACGCCGATATTGCTATCCAGTGAATTAGCGACCTTCATACCCTGCCGCCCCAATGCGATGACGACTTTGGTGTCCTGGCGGCGCAGGGAATTATTCAGTTCGCCGACATTGACGTTCGGTCCGACGGCAAAATTGGCGACCCGCCCTTTGGCCCTGTCTTCGATACCGTCGATGATCTGCGTGAACACACTGCGATAAGGTTCGCCGATATCCGGGTAGATCACCGCGATGCCGCCCACGCTGGCCGCCTGCGCGACCTTGTTGGCCAGCATCCTGTTGATCGAGACCGTGCCGGTCCCGGCGACCTGGATTGGGAATACCACCACATCCTGCGAGGCCTCGATCGAACTGATCACCCCGGAGAAGTCCTCGGTCCAGGACGTGTTCTTGTGCGGAAATGCTTCTGTGTCTCTGGAATTCGCCCATGCGTCAGGCGTAGCGGTCAGCAGCAGAATGGACAAAGCGGCCCATGCGCCTACACGGCGTGAGCGGAATGTTCCGTTGCAGAGAAATGAAAATGTGGAATGCATGCTCATGAGCGGTTTCGCGGAGTGTCGTTCAAACAGGCGCGACCATGCAAGTGCAAATATTGCCCGGCGCAATCCGATTTATTCGCTGCCGCACACATGCATCCTCCTGAAGATTTGGACTATCCGGCATCTGCCCCGCTGCAAGAATATTCAATTTCTCGCGCCGAAACATCGGGTTGTATCTTTCCCGCCATTCGTAGCCTCTTTACTTGCGCCCAATAATATCAGGCTTTACACTGCCCCTACAGCTTACGTGGGTAAAAATGCAAGCTGCGTGGTCGGATTTGGGGCAAGCTGCCTCGAAAGAACTGCCGGCTCAGACCGGAATACCGACTTCCATCGGTAACAAAAATAACGAGATGGTTCACACCGTCAGGAGGGTACTTCATCATGGGCGTCAAAGCGTCGCTAGTCCCTAGTCATATCGATTCAAAAGCCGAAGCATCACCCGTCATTTCCGCCAAACCGTTCGAAGTCGCCGACCTGCTGGTCGCCTACCTGGAACAATTGGGCATCGAATATGTGTTCGGCGTCCCCGGCGGCGCCATCGAACCCTTGTACAACGCCCTCGCCAGAAGCGAACGCAGGGGCGGCATACGCCATATCCTGGCGCGCCACGAAGCCGGAGCCGCCTTCATGGCCGACGGCTATGCGCGCGAGACCGGCAAGGTCGGTGTCTGTTGCTCCACTTCCGGCCCCGGCGCCACCAATCTCATCACCGGCGTCGCCTGCGCCTACGACAACAACATCCCCATGCTGGTCATCACCGGACAGCCAGCTCTACCCTCCTTCGGCAAGAACCCGCTGCAGGAATCGAGCTGCACCGGGATCAACACCCTGAGCATGTTCCGCCACTGCACGCGCTACAACTCGCTGGTGTCGCACCCAAAACAGATCGAAGCCAAGCTGATCTCCGCCCTGCAGCGCGCCGTGCGCGCCCCAAAGGGTCCATCGCACCTGAGCTTTCCGGTCGATGTCTTCCGCAGTTCCAGCCCGGCTGCCGCGCCCTCATATGATCTGCGCACCCTGCTGGCGCCATCCTCGCTGGTGGACAACAGCGCGATCGATAACCTGTGCGAGTTGATCGACCAGTCCGGCAATATCGTCATGCTGGTCGGTAGCGGCTGCGGTGAGGCCATCGGCTCGATACTCCAGTTCGCCGCCATGAAGGGCGCCACTTTCGTCACCACCCCGGACGGCAAGGGGTTGGTCAATCCGCGCCATCCGCTGTTTCGCGGCGTCTTTGGCTTCGGCGGCCATGCCTCGGCAGAGACCGCGTTGCGCGACCAATCCGTGGATCTGATCCTGGCGATCGGCACCAGCATGGGCGAGTGGAACAGCGGCGGCTGGTGCGAAAGCCTGCTCAACGAACGGCTGGCACACATCGACGAATCCGAAGAACACCTGTCACGCACGCCGATGGCACGGCTACATGTGCGCGGACGCATCCTGTCGGTGTTCGATCGCATGATCGAACGCCTGCACAACCAGCGCAGCAATGACAATACCGAACACCACCGACGGCGCGCATCGCGCAAAGCAGAGGGCAACGAATGGGACCCGCTGCACATGCTGGCCGCGCCCGGGAAATTCGACAGCGAAGCGACCCCGCTCACCCCGCAACGCCTGATGCGCGAACTCGGCACCCGCCTCCCCCCCAACACGCGCTTCCTCGCCGACACCGGCAACAGCGTCGCTTGGTCGGTGCATTACCTGCATCCCGTCGGCGACCGGCGTTACAGCGAACGCCGTCTCGGCGGCGGCGGCCGCAAGATATCGCTAGGACAACGCAAGACCGACGGCGGCTGGCTGCGCGTCACCATGAACTTCGCCGCCATGGGCTGGGCCATCGGTGGCGCGATCGGCACCGCCGCGGCCAATCCCGATGTGCCGGTGGTGTGCATCACCGGCGACGGCAGCATGTTGATGAACGGCCAGGAGATTTCCGTCGCCGTCGCCGAGAAACTCGGCATCATCTTCGTGGTGCTCAACGACCAGTCGCTGGGCATGGTCAAGCACGGACAACGCTTGGCCGGTGCCGAACAGGTCGGTTGCGAACTGCCGCCGACCGACTTTGCCATGCTGGCGCACGCATTGGGGGCCAAGGCACTCACCATCCGCTCGCCGGAAGATATCGCCAAACTGGATATCGCCGCCTTGTGCGCACGCAAAGGTCCGACCCTGCTCGATGTTCACATCGATCCGGAAGAGATACCGCCGATGAATGTTCGAATGCGCGTACTTGCAAATGCACTTTGAGGGGAAATTGATGTCCACAGAAAGAAGAAAAGTCGAAAGCCGTAATGATGTGTTTGTAGAACGCACCGAAACGAAGATATGGCTCGAAGTTGAAGATCAGCACAACCCTTATCTCGCCGACTCATGCCTCTGCCATGGTTATGATCTGCTGGAATTGACGCAAAAACGCAGCTTCGTCGAAGTGCTTTACTTATTGTTCCGCGGCGAACTGCCCGGCATCGACGAGGCGAGATTGCTGGAACAGTTGATGATCGCGCTGATCAATCCCGGCCCCCGTCACCCGGCCACACGAGCCGCGATGACAGCCGGTGTCGGCAGCACCGACCGTGAGCATATCCTGCCCATCGCTTTGTCCATCTACGGCGGCAGCCATCTGGGTGCTGGTGAGGTCGAGCCCGCCATGGATTGGTTGCGCAAACAGCGCAAACACGATCCCGGGCAAGTGGCCAAGGAATTGATTGCGAACGGCACGCCGCCCGGGGAAGGCGACTGGCATATCGCGCCCGGCTTCGGCAGCCGTTTTGGCGGAGTAGACCCGATGGCGACGAAGATCGCCAACCATCTTTCCTCGCTGCCGGGAACGCATGAAACCCTGACATGGGGATGCGAATTCGCCCGTGCGTTGAACAGCCACACACTTGGCTGGCTCTCTCCCGCCATCGCCGCCGCCGTTTTCACCGACCTTGGCTTCAGCCCCCGCGCCGGAGCAGGATTGTTCCAGTTGCTGGGTGCTCCCGGTCTGTTGGCACATGGCGTCGAGCTGTCCAACAAACCCGTTACCGCCATGCCATTCGTGAAGGACGAAAACTATGTCATCCAATATGAATAATTCCTCTTATCGACTTTGGGACGAACGCCGAGGCAAGATCCAAAGCAAAAAAGGGGGCTGGGTAGTTGGCAATGGAATATTCAATCATGGTTATTCCATGATGGATGACCTGGTCGGCAAGGCCTCCTACATGCAGGTGCTGGTACTCAATGCCACGGGGCGTTTGCCGGAACGGCCATTAGCCGACTGGTTCGAGGCTTGCCACATCTGCATGAGCTGGCCGGATCCGCGCATCTGGTGCAACCAGATCGGCGCGCTTGGTGGCACCAGCCGAGCCTCGGTTGTGGCGGCTACCACAGCAGGAGTCCTCGCTGCAGATGCAAAAACATATGGTTCAAAGCCTCTGCTTCAGGGTGTGCAATTCATCCAGTCTGCAATGCAAGACCACCGTCGCGGAGTCAGCGCCGAAGAGATCGTGAGCAATGCGTGTGCAAAACATCGCGGCAAGCCCAACATAACCGGTTTTGCACGACCTCTTGCCAAGGGAGACGAGCGGGTCGTCGCGATGGAAAGGGTTCAGAAACAACTTGGACTCCCGACCGGCGAGCATCTCCAGCTCGCCCTTCAGATCGAAAGCACCCTGATGAAGCAGTTCAACGAGAGCATGAACATCAATGGCTATGCATCGGCTTTCCTCTCCGACAGGGGGTATACCGCTGAAGAAATCTATCGGATCTTTGCCATTGTTGTGAACAGTGGTATCACTGCCTGTTATGTAGACACGAATGACAAAACGCCCGACGCGTTTTTACCTCTGCGTTGCACTGATATTGAATACACTGGTAAGCTAGCAAGGCCCGTCCCTTGCTGACCAATTTAGAGTCCATGCAGGCGTGGTGAATTAAGTATAAAAACAAAAAAAACAATAATCAAAAGCAGGAGGAAGCAGCATGCATACGTCAATAAGAGTTCAAGTGTTTTCTGCTTGCCTGATCTGTGCCTATGCTGGCGCAGCGGCTGCGCAGTCCACTGAAGAAGAAGACCTGGCGCTGGCCTATGGCGACAAATCCACCGTCAGCCTCGCGACGGGTAGCCAGCAGCCAGTCACCCGCGCGCCTTCGGTCGCAACAGTGATCACCGCGCAGGACATCAAAGCCATGGGCGCTACCGACCTGGATCAGGCGCTGGAAAGCGTGCCGGGATTGCATGTTTCAAAGTCTCATATCGGTTCTAAGCCGATCTACAGCTTCCGCGGCATCCATACCCTCCAGAATTCGCAGGTGCTGATGCTGGTCAACGGCATCCCGATCACCAATGTGTTCCAGGGTGACCGCAGCCAGATATGGGGCGGCATGCCATTGGAGAACGTGGCGCGCATCGAGGTGATCCGCGGACCTGGATCGGCGCTGTATGGAGCCGATGCCTTTTCGGGTGTAATCAACGTCATTACCAAGACTGCTACCGACATCAGGGGAACGGAAACCGGCGTACGCGTAGGCAGCTTCAATTCACGCGATGCATGGATTCAGCACGGCGGCAAGATAGGCTCACTCGATGCCGCTTTCTATCTGCGTGCCGGTAATACTGATGGGCAAAAAGGAATCATCCAGCAGGATGCAGTCGGCGCTTCCGGCCCGGTAAGCGAAGAACGCAAGGCAGTCGATGCGCGCGCCGACCTTTTCAAAGATGCGTGGCGCTTCCGGGCGGCATATCAGCAACGAAAGACGGGGGTCGGAGTGGGTGTTGCCGGGGCATTGGATCCCAACGCGCGTGCGTCCGAGAACAGGCTTTATCTGGATGTGAACTATGATCAAGCCAACTGGGCACCCAACTGGGATGTATCTGGTGTTGTCGGTTATTACGACATCGAGCAGAAACAGGCCGATCCGTACTACACCCTATTTCCCGGGATGATCGGCAATCCCGGACACTCTGAACGGCATACCCACGCCAGCGTTTCGATTTTCTACACCGGCTTTGAGCAACATCGTGTACGCATTGGCGCGGGATACCGGCTCGATGATATGTACAAGGTCGTGGAATCGAAGAACTACGACGCGACATTTGCTCCCTTGGGTTCCATGGTCGACGCGACGGGCAATCCGGCCCTTGTCTATATGTTGCCGCAAAAACGTACATTGTCGTATGCATTCGTACAGGACGAATGGAGCCTCGCCAAGGATTGGGCGCTGACCGTCGGCGTGCGACACGACAACTACTCCGATTTCGGGGGCACGACCAATCCGCGTCTCGCACTGGTGTGGGATGCCGCCTACAACGTCGTGGTCAAGGTTATGCACGGAGAGGCTTTCCGCGCCCCCACCTTCGTCGAGCAATATTCCATCAACAACCCGGTACAACAAGGCACTCCCGATATCAAACCGGAGACCATCAGGACAAACGAACTGGCTTTCTCCTGGCAGGCTACCTCCGCGTTGCAAACCAATCTGAATTTCTTCCAATACCGCATGCGCAACATCATTCAGCTTGTCGGGAATACCATGCAGAATGCCGGAGACCAATCCGGACGCGGCCTGGAACTGGAAGCCACTTTCGATGCCGCCAGCAACCTGCGCCTGTCGGGCAGTTATTCGCTGCAGCATTCGCGCGACTCCGTCACCGGACAGGATGCAGGAATGGCACCACACCGCCGCGTCTTGGCCCGCGCCGACTGGCGCTTTGTGCCGCTCTGGCAGTTCGGCACCACAATCAATCATGTGGCAGACCGCATGCGCCAGCCCGGGGACAACCGAGCAAAAACGCCCGATTACACGCTGGTTGATCTGACCCTGCGCCGCGAGAAGTTCGCCGACAATTGGGATGCTAATGTTGGGATATACAACCTTTTTGATCGCAAGGCTTGGGAACCCACCTTCAAAGGCATAATGGCCTCCGACCTGCCCTTGCCGGGCCGCACCCTCCTCATCCAGCTCCAGCTCAACCTCTAGCCCGCTTCCTTCTTGCTGTTCAGGCTGATGATGAGCACGCCGGCCAGCACCAGCGCCGAGCCGGCGATCTGCAACAGCGAGATGCTCTCGCCCAGAAACACATACGCCATGTAGATGGTGCTTACCGGCCCGACGGTGCCGATGAGCGAGGCGCTGCCCGAGCCGATGCGGCGGATGGCGAAGGACAGCAGGAACACCGGCAGCACCGTGGAGAAGATCGCCATCGCGATGGAAAGCTCGTACACGCGCAAGGGCAAGTCGAGTGCACTCAGCGGACGCATCACCAGGAATTGCAACAGGCTGGCAGCACTCGCCACCACCATCGCATAGGCGGTGAAACGCAGCGTACCGATGCGTGCGATGGCGTGCCCGGCTCCCACCAGATAGATCGAGTAGGACAAGGTACTGGCGAACACCAGCGCCGAACCCAGCACGATGCTCCCCTCCTTCGCTCCCACGTCATGCAAAAATACCAATGCGATGCCCGCATAGCTCAAGGCCATCGCAGCGATGACTTTGCGACCGATAGCGCGTTTGTAGAGTATCGCCGCGAGCATCACCGTCATGGTCGGATAGAGGAACAGGATCAGGCGCTCCAGCCCGGCGGAGATGTATTGCAGTCCGAGAAAATCGAGAAAGCTGGAACAGTAGTAGCCGATCAAACCCAAGCCCAGCACGAGCAAACGGTCATGCCTGTCGAGCGGCGCGGCATGTCGACGCTGCACCCAAATCGCCACAGCGATGAAGAACGGCACCGAGAACACCATGCGCAAGGCCAGCAGCGTCACCGCATCCACATGATCGAGATAGGCCAGCTTCACCAGGATCGCCTTGGCCGAAAAGCCGACTGCCGCGAGTAGCGCGAAGACGACGCCGAGAAGAACATCCCGATTTACGAAGGTACTGCCTGTGTGACTTGCCATGATGTTAAGACCCCAAGTGATGGACTGGTGCGGGTCTGGGGCTCAAGCAACTACGGAAGACCCGCAGTTGCCCGGTTAATAAAACTTGCGTTAAAACAGGGACGCGCTGCGGCAGTGGGCTGGCATGGCTAGCCACAGTCGCTTGGCGATGATGGATTTGGCGGTGATGAATTGCGTTTGCATGGGACGGAATATACGGGCTCGGCAGAAACGCGTCAATTCACCGCACCAAATTGAACGCGCTCCTGCCGACAGCGTGATCAGTAACGCACCTGCACGCGATAACTCAGCTTCACACTCCCCTCCGCAGGAACGGAAATATTCCAGACCGCAGTATTGCTGGCCGCCTTCTCGTGCTTGTGGCTGGCACTGAGTATCTTCCAGTCTCCCGGGATGGGTTCCTGCACCTTCACCACCACAGAATCCTTCTTTGCATTCTTCAGCACGATCTCGAACGCGCTCTCATACATCGAGTTGCCTTTGGCCGGGTTGGGCAGCGCCTTGAAGTCGGTCTGCTTCTTGTCCGCCGTCACATCGAACGAGTCGCCAAGTTTGATGCGTACCTTCTCGTTCTTCGGTGTGTGGTCGATGCTGTCTTCGCCGACGAATTGGGCGTTGCCCGCACCGTCTTTCTTGTACACGCGGATGATGCCTTTAGGCAGCGGTATGCCGAGATGACTAGCTTCCCTGTTGTCGAACTCGACGAACACGGCAACCTTCATCTTCTGGCCGAGGTCACCGTAGCTGCTGTGATAGTAGTAATTGGCACCGCGCAGCAACAACTCCTTGCGTGCAGGAATCGCGGAAGCGGTAAGCAGCGAAACTTGCTTGGTCTGGTTCTCGGCGATGGTGGTGGGCCGATCCAGCGTGTAGAGGTGATATTCCATCAGAGACTCTTCAGCCATTTGCGATGCTGGTGCTGCCATGACTTTTCTTTCAAGCACCAAGCCATCTCGAAATCTCAATTCATCCTGCACCTGATTCACGTCACCGGCCACCAGTTGCAACTTGGCATTGCGATAGGTCGCACCGCTGGTGTTGGTCAGCGTCACCCAGCCGGACAGATCGAGCCGGTCATCAGCCGCATTCAGCTCGGCGACATAATCCGCCTTCCAAGCCAGCCCGCCGGTGAGATAGGAAAGCTCCACCTCCTGCTGCGCCGCACCGGCATTGTTGAGCGACATCACCAGCGTCGGACGGTCGCGCAGATTTTCCGGCACATCGGAATAGACGATGCGGCCCGGCATGCCCGTCTCGATACGGTTACCGATCTTCATCACCACACCTTCGTTCGCCGACAGCACCAGCGCCTGCTCGGTGGTGTCGTTGCCGTTGGCGGGATTGGTACGGACGACACTGACGGTCTTGCCGACATATTTCTCCAGCAACTTGCCCGGCGTGAGCAGATCAAAATCGAAGTTCTGCTCGATGACGGACAACTTGCCCGGGCTGGTCAAACTGCGCAGCAGTGCCGTCTCCGGGCGCATCCCGGCGCTGACATCACGGAACGCCAACGCATTCTGCCCACTATTCAGCTGCACCTTGCGCTGATCCTTCACCAGCGCGAGGTTCTCGTTATAGATGGTGACCGCAACGCTTTGCTGGTCCTGCAGCGTGCTCCGCAATTCATCGGCTTGTACTGATGCAGCGACGGTGAACAGTAAATAGATGAACATCCTGGGCGACAGAAACATGACGGCCTCCTATGTTGGTGCATCTAAGCAGCGGGTCGTTAGTTGATGTTCCGCTTGTACAGGAATTTCCAGAAATACCAGATGTAATACCCGCCCAGCGCCGTACCCACCGGAAAGTAGATCAGGATGACCAGCGAGAACGGCAGGCACATCCAGTGTGAACGCCGGTAGTTGAGGATGAGGGTAAGGCCGAGCGCGAAGAACAATGCGGCGACGGCGATGGCATAGAGGATGATCTGTGCTTCGCCTGCAGGCGCATCCGGGCTGAAGACGCGCCGCCAGGCGAAGGTGATGAATACGGCCAGCAACATGGCCATGGCTTCGTACAGCCAGCCGATGATGATGCGGTGTTTGTCCAACTCGCCTCCGCTTATGCCAGACCGACGTACACGCTCTGCACGTCGTCGTCTTCGTCGATGGCTTCGAGGAAGGCTTGCACTTCTTCGAGTTCAGCATCGTTGGCGATCGTAACCGGATTCTTGGGGCGATAGCCCAACTTGGCGGAGACCACGGTGAAGCCTTGTGCAGGCAAGGCTTTGCACACCGCATCAAGGTCTGTGGTGTCGGTGATGAACAGGGTCGCGCCTTCGTCGGCGGGTTCCAGGTCTTGCGCGCCCGCTTCGATGGCGGCGACTTCCGGGTCGGCATCTTTGGAGTTCGGTGTCGCCTCGATCATGCCGACATAGTCGAAGTCCCAAGAGACGGAGCCTTCCGCGCCGAGCTGGCCTTTGCGAAACAGCACGTTCATGCTGGATTTGGTGCGGTTGATGTTGTCGGAGAGACACTCGACGATGACGGGAACGCGGTGCGGGGCGAAGCCTTCGTAAACGAGGCGCTCCAGTTGCGCGCCGCCATCGAGCAGGCCGGCGCCCTTCTTGATGGCGCGATCCAGCGTGTCTTTTGGCATGGAGGCTTTTTTGGCCTGTTCAACCACTAGACGCAGGCGCGAATTCGAGGTGGGGTCGGCGCCGCCTTTGGCTGCAACCATGATTTCTTTGGCCAATTTGCCGAAGATCTTGCCTTTAGCGTTCGCTGCAACTTCCTTATGTCTGGCTTTCCACTGTGCGCCCATGTCTGTTCTCTTGTGTGTTGGTTGATACAAAAATCCCGAGCCCGCATCTTGCCCTAAGTGGCGGGCGGCTTCAATCTCGAAGAAGGGTCATCCGCCGTTCGCCACATCCTCCACCACCTGCAGGAATGCATCGCCATACTTCGCCAGTTTGGCTTGACCCACGCCGCTGATCTGCCCCATCTCCTCCAGGGTCTGCGGTTTGCGGTTGAGTATCTCCAGCAAAGTGCTATCGTGGAAGATGACATAAGGAGGCACGCCTTGTTCACGAGCCAGCTCGGTGCGTTTGGCTTTGAGGGCAAGCCACAACGGGTCGTCGTTGGCCCCGGCGAAGGCTTCGCGCAGGCGCGAGCCGCGTTCGGCTTTGCTGGATTTGCGTTTGGCGGGTTCGGCATCGCGGCGCAGCCAGACTTCCTGTTCGCCCTTCAACACGGGGCGCGCGGCTTCAGTAAGTTTCAGTCCGCCGTAGCCTTCGATATCCACATTGATGAATCCGGCAGCGACGAGCTGGCGATAGACGCTACTCCATTGCTGTTGCGCAAGCTCCTTGCCGATACCGAAGACGGAGAGTTGCTGATGGTTGAACTGTTCGACCTTGGGCGACGGCTTACCCAGCAGCACATCGATAAGATGCACGACACCGAAACGCTGCCCAGTGCGATAGACGCAGGACAGCGCCATCTGCGCGGCTTTGGTGGCATCCCAGGTATCCACGGGTGACAGACAGTTGTCGCACTCGTTGCAATCGCCGGGATGTTCTTCGCCGAAGTAGCGCAGGATGGTCTGGTGACGGCAGTCGGTGGATTCGCAGAAACCAAGCAAGGCATCGAGCTTCTGCAGTTCGACGCGTTTGCGTTCTTCCGGCGCATCGCCCGACAGCAGCATCTGGCGCATGGACACGACATCGCCCAGACCGTAGGCCAACCAAGCATTCGCGGGGAGGCCGTCGCGGCCCGCACGACCCGTTTCCTGATAGTAGCCTTCCATGCTCTTGGGCAGATCGAGGTGGGCGACGAAGCGCACGTTGGGCTTGTCGATGCCCATGCCGAAGGCGACGGTGGCGACCATGATCACGCCCTCTTCGCGCAGGAATTTTTTCTGGTTCTTGCTGCGTACCGCGGCATCCAGTCCGGCGTGATACGGCAAGGCATCCCAGCCCTGCTCCTTGAGCCACGCTGCGGTCTCTTCGACTTTCTTGCGCGAGAGGCAATAGACGATGCCCGCATCGTCGGGATGTTCGGCTTCGAGGAAAGCCTGCAGTTGCTTGCGCGCGTTGTCTTTGAGCGTGACGCGGTAGCGGATGTTGGGACGGTCAAAGCTGGAAACGAACTGCTGCGCCTGTTCCAGCTGCAGCCGCTCGACAATCTCGCTGCGCGTCGGTGCATCGGCCGTAGCGGTGAGCGCGATGCGCGGCACGTTGGGGAATCGTTCATGCAATACGGTCAGTGCGCGATATTCGGGACGGAAGTCGTGCCCCCATTGCGAGACGCAGTGTGCTTCGTCGATGGCGAACAGGGCGATGCCATTGTCCTGATTCAGGCGCTCCAGCAGATTCAGGAATCCTTCCGTCATCAGCCGTTCCGGCGCGACATACAGCAGTTTCAATTCACCGCGCATCAAAGCCCGCGACACCTCGCGCGCCTCTTCGGCTTCCAGACTGGAATTCAGGAACGCAGCAGGAACACCGAGTTGTTTGAGCGCGTCCACCTGGTCCTGCATCAGCGCGATCAGCGGCGACACGATGATGCCGACACCTTTGCGCATCAGGGCCGGAATCTGGTAACACAAGGACTTGCCGCCGCCCGTGGGCATCAGCACCAGCGCATCGCCTCCCCCAACAACATGCTCGACGATGGCCTGCTGCGCACCGCGGAAAGCGGTGTAGCCGAAGGTGTCGCGCAGGATTTGTCGGGCGGTGCCAGTAGTCATGAAAGTAGCGATTCGATTTGAGTTTGCAAGCTTACCCTGACCGGCATAATTTGGCTTGCTCTCGCAATGCCGATGGTATGATTTGACCGGAAAGCACGAACCACGATTTACCCTGAAAGGTCATTGATGAGTATCCGCACCGTTGCCACCCAGCCCTTTTCCGACCAAAAACCCGGCACTTCCGGCCTGCGCAAAAAGGTTCCGGTCTTCCAGAAGCCGCACTATCTGGAAAACTTCGTCCAGAGCATCTTCGACAGCATCGCAGCCCCCAAGGGAGCGTCGTTGGTTCTCGGCGGCGACGGGCGCTATTACAACCGCGAGGCGATCCAGATCATTCTGAAGATGGCGGCGGCAAACGGTTTCGGTGAAGTGTTGGTGGGATGCGGCGGCATCCTTTCTACCCCGGCGGCATCCTGCGTGATCCGTAAATATCAGACCTACGGCGGCATCATCCTCTCGGCCAGCCACAACCCCGGCGGCCCCAAGGAAGATTTCGGAATCAAGTACAACAGCAGCAACGGTGGTCCCGCCACCGAGACGGTAACGGAGGCGATCTTTGCGAAGAGCAAGACCATCTCCAGCTACCGCATCCTTGACGCGGCGGATGTGCCGCTGGATCAGCTGGGAGAAACTACTCTGGGCGGCATGAAGGTGAAGGTGATCGACCCGGTGAGCGACTATGCCGAACTGATGGAGTCGCTGTTCGATTTCGCGGCGATACGCACGCTGCTGAAAGGTGGTTTCAAGATCAAATTCGACGCCATGCACGCGGTGAACGGTCCGTATGCCAAAGATATCCTGGTGATGCGCCTGGGCGCGCCCGAAAGCAGTCTGATGAATGCCGTACCGCTGGAGGATTTCGGCGGTGGCCATCCCGACCCCAACCTGACTTACGCACATGATCTAGTCGAGATCATGTTCGGCGCGGATGCGCCGGATTTCGGCGCCGCGTCGGATGGCGACGGCGACCGCAACATGATCCTGGGCAAGCGTTTCTTCGTGACGCCTTCCGACAGTCTGGCTTTGCTTGCAGCAAATGCTACGCTGGTGCGCGGCTACGCCAAGGGCTTGGCGGGTGTGGCGCGCTCGATGCCTACCAGTGCGGCCGTGGACCGCGTAGCGAAGGCAATGAACATCCCCTGCTATGAGACTCCGACCGGCTGGAAATTCTTCGGCAACCTGATGGATGCGGACAAGGTCACGCTGTGCGGCGAGGAGAGTTTCGGCACCGGTTCAAACCATGTGCGCGAGAAGGACGGGCTGTGGGCTGTGCTGTTCTGGCTGAACATCGTCGCCGCACGCAAGCAGTCAGTGGAAGAGATCGTGCGCGGGCATTGGGCAAAATTCGGCCGCAACTTCTATTCTCGTTACGACTATGAAGGATTGCCTACGGAAGCCGCAAACGGCGTGATGCTGCACCTGCGCGACAGTTTTGCCTCGCTCACCGGTAAGCAATTCGGCAAGTACACTGTGGGCAGTTGCGATGACTTCAGCTACACCGACCCGGTGGACGGCAGCGTAAGCAAGGACCAGGGCGTACGCATCCTGTTCAGTGACGGCTCGCGCATCATCTTCCGCCTGTCCGGCACAGGTACCGAAGGCGCTACCTTGCGGGTCTATCTGGAGGCGTATGAGGTGGATGCATCGCACCATCATCTGGACGCTCAGGAAGCCCTGAAGGAATTGATCCAGATCGCGCTGCGCATCTCCGAACTACAGACGCGCACCGGACGGGATCAGCCCACGGTCATTACTTGATCTTGGCTGTAGGGGGCGTTGCGGCGACCACACCCGAGGCCGTTGCAGCCCCTTCTCCGCCGACTACCTGAAAGAACACTTCACCCTGTTTGACCATGCCGAGCTCGCTGCGTGCGCGCTCTTCGATGGCATCGGTTCCGCGTTTGAGATCGCGCACTTCGGCATCCAGTGCCGCATTGCGCTTCAGGGTCTGTTCGTTGGTTTGTTTCTGGGCCTCGACCTGCTTGCCCATGTCCCACACCTTCAGCCAACTACCCTTCCCCAGCCACAGCGGATATTGCAACAGCAGGAGAAGGGCAATCAGTATGTAGGTGACGACACGCATCAGCCCAGTTGGTAGTAGGCGGCGCGACCGGGATAGGAAGCACTGTCACCGAGGTCTTCCTCGATGCGCAGCAACTGGTTGTACTTCGCCATGCGGTCGGAACGGGACAGCGAACCGGTCTTGATCTGCATGACATTGGTCGCCACAGCCAGGTCGGCGATGGTGGAGTCTTCCGTTTCGCCGGAGCGGTGCGAGATCACGGCGGTGTAGCCGGCACGCTTGGCCATCTCGATGGCGGCGAACGTTTCGGTCAATGTACCGATCTGGTTCACCTTGATCAGGATGGAGTTGGCGATGCCTCGCTTGATGCCTTCGCTCAGGATCTTAGTATTGGTCACGAAGATATCGTCGCCGACCAGTTGGATGGTTTTACCGAGACGGTCGGTCAATGCCTTCCAGCCGTCCCAGTCGTGTTCGCTCATGCCGTCTTCCAGCGTGATGACCGGGTACTTGTCCACCCATGAAGCGTACATGTCGATGATCTGTGCTGCAGTCAGCGTCAGACCGTCGGCCTTCAGATGGTATTTTCCGTCCTTGTAGAACTCGGAAGCGGCGGCATCGATACCGATCGCCACATCGGCGCCGGGCACGTAGCCGGCTGCTTCGATAGCTTCGACAATGACCTTCAGCGCTGCTTCGTTGGAACCCAGGGCCGGTGCAAAACCGCCCTCGTCGCCAACGGTAGTCGCCAGACCGCGCTTGTGCAGGATCGCTTTGAGGGCGTGGAACACTTCGGCACCGCAACGCAACGCTTCACGGAAACTTTGCGCGCCGACCGGGATGATCATGAATTCCTGGATATCCGCACCGCCGGTGGCGTGCGCGCCACCGTTGATGATGTTCATCATCGGCACTGGCATCTCCATGCGTGCCGCACCGCCGAGATAGCGATACAGCGGCAGGCCGCTCTCTTCCGCTGCAGCACGTGCCACGGCCATCGACACGGCCAGAATGGCGTTCGCGCCAAGGCGCGACTTGGTCTCGGTACCGTCCAGATCAATCATAGTCTGGTCGATGAACGCCTGTTCAGCGGCATCCAGGCCGATGATGGCTTCAGCGATCTCGGTGTTCACGTTCTCGACGGCTTTCAGCACGCCCTTGCCCAGATAGCGCTGCTTGTCGCCATCGCGCAACTCGATCGCTTCTTTCTCGCCGGTGGATGCACCGGAAGGTACTGCGGCACGGCCCATCACACCCGACTCCAGCAACACGTCCGCTTCTACGGTCGGGTTGCCACGGGAATCCAAAATCTCACGCGCTATCACATCAACAATTGCACTCATTCTTCTTCCTTCGCTCACACACTTTTTAAGTTAACGTTCTCTTCGATAAAACCTTGTTGCTTCACCAAGGCGTCCAGCGCCTTCAGTGTCTGTAACATCGCCGACAGATGCCCCAGCGGGAATGCATTGGGACCGTCCGACATCGCCTTCGCGGGATCGGGATGTGTCTCCATGAATATACCGGCGATGCCAGCCGCCACCGCCGCACGCGCCAAGACCGGCACGAACTCGCGCTGACCGCCGCTGGAGGTACCCTGCCCGCCGGGCAATTGCACCGAATGCGTGGCATCGAACACCACCGGGCAGCCGGTGTTGCGCATCACCGCCAGCGAACGCATGTCCGACACCAGATTGTTGTAGCCGAACGATGCGCCGCGCTCGCACACCATGATGGTGTCGCCGCCGCTCACTTCGCGCGCCTTGTCGACCACGTTCTTCATGTCCCACGGAGAAAGGAACTGGCCCTTCTTGATGTTCACCGGCTTGCCAGACTTCGCCACGGCATGGATAAAATCGGTCTGGCGGCATAGGAACGCGGGTGTCTGCAGCACATCGACCACGGAGGCTACGGGAGCGATCTCGTCTTCGCTATGCACATCGGTCAGCACCGGCACGCCGATCTGCGCTTTGACCTTCTCCAGTATCTTCAGGCCTGCTTCCATGCCAAAACCGCGGAAGGTCTTGCCGGAACTGCGGTTGGCCTTGTCGTACGAGGATTTGTAGATGAAGGGGATGCCGAGCTTCTGGCAGATCTCTTTCAACTGTCCTGCGGTATCCAGCGCCATCTGCTCCGACTCGATCACGCAGGGACCGGCGATCAGGAACAGCGGCTTGTTCAAACCCACTTCGAAGTTGCACAGTTTCATGCTGCTTCCTTGCGCTTGACCGCCGCTTCAACATACGCCTTGAACAGCGGATGTCCGGTGCGCGGCGTGGAGGTGAACTCGGGGTGGAACTGCACGCCGACGAACCAGGGATGCATACTTTGTGGCAATTCCATCATCTCCGGCAGATCCTCGGAAGGCGTGCGAGCGGAAATGACCAGTCCGGTCTTTTCCAGCGAGGGAACGTAATGGTTATTCACTTCATAGCGATGGCGGTGACGCTCGTTCACTTCATCGCCGTAGATACGCTGCGCCATGGTGTTGGGCTTGACCGGGCAGCGTTGCGAACCGAGGCGCATGGTGCCGCCCATGTCTGAATCGGCGCTGCGCTTGGCGACCTTGCCGTCGCGATCCAGCCACTCGGTGATCAGCGCCACTACCGGATGCTCGGTCTCGAGGTTGAATTCGGTGCTGTTCGCATCGCTCATGCCCGCCACATGGCGCGCATATTCGATGACAGCGAGTTGCATGCCGAGGCAGATGCCGAGATAAGGGACCTTGTTCTCGCGCGCATAACGAATCGAGGCGATCTTGCCTTCCGTGCCGCGCACGCCGAAACCGCCGGGAACCAGGATGGCATCAAGATTTTTCAGGCAGTCCGTGCCCTCGTTCTCGATGACTTCGGAATCCAGATATTCGATGTTCACGCGCGTGGCGGTATGGATGCCGGCATGACGCAAAGCTTCAATAAGCGACTTGTACGATTCGGTGAGGTCAACATACTTGCCGACCATGCCGATGGTGATCTCGTGCTGCGGATTATCTTGCGCCTTGATCAGGTTCTGCCATACCGTCAGGTCGGCAGGCGGTGCGTTCAGTGCCAGTTCATCACAGATGATGCGATCCAGTCCTTGCTCGTGCAGCATCTGCGGCACCTTGTAGATACTGTCCGCATCCCACATCGAGATCACGCTGTCTTCGCGCACGTTAGCAAACAGCGAGATTTTGGCGCGCTCGTCGTCCGGAATGCGGCGATCGGCACGGCACAGCAGCGCGGTCGGGAAGATACCGATCTCGCGCAGCTTCTGCACGCTGTGTTGTGTCGGCTTGGTCTTCAGCTCGCCGGCAGTCGCGATATAGGGAACCAGCGTGAGGTGTACATAGGCCACCTGGTGACGCCCCATGCGCAGACCCATCTGGCGCGCCGCCTCGAGGAACGGCAGCGATTCGATGTCACCCACCGTACCACCAATCTCGACAATGGCCACATCTGCATTCCCGTCAAGGGAAGCGGCTGCGCCGCGTTCGACGAATGTCTGGATCTCGTTGGTGATATGAGGAATCACCTGCACGGTCTTGCCCAGATACTCGCCACGGCGTTCCTTGCGGATCACGCTCTCGTAGATCTGCCCGGTGGTGAAGTTGTTGGCCTTGCGCATCTTGGCCGAGATGAAACGCTCGTAATGCCCCAGATCCAGATCGGTCTCGGCACCGTCTTCGGTGACGAAAACCTCTCCGTGCTGGAACGGGCTCATCGTGCCCGGATCGACGTTGATATACGGATCCAGCTTGAGCATCGTGACTTTGAGGCCACGCGACTCGAGGATAGCCGCAAGTGAAGCGGCGGCGATGCCTTTTCCTAAGGAAGAGACAACGCCGCCGGTTATAAATATGTACTTTGTCATGGAGTGCGATTGTATCCCAAAACAGTCGGCCTCTCAAAGGAAGAAGCGCGGGCCGTCTGCTCATTGTGGCAATCGAACACCCAAAGCAAAAGACTCCACCTTTGGGGCGGGGTCTTTTGCTATTTCAAGAGCTTGCACCCCATCAATTGATCTTTCAGCACAGGACGGGCGTCAGACTTTCGCGGGCTGTCATCAGGCTTTGGGCGCAGATTACGAACGGATAGCCCTTGCCGCTGCCGGTAACGCTTCAGTTGCCCGCGCCGGGCGGGTAGCTGTCCAGCAATTGCAGGTAGTTGGCGCGGGCGTAGGCCGAGGCCGAGGCATTGCCGGCATGGCGCTGGCTCAGTACTCCCTTGAGTTGCTCCACCGATTCATACGGGCTGTCGTCCAGCCAATCCTCCATGCCTTGGAGTATATGCGCCAGTTGCTTTGGGCCATGCAACAGCAGAGTGCTGCACAGATGCACCACATCGGCACCGGCCAGCAGCATCTTCAGCGCGTCGCTGTGGGTATGGACGCCGCCGGTGGCGGCGAGGGTGAGTTTGACCCGGCCGAAGAGGATGGCGATCCAGCGCATGGCAAGCAGCGACTCGGCGGAGCTGGACAGGTGCAACTGCGGCGACACGCGCAGACTGTCGAGATCGATGTCCGGCTGGTAGAAGCGGTTGAACATGCTGACGCCGGCAGCGCCGGCCTGTTCCAAACGGCCGACCATATTGGACACGGAACTGAACTGCGGCGACAGTTTCATGGCGATGGGCAGGCTGACGTGCCGGCACAGTTCCTGGAGCATGTCGACGTAGCGCTGCTCTACGTCGGCGCCGCTGACATTCACATCCCCGGCGATGTAGTACACGTTCAGCTCCAGCGCATCGGCACCGGCCTGCTGCAAGGCTTTGCCGTACTCGATCCAGCCGCCCGGCGTGACGCCGTTGAGACTGGCGATGACCGGTATGCCAAGCGTCTGCTTGAGCCGTTGCAGCTGCTCCAGATAGCGATCCTGTCTGGACGGCATATCACCGTGCATCGGCAGAAAACTGGTGGCCTCGGCATGGCCCAGCGACTGGTTGTGCAGATAGGAGTCCATCACGTCGTGGTCGTGCCGGAGTTCTTCCTCGAACAGCGAATACATCACCAGCGCGGCGGCACCGGCATCCTCCAGCCGCTTGGCCGTATCGAGGCTGCGCGACAGCGGTGAGGCGGAAGGTACCAGCGGGTTCTTCAGTTCCAGACCGAGATAACGGGTGCGCAGGTTCATGATCATTCCTTTGCTTGAGCGGGCTTGACCTCTTCCGGCTTGGCATAGCTGAGTTCGGCCAATTGCCGGTAGTGCTGGAAGTTGCTGAGGGCGTGCTTCTGGGCCTCACCGAGGAATTTCTCCGCCGCTTCCGGGTGACTGCGCCACAACATGTTGAAGCGCGTTTCCTGGCTGACGAATTCCCGGTAGGCGATGGACGGTTCCTTGGAGTCCAGTTGCAGCGGGTTTTCCTGCCGCGCGGCGCGGCGCGGATCGTAACGGAACAGCGGCCAGTGGCCGCTGCGCACCGCGCGGTCCTGCATGGCGTGGTTGTTGATCATGTCGGTGCCCCAGGCGGTGCACGGGCTGTAGGCGATGATGATCGACACGCCGGGCCAGGACTCCGCTTCCATGAAGGCCTTGAGGGTCTGCACGTCCTTGGCGCCGTAGGCCACCTGGGCGACGTAGACGTTGCCGTAGGCCATGGCGATCATCGCCAGATCCTTTTTCGGCGTGGCCTTGCCGCCGGCGGAGAACTTTGCCACGGCACCGCGCGGCGTGGCCTTGGAGGTCTGGCCGCCGGTGTTGGAGTACACCTCGGTATCCAGCACCAGAATGTTGACGTTGCGGCCGGAGGCCAGCACATGGTCGAGGCCGCCGAAGCCGATGTCGTAGGCCCAGCCGTCGCCGCCGACGATCCACACGCTCTTCTGCACCAGACTGTCGGCCAAAGCTTCCAGCTGGCGGGCTTCGGGACGATCGATCTTCTTCAATTGCTCGCGCAGGGCGACGACGCGTTCACGCTGTTCGTGGATGCCTGCTTCGTCATTTTGCTGCGCATCCAATAGCGCTGCGACCCGGTCTTCGCCGATGTGCGTAGCCAGCGCCTTGAGCAGTTCGGCGGCATATTCCTGCTGCTTGTCGATGGCCACGCGCATCCCCAGTCCGAATTCGGCATTGTCCTCAAACAGCGAATTGTTCCAGGCCGGGCCGCGCCCCTGCGCGTCCTGCGCCCACGGCGTGGTGGGCAGGTTGCCGCCGTAGATGGACGAACAGCCGGTGGCGTTGGCGACGAGCATGCGGTCGCCGAACAGTTGCGAGGCGAGGCGCAGGTAAGGCGTTTCGCCGCAGCCGGAACAGGCGCTGGAAAACTCGAACAGCGGCTGCAACAGCATGGCGCTCTTCATCACCGTGCCGCGCACCTCGCGCCGGTCGAACTCGGGCAGCGCAAGGAAATAGTCGAAGTTCGCGCGCTCCTGTTCGCGCAGCGGCGCCTGCGGTGCCATGTTGAGCGCGCGACGGCCGGGATTCTCCTTGTCCTTCACCGGGCAGATGTCCACACACAGGCCGCAGCCGGTGCAGTCTTCCGCCGCCACCTGATACACGATGTGCGCGCCGTCGGGAAACTCCTTTCCCTTGACCGCCATGTGCTTGAACGTGGGCGGCGCATCGGCGGCCCGTGCCGGATCGAACAGTTTGCTGCGGATGGCGGTGTGCGGGCAGACGAAGGGGCATTTGCCGCAGGCGATGCACAGATTCTCGTCCCACACCGGGATCTCCTGCGCGATGTTGCGCTTCTCCCAGCGCGTGGTGCCGGTGGGCCAGGTGCCGTCGGCAGGGATGGCGCTGACCGGCAGTTCGTCGCCGCGCCCGGCCATCATCACGGCGGTGATGTCCCGCACGAATTGCGGCGCGTTGGCGGCCACCACCGGCGGGCGCTCGAACGCCGAAGTAACCTTGCCCGGCGCCGCCACCTCGTGCAAGTTGGCCAGCGCCGCATCGATGGCGCCGAAGTTGAGTTCGATGATCTTCGCGCCCTTCTTGCCATAGGTCTTTTCCGCGGCCTTCTTGATCGCGGCGATTGCCTCCTCGCGCGGCAGCAGGCCGGAGATGGCGAAGTGGCAGGTCTGCATGATGGTGTTGATGCGCCGCTGCATGCCGGCGTCATGCGCCACCTTGTAGGCATCGATGACGAAGAAGCGGATGTTCTTGTCGATGATCTGCTGCTGCATGCGCCGCGGCAGCGTGTGCCACACTTCGCCGGGACCGGCGCCGGTGTTGAGCAGGAACACTGCGCCGGGCGCAGCCTTGTCCAGCAGATCGTAGCGTTCCAGGAACACCGTCTGGTGGCAGCCGATGAAGTGCGCCTCGTTGTCGCCGATGAGGTAGCTGGAACGGATCGGCTGTTTGCCGAAGCGCAGGTGCGAAACGGTGATGGCACCGGCCTTCTTCGAGTCGTAGACGAAGTAGCCCTGGGCGTACATGTCCGTGCTTTCGCCAATGATCTTGATGGTGTTCTTGTTGGCGCTGACGGTGCCGTCGGAACCGAGGCCGTAGAACAGCGCGCAGTTGGTCGCCAGCGTGGCGGCGGCGCGGAACTGCGGGTCCCACTCCAGACTGGTGTGGCTGACGTCATCGCGGATGCCGATGGTGAAACCGTTCTTGGGCTGCTCCCGTGTCAGCTCGTCGAACACCGCCTTGATCATGCCGGGGGTGAATTCCTTGGACGACAGCCCGTAGCGTCCGCCGATGATGCGCGGCAATTCGGCGAAGTGCGACTGTCCGGCGGCGCAGAACTGCACCACGGCGGTGAGCACGTCCTTGTACAGCGGCTCGCCATCGGCACCCGGCTCCTTGGTGCGATCGAGCACGGCAATGCGGCGCACGGTGGCGGGCAGCGCGGCAAGCAGAACGGCGGGATCGAACGGGCGATACAGCCGCACCTTGAGCAGGCCGACCTTCTCGCCTTGCGCCTGCAGGTGCTCCACGGTTTCATGGGCCGCTTCAGCGCCCGAGCCCATCAGCACGATGACCCGCTCGGCATCGGCGGCGCCGACGTAGTCGAATAAATGATATTGCCTGCCGGTAAGTGCGGCGAAACGGTCCATCACCGACTGCACCACCCCCGGCATTTCCTGGTACCGGGGATTGACGCTTTCGCGCCCCTGAAAATACACGTCGGGATTCTGCGAGCTGCCGCGCAGCACCGGATGCTCGGGATTGAGGGCGCGGGCGCGGTGCGCCTGCACTAGTTCGTCGCTGATCATGGCGCGCACCACCGAGAGATCGATGGACTCGATCTTGGCCACTTCGTGCGAGGTGCGAAAGCCGTCGAAGAAATGCAGGATCGGCACCCGCGTTTCCAGCGTTGCCGCCTGGGCGATGAGCGCCATGTCCATGGCTTCCTGCACCGAGTTGGAACACAACATGGCAAAGCCCGTGCCGCGCGTGGCCATGACGTCGGAATGGTCGCAGAAGATGGACAGCGCCTGGGCCGCCAGCGAACGCGCCGCCACGTGCAACACCATCGGCGTCAGTTCGCCGGCGATCTTGTACATGTTGGGGATCATCAGCAGCAGGCCTTGGGAGGCGGTGAAGGTCGTACACAAGGCGCCGGCCTGCAAGGCGCCGTGCAGCGCGCCCGCAGCGCCGCCCTCGCTCTGCATCTCGATGACACTGGGCACCGTGCCCCAAAGATTCTTGCGTCCCTGCGCCGACCATTCGTCCGCATGCTCGCCCATCGGCGAGGCAGGTGTGATCGGATAGATGGCGATGACTTCGTTGGTGAGGTGGGCGATAGTGGCGGCGGCTTCGTTACCGTCGATGGTGACCATACGGTTCATCGTATCCTCCCGTTGTTTTGCGGGGCCCTCCATACGATGTGGCCCTTAGACGTTGCCACAGTACACGCTCGGCACCTGTCATGCAATGCTGTGCCTGTCGTTCAAACAGGTCGCTATCGGACCCACAAATAGAAAACCCCCAGGTTTTCACCTGGGGGTTTTCTATTTGTAAGGAGTCTGACGATGACCTACTTTCACATGCGGATGCACACTATCATTGGCGCGAAGTCGTTTCACTGTCCTGTTCGAGATGGGAAGGAGTGGGGCCAACTTGCTATGGTCGTCAGACATAACTGTTATCAATCGCCGAAACTTGTTTAAAGATCCGGCGCCTGATGTAATTTT
>JAUSBR010000004.1 GCA_030651895.1 Sideroxyarcus sp. | reverse complement strand
AAAATTACATCAGGCGCCGGATCTTTAAACAAGTTTCGGCGATTGATAACAGTTATGTCTGACGACCATAGCAAGTTGGCCCCACTCCTTCCCATCTCGAACAGGACAGTGAAACGACTTCGCGCCAATGATAGTGTGCATACGCATGTGAAAGTAGGTCATCGTCAGACTCCTTACAAAGTGAAAGACCCCGCCCAAAAGGCGGGGTCTTTTGCTTTGGAGATTTGATAGGGACCTGCTTGAACGCAGTGACAAGAAGCTTGCACCGCGAGCTTCTTGCGGCGTAGGCTAATATTCGCTTGCGAATGTTAAGCCCCAGCGGGGCGGCCATAGCCAAAGTAGGTCATCGTCAGACTCCTTACAAACAACAAAGCCCTCCTCGTGAGGGCTTTGTTGTTTCCAGCAGCCGAAAACACCCCTCCCGATTACCGGTGAGGGGTGTTTGCTTTACAGCGCGTGAATCTCGGCCTGCTGCGGTTTCCAGGGCAAAGAGTGATTTCTGATATGCTTCGAAAAAGGCTGCAAGCCTAGGGTGAAGTACAACTTAAGGGAAGTGCGCATGAAGAAGATACTCCTCGTCAATCCGGCATTCAAGGACAGTCTGCATTCCAACATCAAGGTGCTGGCCCTGCCGCCGCTGAATCTGGCCATCATCGCCCGCTACACGCCCGAGCACTACGATGTGCAGATCGTCGATGAAGCGATGGAGGATTTGGATTTCGATTCAAAGGTCGACCTGGTCGGAATCACCTGCATGACGCCGCTGGCACCGCGCGCGTACGAGATCGCCGCCCGCTTTCGCGCGCGCGGGATCCCGGTGGTGATGGGCGGGATACATGTCTCGTACATGACGGATGAAGCATTGCGCTATGCCGATGCGGTCGTGGTCGGCGAGGGCGAGAACATTTGGCCCAAGCTGCTGGAGGATTTCGAGCGCGGCCAGATGCAGAAGGTGTACCGCATGTGCGAGCCGCCCGAGGTCGAGAATCTGCTGGCACCGCGCCGCGACCTGCTGAAGGGGAAATACTTCGTCGAAACCGTACAGACCGGGCGTGGCTGTCCCATCAATTGCAATTTCTGTTCGGTCACTGCCTTCAACGGCTCGCGCTATCGTGTGCGCAACATCGACAGCGTGATCGACGAGATCAACTCCATCAAATCCAAACGCATCTTCATTGTCGACGACAACATCGTCGGCCAGGGGCCGCGCTATATCAAGCGCGCGAAGGAACTTTTCGATCGTATGGCTGATTGCAAGAAAGAATGGGGTGGACAGACCTGTCTCAACATCGTCGAACACGACGATGTCCTGAAGGCGGCGCAGCGCAGCGGCTGCAAGGGCTTGCTGATCGGCTTCGAGTCGCTCGATCCGGGAACGATCGATTCCATGCACAAGTCGGTCAACCTGCGCCCAAACACCAAGAATTTCG
This sequence comes from Sideroxyarcus sp., assembly GCA_030651895.1. GTDB lineage: Bacteria > Pseudomonadota > Gammaproteobacteria > Burkholderiales > Gallionellaceae > Sideroxyarcus. The sequence continues at coordinate 259,636 of JAUSBR010000004.1, read as the reverse complement.
GCGATGCCATCAAGAAGCTGCACGATCACGGCATCGCCATCGTCGGCTGCTTCATCTTTGGCACCGAAGGCCAGACCAGGGATGCGTTCCGTCGCACCATCGATTTCGTGTTGGAACACGAGATCGATGCCGTGCAGATGTCGCTGGAAACACCGTTGCCGGGAACCGCGTTCTACAAGCAGATGGTGGAAGAGCAGCGACTGTTGCTGACCGATTATCCCAATGATTGGCGCCATTACACCATCTTCGAACCGGTGTTCAAGATGAACGGCATGACGCCGACCGATGCTTACGAAGGACTGCTCGAAGCGTATGCAGAAGTCTCTTCGTTCAAATCTTCTCTGGTTCGCGGATTCAAGACCTTCCGCAACACCCGTAGCCTGTTCAGTACCGGGATATCCTTCTCCTGGAACTATCAGGCTTACACGACCATCCGCAACACCAAGACGCCGCTGGTTGGGCTGGACTGACTGATTGGAGGGCCCTGCGCACGCAGGGTTCGGTGTTTTTGCATGTGCTAGAATCACGTTCGCTCAGTAGCACATTCCTTGTTAAATCTGCGAAATCCAACTTGCAACCTTTAGTCATCAGCCAATTCACCCTTGCAAACAGCCTTGGTCTGGGTGCGTCAGCAGCCATGGAGGCATTGCAGGCGCGCCGGTCCGGTCTGGTTCCGTGCGCTTTCGAAGACGTCGATTTGGAGACCTACATCGCCAAGGTCGGGATGCTGGATAGCTTTCGAGTCAGAGCCGATCTTTCCGCTTTCGACTGCCGCAATAATCGCCTCGCGCAATTGTGTCTGGAGCAGGATGGCTTCGTCGAAGCGACCGAGGCCGCCAGGAAAAAGTACGGTGCTGCACGCATCGGCGTGTTCATGGGCACCAGTACCTCCGGCATATTGCAGACCGAGCTGGCGTACCGTCATTTGGATCCGCAGACTGGGGCATTGCCGCCTGACTTTCATTACGCTGAGACGCAGAATTCCTATTCGCTTGCGGGTTTCGTCTCGCATTACCTCGGGCTGACCGGCCCCTCCTTCGTCGTGTCTTCAGCATGCTCCTCGAGCGCGAAAGTGTTCGCCAATGCGCTGCGCATGATGGAGGCGGGCGTGTGCGATGCTGCGGTGATCGGCGGTGTCGACAGCCTGTGTCTGAGCACGCTGTACGGATTCAACTCTCTGGGGCTGGTATCTCGCTTTCCCTGCCGTCCTTATGATGCGGAACGTGATGGCATCTCGGTGGGAGAGGGCGGAGGTTTCGTGCTGATCGAACGCGCTACGGAGGCAAAGGCTGCCGATCCAATGTTCCTGTTGGGAGTCGGCGAAAGTTCCGATGCCTACCACATGTCGACGCCGCACCCGGAAGGGCTGGGCGCGATACTCGCGATGCAGCGAGCGCTGGATGCCGCCGGACTTCAGGCAGACGACATCGATTACATCAATTTGCACGGTACCGCGACCAAGTCGAACGATGCCAGCGAAGGCAAGGCGGTCGCCGAAGTATTCGGCGACAAAGTCCCGTGCAGTTCGACCAAGGGCTGGACCGGTCATCTGCTGGGCGCGGCGGGTATCACCGAGGCTATCATCGCCATGCTCGCAGTCGAACACGGGTTTATTCCGGGCAGTGTGAACACGCAGCAACTCGATTCCGCCATCGCGATCGATTACCGGATCGAGAACGGTGCCGGGAAGATCAGGCGCGTGCTGAGCAATTCATTCGGCTTTGGTGGCAGCAACTGCAGCCTCGTGCTGGGGAGAAAAGCATGATGCGACTGTACGTCGAGGGAATAGGTCTGCTCGGGCCGGGACTGGATGGCTGGTCGGCCAGCCGTGCTGTGCTGGCCGGTGAAGCGGCTTATGTCGCTGCGCCGACCAACCTGCGCGCAAGCGATATGCTGCCTGCAGCCGAACGCCGCCGTGCCGGTGTGCCGATCAAACTGGCGCTGACGGTCGGACAGGAGGCATTCCTGCAAGCCGGACGCGAGACGAAATCGGCTTCGACTGTATTCACGTCCTCCGGCGGCGACAACGACAACGTGCATGCCATCAACGGCATCCTGGCGACAGCCCCGCGCGAGGTATCGCCTACCCGCTTCCACAATTCAGTACACAACGCCGCTGCCGGCTACTGGTGCATCGCGGCCGGTTCGCACGAGCCCTCGACCAGTCTGTGCGCCTACGACGCGAGTTTTGTCGCCGGCCTGCTCGAATCCGCCACCCAGGTCGTCGTGGATGATGCCGTCGTCGCGCTGGTCGCTTACGACCATAGCTATCCGGAGCCGCTGCATTCCGTGCGGCCGATCACGACTTCATTCGGCGCGGCGCTGATTCTGACGAAACAGCAGAGTGCAAAATCGCTGGCTGCGATCGAAGTCGAGTTCCGTTCCGGCAAGGCGCCGGAGACGACGATGAAGGACGAAGCGCTGGAAGACCTGCGCAAAGGCGTGCCTGCCGCGCGCGTGCTGCCGTTGCTGGCTGCACTGGCCGCAGCCAAGACGACGCAGATTTCCATTGACTATCTTGAGGGAAACCACCTCGATATACGGGTGACGCCGTGCTAGCGGTCAAGACGGATATCGCCAAGGTCATCCCGCACGTTGGGAGTATGTGCCTGCTGGACGGCGTGCTCGAATGCGATGCGCAGCGCATCCGCTGCATCAGCAGTAGCCATCGCGATCCTGCGAATCCCATGCGTTCCGGCGACGAGTTGCCGGCTTTGTGCGGTATCGAATATGCGGCACAGGCGATGGCGGTGCACGGCGCCTGGGATGCCAAATACGACAGCAAACCGCGCGCCGGATATCTGGCGGCACTGCGCGACATCGCCTGCACGACGATGCGGCTGGACAATCTGAGCGACGACCTCATCATCGATGCCGAGAAAGTCATGGGTGACGAAGCGCGAGTCATCTACCAGTTCGATATCCATGCGGGAACAAGCAGGATCATGAGCGGCCGCGCCACCGTGGTGCTGGACGCAGACAAGGCGGGCGTATGAAGCGTGCACTGGTGACAGGCGGCAGCGGCGGTATTGGCGCGGAGATATGCCGCAAGCTGGCCGGTCTCGGCTACCACGTCTATGTGCATGCCAACAGCTCTCTGCAACGTGCGGAAGACCTCGTCGCCGAGATCAAGGATGTCGGCGGCAGCGCCCAAGCCATCGCCTTCGACGTGGCGGATGCCGAGCAGACCGCGACAGCGCTGAAGACAGTGCTGGAAGAAGGTGCTATCCAGATCCTGGTGAATAACGCCGGTATCCACGATGATGCCGTGATGCCGGGTATGAACGTGCAGCAATGGCACAAGGTCATCGATGTCTCGCTCAACGGTTTCTTTAATGTGACCCAACCGCTGCTGCTGCCGATGATCGGCAAGCGCTGGGGGCGCATCATCAATATCTCTTCCGTGGCCGCCATTTCGGGCAACCGCGGCCAGACCAACTACGCGGCGGCCAAGGCGGGATTGCACGGTGCGACCAAATCGCTGGCGCTGGAAGTCGCCAGCCGCGGCATCACCGTCAACGCCATCGCGCCCGGCATCATTGAATCGGCGATGACCGAAAACGTGTTCGACAAGGACACCATCAAGCGCCTCGTGCCGGTCGGCCGTGCGGGCAAACCCGAGGAAGTCGCCGATCTGGTGGCTTTCATCGCCTCGGACAAAGCGGCCTATATCTCCGGTCAAGTCATCTCCATCAATGGAGCGATGATTTAGAGTTCATCCGCCTGTTGAGGTAAAATGCGCCCGGTGAAATAAACGACAGGGAGCATCATGGCAGCAAGCGCGCAAGAAAAAGAGTTGGCACAACTCATCGTCACCTCGTTGAACCTCGAAGTCTCGGCCGACGAGATCGAGCCGGATGCGCCGTTGTACGGCGAAGGTCTGGGCCTGGATTCCATCGATATCCTCGAACTGTCGCTGGCGATCTCCAAAACCTACGGCGTCCAGCTAAAATCTGACGATGCCGACAACAACAAGATATTCAGCTCGTTGCGTAGCCTGAACGAGCATATCCAGCAACATAAAGCCCAGTGATCCATATGTGTCCGCCGACCGGCGGACACAGCCATTCCATGACAGATAACAACGCCGCTTTCCTCGCCGAACTCAAAGCGTTCATCCTTGCCGCCGTAGACAAGGTCGAGCCCGAGGGCGGCCTGCGCGACGACGAGGCCTGGTTCGGAGACGATGCCAGACTGGGGCTCGATTCGCTCGATGCCCTGCAGATATCGATGGCCATCCAGAAGAAGTATGGTGTGCGCATGCCGGACAGCAAAGAGACGCGCCGTGCGCTCAGTTCGCTGGCGACGCTGGCCGAACACCTGCAAAAAGCAAAATGACTCCCGTTCACATCGCCGGACGCGGACTGGCCTGTTCGCTCGGGCTCGGTATGGAGCAGGTACTCGCTTCCTTGTTGCAAAGTGCGGTACAAACAACTCAAGTCACCCTGCCCGGTGCCATGGCGGGCGATTATCCCTTCCACGCCATTCCTTTTAGCCAATCCGACTGGAACGAGCGCGCGCGCGAATTGGTGCAACACGTCGCCGCTGAAGCCGGCGCGCAGCAGATCCGCGACGGGGTGTTGCTTATTGCCACCTCATCTTTCGACATCGGTGCGGTCGAACGCGGTGCGACCCGGATGGACTACCAGTCATTCGCCGACAAGGTCGCGGCCTGGCTGGACTGGAGCGGGCCGGTGCATGTGGTGAACACGGCCTGTACCTCAAGCCTGAATGCCATGCTGGCAGCGCAAGCGTTGTTGCGCAGCGGTGCGGCGACGGATGCGTTGGTGCTCGGCATCGAACTGGACAACCGGCTGACCCTGGGCGGCTTCGCTGCCCTGCAACTGCTCTCCCGAACTGGCAGCAAACCTTTCGGCGAGCAGCGTGATGGGTTGGTGCTGGGTGAAGCCGTCGCCGCGCTCCGGCTGTCGACTCGCGATTCGGCACTTTGGCGACTGGCTGGCGGTGCCAACGTGGTGGATGGGGAGCAGCCTACCGGCGCCTCGGTACGCGCCGTGAAAGAGATGTGTGCGCATGCTTTCGCGGATAGCGCAGTGAAAGCGGATGCCATCGACCTCATCAAGGTGCAGGCCGCAGGCAGTCCCGGCAACGATGCGGTCGAGGCGCAGGGCCTGCGCGAGACCTTTAAACACATGCCGCCGCTGGTCTCGCTCAAAGCGGCGATGGGTCACACCATGGGGGCTTCCGGCGCGGCCGAGATTGTCCTGCTGACAGCCTGTCTGGAAAGAGGCGTGTGGCCTTTGTACGAGCACGAGGTGGACAAGGAACTGGGTGTGGCGCTCGCTACAACCATGCCGCAGAACGTGCGGCACTTCATGGCCACGATACTGGGCTTCGGCGGCAGCCACGCCAGCGTGATACTGGAGCGCGCATGACGACTTTTGCCATCCAGGGCCGTTGTCTCGCCGTTCCGCCGCCGCTGGATTGGCGCGAACAGTTGGCCGGCATGCTCGGCGCAAAGCCGCGCCGCATCGGTAACTGGGCAGAATTGGGCTTGTACGGTGCCTTGAACTGTCTGGCCGAGGCGGGCGAGAAAGAGCTGCCGCCGGATGCGCTGTTGTTGCTGGGCAGCCAGCGCGGCACTTATGTGCCGACCGGACAGGCGCTGGAGCAGATGCACGATGACCTGCCCATGCCGCTGACCTTTTTGCAGACGCAACCCAGCCAGCTGTTGGCGCTGTTGGCGGTGCAGATGCGCTGGCGCGGCCACGCCGCGTTCATCGCGGGAGGCTCGCCGCAGGCTTTGCTGAAACTGGCAGCCGCACAATGCGGCAGCGCCGGGGTGTTGCTCGGTTGGCTGGACGAGATGGAGGGCGGCAGCAGCCTGTGGTTGCGGCTCAAGCCTAGCGAGATAAGCGGCGGCAAAGCGGTGGTCGCGTCGGCGGAATCCATGTTCTCGCTGGATGCCACTCATCTGTATGTGGCCGGCAACGGGGTACAAGCGGCTTGAATCGGCCGCCGCCGCCTTGGTGGCAGGGGCGGCGGGATGCTAGAATGCATACTGTTTTTAAATCGGCTCAATCAGTTGCGTGGTCGCAGTGAATCCTAACGAATCTCCGGCACCCCGTTCGATCAAGCGCGTTCTCGTGTTGACCTATTCCCAGACCGGGCAACTGGCTGAGGTCACGCGGCGCATCGTCGAACCTTTGCAGCAGGACGGCGGCATCTCGGTACACATCGAGACGTTGCGTCCTGTCACGCCGTATCCGTTTCCGTGGGGGTTCTTCAGTTTTCTGGATGCCTTCCCCGAGGCGGCGCACATGGTGCCGTGCGAGTTGCAGCCGCTGACGTTGAAGGGCGACGAGGATTTCGATCTGGTGATCCTGCCTTACCAGGTGTGGTTCCTCGCACCATCCATCCCGGTCACCTCCTTCCTCAAGCATCCGCTGGCGAAGCAGCTGCTGGCAGGCAAGCCGGTGGTCACCGTGATTGCCTGCCGCAACATGTGGATGCTGGCGCAGGAGAAGATGAAAGGCATGCTGCAGGATTGCGGCGCGCGTCTGCTCGACAACATCGCGCTGGTCGATCCCAGCCCGACCATGGCCAGCCTGTGGACCACGCCGTTCTGGCTGCTGAGCGGCAAGAAGGACTTCCTCAAGTTCCTGCCGCCCGCCGGTGTCGATGCGGAAAGCATCCAGCGCGCACGCCGTTTCGGTCTGGCCCTGCGCGATGCGCTGCACAACAACGCAGAGCGCGGGACTGCGTCGCTACTCGGAGGATTGAAAGCGGTGGATTCCAACCCGCAGCTGCTGTTCAGCGAGAAGGCTGCCACGCGCAGCTTCTTCGTCTGGGGCAAATTGCTGCGCGCGGCGGGCAAGCCCGGCCAGTTGCGGCGTTACCCGTTTCTGATTTTGTATGTGATTTTTTTGATTACCCTGATCTCGACGGTCGTACCGGTGAGTCTGCTTGTTCAGTCGATGTTGCGCCCGTTCATGCGGCAGCGTTTCGCGGCATTGAAGCAGCAGTTTGACCAGCCGTCGGGTTCGGGAGCAGAGAGGATGCACCAGTATGAGCATTGATGTTTACCTGACGCGCACCGCGTCGTTCTTGCCACTGGAGCCCGTGGGCAACGACGAGATGGAATCCGTGCTCGGCATGGTCGGCGGCAAGCCGTCCAAGGCGCGCCGTCTGGTGTTGCGCAACAACGGCATCCAGCACCGTTACTACGCGCTCGACCGCGTCACCGGCAAAGCGGTGATGAGCAATGCACAGATGGCCGCCGCAGCGGTCAAGGGCCTGGGCGAAGTCGGCAAGGTGGATAGCCTTGCGGCGGCGACCTCGCGCCCGGACCAGCTCATGCCGGGACACGGCGTGATGGTGCATGGCGAACTGGGCTGGCCGCGCATGGAAGTGGTGTCGCTATCCGGCATCTGCGTGGCGGGTGCGGCGGCGTTCAAGCACGCCTGGCTGGCGGTGAAGTCGGGCGATGCGCAACGCGCGGTCGCGGTCGCCTCCGAGCTCGCCTCGCTGGGCCTGCATGCGCGCAACTTCGATGCCGAAGCCGAACACAAGGTCAAAGAACTGGAAGAGCGTCCCGAGATCGCCTTCGAAAAGGATTTCCTGCGCTGGATGCTGTCCGACGGCGCCGGTGCGGTGCTGCTGGAGAACCAGCCGCGCGGGCCGCAAAGCCTGAAAGTATTGTGGGTCGAACTGTCCTCCGCTGCGCACGAGCTGCCCGCCTGCATGTATTCCGGCGCCGAGAAGAACACCGACGGTTCGCTCACCGGCTGGCAGGAATTCACTACCCAGGAATGGGCGACGCGCTCGGTGTTTACCGTGAAGCAGGATGTGAAGCTGCTCAACGACCAGGTCATCCGCGCCACGCTCACCGAGCCGTTGCGCGAGCTGGTAAAAAAACACGGTTTGGATAAACAGCGTATCGACTGGTTCCTGCCGCACTACTCCTCGAAATATTTCGCCGCGCTGGTCGCTGCGGGCGTGGTCGAAGCCGGGCTCGATATCCCGCAGGAGAAATGGTTCACCAACCTGGTCGAGAAGGGCAACACCGGCTCCGCGTCTCCCTACATCATGCTCGATGAACTGTTCAAATCCGGCCGCATCCAGAAAGGCCAGCGCCTGCTGATGTACATCCCCGAGAGCGGCCGCTTCTCCAGCGGCTTCATCTACATGGAAGCGGTCTGATGGACATCAACGAAGTACCGCAGGAAGGCAACCGCACCATGGGCGGCCACAAGCGCGCCATGTATGCGCGCGATGCCGACGGTCGCATCGTCATCGTCGCCTCCGCGGGCGGCGAAGTGGACGAGACCGTCACCCTGCAAGCGCTGGAATTCATCCGCGAGCAGACCGAAGCCGCGCGCAAGCGTGTCGAAGCAGGCGAAACCTCGCCGCTGGAATACTGGATGTACGCACAGCGTCTCGACCTGCCGCAGATGTCGCAGGTCACCGGCTTCTGGCAATGGCGCATCCGCCGCCACTTCCAGCCGCAGCGTTTCGCCAAACTCTCCGGCGACATCCTGCAGCGCTATGCCGATGTGATGGGCATCACAGTCGAACAACTCAGAACACTGCCATGAACATGCTCATCGAGAACTTCCAGCACCGCCACGCGGCGCACTGCGAGAGCGGTGTCGCATCCTCCATGCTGTCGCACCACGGTGCGAAGATTTCAGAAGCAATGGCCTTCGGCCTGTCGGGCGCGATGGCTTTTGCCTTTCTGCCCTTCATCAAGTTCGCCGGTTTTCCGCTCATCGCCTACCGCATGCCGCCCAAGGCCATTCTTAAAGGCATGGTCAAGCCGTTCAAGATGCGTTTCCACTTTGAGACTTTTCGCGATCAGGCCAAGGGTATGCGTCGACTCGACGAACTGCTGGCCGAAGGACACATCGTCGGCATCCAGACCTCCGCGTTCTGGCTGCCGTATTTCCCCGCCGACATGCGCTTCCATTTCAATGCGCATAACCTCATCGTCTACGGCAAAGAAGGCAACGATTACCTGATCAGCGATCCCGTCACAGAGGACCCGCAACGTTGCGACGCGGAAAGCTTGCAGAAAGCCCGTTTCGCCACCGGCCTGATGGCCCCCAAGGGATTGCTGTATTACCCCGAAGAGATCGGCCAGAAAGAAGTGACGGCGGAAGCCGTGCTGCGCTCGATCAAAAAGACCGTCCGCACCATGCTCGGCCCCGTGCCCATCGTCGGCGTGCGTGGCATCCGCATGCTCGCCAACCGTGTCGGCAAGCTTGATACCGCCGACAAACTCAGCCTCAACTACGTTGGCCACATCGTGCGCATGCAGGAAGAGATCGGCACCGGCGGCGCGGGTTTCCGTTTCCTCTACGCCGCCTTTCTGCAGGAAGCGGCGGACATTACTGGGCGGGAAGAACTGAAGGTGCTGGCGGAAAAGTTGAACGTCATCGGTGACGGCTGGCGCGAGTTCGCATTGAAGGCGGTGCGCATGATCAAGGGACGCGAAGCGTTCGATCCGAAACTGCTGGCGCAGATGCTGCACAAGCAGGCGGATGACGAGAAGGAATTCTTTCAGGCGTTGAAGCGGGCGATTGCCTGATCAATTTTCCGTTCGTGCTGAGCTTGTCGAAGCATGAACGGGCCACCCCTATGACCCTTCGACAGGCTCAGGGCGAACGGGCTGAGCTGGCCAATACGACCAAGCCCTACAGCGGCTTGTCCGCCAGATAAGTAGAAAACATCCCCACATCCACCGTACGCCGCACATTCACGAAGCCGGCGCTTTCCAGCGTGCTCATCACTTTCTCCGGCGCGGCGCAGGCTTCGATGGTGTCCCAGTAGTAACGCCACAGTTGTGCGGTGTCCTTGTCCTTGGCGACCAGTTTGGCCAGCATGGGTACGGCGTATTTGCAGTAGCCCTTCAGTAGTGCCGTGGCGATCTTGCCCTTGGGTGGGGTGATCTCGAGGATGCAGACTTTACCGCCCGGTTTCAGCACGCGGTGGAACTCGGCGAAGGCGACCGACATGTCCGAGACGTGGCGCAGGGCGTAGCCCATGCTGAGGAAGTCGTAGCCGGCGGCGGGGAGCGGGATCGATTCGGCGCGGCCTTCGATCACGGTCACTCCGGCGGGCAGCTTGGCGTTGCGGATCATTCCCGCGCTGGGGTCTACGCCTGTGACCAGGCTGGCATCGCCGAGGATGCGCGCGGCCTGTTTCGCCACCAGTCCGGTACCCATGCCGACATCAAGGATACGCATGCCTGGTTTCAGTCCTGCGAACTCCAGAATCTTGCGGCGATAGGTCGGGCCGGTGCCCAGGCCGAGGATCTTTTCCACCCGGTCATAGTCGGGCGCGGTCTTGTCGAATTGCTCGCCGACCCATTCGCGGCGGTCTTCTTCGCGCTGGTAGTACTCGGTGAGTGGGGCATGCGGGGCGCGGACGATGTTGCCGGATGAATCGTGGGAAGGGGTGGTCATGGTTCGGTATTTTTTTATCGGATAGTTATGCGCGAATGCTAACCGAAATCGTGCCGCGGCGGGAGCGAAAAACGCTTGCAACGCCCTGCGGGGAGGGCGGCAGACCTTGATTCGGGGTAGAATGCCGGCCTGAAACCAGTCGGGGAATCACCTTGCAGTCCCATAGCAAAGAATCATCCGCCCAGCGGCCGAATCCATACAGCGACATGTCCGCCATGAACCGGTTTTTCACATCCGCCACACCCTTGCGCGCCGCGTCGCGCCGGAGCTCCTGACATGGGACGTCTGGGCAAGATATTGTTGCTGTTGGCATTCATCGCCTATCCCATCCTGTTGCACATCTTCGTCCTCAAGGAAGAAGTAAAGATAGCGCACCTGCTGCTGGTGTTTGCGCCGCTGCTGGTCGTGGCAGCCTGGGTATTGTTCCGCATGGTCGGCAAGGTGTGGTGGCCGCTGCTGGCATTGGGCTTCGCTGCCGCAATCTATTATGTCGTCACCGGCAACCACGGTCGCATCGGCCTGCTTGCGGTCAACGGCCTGTCGCACGCCTCGCTCAACCTGTTCCTGCTCTGGCTGTTCGGTCGCACGCTGCTGCCCGGACGTGAACCGCTGATCTCGCAGATCTCGCGCCGTATCAACGGCGAGTTGAAGCCGGAGGTGGTTGAATATACCCGCCATGTCACCATTGGCTGGTGCGTCTATTTCGTGGTGCAGATCGTCATTTCGCTATTGCTGTACCTGTTCACTCCACTCGCCGCATGGTCGTTCTTCATCAACGTGCTCAATCTGCCGCTGCTGATTCTCATGTTCGTGGCCGAGAAGACCTATCGCACGATGCGTTTTCCCAATCATCCAAAAACGTCCATCATGAAAGCGATCGAGGTGTACAGCAAAGACTTTGCCGCACCGAAGAAAGCCGATAGCGAACGCTGATTCGAGAACCATGGCCGCGATCCCGATCATCCGTCACAACGATCCCGCCGGCGTGTTCGCCTGGCGCGCCGGGCAGCTGGTCACGGTTGCCGATTTTCTGCGCGATGTCGCGCAACTCTCCGCCAGCCTGCCCGCCAAACGCCATATCCTCAACCTGTGCACGGATCGCTACCGTTTTGCGGTCGGTTTCGCCGCCGCGTTGTTGCGCGGGCAGACCAGTCTGCTGCCGCCCAACTACACCTCCGATTTCGTCGCGCGGCTGACGCAACGTTACCCCGATCTGTATTGCCTGACCGACAGTGCGACCGAACTGCGTGACATCGAGGTCGTCGCGTTTCCCGCATCGTTCGCAGGCGTCGCGCCGAAGCTGGTCCCGCAGGTGGAAGAGACGCAAAGCGCCGCACTGGTGTTCACTTCCGGCTCCACCGGCGATCCGGTGGCGCATGCCAAATCCTGGGGCAGTCTGTGCCGGGGCGCGGTCGCCGAAGCGCAGCGCCTGGGTATCGTGCAAGACTCCGGCATGGCGGTACTGGGCACGGTCCCGGCGCAGCATATGTACGGGTTGGAATCGAGCATGTTGCTGGCCATGCAGAACGGGTTGGCGCTGGTCGCCGAGCGGCCGTTCTATCCGGCAGACATCTGTGCGCGGCTGCAGTCGCTGCCGCGGCCGCGCTGCCTGATCACCACGCCGGTGCATCTGCGCACGCTGCTGGCGGAAGCGAAAGACATCCCGCCGGTCGATTTCGTGCTCTGCGCCACCGCGCTGCTGGCGCCGCAACTGGCGGCGGAATCAGAGGCGCGTTTCGGCGCGCCGCTGTACGAGATCTACGGCTGCACCGAGGCGGGCATGGTGGCGAGCCGCCGCACCACCGCGGGCGCGGCCTGGCACCTGCTGCCCGGGGTCGAGATGCAACAGGATGGGCAGGGCGTGCGTGTGTGCGGCGGCCATGTCGAGATCGAATCGCCGCTCTCCGACATGATTGAGCGCAGCGCCGACGGCACTTTCCTGCTGCACGGGCGCACCGCCGACCTGGTCAATATCGCGGGCAAGCGCACTTCGCTGGCCAGTCTCAACCATCACCTGAACTCCATCCCCGGTGTGCAGGACGGCGTGTTCCTGATGCCCGACGACGGCGACGGCGCGGTGACGCGCCCGCTGGCCTTCGTGGTCGCCCCCGGTCTGAACCCGCAACGGATTCTGGACGCGCTGCGCAACAGCGTGGACGCGGTGTTCCTGCCACGCCCGCTGTACTTCGTCGAGGCGTTGCCGCGCAACACCACCGGCAAGCTCACGCGCGAATCGCTGCTGCGGCTGCGCGAGCAGCAGGCGAAACGATGATGGGCAAGCTCACTCTACAATTTGCGCCAGACCATCCGACCGGGGCCGGACATTTCCCCGGCAACCCCATCATCCCCGGTGCCTTGCTGCTGGCCGAGGTGCTGAGCTGCATCGCCCGCGCGGAAGGGGTGCACTACAGCTCGTGCAACGTCAGGAACGCCAAGTTCCTCAGTCCGGCGCGGCCGGGCGACACGGTCGAGATCGACCATGCGCGCAGTGCCACGGGCAGCATCGAATTCACCTGCACGGTCGCGGGCAACAAAGTCCTGTCGGGAGCCCTCATTGCAAACACCTGACAAGAGCACAGAGAAGCCCGCCGCCGCGTGGGCGGGCAAGCCGGAGCGCAGCAACACGCTGGCGATCCGCTTCATCGTATGGGTCGCGCTCAAACTGGGCCGCCGTGTCGCGCGGCTGTTCCTGTATCCGATCTGCCTCTATTTCCTGCTGTTCGCGAGCGAGGCGCGCACCGCCTCGAAGCAGTATCTGCGCAAGGTGCTGGGGCGCGAAGCGCGCGTCAGCGACGGTTTCCGCCACATCCACACTTTTGCCTCGACCATCCTCGATCGTGTATTCCTGCTCAACGGCCGCTTCGACAAGTTCGATGTGCAAGTGCACCTGGACGAGGCGGCGCGCGGTCTGCTCGAACAGCGGCGCGGCTGTATCCTGCTCGGCGCCCATCTCGGCAGCTTCGAGATCACGCGCGCCTATGCCGACGAGATCGACGGACCGCCCGCCAGCGTGGTGATGTACGAGGAGAACGCGCGCAAACTCAACTCGGTGCTAAAGGCGATCAACCCCGACCTGGCGCAACAAGTGATCGCGCTGGGCAAGGTGGATTCCATGCTCAGGGTCGAGCAGGCTTTGCAGCGCGGTGAATTCATCGGCATCCTCGCCGACCGCGGACTGGAGAACGGCAGCGGCAATGTGAGCTGGGATTTTCTCGGCCAGCCCGCAAAATTTCCCACCGGCCCGCTGCGCATGGCGTATATGCTGAAGAGCCCGGTGCTGCTGATGGTTGGCGTGTACCGTGGCGGCAACCGGTACGATCTGTATTTCGAGGAACTGCTGAACATGGCCGACAGCGAACTGCCGCGCAACGAACTGATTCGCAAGGCGCAGCAGCGTTATGTGGAACGCATCGAACACTACTGCCGCGAGGCGCCCTACAACTGGTTCAACTTCTACGATTTCTGGAAATCATGATGCGCTCATTGCTCTTGTCGCTTTGTCTGGTCTCCGCCGGCGCGCTCGCCGAAGAAGCCGCCTCGTCCGTGCCCGCGACCGGGTGGGGTTTGCAGCAACTGATGCAGAGTCTGGCGCAGGTGCAGAGTTCGCAGGGCAAGTTCGTCGAGCGCAAACACCTGGCCGTGCTGGATGTGCCGCTGACCTCGTCCGGCACGCTGTCGTTCCAGGCACCCGGACATCTGGAGAAACACACGCTCGAACCCAAAGACGAGAGTCTGGTGCTGGATGGCGGGGTGCTCACCATCGAGAACAAGACGCGCAACATCAAGCGCACGCTGGTGGTGCAGCAGTATCCGGCGGTGTGGGCTTTTGTCGAGAGCATCCGCTCCACCCTGGCGGGCGACCTGCCCATGCTACAGCGCTTCTACAAGGTCGAGCTGAAGGGCGATGCGGCGAAGTGGCGTATGAAGCTGCTGCCGCTGGAACAAAAGACGCGCGACATGGTGAAAGAGATCGTCATCTCCGGACGCGGCGACCGCGTCACCGTCATCGAGATGCTGGAAGCCAACGGTGACCGCGATACCATGACAGTCAGCGGGGAGAAACCGTGAACCTGCGCAGATATCTGGCGGTATTCGTCTGGCTCGCATTCGTCGCGGCCTGTGTGTGGGTCATCAGCCGTTCGCTGTTCACCGCCGACATGTCGGCGTTCATGCCGCGCGATCCGACACCCACCCAGAAGATCATGGTCGAGCAGTTGCGCGATGGCGTGGTGTCGCGCCTGATCCTGATCGGCGTGGAGGGCGCCCCGGCGCCGCAACTGGCGCAGATCAGCAAGCAGATGGCGGCCAAGCTGCGCACCGCGCCGGAACTGGTGGCGGTGAACAACGGCGAGCAGGCCGGTATGGAGAAGGACTTTGACCTGCTCTGGCGCAACCGCTACCTGCTCAGCGACGCGGTCACCACTCAGCGTTTCTCCGCCGCAGGACTGCGCGACAGCCTGACCTACTATCTCGACCTGCTCTCCACACCGATGAGCGGCATGGCCCAACGCGTGCTGCCAGCCGACCCCAGCGGAGAACTGATCCACATGCTCGAACAGTTGCAGGGACAGGCGCAACCGCTGGTGCAGGACGACGTGTGGTTTTCCGGCGACGGCGCGCGCGCCATGCTGCTGGCGCACAGCAAGGGCGCGGGCAACGATATCGACGCGCAGGAACGCGCCATGCTGGCGATCCAGGGCGCGTTTGACGAGGCACGCAAAGCGGTGCCCGAAGCGGCCGGCGCGCAAGTGCGCATGACCGGCCCCGGCGTGTTCTCGGTGCAGTCGCGCGCTTCCATCAGGGATGATGCCGAGCGTCTCTCGTTCATCGCGGTCGCCCTGGTGGCGGCCATGCTGTTGTCGCTGTACCGTTCGCCGCGCGTGCTGGCGCTGGGCCTGTTCCCGGTGGCGACCGGCGCGCTGGCGGGTATCGCCGCGGTGAGCGTGGGCTTCGGCAGTGTGCACGGCATCACGCTCGGCTTCGGCGTCACCCTGATCGGCGAAGGCGTGGATTACGCCATCTACCTGTTCACCCAGATCGAGCAGAAGGGCACGCCGCAAAGCACCCTCAAGCGCATCTGGCCGACCATGCGGTTGGGTGTGCTGCTCTCCATCTGCGGTTTCTCCGCCATGCTGTTCTCCGGCTTCACCGGCTTGGCGCAACTGGGCCTGTTCTCCATCGCCGGACTCATCGGCGCGGTGAGCACCACGCGCTGGGTGCTGCCGCAACTGCTGCCGCAGGGTTTCGCTGTGCATCCCCCGCGACGTCTGGGTGGGTTGCTGATGGCGCTGGTTCACCGCGCGCCGCGCGCGCGTTTCGTGCTGCTGGCAGCGACCGCGCTGGCGGTGGTGTTCATCGTGTTCAAGCGCGACGCGTTGTGGAACGACAGCCTGGCGAGCATGAGCCCGATCTCGAAAGAATCGCTGGCGCTGGACGAGCAGCTGCGACGCGACATGGGGGCGCCGGACGTGCGCTACATGCTGGTGCTCAACGGCAGCGACGAAGAGAACGCCCTGCAGCAGAGCGAAGCGCTCGCCCCCGTCATGCGCGATCTGGTGGCGCGCGGCTTGCTGGCAGGCTTTGATGCACCGCCCCTGCCCAGCCGCAAAGCGCAGCTGGAGCGGCAAGCCGCGCTGCCCGGCGAATTCGAGTTGCGCCGCAATATGAACGAGGCCCTGCGCGGCCTGCCTTTCCGCAGCGGCACCTTTGCGCCGTTCGGTCAGGAAGTCGCCACGGCGAAGCAGCAGCCCCTGCTTGATCGCACTGCGTTGCAGGGCACGGCGCTGGGTCTGAAACTCGACACCTTCCTGGTGCGGCGCGAGGGCGGCTGGTCGGTGATGTTGCCGCTGCGCGGCGTCAAGGACGCACCGGGGATAGAGCAGGGTATACGCCGCGCCGCCGGGACATCGTTCGTGCTGCTCGACATGAAGCACGAATCCGAACAGATGTTCCGTGATTACCGCCATGAAGCCAGCAAGAACGCGCTGCTTGGCGCGCTGGCCATCGTCGTGCTGCTGCTCGTCAGCCTGCGCTCGGTCCGCCGTGTGCTGGAAGTGTCGCTGCCGCTGGTGGCGGCCGTTGTCGCGGTGACTGCCTGGTTGGTGCTCAGCGGGCAAACCCTGTCGATCTTCCACCTGATCGGCCTGTTGCTGGTGGTGGCGGTAGGCTCCAACTATGCGCTGTTCTTCGACCATCGCTGCACTTCGGCGCAGGATCGCGAGCGTACCGTCACTTCGTTGCTGTTCGCCAATGCTTCCACGGTGCTGGGTTTCGGCCTGCTGTCGTTCTCGCAGTCGCCGGTGCTGAGTGCCATCGGTTCCACCGTAGCGGCCGGTGCGGTGTTCAGCCTGGTCTTTTCTGCAATCTTAATAGTCAGGAATGATGGCTGAATGCCACGCCTTTGGTTGCCCGGTAATGGGGGGTCGGTTAAGATGCCCGGCGAATATAGGGAGATCGACAACGCCGACCGGCGTGGCTAAAGCAAGGAGACTGAAATGAAACATATCAATCTGTTCCTCATCGTCATCACTGCCGCATCGTTGACTGCCTGTGCGTCGCGCCAGGCTGCAACAACCGACTCTGCAAACACCAGCAAATCCGCTCCGGCCAAGGAAAGTGCCAAGAAAGAGGCCGCCCCCGAGGGCGCCATCGTTGGCAAACCGGCCAAGGGCAGCAAATTCGCCAAACTGAAGATCGGCATGACTTTGCCCCAGGTCGAGAAGCTGATCGGACCGCCGACCAAACAATGGCAGCACCCTACCGGCAAGAACGCCATCCCGTTCTATTTCGGACCGGATCGCTGGGTCATTCAATATTCGTACAAGGGAGAGGGGATCTTGACCCTCAATTCAGGGGGGGATCAATTGCTGACCCGCATCGAGGTCAACAAGGCCGAATAGCGCCAACCCTGCACAATAAGGTCATCCCGGAAGATTCAAGGTTTCGAGCAACGCAGCATTGCGACGAAGTTTGGATCTTTACGGGCGGCCGCAAGCTTAAGGAGTAATCATGGTCGGGCAAGAAAGTTCGTGTGAAGTGCTGGTGATCGGCGGCGGTCCGGCCGGTTCGACGATTGCGGCATTGCTGGCGCAGCGCGGGCGCGATGTGCTGATGCTGGAGAAGGACAAACACCCGCGTTTCCATATCGGCGAGTCGCTGTTGCCGATGAACATGCCGATGTTCGAAGAGCTTGGTCTGCTGGACGAGATCAAACGCATCGGTATCGTGAAGCTGGGGGCGGAGTTCGTCTCGCCCTGGCATCCGGCGCCGGTGATGATCGACTTCAACGACGCGCTGGACAACACCTGGCCTTCCGCCTATCAGGTGCGCCGCGACGAGTTCGACGATGTCCTGTTCAAGAACGCCGCCGCCAAGGGCGCGCGCGTGGTCGAGCAATGCAAGGTCACCGACATCAAGTTCCAGCCGGGCGCGGAAGCGCTGGTGGACACGATGGACAAGGACGGACAGACGCAGCGCATCCGCGCCAAGTTCGTGGTGGATGCCTCCGGCCGCGACACTTTTCTGTCCAACCATTTCGGCATGAAGCACCGTAACAAGAAGCACAACAGCGCGGCCATGTTCGGCCATTTCTCCGGTGTGAAACGTCTGGAAGGCGAAGTCGAGGGCAACATCAGCCTGTTCTGGTTCGACCACGGCTGGTTCTGGTTCATCCCGCTGCCCGACGGCAACACCAGCATAGGCGCGACCTGCTGGCCGTACTACATGAAGACGCGCAAGACCGATATGACCAAGTTCTTCATGGATACCATCGCCATGTGCCCCGCGCTGATGGAACGCATGCAGGATGCCAAGCTGGAAACGCCGGTCACCGCCACCGGCAACTTCTCCTACCTGTCCGAGCGCTCATCCGGCGAGAACTACATCCTGCTGGGCGACGCCTTCGCTTTCATCGACCCGATCTTCTCTTCCGGCGTGTTCCTCGCGATGGCCAGTTCCTTTGCCGGTGCCGAAGCCGTCGAGCGTTGCCTGAGCAAGCCGCAGGAAGCGCAGCAGGCCCTGAAGGAATTTGACCGGGCCATCATGGAAGGCCCGAAGATATTCTCCTGGTTCATCTATCGCATCACCACTCCGGCCATGCGCAACCTGCTCATGTTCAAAGGCACCGAAAGCAAGATCAAGCGCGCGCTGATCTCCATCCTGACCGGTGACGTCTATCGCACCGATCGCTATTCCTGGTGGCTGTTCATGTTCAAGGTGATGTACTACGGCGGTTCGCTGCTCCATCTGAAGTCCAGCTTCATGGCCTGGCGCAAACGCAAACGTTCCATCCAGGTCATGGATATCGGTGTGACGGGCTGATATGAGAAGTGGCGGCACGCAATTCGGTCTGGCATATCTGGATGCCGGTGAAGTCGGCGCTTATCTTGAAAGATGCAGCGGCAAGGTATTGAGCGTGATCGGCTTCGGTCAGCCGCTGCCGTTGCCGCAGACGGCATGCGCGCCGCTGTGGGTGGACATCCCGGTGCTGGGTGCGAAGCACAGCAGTTTCGAGGTGTGGACCAGCGATGCCGCGGTGGCCGCGTGCGAACACGAGGGCATCTGCGGCACCACCGACGGCAAGGTGCTGTTCGCCAGCTTGACGCTGCCGCAACGCGCGGGCGAGACGCTGGAAGCGCTGGCATCGCAGGCCTACATGCGCATCTTTGGGTTCATCGACCGTTTCGAGTACCGCAACCTGTTGCGCGTCTGGCACTACTTCCCGCAGATCAACGACGACGAGAACGGCCTCGAGCGCTATCGCGGCTTCAACGTCGGGCGGCATGCCGCCTTCGTCGCCAACGGTCGCAGCATCGGCGAGGAGGACGTCCCCGCGGCGAGCGCGCTGGGCAGCAACAGCGGTTCGCTGACCATCTATTTCATGGCCGGCAAGCAGCCGGGCAAAGCGGTGGAGAACCCGCGCCAGGTCAGCGCCTATCATTATCCGGACAAGTTCGGCCCCAAGAGCCCGATCTTCGTGCGCGCGCTGTCGGTGACGCTGGGCGGGCAGGATTGTTTCTTCATCTCCGGCACCGCCAGCATCGTCGGTTTCGAGACCCTGCATCTGGGCGATAGCGCCAAGCAGACCGCCGAGACCCTGCTCAACATCCGCACCCTGCTGCAACAGATCCCGCATTACGACCCCGCACAGGGACGCATGCTGCTCAAGGTGTATGTGCGCCACGAGCACGATCTCGCCATGGTGCAGGACAAGGTGCGCGCCGAGTTTGGCACTGCCTGCAAGGCGGTCTATCTGCATTCCAACATCTGTCGTTCCGACCTGCTGCTTGAGATCGAGGGCGCCTATTTCAACGACGCGCGTTAGCGCGACGGGTCGCAAGCGATGAAGAATCTGATCCGGGGTGTGCTGCTGTCGTTTTGCTGTCTGGCGACCGCCCAGGCGCAGACCGAGATCAGGCCGCTGTGGGAGATCGGTGCGGGTTTCGCGGCCATCGATTTCCCGGTCTATCGCGGTTCCGACGAGCGCAAGTTCTACCTGTTGCCAGTCCCCTATATCGCCTACAACGGCGAAGTGCTGCAGGTGAATCGCGAGCGCGTGCGCGGACTGATCTTCAAGCGCGATGCAGTCGAGATGGATATCAGCGTGAACGGCTCTGTTCCCGCCGACGGCGCCAAGGCACGCCAGGGCATGCCGGATCTGGACCCGACGCTGGAACTCGGCCCCTCGCTCAATTTCCACGTCCTGTACACTGAAGACAAGAAAAACACCTTCGATATCCGCATGCCGTTGCGCGCGGTCATCTCCTCAGATTTCAAGCATTTTCGCCATAGCGGCTGGCTGTTTCAGCCGCAGTTGAACCTGGACTTCTACGACATCGAGCGCAGCGGCTGGAACGTCGGTCTGGTCGGCGGCGTGATCTTTTCCGACAAGCACTACCACGGCTACTTCTACAACGTAGAACAGCAATACGCGACGGCGGACCGCCCGGCCTATACCGCGCCCGGCGGCTATTCCGGCACGCAGTTCATCTTCGCCTTCAACAAGCGCCACGAGGGCTACTGGACTGGCGGCTTCATGAAATGGGACAGCCTGAAAGGCGCGGTCTTTGCCGACAGTCCGCTGGTGAAGAGTCGGGAATATTTCACCGTCGGCTTCGCCATCACCTGGATCCTGGACAAGTCGGACAAGCTGGTGGAAGTGGAGCTTGAGTAAGCGATGATCATCTGGCGCCAAATCAGATCGCTGTATGAATACCTCGTGCTGTACGGCGGCCTGCTGTTCTTCGCGATCATCTGTCTCGCCTGGAGCCTGCCCGCCAGTCTGTTGCGCCATCTGCTGCCGCACCGCGCCGGGCTGCGCATCGGGCGTTACGCCATCATGCTGGTGTTTCGCACCTACCTGTTCGTCATCCGCGCCAGCGGGCTGGTGAAGCTCGACCTCACCGCGCTGGACGCCTTGCGCAACGAACCCTCGCTGGTCATCGCCACCAACCATCCGGCGCTCATCGACGTGGTGCTGGTCGGTTCGCGCCTGCCCAACTTCGTTTGCGTACTCAAGGCCGCGCTGCTCGACAACCCGCTGCTCGGCGGCGGCGCCAGCATGGCGGGCTATGTGCGCAACGATTCCACCGCGATGCTGATGCGCGAATCCGGAGTGGCCCTGCGCGAGGGCGCGCAACTGCTGATCTTTCCCGAGGGCACGCGTACCGTGCGCTATCCAGTCAACGAATTCAAGGGCGGTTTCGCGCTGGTCGCCAAGAAGGCGGGCGTGCCGGTGCAGACCGTGTTCATCGAGGCCAGCAGCCCCTTCCTTGGCAAAAACTGGTCGTTCTTCGACAAGCCGGTCTTTCCCCTGCGCTACACGGCACGGCTCGGCGAGCGTTTCGAGGTGAAAGGCGATGCCAAGACCTTTGCCTCCGACCTTGAAAAATACTATCGCGAACAAATGACCCAAAAACAGACATGACACCTTCCAAGACCCATCTCGTCCTCATTCCCAGCTACAACACCGGCGACAAGGTGTATGACACCGTGCGCGCCGCGCGCGCGCAATGGGCGCCGGTCTGGGTGGTGGTGGATGGCAGCACCGACGGCACTGCCGAGGGCCTGCTGAAGATGGCGGAGCAGGACCCGCAACTGCGCGTACTCGTGTCAAAAGAGAACCACGGCAAGGGCGCGGCAGTGCTGCTCGGCCTGCGCGTGGCGGTGCACGAGGGCTACACGCACTTGCTGACCATGGATTCCGACGGCCAGCACCCGCCCGAGAAGATCGCCGAGTTCATGCAGGTCTCCATCGCCAATCCGGACGGGCTGATCCTGGGCCGTCCGGTGTTCGATGCCAGCGCGCCGCTGTTGCGCGTGCGCGGCCGCAAGGTCTCCAACTGGTGGGCCAACTTCGAGACGCTGTGGCAGGGCATCGGCGATTCGCTCTACGGCTTCCGCGTCTATCCCGCGCAGATGCTGCTGGGCGTGATGGAGAACAGCTACTGGATGCGCCATTTCGACTTCGATCCCGAGGCCGCCGTGCGCCTGTGCTGGTGCGGCGCGAAGCCCATCAACGTCGATGCGCCGGTGAAATATTTCCGCGCCGACGAAGGCGGGGTGTCGCACTTCAACTACCTACGCGACAACATCCTGCTCACCGGCATGCACCTGCGTCTGTTCACCGGTTTCCTGGTCCGATTGCCCTTGTTGATTTGGCGGAAATTGTTCTGACATACTGCGGGTCAGTCCACGCTGAAAATCGGAACTTCTGATGCGCATCACTTTCGTCCACCCCGCCGGTTTCAACTTCGTGCCCGGCCAGCCCGACTTCTCAGTGCTGGCGAACCGCATGCCGCCCATCGGCATCCTTTCGCTTGCGGCCTGGCTGGACAAGCATGGTCACACCACTTTCGTGCATGACTGTCTGGGCCCGTTTGCGCCGCCCAGCATCGAAGAAAACGCCGAGATCGCGCTGGCGACCAATCCCGACATGATCGGTTTTTCCGCCACAACTTCCGGTTTCATGGATGCGGTGGACATGGCGCAATACATCAAGCGCAAGCGCCCCGACATCAAGATACTGTTCGGCAACGTGCATGCCTCGTCCATCGGCGCGCCGCTGCTGGAGCACTTCCCCGAGATCGACTACCTGTGCATAGGCGAAGGCGAGGGCGCGCTGCTCGACTATGCCAACGGCATGCCGGTCGCACAGATATCCAACATGGTCTATCGCGACGGCGAGAAGATCGTCTCCAATCCGCGCCGCCAGCGCATATTGAATCTCGACGATCTGCCGTTCCCCGCTTACGGGAAGCTGGCCGGTTTCCCCGACGCCTACCACCTGCCGCTGTTCTCCTACATCAAGAAGCACGGCGCGACCATGATCACCTCGCGCGGGTGCCCCTACACCTGCTCGTTTTGCGACCGCACCGTGTTCGAGCGCCTGTACAAGGTCAACTCCGCGCAGTACATCTACGATCACATGAAGCACCTGCGCGACAACTTCGGCGTGTACCACATCAACTTCTACGACGACCTGTTCACCGCGCAGAAGAAGCGCGTGTTCGATCTGTGCGAACTGCTGATCAAGAATCCGCTCGGCATGCAGTTCAACTGCGCCATCCGCACCGGCCACACCTCGGACGAGATGCTGGCGAAGCTTAAGCAGGCGGGCGCGCTGATGGTGTCGATGGGCGTGGAATCCGCCGACCCGGCGATGATGGAACGGCACAAGGCGGGCGTGACGCTGGAAGCAGTGAAGCAGACCGTGGAGCAGATCCACGCCGCCGGGTTGCGCGCCAAAGGCTTGTTCATCTTCGGCATGCCGGGCGAGACGCCGGAGACGGTGAAGACCACCAGCGACTTCATCCTCTCGCTGAATCTTGACGAGATGAACATGACCAAGTTCAGCCCGCTCTACGGCGCGCCGATCTGGGACGAATGCGTGAGCGGCGAGGAGGGTGACTTCGTCGAAGACTGGCGCCTGCTCAACTGCCTCAACTTCGTGTTCTTGCCCAAGGGATTCAAATCGCGCGAAGAGATGGACGCGCTCTACAACTGGCACATCCTGCGCTTCTACAACAGCAAGACATATCACCGCACCTTTGCCAAACGTCTGTGGCAACACCGCTGGAGCCTGTGGCACCTGATCAAGAACCTGCCGCGCGTGATCCAGGCCAACCGCTACTTCCAGTCCAACCAGAAAGACCTGGAAGCGATCAAACAGAACTTCCCCAAACACCCGCGCCAGCCCACCAATCTTGTACCGCTGCTGGGCGAGGAGCTGTATGCCGACAAGGTATCGACGGTGAAAGTGAGCCTGCCGGTGAGCGTGCAGAAGCGGGCGGCGGACGTGCCGACGCAGAGTGCGGAGATGGCGGAGGAGTAGCGGCTGCAGGAAAAGCGATCCGACTTTGGGTAACGCAGTTTTTTGATACCTGTGACCTTTGGCACTGTGCTGACTGATCTATCGAGACATTCCATGTTCCGTTCTGTTGTTCTATTCCTGATCGCTTCCGTGGCACTCGCCTCCGGCGCCGGTGCTTCGACGCCTGCGCCCGAGAGCATCCGTCCCTTCACAACCGACGGCTGCAGTGTGTTTCCGGACCGCGCGCTGATCGGCAAAGAGGATTGGTGCGACTGCTGCGTCGCTCACGATCTGGCTTACTGGCGCGGCGGTACGGCTGAGGAGCGCGAGTCTGCTGATGCCAGCCTCCGTAGTTGTGTGGCGGGCAAGACGGGAAACAAGGCGCTCGCGGACATGATGTATGCGGGCGTTCGTTCCGGTGGCGGCCCGCACTTCTACACCAGTTATCGCTGGGGTTACGGGTGGGCCTATGGTCGGGGCTATCAGGCGCTTTCCCCATCCGAGCAGGCGTCGGCTGACGAGCAGGAGGCGATCTATCGGGCGGCGAACCCGACGCTGTCGTGCCCCGCCAGGTAGGACGTTCCGCCAGACAGCTCCGAGCAATGCAGCGTTATGGTCGGGCATTCGCGCTCTGAGCGGCAAGGGTTCTTGGCTTATCAAATCAGCTCTGGTACATTCCCCTCAGGTGCACAATAATCGCATCACTCTTGCAGATCCGCAGCACGCACTCATCGCCGCAAGTACGGTGTGAGGCTCTCCGCGGGATCCCCAGAAAAGGAGGCTGGCGCAAGGCATTTCCCCGCAGGGGAAACGCCGCTGGTTTTTATTTTGGGGGAGCCATGTATCGCAATTCTCGTCTGACGTATACCGTTCCGAACCGGTTGAGCTGAAATGAAGCTCACCAAGGAGCTGCTGGCGCTCGCGCAACGCGATGCCAAGGCAGGTGTGTGGGACTGGGATTTGGCGAGCGGGAAGCTCACCTGGTCGGACGAGCTCTTTGCCCTTTTTGGGCTCGATCAGCAGAACGCGAAAGCCGACTTCGACGTCTGGCGCAAGCTCGTTCATCCCGCGGATCTCCAGATCGCCGAAGGCCGGCTCAAGGATGCGCTGGCCGAGGGCAAGCCGCTGTTCAGCGAATATCGTATCGTGTTGCCCGGCGGCGAGACGAAGTGGGTCGTGAGCATTGGCGATGCCAGCCGCAACGAGCGAGGCGAGGCGGTGCGGATGAGCGGGCTGTGTATCGATTTCACCGAAAGGAAAAGAGTCGAGCAGCACGCGCAGTACAGTGAGGCGCGCTACAAGACGCTGATCCAGAATGCGGCCGATGCGGTGTTCGTCTTCAACTTCGATGCCCGCTTCATCGAGGTCAACCAGCGTGCCTGCGACAACCTGGGCTACAGCCAGAACGAGCTGTTGCGCATGGGCATCGCGGATGTCACGCCCGGTTTCGATCTCGCCAGCCGACAGCCCGTGTGGAGGCAGCTCGAGGTCGGCCGTCCCTACGGCATGATCTCCACGCACCGGCGCAAGAATGGCAGCATCTTTCCGGTGGAGTTGCGCATCGTGGTGTTGGAGGTCGACGGCGAGAAACTGATGATGGCGCTGGCGACCGACATCACCGAACGCGTGAAGGCGGAGGAGAAGCTGGCTGAGGCTGCGGCTTTGATCAAAGAATCGCAGGCTATCGCTGGATTGGGCAGTTATGTGCTGGATGTCAGCAGCGGGTACTGGAGCAGTTCGGATGTCCTGGACGAGTTGTTCGGCATCGGTGCGGACTATGTGCGTTCCGTGGCGGGCTGGGTGGGTCTGATCCATCCCGATGACCAGCAGATGATGGCGGAATATTTCCAGAATGAGGTGTTGGGCCGACGCAAGACCTTCGACAAGGAATACCGCATCGTCCGCCACAACGACAAGGCGGTGCGCTGGATGCATGGATTGGGCAAGCTGGAATTCGATGCCGGGCAGCGCCCGTTGCAGATGCACGGCACCATCCAGGACATCACCGAACGCAGGCAGGCGGAGGACGAGCTGCGCATCGCAGCAGTGGCCTTCTCTTCCCAGAGTGGGATGATCATCACTGATGCGAAGGGGTATATCGTGCGGGTCAACCCGGCGTTCTCCCGCCTGACCGGCTACAGCGCGGAAGAGGCCATCGGGAAGCGGCCGTCGCTGCTGAAATCGGGAAGGCACGATGAGCTCTTCTACCAGCGCCTGTGGAGTGTGCTGCAGGAGAAGGGCTATTGGCAGGGCGAGATATGGAACAAGCGCAAGAACGGGCAGATCTATGCCGAGATGCTGAGCATCACCGCGATCCTGGCGCACGATGGGCGTCCAACCCATTATGTGGGCAGCTTCACCGATATCACCGAGAGCAAGATGGCCGAGGCGGAGATTCATCGTCTGGCCTATTACGACGCGCTCACCCGGCTGCCCAACCGGAGGCTGTTGCAGGATCGTCTGAGCCAAGCCATCGCGGCCACGACCCGAAGCGGCATGTACGGCGCGATCTTCTTCATCGATCTGGATAACTTCAAGGCGCTCAACGATACGCGCGGGCATGATGTCGGCGACCTGCTGCTGCTCGAGGTGGCCCAGCGTCTGCGCGCCACGGTGCGCGAAGGCGATACGGTGGCGCGCCAGGGCGGCGACGAGTTCGTGGTGTTGCTGGAGGATATCGGAACGGAACCCGGCGATGCGGCCGCACAGGCCAAGCAGGTCGGCGACAAGCTGCACGAGGCGATAGGCCAGCCCTTTTTGCTTAACGGCTACGAGTACATCTGCAAGCTCAGCATCGGGGTCAGCCTGTTCCACGAGCAGGACACGGTTGAGGAATTGCTCAAGCATGCCGATCTGGCGCTGTACCAGGCGAAGAATTCCGGGCGTAACACGCTGCGCTTCTTCGATCCGGCCATGCAGGCGGCGCTGGAGACGCGCAGCGCGATGGAGGCTGAGTTGCATCAGGCGCTCAGGCTCAAACAACTGGTCCTGCACTACCAGCCGCAAGTCGATATCGAGCGGCGGGTGGTCAGTGTCGAGGCGTTGCTGCGCTGGCAGCATCCGCGGCGCGGTCTGCTGTCGCCGGAGGAGTTCATCGGCGTGGCGGAAGATACCGGCCTGATCCTGCCCATCGGACTATGGGTGCTGGAGACAGCTTGCATTCAGCTCAAGCAGTGGGCGGGCGATGCGCGGAAGAACACATTGCAGATCGCGGTAAACGTCAGTTCACGCCAGTTCCGGCAGGTCGATTTCGTGGCGCAGGTGCAGGGGGTGATCGAACGTAGCGGTGTGGATCCGGCGCGCCTGAAGCTCGAACTCACGGAAAGTCTGGTGCTGGAAGATGTCGACGATGCGGTCGCGAAGATGCACGCGATCAGGCAACTGGGTGTGCATTTCTCCATGGACGATTTCGGCACCGGCTATTCGTCCTTGTCGTATCTGGCGCAGTTGCCCATCGCGCAGCTCAAGATCGACCGCTCTTTCGTGTGCAACCTGCCCGGCAAGAGCAACGACGAACTCATCGCGCGCACCATCATCTCCATGGGCAAGGGATTGTCGATGCATGTGATCGCCGAGGGTGTAGAGACCGAGGCGCAGCGTGAATTCCTGGAAGCGCACGGCTGCCATGCCTATCAGGGCTATCTGTTCAGTCAGCCCTTACCGATCGAGGCGCTGGAGGAATTTCTGGCGGGCGAGTGCAGCGCCGCGGGCCCTGCGTGAGATAGAATATCTTTCAAAGTAAACCAAGGGGGGGCGTATGGGGTTGGTATGGCGTGAGCAGTTGAGTGTCGGCAATAACGTGATCGATTCTGACCACAAATATCTGATCGAGATCATCAACCGGGTCGAACAGAGCATGGAAGCCAAGGACAGGCGTGCGCTGGCTGCGGCACTGGACGATCTGGCGCAATATTCGCAGGTTCATTTCGACAGGGAAGAAAAGATCGCGGCGGCGGTGGGTTATGCGCAGGTGCCCAATCTGAACGAGTCGCATCGGCAATTGTTCGAGAAGCTGGGTCAGATGCGCAGCGAGTTCGATGCTGTGGGAGCAGAGTGGTCGCTGGAGGCGGCTGAGCACTTCACCCGATTTCTGCGCAATTGGCTGATCGACCACGTCATCAAGGAAGATCTGTTGATGAAACCCGTGCTGCAGAAATACTCTCCCAGTTTCGATCCCAGATAGCGGCAGGGTGCGCTGGGTCAGACCGCCTTCGCGATCAGCATCACGCTGCAGAACGGTGTGCCTTCATGCATCGGCATCGAGCGCGCTTCGAAGCCGCAACGCTTGAGCACTTCCAGCCATTCGGCCGTGCTGCGGCAGTAGATCGGAATGATGCCGTGGCCGCGCAGGAAGAAGATGATGCGGTCTACCCAGTTGCTGTAATAGAACGGTAGGCCGCCGGCGGCGTCGCCGATGCGGGTGATGAAGGTGCCGCCCGCGGGTAATGCAGCATGGATGCGGCGCAGCACGTCTTCCTGTGCTTCGTAGCTGATGTAATGCAGCACGTCGAGGATGATCGCGACATCGGCCTTGCCGAAATCGGCCGTGCGGATGTCGCCCTGGTCGATCTGTGCGCGGTCGCCGAGGGCGGCGCGGGCGCGCGCCACATCGTTCGGCATCAGTTCCAGTCCCCAGATGTTCTTGATCTTCGGTGCGGCGGGCCAGTCTTTCGGCCAGTCGCCCGTTTCGTACAGCGCGCGCGCTTCGCGCAACCAGGATGCGAGCAGGCCCTGGCCACAGCCGAGGTCGATCAGGCGATCGCCATCCGGCAACAGGCCGTGTTCGAGCAGGCCGAAGAACGCCGGGTCGCCTTTCAGTTTGCCGTTGGCGAAGCGCCAGGCGAAGTGTCCGGCTGAGCGGTAGGGGCGGGAGGCGCGGTCGAGCAGGGTGCGGCGGAATCGTGCGGTCATGGGATGGCGTCGTTCAAGGTGATGGAATGGAGTCTCTGCTGTGCCAGCGCCTCCAGCAGGCGCGGCAGCACGTCGAGGATGACAGGTTGGCCGGCGGCGGTGCGCGCGGCGCTGCCGTCGTGCAGCAGCAGGATGTCGCCGCCCCGGAGGTCGTGCACCAGGCTGCGGAACACCGCATCGGCGTCGCTCACCTGAGTGTCGAAACCGCGCTTGCTCCAGCTGCACAACTGCAGTCTGCAATGGGCGAGCACGGGTTCGAGTTCGGGGTTGCGTAACCCGGCGGTGGCGCGGAAAAAACGCGGCGGACGTCCGCCCAGTTCGGTCAGCAGGCTCTGCGCCTCGCTTACCTCGCGGTGGATGGTCCACGGGTCGAGCAGGGAGAAATACCAGTTGTGCGACTGGCTGTGGTTTTCGATCTCGTGGCCGCGCCGCACGATCTCGCGGCACAGTTCGGGATGTTGCGCCGCAAGCTTGCCGATGCAGAAGAAGGTCGCCTTGGCTTCGTAACGGTCGAGGATGTCGAGTACCAGCGGGGTCGCATCCGGATCGGGGCCGTCGTCGATGGTGATCGCCACCGCGCCGCGCCGCGCCGCGTCTGCGGGTAGGCGGGTGATGTTGGGACCCAGCAGGCTGCTGCGCGGGATGAGTCCGGCGATGGTGAGAACGGCGTGGTTTGCGAACACGATGCCCGCCGTCCACGGCCACCAGGCCGGCTGCCAGATGGTCGCGGCGATGCAGCCGGCGAGGACCAGTAACGAGAGTTTGATGGCGGGAGTCGGTTTCCAGTTGCGGCAGGGGAAAAGCATCGTCGCGTTTACATATGTGATTTGCTCGGCATTATACAATGGCGTCATTCCGGAATGATCTGTAACAAAGGAGGTATCGTGTTGCTGCGCAAGTTCGTCCTCATCTTTTCCATGGCCGCATTGGCGGCATGCAGTACGCCGCCGCAAAAACCGGTCGCGCCGGTGCGCGGCGATTACACCTACACCAAGCAATACATCAGCTGGCTGATCGAACAGGAGATGGACGATGCCGATGTCACCGGCCTGAGCATCGCGCTGGTGGACGACCAGCAGGTGGTGTGGGCGCAGGGCTTCGGTTTCGCGGACAAGGCGGCGGGTATCAAGGCGACGCCGGATACCGTGTATCACCTGGGTTCCATCGCCAAGGTGTTCACCGCGACGGCGGCGATGCAGCTCGCCGAACAGGGCAAACTCGATATCGACCGGTCCCTGCAGCTTTATCTGCCGCAGTTCTCGATCAAGAGCCGCTTCGGCAATGCCGGAGGTATCACCCCGCGCAACATCATGACGCACCATTCCGGTCTGCCCGGCTATTGGGTGCGCGGCATGAGCGATCGCCATCCGGCACCGTTCGAGGAACAGGTGACGGCGGTGCGCGAGGAATATATGGCCGCGCCGCCAAACACTGTGTTCGCCTATTCCAACCTCGGCGTGTCGCTGCTGGGCGCGGCCATCGGCGAGATCGGCGGCGATTGCTACGCCGGCCACATGAACCGCTACGTGCTGCAGCCGCTGGGTATGACACGTTCCGAATTCGCCGCGCGTATCCCCGGCAAGGCCTACAAGGACGGCAAGGAGGTGGAGGCCATCCCGTTGCGCGACTTGCCGTCGAGCAGCCTGCTCTCCAGCGCCAGCGACATGACGCGTTTCATGCGCATGCTGTTCGCCGACGGCAAGTTCGAGGGGCGCCAGATCCTCACGCCGGAATCGTTGCGCGAGATGGTTCGCGTGCAGAACGCCAGCGTGCCGCTGGATATGGATTTCAAGATGGGCCTGGGCTGGATGCTGAGCGGGGTGGACGTGCCGGGTGCGGGTGTCGTGGCCAGCCACGGCGGTACCACGCTCAACTACCACACCATGCTGACGGTGCTGCCCGAGCACAAGCTCGGCGTGGTGGTGCTGTCCAACTCCGCCAATGCGCAGGCGGCGGTGGCGAAGGTGACCGAGCAGACGCTCAAGCTCGCGCTGGAGGCCAAGCGCGGTATCGCGCAACCAGAAAAACAGTTCGTCGAATCGAAGATCGTGCCGCTGAGCGAGAGCGAGCTGCGCGATTACGCCGGTTACTTCGAGACGCTGATCGGCCTGGTCAAGGTGGAGAACCGCAATGGTGAGCTGATCGCGGAACTGATGGGCTTTGATTTCGAACTGGTGAAGCATGCAGACGGCGAGTTCGGCGTGCGTTTGAAACTGCTGGGTTTCATCCCGGTGGCGAACCAGCAGATGAAGGAGATGAGGCTGTCGCTACGGCGCATAGCCGGGCGCGAGGTGATGGCCTACAGCAAAGACGGCCAAGCCATGCTGGTCGGCGAGAAGCTGCAGCCGCAGCCGCTGCCCGGCTATCTCGACGACTATGTCGGCGGCTATGACATAGTCAACCCGCACGACGGCCCACTGCCGGAGAACGTCCGCGTGGTGCGCGAGGGCGACCTGCTGGTCGGCGAGTTCAACTCTTCCATCATGCCGGGATTTTTGTTCCGCACCGCGTTCCTGCCGGCACCGGCACAGGGTGAGCTCATCATGGCGGGTGTGGGCAGCGGCAAGGGCGAAACGCTACGCGTGGCCAAGGTGGACGGGGTGGCGCATATCTATTTCTCCGGTTTCGATCTGAAGAAGCGGGCTGCGCGGTGATGAAGCTGCCGGTCGGTTTCATCCACGATGCCGCACCCGTTGCGGCAGGTGAGCGCATCCTGCTGCTGATGCTGCCGGGCGCGAAGAACACGCCGCAGCAACTGGTGGAGAACGGTTTCATCTTGGCACTGCGCGAACGCGGACTACCGGTGGATGTGCTGGCGCTGGATACGCATGTCGATCTGTATCTGGAACGTGCCGACATCGAGCGTGTGTTGCATCACACTTTGGACGAGGTGCGTGCGCAGGGTTACCACCGCATCTGGCTGCTGGGTATCTCGCTCGGCGGTTCCGGGGCGATGATCTGCGCCACGCAACGCAGGCCGGAGATCGAGGGTATCTTTTTGCTGGCGCCGTTCCTCGGCACGCGCGGCATCATCGCCGAAGTCGAGGCATCGGGCGGATTGCACTGCTGGCAGGCGGGCGAGATCGTGCCGCGCGACCACGAGCGTGCGCTGCTCGTGCAGATACAGAACAGCCTTCGCGATGCGGCGGCGTTGCCGCCCATTCATCTCGGTTACGGTAGCGGCGACCGTTATCGCGGTGCCAGCATCGTACTGTCGGAACATCTGCCGGAGCAGCGTGTCGAGGTGATGCCGGGCGGACATGACTGGGAGACATGGGCTGTGCTCTGGCAACGTTTGCTCGACAAGAAACCATTCGGAAGTTGAGGGGAAGGCTGCGCCAAAATAATCTTCCGCACGGAACTGCTTAGGAGTAGTCTGCCGGATTGTGATCGCTTCATGGGGGTTTGTGCATGACCCGGTATTCCGTTGAACGCTTCAGGGCTGCCGTGCTGCGCATGTATCTGCGCATCGCTTTGTTGCTCACCCTGCCATTGTCCCTGATGTATTACCTGCTGGATGCGACGCCCGATCGCGGGCTGGCGGCGTTGCTGTTCGCCTTTTTTCTGCTGGGGCTGCGCTGGCGCACACGCCACGACAGCGAAGATTCGCTGCGTTACGCCAACTGGTTCGTGCTGGCGATGCTGTGCCTGATGCTTTACGGGACCTTCATCAGCAACGAGCAGTTGCGTCAGGAGATCTGGATGATGATCTTCCCCATCTCGTTCGCGCCCATCGTCGCCGCGCGCGAGCGCATCGTGTGGACGGCGGTCGGTGCGGCAAGCATCGCCGTGGCCATGATGATGCGTCCGGAAGTCCCCACTGCAGTAACCACCTTGGTGCATGTCATCGCCTATCTGACGCTGAGTTTTGTCACCCTGTTGCTGGTGCGCCACAACGAGCAGAACATCGAGCGGCTCGCGCATCTGTCCATCATCGATCCGCTCACCAAGGTCTACAACCGCGGCTATCTGAAAGACGTGCTGGTCGGCGAGATCAATCGCTGCAAGCGCAGCGGGCTGCCGCTGACGCTCATCATGCTAGATATCGATTATTTCAAGAAGATCAACGATGACTACGGTCATCTGTACGGCGACAGCGTGCTGGAGCAGGTGGCGGGCGCATTGAGGCACGCCGCACAGCGAGCGGGCGACTATGTGTTCCGCTACGGCGGCGAGGAGTTCTGCATCGTTACTTCCGGCCTGAACCGCGACGAGGCGTGGCAGTTCACCGAGAAACTGCGGCTGGGCATCTATGCGCTGGATATCGAGAACAAAGGCTCTCCGCACGGGACGCTGACGGCTTCGGCCGGCTTCTGGTGCGTCTACGATACCAGCGAGATCACCCCGAGCGCGCCGCTGCTGAATGCGGATAACGCGCTATACCGCGCCAAGGAAGCCGGACGCAACACGGTGGTGGATTTCGACGATATCCCCGTTGCGGAAGACGAATCGCCGCAGGCGCAGGGCGTTACGGCCTAAAGCCGCAGACCGGGCAGAGTCTGTCTTTGGTCAGGCGCACGGTACGCACTTCCATCCTGGCTGCATTCAACAACAGCATCCTGCCGCACATGCTTTCCATCCCGCTCAACACCTTCAGTGCTTCGGCGGCTTGCATGCTGCCGATGATGCCGACCAGCGGCGCGAACACGCCCATAACGGCGCAGCGCGTCTCTTCGCTCTCGCCCTGCTCGGGGTAGAGGCAGTTGTAGCAGGGACTGTCGTCGCGGCGGAAATCGAACACGCTGACCTGGCCCTCGAAGCGGGTGGCCGCTCCGGAGACCAGCGGTTTTCCGGCGGCATAGCAGACGCGGTTGAGCGTGTAGCGGGTGGCGAAGTTGTCGCTGCAATCCAGCACAACATCCGCAGCGGCGACCAGTTGTGCCAGACGTGCCTCGTCGACGCGCTCTTTCAATGCGGTGATTTCGATTTCGGGATTGATGTCGGCCAGAGTTTCCCCGGCTGAGATAACTTTGGCTTTGCCTACTGCCGAAGTGCGATGGATGATCTGTCGTTGCAGATTGGTGAGGTCGACGACATCGTCGTCGCACAGGGTAAGGTGACCGACTCCGCTGGCGGCGAGGAACAATGCGGCGGGAGAACCCAAGCCGCCTGCGCCTATGATAAGTGCGTGGGCTGCCGACAGTCGCTGCTGGCCTTCGATGCCGATCTCCGGCAGCAGGATGTGGCGGCTGTAACGCAGTAACTGCTGGTCATCCATGCGTGTAAGGAGCCCGTGGGTTACTTGAATTCGCGCAGTTCTTTTGGTGTGTCGTCGTGGTTGCCGTGCGGATGCAACTCGTAGGCTTTGACGAAGATCTCCTGCGAGTTGTTCTTGGTGCGCGGTTCCGGCGTTTTCAGATTGTGGTACTGCACGTCCTCGCAGTAATGGATCAGATGTTTCCTGATCTTGTCCATCAGGCTGTACTCGAGGTGGAATCCCTCGCGGGCGAGGGCTTTCTCCAGCGCCTCCATCGAATAATGCTGGATGCTGTAGCGGACCAGTAGGCTGTTCGGTTGCGGTCCCATCTCGACATGGAAATTTTCCAGTCCGACCAGCAGCATGTACGCGGCAAAGAACTGGTTGGCCGGTTCCGGGCTGAAGACCAGCACGCGCTCCTTCTGCAGTTCGAACGGATTGACCACGTTATTTTCCTCGCAGGATGCTCATGCCTTTGAGCAGGTTCAAAGCCTGGTTCAGCTGGTAATCGTTCTTGGCGCCGAACTCGGAGATTTCGGCCTTGCCGCTTTCGTCCTCTTTGGACTTCGGCTGGGCTTTGGTCGTTGCCGGTTTGGCGGCTTCGCTCTTGTCCTCGGCCTGACCGTTGCTCAGGTGTTTGTCCAGATCGGCTTCGCGCAGGCGGAAAGCGTTCTCCATGCCGGCGGTCGCCGGGTCTTCCACCTCGATGTCGGGGACGATGCCCTTGGCCTGGATGGAGCGACCGCTAGGTGTGTAGTAGCGCGCGGTGGTGAGCTTGATCGCGGTGTTGTTGCCCAGCGGCAGGATGGTCTGCACCGAGCCCTTGCCGAAGGTTTGCGTGCCCAGGATGACCGCGCGTTTGTGGTCCTGCAGCGCGCCTGCAACGATTTCGGAAGCCGAGGCCGAGCCACCGTTCACCAGCACCACCATCGGCACGGTCTTGAACGCTTCCGGCAGACCTTTCAGGTAATCGGTCTTGCCGTTGCCGCGCAGATAATCTTCGGGCGCGGCGCTGAGGCGCATCTTGGCATCTTCTGTGCGGCCCTGGGTGTAGACCACCAGCGCGTCCTTGGGCAGGAAGGCGGCGGAGACCGCGACGGCGCCGGTGAGCAGGCCGCCCGGATCGTTGCGCAGGTCGAGCACCAGGCCTTTCAGGGCGCCGTTGCTCTGCTTGTGCAGATTGCTCAGCGCGGTGGCGAGGTTCTCGCCGGTGTGTTCCTGGAACTGGGTGATGCGCACGAAGGCATAGCCCGGTTCGGCCAGTTTCGATTTCACGCTCTGCACCTTGATGACGGCGCGCGTGACGCGGATCTGCAGCGGCTTGGGTTCGGTCTTGCGCACGATGGTCAGCAGGATGGATGTACCGGGCTTGCCGCGCATGCGCTTCACTGCGTCGTTGAGGTTGAGTCCTTTAACCAGCGTGTCGTCGAGCTTGATGATGAGGTCGCCGCTCTTGATGCCGGCGTTGAAAGCGGGCGTATCCTCGATCGGCGAGATGACCTTGACCAGGCCGTCTTCCATGCCGACCTCGATGCCGAGACCGCCGAACTCGCCCTGGGTGCCGGCCTGCAATTCCTTGAAGCCGTCGGCATCCAAATAGGCGGAGTGAGGGTCGAGCCCGGACAGCATGCCGTTGATCGCTTCGGTGATGAGCTTCTTGTCGCTCACCGGTTCCACGTAGTCGCTCTTGATGCGGCCGAACACCTCGGAGAAGGCGCGCAGCTCTTCCACCGGCAACGGCAGTTCGGTGTCCTTGTCGGCGACGGCGGAGAAATGCAGGCTGACCAGCAAGCCCGCCAGCAAACCGACGCCAATCAATCCGATCTTTTCGATACGACTACGCATGTGTGACCTTTCAGTGTTAACGCTTCCGGACCCAGGGTTTTGGATCAAACGGCTTTCCCTCGAAACGTAGTTCGAAGTATAAACCGGAATCCTCGTTGCCGCCGCTGCTACCCACGGCGGCGATGGTGTCTTCGCCGCGCAGCGTGTCGCCTACCTGTTTGTAAAGTGTCTCGTTGTTGCCGTACAAGCTCATGTAGCCTTGGCCGTGGTCGATGATGAGCAGGTTGCCGAAACCGCGCAGCCAGTCGGCATACACCACTCTTCCTGCGGCGACCGCCTTGACCGGCTGGTTGGCCGGAGCGCGCAGGAACCAGCCGGTCCACAGTAGAGTGCTTTCTGGCCGGCGCGTTCCGTACTGGTTGCGCAAAGAGCCCTTGACCGGCAACGCCAGCCTGCCCTTGAGCGAGCGGAAAGAGATGCTGCCGGGTGCCGCAGGCAGCACGTGCGCCAGTTTTTCGACCAGTTGCGACAAACGGTTCTCGTTCTTCTGCAGACGGCCCATCTCGCGCCGCTGCAGTTTCAGTTGCTGCGCGATCTTTTGCAGCATCTGCTGGCGGGTGCGCTTGTCGCGTTCCAGATCCCGGCGCTGCGACTGTTCTTCTGCGCGCATGGTGGCGATCTCGTCGCTCTTGTGGCGCGCCTGATCGGTGACGGCCTGCAACTTGGCCAGGCTGCTGCGCAGCGACTTCAGTGTGGCGGCGCGGTCGCGGGCGATGTATTCGTAGTAGCGCAGTTCGCGCGCGACCTGGTTGGGATCGTCGTTGTTGAGCAGCAGTTTGAGATATTCCTGCTCGCCGCCGTCCAGATATTGCTGGTAGAGCAGGCGGCCGAGCATGGTCTGCTGGCCCTGCATCTCCCTGTCCAGCACGGCCGCGCGTTGCTGCAACTGCGCCAGTTCGCGGTTGGCCAGTTGCTGGCGCTGGGCGAGTTCGTGCAGTGTGCGGTTGCTGTCGCTGATCGCACGTTCGGATTCACGCAATTCGTCCGCGACTTCCGATTTCGACTCGCTGGTCTTTTCGACTTCCTGTTGCAGGGCGGCGATGCGCTTGCGCAGTTTCTCCAGGTCGTCCTGTTTGCCGGCGTGCGCCGTGCCTGCCAGCAGCAGGAGCGACAGCAGGACGGAGCGCAGCGCTACGGTCACAGGATGCGGATGAGCGACTTGCCGGTCATTTCCGGCGGTTGCGGCAGGCCCATCATGGCCAGCAGGGTGGGTGCGACATCGCGCAAAGCACCTTCGCCCGCAGGCGCGATGGCGGCCTTGCGGCCGATGTAGAGGAAGGGCACGAGGTTGAGCGTGTGTGCGGTGTGTGCCTGATTGGTGCCGCGGTCCAGCATCTGTTCCGCGTTACCGTGGTCGGCGGTGATGATCACCTCGCCGCCGCATTCCAGCATAGCATCGACTACGCGGCCGACACAGATGTCCAGCGCTTCCACCGCCTTGACCGCTGCTTCCATCACCCCGCTGTGGCCGACCATGTCACCGTTGGCGTAGTTGCACAGGATGGCCTGGTACTGTTTGCTGCGGATGGCAGCTTCCAGCTTGTCAGTGACCTCGAAAGCGCTCATCTCCGGCTTGAGGTCGTAGGTGGCGACCTTGGGGGAGGGCACCAGCACGCGGTCTTCGCCGGGGTAGGGCTGCTCGCGGCCGCCGCTCATGAAATAGGTGACGTGCGCGTACTTCTCGGTCTCGGCGATGCGCAATTGCTTCAGACCGAGGTTGGAGACGTATTCGCCGAAGCCGTTGTGGATGCTGTCGGCGGTATAGGCGCAGGGCAGGTGAAAGTCCTCGCCGTAGCTGCTCAGCGTGGTGTAGTTCGCCAGTTTGGGGAAGCGGTTGCGTGCGAAGCCGGTGAACTGCTCGTCGGTCAATGCGCGCGTGATCTCGCGGGCGCGGTCGGCGCGGAAGTTCATGAACACGGCTACGTCGCCATCCTGCATCGCGGCCGCTTCGCTGATGATGGTAGCCTGCACGAACTCGTCGTTCTCGCCGCGCGCGTAGGCGGCTTCCAGTCCGGCTGCGGCGCTGGCAGCGGTGAACGGTGCCTTGCCCTGCGTGAGCATGTCGTAGGCGACCTGCACGCGCTCCCAGCGGTTATCGCGGTCCATGGCGAAGTAGCGTCCGCAAATGGTGGCGATGCGGCCCGCACCAAGCGCGTCACATTTGGCCTGCAGGTTTTTCAGGTACTCGGCAGCGCTGCGCGGCGGTGTGTCGCGGCCGTCGAGGAAGGCATGCACGTAAACTTTTTTCAGCCCGGCATTCACTGCCATCGCCAACATGGCGTGGATGTGCACCTCGTGGCTGTGCACGCCGCCGGGCGAGAGCAGGCCCATGATATGCAGCGCGCCGCCGTTCTGCTTCGCGGTCTGTACCGCCTGCACCAGAGCGGGATTGCGTTCGAAGCTGCCGTCCTCTATCGCCAGGTCGACCTTGGTC
This sequence comes from Sideroxyarcus sp., assembly GCA_030651895.1. Taxonomy (GTDB): domain Bacteria; phylum Pseudomonadota; class Gammaproteobacteria; order Burkholderiales; family Gallionellaceae; genus Sideroxyarcus. Next base: position 221,513 of record JAUSBR010000004.1, on the reverse strand, counting down.
AGATCCTGGTACACCACGCGGCCGGCGCCGATGTTGAGGTGCCCGACCTCGGAATTGCCCATTTGCCCCTTGGGCAGGCCGACCTGCAACTCGGAGGTGTTGATGAGTGTGTGCGGATACTTGCTCCACAGCTTGTCCCAGTTCGGCTTCCTGGCATGGGCCACGGCATTGAAGTCGGCATCCTCGCGATAGCCAAAACCATCGAGGATGAGCAGGAGGACGGGGGTGATTGCTTGAGTGGAAGAGTCGGTCATGCTGGCTTTTTTTTCACCGAAATATCAAAATATAAGCAGTTGCTAATTTAGTGCGATGCGTCAAAATAGCGTGGCGGGACAGAGAAGACCGCCTGAGGCACGAATTTTAGCCGATTTCGGGCCATCTATGCCCCTACTTCCTTAATCCATGGCAGGTGAATATGAGCAAGAAGCTGATCGACAAAGACGAAGACATCCTGCAGGCCTCGCTGGCGATGAAAGCCATCGCCCACCCGCTGCGGCTCAAGATCCTGTGCGTGCTTGCGGACAACGAGCTGAGCGTGCAGGACATCGTCGACAATGTCGGCACTTCCCAGAGCAATATCTCCCAGCATCTCGCCATCCTGCGCGACAAGGGCGTATTGTCCACCCGCAAGGATGCCAACCGCGTCTATTACCGTATCGGCGACCCGCGCACCCTCAAGCTGGTGGGGATGATGCGCGACGTGTTCTGCACTATCTAGGCCCCGGCGCCCGCCCGGCGCGGGGTGGATTGGCATGCATATTAGAATATGCTAATATGCAAACATATCATTTTCAGAGGTCAGGCTATGAAACTTAAACCGGGTTTGTTGTTGGGTCTTTCCGCGGTGCTGCTGGCGGCCAATTCTTCCGTTGCTGAACCGTTGGCGACGGCTGCTGTGCAATACCGTGAGGTGGAGCAGACTTACAGTGTGGACGGGGTGGTCGAGGCAACGCGCCAGTCGACCGTGTCGGCACAGATATCCGGTCGCGTGAAGGCGCTGTTTTTTGACGTGGGCGACCGCGTGAGCAAGGGCCAGGTCATCCTCAAGATCGACGAACGCGAGGCCGACCAGGCGCTGGCGGGCAGCCGGGCGCAACTGTCGCAGGCGCAGGCCGCATTGCAGAACGCACGCTTGAACTACGAACGCTCCCAACAGTTGTTCGAACAGAAGTTCATCAGTCAGGCCGCGCTGGACAAGGCCAAGTCCGATTTCGAGATGGCCAAGGCCCAGGCCGATGCCAGCGAGGCGGGTGCGCAGCAATCGGCACTGTCGCAAAGCTACACCTCGGTGATCGCCCCCTACGGCGGTGTGGTGTCTGCGCGCATGGTGGAGATGGGCGAGATGGTTACGGTGGGCAAGCCGCTGATGACCGGTTTCGATCCCTCGCAACTGCGCGTGATCGCTAACGTGCCGCAACACAAACTGAAAGAGATCGGTGCTCGCCCCAGTGTGATGGTGGAAGTCCCGTCGCTGTCGCGCTGGATCAAGTCAGCCACCGTCACGGTGCAGCCGTCGGCCGATGCGCGCACGCACAGCACCCAGGTGCGCGTCGATCTGCCCGCCAATCAGGCCAACCTCTACCCCGGCATGTTCGTGCGCACGCATTTCGTGGTGGGCAAGGAGAACAAGATGCTGATTCCTGTGAGCTCGGTAGTGCGCCGCAGCGAAGTGGTGGCGGTATATGTGGTGGATGACAAGGGGATGCCGCGCCTGCGCCAGGTGCGTCTGGGCGAGGCGAATGCGCAGAACGAGATCGAGGTGCTGGCCGGGCTGAACGTCGGCGAGCAGGTCGCGCGTGAAGCGGTCAAAGCCGGCATGGTCGCGGCGGAGAGCAAGCGATGAGCATGGGTATCTCGGGGCGTATCGCCCGCGTCTTCCTGCATTCGCAGATGACGCCGCTGCTGGCGCTGGTCGCCATGCTGCTGGGTATCTTTGCGGTCGTCGTGACCCCGCGCGAGGAAGAACCGCAGATCAACGTCACGATGGCCAATGTGCTGATCGCCTATCCGGGCGCCTCGGCGCAGGACGTGGCGAACACGGTGGCGACGCCCGCCGAGCAGGTGCTGTCGCAGATCGCCGGTGTCGATCACGTCTATTCCGTGTCGCAACCCGGCATGGCCGTGCTCACCATCCAGTTCAAGGTCGGCGAGTTGCATGTGCCTTCGCTGGTCAAACTTTACGACGTCATCTGGTCGCACGCCGACTGGCTGCCGAGCACGCTGGGCGTCATGCAACCTATCATCAAGGCCAAGGGCATCGACGATGTGCCGGTGCTGGGCCTGACGCTGTGGCGCGACCGGCCGGACAGCGGGGCGGTGGAGCTGACCCAGGTCGCCCACGCCATCGAGGCGGAATTGAAACGCGTGCAGGGTACGCGCGAAGTGAGCACGCTGGGTGCGACGCCGCGTGTGGTTCGTGTGCTGCTCGATCCGGAAGCGCTGAACGCGCACCAGTTGTCGGTGCAGGAAGTGCGCTACGCGCTGCAGGCATCGAATGTCTCGCACAGCGCCGGTACACTGGTGCAGAACAACCGCGAGGTGCTGGTGCAGACCGGCATGTTCCTCAGCGATGCCAGCGAGGTCAGCCAACTGGTGGTGGGTGTCTCCGACGGCAAGCCGGTGTTCCTGCGCGATGTGGCCGAGGTGCTGGACAGTGCCGACCAGCCCAAGAGCTATGTGTGGATGGGGACGGGCGCCGCGGCAGGCGACAAAGCCATCGAAGCCCGCGGTGAATTCGGCGCGGTGACGCTGGCCGTGACCAAGAAGCCGGGCGAGAACGCGGTGGATGTCGCCAACAAGTTGCTGCAGCGTGTGGACGAGCTCAAAGGCAGCGTGATCCCCGATGATGTGCAGGTGACCATCACGCGCAACTACGGCGAGACCGCCAACGACAAAGCGATGAAGCTGATCCAGAAACTGTTCTTCGCTACCTTCGCCGTGGTCGCGCTGGTGTGGTTCGCGCTGGGCCGGCGCGAGGCGGTCATCGTCGGCATCGCGGTGCTGTTGACGCTGGCGGTGACGCTGTTCGCTTCCTGGGCATACGGCTTCACGCTCAACCGCGTATCGCTGTTCGCGCTGATTTTCTCCATCGGTATCCTGGTGGACGATGCCATCGTGGTGGTGGAGAACATCCACCGCCGCCGCGAGCTGTCGCAGCATCAGCCGCTGTCGGAGATCATTCCCGAGGCGGTGGACGAGGTCGGCAGCCCGACCATTCTCGCTACTTTTACGGTGATTGCGGCGCTGCTACCGATGGCCTTTGTGAGCGGATTGATGGGGCCGTACATGAGCCCGATCCCGATCAACGCCAGTATGGGCATGCTGATCTCGCTGGCCATCGCCTTCATCGTCACGCCCTGGCTGGCACACAAGCTGGCCGCGCCGCACCATGCGGTGGTGAAGGACGAGAACGATACAAAGATCGCCAAGTTCTTCCGCGCCCGTCTGTATCCTTTCCTGAACAAGGAACACGGCAAGCAGATGCGGCGAAAGCTGTGGCTGGGCATACTGGGGGCGCTGCTGATCGCGGTGTCGCTGACGCTGGTCAAGCTGGTGGTGCTGAAGATGCTGCCGTTCGACAACAAGTCGGAGTTCCAGGTGGTCGTCGACATGCCCAGCGGTACGGCGGTGGAGCAGACTGCCGGCGTGATGCGCGAGATCGGCGCCTATCTGGCGACCGTGCCGGAAGTGACCGATTACGAGGCCTACGCAGGGACGGCCTCGCCGATCAACTTCAACGGTCTGGTGCGCCAGTACTATCTGCGCAGCGCGCCGGAGCAGGGCGACATCCAGGTCAATCTGCAGGGCAAGCACAATCGCGACCGCAGCAGCCACGAGATCGCCACTTCGGTGCGCGAGCCGATCGAAAAGATCGCCAAGGTGTGGGGCGCGAAAGTGAAAGTAGTCGAGGTACCGCCGGGCCCTCCGGTGATGTCGCCTATCGTGGCCGAGATCTACGGGCCGGATTACAACGGCGCACGCCAGGTGGCGGGCAAAGTGCGCGAGCAGTTCTTTGCCACCGCCGACATCGTTGGGATCGACGACACGGTGAGCGAAGCCGCGCCCAAGTTGGTGCTGCGCGTGATGCAAAGCAAGGCCGCCCTGCTCGGTGTAGCACAGAGCGACATCGTGGATGCGGTGCAGATCGCGTTGTCCGGCCAGGATGTGACGGCCCTGCACGATCTGGACGCGAAATATGCGCCGCCCCTGCGTCTCGGCCTGCCGGCGGAAAAGCGCAGCCGCATCGATGATGTGCTGAAGCTCAAGGTGCGCTCACGGGACGGTGCGCTGGTGCCGCTGTCGGAAGTGGTGCAGGCGGTGCACACACAGCGCGACTACCCGATCTATCACAAGGACCTGCTGCCGGTGGTGTATGTGACCGGCGACATGGCCGGCGATCTGGACAGCCCCCTGTACGGCATGTTCGACATCAACGGCAAGACCGGTGATATGGAACTGGAGCAGGGCGGCACGCTGGAGTCATGGTTCTTCCACCAACCCTCCGATCCCTATGCGGGTTACGCATTGAAGTGGGACGGCGAGTGGCAGGTGACCTTCGAGACCTTCCGCGACATGGGCATCGCCTACGGCGTGGGCCTGATCCTGATCTATCTGCTGGTGGTGGCGCAGTTCAAGAGCTATGTCGTGCCGCTGGTGATCATGGCTCCCATCCCGCTTACCATCATTGGCGTGATGCCGGGGCATGCCCTGTTCGGCGCGCAGTTCACCGCGACGTCGATGATCGGCATGATCGCGCTGGCGGGCATCATCGTGCGCAACTCCATCCTGCTGGTGGACTTCGTCAACCTGCAGTTGCGCGACGGGGTGGACCTGCAGCATGCGGTGGTGAACGCGGCGGCGGCGCGTGCGAAACCGATCATTTTGACCGGTCTGGCGGCGATGCTGGGGGCGCTGTTCATCCTCGACGACCCGATCTTCAACGGCCTGGCGCTGGCGCTGATATTCGGCATCCTCGTCTCCACCCTGCTGACGCTGATTGTCATCCCGGTGCTGTATTACGCAACGTTGTACAAGAAATTCGATTAGAATCTTCAACCATCTGCCCTCTCCGCACCCCTCTCCCGCATGCGGGAGAGGGGGCTGGCGAGAATGGCGAAAAAGCTTATTAAGGAGTGTTGGCATGAACGCAGAACGTATCGTCCGTATCGTTGCAGGTTTCTTCATCCTGCTGTCCCTGTCGCTGGGCGTGCAGGCCAGCCCGCTGTTCGTCAGCGAGTACTTCCTGTTCTTCACCGCTTTCGTCGGCCTGAACCTGTTCCAGAGCGGCTTCACCCAGATATGCCCGCTGAATAGCATCCTCGCCAAGTTTGGCATCAAAGGCAGTTGCTAAAAAGCCCGTTCCCCTTTCCGGTAAAACTTGCCCACATCAGTTTGGCCTTCGTCGGCCTGATGTGGGTTTTGCCTTTTCTGTACTACCACCACGCCTATCCCATCACCACGTTTTACCAGGAGACTGGCGCGGCCCTGCTCGGCTTGTGCGCCATGCCTTTGCTGCTGACGGCACGCTACTGGCAGGCGCCGGAGGTGCCGCGCATCGTCATGTTGCCCATCGGATTGATGCTGCTGCTGATGGTCCAGTTCTTCCTCGGGCGCGTCATTCACTTCGATCATCTGATGATGATGGGCTTGTATTTTCTTTTTGCAGCGCTGCTGATGATGCTGGGGCAGCGCCTGCGGGCAGAACTCGGCTTGCCGATGTTGGTGACAGTGTTGGCGTTCTTCCTGCTGTTCGGCGCAGAGTTGAATTCACTGGCCGGCATTCTGCAGCATTACCGCTGGAATACTTTCCTGAATTCAGTCATCACCGCGAAAACGTCGCACGCTGTCTATGGCAATACGGCGCAAGCGAATCATTTTGCCGATCACATTGCGCTGGGACTTATCTCATTGGGGCTCGTGTATGCGCGTTTCGGTCTGCGCGTTTGGCAGGTCGTCCTGCTGGCAAGCCCGCTACTGTTTGTGCTGGTGCTGTCCGGTTCACGCAGCTCCTGGCTCTATCTGCTGTTTGCTCTGGCTCTGGCCTTTATATGGCAGCGTCGCGACCGCGCATTGCGGCCATTGATGCATTACAGCCTGATTTTGGTGGCGGGATTCGGCCTGATGCATCTGGTGGTGCAGATACCCTGGTTGGAAGGGGTCACCGGCAGTGTCACCACGATGGAAAGATTGCTGGGCGAAAGTGCCGGCGGATTGATACGAGTCCATCTTTGGAAAGAAGGGGCGCTGATCTTCTTCCAGTATCCCCTGATGGGCGCAGGCTTTGGCCAGTTTGCGTACCAGCATTTTCTTCTCTCATCCGAGCTGCGCAATCCGGCCATCGCCGGGCTGTATAACAACGCGCACAACTTGGTGATGCAGATCGCGGCAGAGGGCGGGCTTGCCGGGGTCGCTATTCTGTTTGCTACCGCAGGGTTGTGGTTCTGGCAATCGGTCATGCGTGGTGTTCAATTTTCCCTTTACCACTGGTGGGGCTACGCGGTGCTGGCGGTACTGGGCATCCACAGCCTGCTCGAATACCCGTTCTGGTATATGTACTTCATCGGAGTGGCGGCGATCATGTTGGGCATCTTCGATGTCACTACATACCGGTTGGAGCTGCGCATGCTGGGGCGAATATCCGTTGCCATGATGCTGCTGCTGGGAGCGCTGTCGCTGGTGCAGATCTATCAGGGATATCATCGTCTGGAGAACGCTTTGGCGCTACGCGGCAAGGCGGAGAAAACCCCCAATCTTTTACCGCAGATTAAACAAGAACTGCTGGCGGTCCAGCGTAGTGCTCTGCTGGGTTCCTATGCCGAACTGTTCATTGCCAGCACGTTGGAGCCTAGTGAAGATCACTTGAAGGCCAAGCTCGATCTCAATGAGCGTGCGCTGCGTTTCATTCCGATTGCCCCGGTGGTTTATCGTCAGGCATCCCTGCTGGCACTTTCGAATCTGCCGGACGAAGCGCGGTTGCAGATGGAGCGGGCGATCTGGTCTTACCCGGATAGCTTTGGGCAAGCCCGCGCTGAACTTGAAGAGTTGGCGCTCAAGGATCCCGCACGCTTTTCCGCTCTGTTAGAATTCGCCACCCAAAAATACGAGGAGTATCGCCGTGCTGCTGTACCTGCAAAATAACATCTGGACCATTCTGATCGCACTGACCAGCGGCGCCATGCTGTTCTGGTCATTCTTCGGCAACCGCCTGCGCGGCATCAAGGATGTCGACCACATAGCTGCCACCCAACTCATCAACCACAAGAATGCGCTGGTGCTGGACGTGCGCGAGCAGGGCGAATACGACTCTGGCCATATCCTGAACAGCAAGCTCGTGCCGCTGGGCAAGCTGCGCGAGCGCATCGGCGAACTGGAGAAGTACCGCGACAAGCCCATCCTGGTGGTGTGCCGCAGCGGGATGCGTTCGGCATCCGCCTGTGCGCAGCTGGGCAAACAGGGGTTCACCCAGGCTTATAATCTGGAGGGCGGCGTGATGGCCTGGCAAAAAGCCAGCCTGCCGCTGGAGAGATAAGATGGCCAAGGTCCTCATGTATTGCACCGAAGTCTGCCCGTACTGTGTGCGCGCCGAGCATCTGCTTAAGCGCAAAGGGGTGGTGGATATCGAGAAGATCCGCATCGACCTGCATCCGGAGCAACAGGAATTGATGATTAAGAAGACCGGCCGCCGCACGGTGCCGCAGATCTACATCAACGATACCCATGTCGGCGGCTATGACGATATGGCCGCGCTCGACCAGGAAGGCGGGTTGGACAAATTGCTGGCGAAACAATAGACAGGGGAAATAGCATGACCGAAGCTGCACAAGAGAATACACAACCGATCTTCAACATCGAGAAGCTGTATGTGAAAGACATGTCGCTGGAGGTCCCGCATGCACCGGGCATCTTCCTGGAGCGCGAGAATCCGCAGATCGATCTGCAATTGCAGACCCAGGCCGGAACGGTAGAGGAGGGCGTGTACGAAGTCGTCGTCACCGTCACCGTCACCGCCAAGCTGCCCGAGAAAGACAAAGTCATGTTCCTGATCGAAGCCAAGCAGGCCGGCATCTTCCAGGTGCGCAACGTGCCGGCGGACGAGATGGAGACGGTGCTGGCGGTGCTCTGCCCCAATATCCTCTACCCCTATCTGCGCGAAGTGGTGTCGAACGTGGCGGTACGCGCCGGGTTCGCACCGGTGATGCTCAACCCGATCAACTTCGAGTCGATCTATCAGCAACAGAAACAGCAGAATCAGGGCCAAGCCGCAGAGGCGGTCAAGCACTGATGAGGCATCTGGCGACATCGCTGTTGTTGTTGCTGGCCAGTCAGGCCGCGCACGCATTCGATCTCGTCTCGGTCGCCGAGCCGGCCATCCTCTACGACGCCAACTCGCTGCGAGCGAAGAAGCTGTTCGTCGCCACGCGCTATCTGCCGCTGGAGCAGGTCGTGGTGCTGGACAACTGGGTCAAGGTGCGCGACAACACGGGCAAGCTGTTCTGGATAGAGAAGCGCAATCTGAGCAGCAAGCGCTACGTCATGGTCACGGTCCCCTCCACAGATGTGTTGCGTAGCCCGGATGCGGGTTCCGCTCTGGAGTTCAAGGCGACCCAGCAACTCGGACTGGAATGGCTGGGCAACACCGGCAGCGGCTGGGTCAAGGTTCGCCATGCGGACGGCAGCACGGGTTTTCTCAAATCCGGCGACGTGTGGGGCGACTGATGAAGTTCGCGATATTGGGCTCCGGTGCATGGGGGACGGCTCTGGCGGTCAGTTTCGCGCCGCGCCATCAGGTCACACTGTGGTCCCGTGAGCCCGAAGAGATCGCGGCGATGGTGCGTGATCGCCATAACCAGCGTTTCCTGGCCGACATCCCGTTGCCTGCCGAACTCAGACTTTCCGCCGCACTGCACGAGACGCTGGCCGATGCCGAGCTGGTCATCGTCGCCGTGCCGGTCGCCGGGCTGCGCAGCACGCTGCAACAGCTCGCTACGCTACCATCACCCGTTCCCGTGGTCTGGGTGTGCAAGGGTTTCGAGAGCGAGACTTCGCTGTTCCCGCACCAGATCGCCGAGCAGATCCTGCCGGCCAGCTTCCCGCGCGGCGTACTTTCCGGCCCCAGCTTCGCGCAGGAAGTGGCTCGCAACCAACCCACCGCGATGACGCTGGCGTCGAACGACGGCGAGTTCGCGCAGCGTACGGCCAAGCTTCTGCATCATTCGCGCTTGCGCATCTATTCCAGCACCGATGTGGTCGGCGTGGAGATCGGCGGTGCGGTCAAGAACGTGCTGGCTATCGCGGCCGGCATCTGCGACGGTATGCAGATGGGTTTGAATGCCCGTGCCGCCCTGCTCACCCGCGGGCTGGCCGAGATGACGCGGCTGGGTCTGCAGATGGGCGGCCGTGCCGAGACGCTGGGCGGTTTGTCCGGCGTGGGCGACCTCATCCTCACCTGTACCGGTGACCTTTCGCGCAACCGCCAGGTCGGCATGCTGCTGGCGCAGCACAAGTCGCTCTCCAACATCCTCAACGAACTCGGGCACGTGGCCGAAGGCGTCTACACCGCACGCGAGGTGCACCGCATCGCGCAGCAGCGCGGGGTGGATATGCCGATCTGCGAAGCGGTCTACCGCGTGCTGTACGAGGACCTTGCCGCCGACAAAGCGGTCGAAGTGCTGCTCAGCCGTCAACCGGGCAGCGAGTTCGACTGACTGCCCGCGAAGCCGCACTGTCTCCAGGCTTCGAAAACCGCCACCGCCACCGTATTGGAAAGATTCAGGCTGCGATTGTCCGGCAGCATCGGCAGACGCAGGCGCCGTTCGGGCACGAATGCTGCCAATACCTCCGCAGGCAAACCGCGACTCTCGGGTCCGAACAGGAACGCATCCCCGTGTTGGTATTGCACTTCGTGGTAGGGGTGCGAAGCCTTGGTGGTGAAGGCGAACGCGCGTGCATCGGGCAGGGTGTCCAGACATTCGACAAGAGTGTCGTAAACCCGGACACGCGCATATTCGTGATAATCCAGTCCGGCGCGGCGCAGCTGTTTGTCATCGAGATCGAAACCGAGCGGGCGGATGAGATGCAACTGCGCGCCGGTATTGGCGCACAGGCGGATGATATTGCCGGTATTGGGCGGGATCTCCGGTTGATAAAGAATCACGTTGAACATCAGGAATCCGCTCGAAATGCTTGTCAGTATGGGGAAAAACGGCTAACTTCCGTTTATCGGCAAGTGTCTGAAAAAGTCACACAGGGGGAATTATGGCGCGTCCGGAGAAAATCCGCTTAGGCGATCTGCTGGTACAGCAGAAACTCATTTCATTGGATCAACTCCAGTTCGCGCTGGAGCAGCAGAAACGCAGCGGTCGCAAGCTCGGTCGCGTGCTGGTGGATAACGCTTTCGTCAGCGAAGACCAGATCTCCGAAGCCATCGCCAAGCAGCTCAACATCCCGTACATCAATCTCAAGTACTACAACGTCAATCTCGAGATCGTGCGCCGCTTGCCGGAGAACCAGGCGCGGCGTTTCCGCGCCGTAGCGCTGGAAGAACGCAACGGTGTGCTGCTGGTCGGCATGGCTGACCCGACCGACCTGTTCGCCTTCGACGAGATCGCGCGCCTGCTCAAGCGCGACATCGATGTCGCCGTGGTCACCGAAGGCCAGTTGCTGGAAACCATCGACCGTGTCTATCGTCGCACCGAAGAGATATCCGGTCTGGCCAAGGCGGTCTCGGAAGAACTGGGCGATAGCTACATCGACTTCGGCGCGCTGAGCGACACGGTAGGCACCGAAGAGGCGCCGGTGGTCAAGCTGTTGCAGACCATGTTCGACGACGCCACCCAGGTGCGCGCCTCCGACATTCACATCGAGCCGCAGGAAGCACGCGTACAGATCCGTTTCCGCATCGATGGCGCGTTGCACCTGCAAACCGAGGCCGACAGCAAGATTGCCCCCTCGCTCGCCTTGCGCCTGAAGCTGATGTCGGGTCTGGACATCTCCGAGAAGCGCCTGCCGCAGGACGGCCGTTTCAACATCCGTGTGCGCGACCAGGCCATCGACGTGCGTATCTCCACCATGCCCACGCAGTACGGCGAATCGGTGGTGATGCGTCTGCTCAACCAGAGCGGCAGCTTCCTTACGCTGGACAAGCTCGGCATGCCCGCGGACATGCTCAAGCGCTTCCGCGAGATCATCCAGCGCAGCAACGGCATGGTGCTGGTCACCGGCCCGACCGGTAGCGGCAAGACCACCACGCTGTATGCGGGGCTGGCCGAGATCAACACCATCGACCAGAAGATCATCACCGTGGAAGACCCGGTGGAATACCGCCTGCCCGGCATCAACCAAGTGCAGGTGAACGAAAAGATAGAGCTCACTTTCTCGCGCGTGCTGCGCTCCGCTTTGCGTCAGGACCCGGATGTCATCCTGGTCGGCGAGATGCGCGATGCCGAAACCGCGCAGATCGGCATGCGCGCGGCGATGACCGGTCACCTGGTGTTCTCCACGCTGCACACACGCGACACCGCCGGCACGCTGTTCCGTCTGGTCGACATGGGCGCACCGAAATACATGGTGGCTTCGTCGGTGCAGGCTGTGCTGGCGCAACGCCTGTTGCGCCGCGTCTGCGAGAGTTGCAGCGAGACGCATGTGCCCACGCCGCAGGAAGCCGAGTGGCTGGAAGCGGAAGGTGTCACCCGGGGCGACTGGGGCACGCTGCTGCATGGCCGTGGCTGCTCGCACTGCAACGGCACCGGCTACCACGGGCGCATGGGCGTGTACGAGATGCTGGAGATGAGTCAGGCACTGGTGGTTGCCGCCGCACACGAAGATAACTCGCACTTCATGCAGGCCGCGCGCGAACACCTCAAAGGCAAGACGCTGCTCGACGCCGCGCTGCGCGAGATGAAGCTCGGCCGCACCTCGGTCGCCGAAGTGATGCGCATCAGCAACCAAGTGGAAGACTGATGCCCGTATTCGCCTACAAGGGAAGGAGCACGCGCGGTGAACTGGTGCAGGGTTCGCTTGAAGGCGCGGACAGCAGCGTCATCGCCGACCAGTTGCTGAACACCGGCATCACGCCGACCGAGATCAAACTCACCTCGCAGTCGGTTCGCAGCGGTAGCAATCCGGAGGTCAGTTTATGGAAAAAGCTGTCGGTAGAGAAGAAGGTCGACACGCTGGAACTGATGCTGTTCAGCCGCCAGATGTACACACTGCTCAAAGCGGGTGTTCCCATCATGCGCGCATTGGCCGGCTTGCAGGAGTCCTCGCGCAATCCGGCGTTCTCGGCCATGCTGCAGGACCTGCGCGAAAGTCTGGATAGCGGACGCGAACTGTCCACAGCGATGCGCCGCCACCCGAAAGTGTTCTCGCCGTTCTATCTCAGCATGGTGCAGGTCGGTGAGATGACCGGCATGCTGGACATGACTTTCCTGCGTCTGTACGAACATCTCGAGTTCGAGAAAGACATGAAGGAGCGCATCAAATCCGCGGTGCGCTATCCGATGTTCGTCGTGATCGCCATGGCGATCGCCATCGTTATCGTCAACATCTTCGTCATCCCGGCGTTCGTCAAGGTGTTCGAGGGTTTCCATACCGAATTGCCGTTGATGACCAGGATATTGATGGGCTTCTCCAACTTCATGGTGAATTCCTGGCCCGTCCTATTGGCCTTGCTGGTGGGTGCGGTGGTCGCGTTCCGCTCCTGGATCAACACAACGGAGGGGCGCTACAAATGGGACCGCTACAAGTTTTACATTCCCATCGCAGGTCCCATCATCATGAAGGCGACGCTGTCGCGGTTTGCGCGCAGCCTGGCGCTGTCGTTCAAGAGCGGCATCCCCATCGTGCAGGGCCTGAACTCGGTGGCGCTGGTGGTGGATAACGAATACATGCGCAGCCGTGTCGAACAGATGCGCGACGGCGTCGAGCGCGGCGAGAGCATTCTGCGCACTGCCTCGGCCAGTGGCGTGTTCAACCCGACCGTATTGCAGATGATCGCCGTGGGCGAAGAGACCGGCGACATGGACGGTCTCATGTTCGAGATCGCCGGGATGTACGAGCGCGAGGTCGAATACGAGATCAAGACACTCAGCGCCAATATCGAGCCGATCATGATTGTGATGCTGGGAGGATTGGTGCTTATTCTTGCATTGGGCATCTTCCTGCCGATGTGGGATTTGGGCAGAGTGGCATTGCACAAATGAAAATTCAGCGCGGATTCACGCTCATTGAACTCATCATCGTCATTTCGATCATCGTGATACTGGCGGGCATGTTTCTGCTGCGCGTTCCTTTCTATCAGGAGCGGGCGGAAAAGGTTGCGATGCAGCAAGTCGAAGGGGCGTTGCAGAGCGCGCTGGTTCTCCGCTATGGCACGCTGATGGCGCGCGGCGCGGTGAACGAAAAAGAAGTGAGTCAACTCGCGAACGAAAACCCGATCGACTGGCTACAGCAGAAACCGAAAAACTACGCAGGGGAGTACTTTGCTCCCTCGCCGGGAGTCGTTGCGCCGGGTCAATGGGTGTTCGACTTGCAATCGCGAGAGCTGGTCTACATCGTGGATCGTGGCGATAACTTCACGCCGGGTAAAGACGGTAAAAAGTGGATACGGTTTCATGTTCAACTCAGTTATGAACCGATGCTTGGACGGCCGAAGGCGGGCAAGGAGCTGGTCAGCACACTGTTTGCGCCTACCGAGCCTTATCATTGGATAGATTGAGAGATATATGGACCCGGTTGTCGAATCTATACTGCTCCGTTCCGCGATCATTTTTCTGTCGGTCGGCAGCCTGACTGGCATTCTGGTCGGCGGACTGCTGCTTTGGGATCCCGTCCGTTTGCGTGCGGTCAGCGCGATGCTTGATCGCTGGATATCAACGCGGCATCTGGATCAATCGCTGGAAATGTCCGTTACGCTGGATCCCTGGTTCTATCGCCACAGACAAGTCGGCGGTGTGCTGATTTTGCTCGGATCATGCTACGTCACCTACTTTCTTACCGTAAGCCTGAACAAGGTGAGAGCCACTGCAGGGTTGGCGCAGTATTACGATCTGCCCTCTTCTTTCGTGGGCGCGCTGCTGGATGCCTTTGTCCTGAGCGCATTGCTGGGGACGGTCTTTGCCGCATTCGTCAGCTTGTTCCTGCTGCTGCGCCCCAGCCTGTTGCGTGACTTTGAAGAAGGTGCGAACCGATGGGTTTCGATGCGCCGCGCCATGAAGCCGATGGAGATATCGCGTCATGGTTTGGATGAGGTTGTATTCAATCATGGCCGCCAGGCGGGAGTATTGCTGGTGTTGGGAAGTCTGTACGCTTTGGTGTTCCTGCTGTCCTGGCTTGGTCATTAGTGTCGAGTATATGTCACGAATTTCTTTAATTATTCGCGCTAAGCCTTTGCCTTAAAGCGATATATTGCTTGCTTTCTGGCACGGTTCTGGCTAGATTGTAGTAAGCCTGTTCAGGTCGGGTGCTGCGGCATCAGATTAAACAGGTGCAAGAAGCAAAACGGGGCTGCGGCCCTATACAACTTAGGAGAGACATTATGAAAAAGCAACAAGGTTTTACGCTGATCGAACTGATCGTGGTGATCGTGATTCTGGGCATCCTGGCAGCGACCGCCCTGCCACGTTTCACCAACTTGAGCGATGAGGCACGGGTTGCCAGTGTGAATGGCATCACCGGTGCGATCCGTTCTGCTGTTGCCATCACCAGGGCGCAGTATCTGGCCACTGGCAGTTCAACTGCGGCAACCGCATTATTGGGTGCGACTACGGTGGATGTGAACGTTGGGACGGGCATTCCTCTTGGTACGATAGGCGGTATCGGCGCAGCGCTGGAATCGACGGAGGGTTACGACGTTAACTACACGACTCCAGCGGCAGTCACTTTCACACCGACCGGAGCGCCTGCCACTTGCACGGCAACCTATAACGGTACAACCGGTGCGGCAGCAGCCAGCGCATCAGCTGCAGCCTGCTAAGCAGCAATACCGTTGGAGTAATGTGGTAGCTGGTGGGCGCAATGCGCCCACCTTTTCTTTCAACCTGAGCAATTTGGGTTGACCGAAGAAACCCGAAATCCAATCGAGCTTCTTTCGTCCATCTAGAGCGGGTGTCGAGCTGATGTCTAAATCGTTGATCACAACAGCAACGCAATTTTGGCGCCGACAGCGCGGATTCACCATGGTCGAGCTGATCACTATCATCGTCATCGTCGGCATCATCGCGGTGGTCGCGCTGCCCCGTTTCGCCGGCAACGACGCTTTCAGGGATCGCGCCACGGCGGATCAGGTCGCTGCGGCGTTGCGCTATGCGCAGAAGGTCGCCATTGCATCGCATAGTCCTGTGACCGTGAATGTCACTAATGGCGATCCGCAGAATTGTGGCACGGCGGTGGTGGCGGGCGTGATCAATTGCGTGGTGCCGGAAGGTGTGGTGTTGAACGGAACACTGGTAGTGGGTGGAACGCTGACAGTGGCCTTCGATTTCATGGGCGCGCCGACGCCAAACGGGGCCTCTGCGGTCGTGGGGGCCACTACCATCAACATCGAGGCGGAGACGGGGTATGTGCACTAAGCTGTCATTCCCGCCTGCGCAGGAATGAGGGGTAGAGCGTGAAAGTCGCTGAATTATTGAGGTCGCTGTCCGAGGCTGAGGTGCAGTATGTGCTGGTCGGCGGTATCGCTGTGCAGTTACACGGGTACATGCGCAGTACCTTCGATGTCGACTTGGTGCTGGCGATGAACGATGCGAACCTGGTCAGATTCATCGGGGTGGCCAGGCAACTCGGCCTGACGCCGTCGATACCGGTGACCATCGACTCGTTGCGGGATGCAAGACAGATAGAGCAGTGGTATAGAGAAAAAGGCATGCTGGCATTTGCCTTGCGTGAGCCGCAGACGGGCGGCGGCGTGGTGGATGTGCTAGTGAGGCCTGAGGTGCCGTTCGAGCAGTTGTTGGAGAATGCGGTGGAGGGTGAATTGTTCGAACTGAAAGTGCCGATCGCCTGCATAGACGACCTGTTGACTATGAAGCGGAGTGCGAACCGCCCCAAGGACAGACTCGACATCGAGGCGCTGGAAAAGATCAAGCGTGGAGAAGACCCGAATGCCTGAGACAAAGGCGCGAGAGCGCCAGACTATTCCCGAGCACATCATGCTCGCCCGGCTGGAGCAGTCCGAGCAGATGCGCGCGTTCTTCATCCAGATGTGGGAGCAAAACCCGCATCTGGCGCAGCAGGGCGGCGAAAAAGTGCGGAGCCTGATGACGCCGCTCGGTGATATCGCACAACCTGGCAAGGTCGGCAGCCAGCGCGGCATCAGCCTGATCGAGCTGATCATCTTTATCGTCATCATCGGTGCGGCGATGGCCGGGGTGTTGCTCGTCATGAATCAGGTGACCCGAAGCAGTGCTGATCCGCTGATTCGCAAACAGGCTCTGGCGGTCGCCGAGTCCATGCTGGAAGAGATCAGGTTGCAGGATCTGTCCGGTGTCGCCTGCATAGGTACGCTCGGGGTGAATGCGGTGCGGACCGCGGCGACCACGGCGTGCGCTTACGACGGATACAGCACCACGGGTGGGGTAAAGGATTTTTCCACCAACATAGTCATTGCCGGATTAGAGAATTACAACATCACCGGCGTGACGGTGGCGCAGATACCGACTCTGGGTGGGACTGTCATCACGCCAGGCAGCGGAGTGGTGATCACCGTCACTGTCGCCGATTCGTTTGGCGTTGGTCCGGTGCAGGCAACAGGTTACAGGGCGGGCAATTGATGTACGGGGATATGAAACCACAGCGGGGCTTCACGCTGGTCGAGATGATCATCGTGATCGTCATCACCGGCATCATCGCCGGGATGGTGGCGATGTTCATTCGCGCGCCGGTACAGGGTTATGTAGACAGCGCGCGCCGCGCCGAGATGAGCGATATCGCGGATACCGCATTGCGCAGAATGGGGCGTGACCTGCGCACGGCGGTGCCGAACAGCGTGCGCGTGCTCAATCCGGCCGGGATCAACCAGTTTGTCGAATTCCTGCCGACACGGGATGGTGGGCGGTATCGGGTGAATGACAATGGCGGAATAGCTTGTGATGCGATTGCAGCAGGAGATGAACTTGATTTTGGTGCGGCTGATACTTGCTTCGCGATTGTTGGCTCACCGATTACGTTTACCGCAGGCGATGGCATCGTGGTCGGCAGCACCCAGTCGAGCGGCAATTCGCCTTACTGCACGGCGACGACTTGTGTTGTTGCCGGCGTGACAGAGCCTGGTGCATTGCGCGCTTACACTGGCGCTGTTGGTGCACAGCCGATAGTAGTCATGGCAGGGGCGGCCCGATTCCATTCATCGACTGAATTGGACGGCCATCGCTTCGAAGTCGTGCCGGTCGAACAGGAGGCGGTGACCTATGCTTGCGTGAATCCCGGCGGCGGAGCCTGCGGAGTCGATGCCAATGGAGATGGTACATGCCAACTTACACGTTTCTGGTCATATGGCTTCAATCCAACGCAACTTGCCCCTGCAGCGCTGGCCGCTCCGAGTACCGCCATCCTTGCCGACCGTGTGAGTGCCTGCAATTTCGTCTACAACTTCGCCAACCAGCGCAACAGCCTGCTGGCGGCCAGCCTTACCATAACGCGCGACAATGAGAATGTGAACCTGTATCACGAAGTGCATATCAACAACATACCGTGAGGATGTTTTGAAACTCAAAAGAACTCAACAAGGTTTCAGCTTGGTCTCCGCCATCTTCCTGCTGGTGGTGCTGGCAGGCTTGGGTGCGGCGATGGTGTCTTTTTCGACCACGCAGAACCAGGGGCAGTCGCTGGACTTGATGGGTTCGCGCGCCTACCAGGCTGCCAGTGCGGGTGTCGAGTGGGCTGCGTATAACATCATGACCACACCCGGGGTGTCCTCTCCGGCGGCGGTAGTGTTCACTCCCGGCACGGCAACCGCGCTGGGCGGGAACTTGTCGGATTTTGCGGTGACTGTAGGCTATACCGCTGTCTCGGCGGTGGATGCCGTGAACTCCGGTGATGTGCCAACAACGGTGTGGAGCTACGACATCACCGCCAGTGCGGTTTGGGGAGCGCCGGGGACGGAGAATTACGTCATGCGGGTTTTGAGCGCAAAGATGAAAGAATAACAACGAAGAATCGGGCGAAAAGCCCGCCGGCAGGGGTAGGGAAATGAAAAGCAACTTGAAGATGATATTTGTGATGTTGGCCACGCTGGCAGGTTCGGCCTTGGCGGCGACGGTCACTTATACGGCATCCGGCACATGGACGGTACCGGCAGGCGTGACCTCCGTCGATGTCGAGGTGTGGGGTGGTGGCGGTGCGGGAGGTGGGCAGGACCAGAATTCGGACGGCGGTGGTGGAGGCGGTGGCGGCGCGTACTCAAAAGTGACGGGACTGGTCGTCATTCCCGGCAACAACTATACGGTGGTGGTCGGTGCAGGCGGTGGCGGCGTGGCCGCGGGCACCGGAGGCATAGGTGGTGATTCCTATTTCATCAATGCCGCGACGGTGATGGCCAAGGGTGGCGCGGGCGGGGCTCCTTCCACCGGTACACCACCCGCCGGCGGGGCTGGCGGTTCTGCAGCAGCCGGTGTGGGTACCACGAAATTCTCCGGCGGCAACGGCGGGCAAGGGCGCAATAACAATACAGGACGCGGAGGTCCCGGCGGTTCCTCGGCAGGCACGGCAGCCAACGGTACCAGCGGCCCCTCACCCTGGACGACCGCGACGGCAGCTGCCGCACCGGTCGGTGGTGGTATCGGTGGCGATGGCGGCGGTTCCAATGGACAGAATGGTTTCGCACCTGTTTCCGGTAATGGCGGCGGCGGCGGCGGCTCGGCTGAAGGGAATGCAAGAACGGGGGGTAACGGTGCGGCGGGTAAGGTTGTCATCACCTATGTCGCCGCGCCCAGCGTCACGACAGGCGCAGCCACGGCTGTGGCGTCGACTACTGCGACATTGAACGGCGTGGTCAGCAGCAACGGTGCCTCCGCTACGGTCGTTTTTGATTACGGGCTGGATAATACCTATGGCAGCACCGTTACCGCCGCGCAAAGTCCGCTGGCCGCCAACGCAAGCAACGCGGCAGTGTCCGCATCGATCTCGGGGCTGACCTGTGGTGGCACGACCTATTATTACCGGGCGAGGGCCACGAACAGCCAGGGCACGACGAACGGGGCCGATCTCACTTTCACGACCTCGGCGTGCATCGTCTGCAATCCGCCTTCAAATATTCCCGCAGGCGTGACTGTCACGTGCCAATGCGACAACTTCGTGCGCGCCACCCTGAATCCATCCACCATTTTTGGCGCGAACTGGACCGTTTCCACCAGCGATGCCACAGGGATACTGCCCAGCATAGTGAATTCTGGTTACCTGAGGTTGACCAACAACACCGGCAACAATGCCAAAGCAGCCACTGTGCCGGGTATCTTTCCGGCGGCAGGCAATTACATCTCGGTCGAGTTTCGACAGTATGCCTATAACGGCAGCGGTGCCGACGGTATCGCGGTGACCTTGTCTGATTACTCGGTGCCGGCCGTGCCGGGGGCTTTCGGTGGTTCCCTCGGTTACGCGCAGCGAACCGGTGTGGTCGGCTTCGCGGGCGGCTGGTTGGGCGTTGCCCTGGATGAATATGGCAATTACCAGAATCCGACCGAGGGCCGCATCGGAGGATCCGGGTTCATCGTCGATTCTGTGGGCGCACGCGGTTCGGGCTCGGGCATGAACGGCTATAACTGGCTGGGCGGTACTGCGACCTTGGCACCGGGAATTGACAATAGAACTTCCACTACGCCGTCTCTGGGCTATTACTACCAGGTGATCGTCGATGCGCGTAATGAGCCGACCTCCACTTCGGTTGCTGTCAACCGCGATACGACCGGCACGGGCAACAGCTATTCATCTCTGATCAACATCCCCAACGTCTATACCGCTGCAGCGGCGCAAGGCTTTACCCAGGCGCCTGTTCCCACCAACTGGCAGATTTCCTTTACCGGCTCTACGGGTGGTTCAACCAATATTCACGAGATCGGCAGTCTGCGTGTTTGTGCGCAGTATATGGATCCGCCCAGCGGCGGTACTGCAGACGGTTTCAATGCCATTGACGAGGCATACGGGACTCCTCCACTTGCCGTGCAGAACTATCTGAACGGCCATATCTATACCAAATTGGTCGGCACTTCCTTCAAGCTCAACGTGGCAGCGTTGTCCAACAACCAGATCGTCACGACCTATGCAGTCGGCAGCAGCAAGACGGTTACAGTGAAGCTGGTGGACAACAGCGACAGTCTGGCTAATGCGGCGTTGGATTGCACAGCGTCATGCACCAACGCCTGTACCAGCAAAGTTGCGGTCGCCGGGGGTACACAAACACTGACCTTTGCTTCGGGCGCGACCGATAAGGGCCAGAAGCAGTCGCCCAGTTTCACGATCAATTCCGCCTATCAAAAACTGGTGGCGGTCATCAGTGATGGCACGACCAGCGCGTGTTCAACCGACTCGTTTGCGGTGCGGCCTGCGAGTATCGCTTCGGTGACTTCGAGCAATGCCACCAATACAGGCACCTCCGGGCTTCCGATCTTCAAGGCGGGTAGTGACAATTTTTCGCTGACGGCGACAACAACCGGTGTGGCGGGGAATCCGAGCGGATATAACGGGGTCATGAAGATCAACAACAATATCGTGCAGGTGGCAAGTCCGGCTACGGTAAAGGGTGTCGTGTCAGGCACGTTCCCTGCCGCGACATCTGCTACGCCTGCATCTACTGCTACAGGGGCTGCGTTTACCTATAGCGAAGTGGGCGCCTTCACGCTGCCGGGCTACAACCCTGCAACCGATACAACGTCGCGACGGAGTGTGTATGACGGTGTATCCACGGCTGATGAATGCACCACGCCGGGATTGACGACGGCGCAGTGCGACGCGCTTAGGGCGGCAACATGGACCGGGGTGGACAGTCTCAGCACCAAGGGCGACTGTGTGCTGGATAGCTATGCGAACACCAAGAATGCCAACGGAAAATTCGGCTGCAATTTCGGGTTGCTGGCCAATGCGGTTGTGTTCGGGCGTTTCGTGCCGGATCATTTCGATACAGTCGTGACGCTTGCGTCCGGTGTGCCCATGGGATGTCCAGTCGACCAAACCTGCCCGGGCCAGTACAATGGTTTTGTCTATTCCGGTCAGCCCTTCAGCTTGACAGTGACAGCCAAGAACGCAGGCAATAATCCGACTGTCAATTACAACACTACAACAGGCCTATCCAAGACGGTGACGCTGACGGCATGGAATGCGATAGGCGCAACTGGAGCAGCAAACCAGAATCCGGCTGGAGGCACTCTTTCTTCCAATGTTGTGCCATCGACTGCGTTCGCTGCGGGGGTAGGCACAACGACGAACACGCCGATCTACCGGTTTCCGACGACGCCTGTCGATCCGACTGATATCTATGTTCGGGCAACCGATACGGATAGCGTGACTTCGCTGCGGGCAGCCTCTTCCATCGAGGGCGGGGTGCTGGTGGTGAGTGGGAGATTCAGGGTGTCCAATGCCTACGGTTCCGAGTTGATGCCGCTTCAAATCACCGCTACGGCGCAATTCTGGGATGGGGATAGCTGGTTGACAAGCACTACCGACAATATCACTTCATTCAACACTGCGACGGACCTGACGAAGGACATTATCAGTGGGCTGCTTCCCCCCGGTAATATCAATGCGGTTGGAGCCGGGGCGGTAACGCTTGCCGGGGGGGTAAGAGTTATTAACCTGGCAGCTCCCGGCGTCACGGGCAGCGCCGACATCGGGTTGAGTGCGCCGAGTTATTTGCTGGCAGGAAGTAATGGCGCTGCAGTGGATCCAACAGTTCCTGGGCGAGTGACTTTCGGCGTGTACAAGAACAGGAACAATTTCATCTATCGCCGCGAGAATTGATGCCGGTTGGTCTTCAGAGTTCGCCAGGGATCGGATGTGTGTGGCCGATCATCGGGCGGATTCGACCTTCCGGGCGTTTGGACCTTGCCCACCACGCTGGCTCGGATTAATGTCTATACGGGGTTAGGCGAAATGACAAGCACGTGCAGTCGGCAAGCCCCAGCATCAGTCATCCGGCGCAGGACGAAGGCCCTGCCTCCGCATTCCAATGGAACAGCATTTCGGCATAATTTACAGATGAACGAGCGCTACCCGTCACCATCGGTTTCCCAGTTGCTCCAGCTACTGACTCTGCTGGCGGCGCTGGCATGGGGGCAGCATGCCAGCGCCGTCACCTATGCCAACACGGCCACGACGTTCAACTGGATAAACGCCGGCGCCCACACCAAACTGGGACCGACCACGGGTGGCATCTATTCTCCCAGCTACCGCTTCCAGAATACGGGTGGATGCGGCACTGCTCCGCCCGTCATAGACGACACCCTGACGGACAACATTCCGATCGGCTTTACTTTCATGTATGGCGGCCAGAACTTCACGCAGGTGCGCGTCATGAGCAACGGCCGCCTGCAGTTCAACAACAACACGACTTGCGGCTACGGCAGCGCGGTAACCCAGCTCCCCTACCCAAACGCCGGCCTTGACAACACCATGCGTATCTACGGCGGCGACCTCGATCCTTCGCTGCAATCCGAGATCGGCGGTGCCTATACCACCGCCTGCACCGACCGCAATGTCTGCTATGTGAGCTACGCCACCATCGGTACAGCACCCTATCGCAGTTTTGTCGTGACTTGGAGCAACGTGCCGGAATGGACAACGTTTGCTTCAACCAGCGGTAACTACAACCTGCAGGTTATCCTGCAGGAGAACGGTGAATACATCTACCAATACGGGAATTCGACGCCGGGGCCGGGGCATACGGTCGGCCAGGTTGGCTGGCAGGCTAACATCGGCAGCAACGATTATGACGTGCCGGCCGTGGGTTTTCCGGTATCGGGCACCGCGCTCAAGTTCTACATCGCGCGACCGGTAGCGGAATACCGCATGGAGCAACCGGGCTGGAACGGCACGCCGGGCGAGGTGCTGGATACCAGCGGCAACGCGCGGCATGCCACCGCGATTGCGCTGGGCGGTGCAACTCGACCGCAGGATGTGGCTGGCGGGCGTGTCTGCCGCGGTGGCCAGATTGCCGACAACAACTCACTGGCCGCGATCAGTGCCATCGACACCAGCATTGCGGTACCGACGACGGTGGGCAGTAGCGGCACCATCAGTTTCTGGTACAACAATTCCAGCAACAATCGCATGCTGTTCGATGCCAGCGTGGTCAACAACCGCTGGTTCTATCTGCAGCGCAACAACAACCGCGCGCTCATCTTCACCGTTACCGACAGCGGCAACACCAACCGTGCCGTCACCACAGCAAACAATGTAATTCCCAATAACGGCTGGTCGCACATCGTCGCGTCATGGTCATTCAACAATCTGGCGGCCGGCAACAGTGATCGCTTGCGCATCTGGGTCGATGGTGTGTTGCGCCAGACCAGTGCCTTCACAACGGCCAACACGATTTCGCCGCAAATCGGCACGCTCTACATCGGCGACAATCGCAGCGGCATCAGTCCCAATATCAATTCGGCGGGTAATCCGGGCGGCAGCAACGCCACACTGGACGAGTTCCGCATCTACAACTACGAGGGCGGCGCGGCGCTGGTCAGCCGCGATTACAACCTGACCGGCGCGTGCCTGAATCACTATGCTATCTCCCATGCCGGCAGCGGCCAGGCCTGCCAGACCAACAACGTGACCGTCACCGCGCACGATGTCGCACATGGCTTGATCATCATGCCCAACAACACCACTCAAATCAGTTTGAGCACTTCCACCGGGCAGGGCGACTGGACGCTGGTGAACGGCTACGGTGTGCTGAACAACGGTACGGCAAACGATGGTACCGCTACTTATCTATTCAACGGCGAGTACCAGGCGGTGTTCGGTCTCTCCCACAGCACCCCGGGTACAGTGGATATCGATGTGACCGACGGGCAGATCGTGGAAGGGGCGGGCGAAGACCCTGGCCTGGTCTTGTCGGCCTGTTTTGCCAACTACAATGCCTGCCATGACTACGCCACCACACATTGTTCGGCGGCAACCGGCAAACTGTTCACGCGCCTGGCCGGCGTCAACTCGTCTTATGACGTGGTCGCGCTCGATGGCAGCGACAATGTCGCCACGACCTTCACCGGACGAGCCGTCGTCTCGCTCATCGCGCGCACCGCCGCGGGCACTGTGGATGCGCAAAACTGCTTCACCCCGGATCACACCCAGGTGCTCGACAATGCCGCGACCAGCTTCACTGCCGGAAGGCTGACCCTGAACAGTATCGCCGTCGCCAACGCTTACCGCGATGCACGCATCAGAGTCGTGTGTGATACGACCAACTGCCCGCCGCTCGGCATGACCTGGTGCAGCGTGGACAATTTCGCCGTCCGCCCGCAATCCTTCTCCGTCACGTCGACGAACGCCAATGCCGATGCTACCGGCACATCGGCCACAAACACCCCGGCGATCAAGGCTGGTGCCGCATTCAACCTGACCGCAACCGCTGTCGCCGGCTACGACGGCACGCCTCTGATTGACGGCGCACAAGTCGCCGCTCATGCCGGCGCGACGGGGCCGGGAGCCGTGTCCGGCGCATTTGGCGCGGCCAATGGCGCGACCGGTATCGCCACGGGCGTATCCTTCGGTTACAGCGAGGTCGGCTATTTCAGGCTGAACGCGACTGGGGTCTACGACGACAGCTTCACCTCGGTCGACGTAGTCTCCGACTGCACGAATGACTTCTCCAACACGGCCGTTGGCGGCAAGTTCGGCTGCAGGTTCGGCAATTCTTCGGCCACGAGCTATTTCGGCCGCTTCATCCCGGATCATTTCAACGTCGAGTTGGTGACTGTCGCCGGCGTGCCGATGCTGTGCGGCGGACTGACCTGTCCGAACAACTTGCTGGGGGCGAGCGGTTTCGTCTATTCCGGCCAGCCGTTCAGTGTGCGGGTGACGGCGAGGAACCCGGCGGGCACGACCCAGAATTATCGAGGCGTCTATGCCAAGGCTGTGACGTTGAGCGCGTGGGATGCGCTTGGCAGTATCGTGACGCAGGACCCGGGCGGCGGCGCGGTGGGCGGCGGTTCAATCACTGCGGCGACCTTTGCCGCGGGCGTGGCCGTCACGGCGACGCCGACCTACACCTTCGGCACGTTGCCGACCGTGCCGACCGACATCTATGTGCGCGCCTCGGACGCCGACAATGTGTCTTCGCGCATCGCCACTTTGCCGGGCAGTTCGGTCGAGCCGGGGCTCAAGATCGTGAGCGGTCGCATCAAGGTTTCTAACGCCTATGGCTCGGAGTTGCTGCCATTACGATTGCAGGCGAATGCGCAATACTTCACAGCGAACGGCTGGGTGAACAGCATCACGGATAGCGTGACCGATCTGATCGTTAATGCAAACTATGCTGTCGGGACGGGGACAAGCAATACGACGCTGACGCCAGCATCAAGCACGCTGAACAACGGGGTGTTAAGTATCCGTCTTTCTGCGCCGAACGTGGCTGGCACAGCGACTGTCTTGCCGGGTATCACGGGCTGTGTTGCGCCTTGTGCCTATATGCCTGTCACAGCGGGTACGGCGACCTTCGGCGTATACAAGAACCCGAACAACTACATCTACCGCCGCGAGAATTGATGTCTGATATCAGACAGACAATCAATCGGACTTGGCCGAGAGTGAGCCTGTTTTAGAGCGCCTTGTCGGGATATGGACACAGGATGTCTGTGGATGGGCATCTCGGTATAAAAAAATCCCTTGACAGCAATGGGTTACTGAATTAACTTCACGCCAATTATGGAGATGCCTCAGCTACTGAAATTGTTCAAGCGAAATAACCGCGTCAGCGGCTGGATTGCTGTCGTCATCGGCAAGCGCGGCGTTCATATCACACAGGCCAAGTATGTGGGTGTTCGCCCGCAAGTGACCAAGTGTTCTTTCTATCCCATGTCCGAAGTGACCTCCTCAGCGCTGGAGAGGATTTGCAAGGATGAGCAGCTTGATGCTTCCAGATTCACCACCTTGCTGTCCGCCAACGAATACCAGATGTTGATGGTTGATGCGCCCAACGTTCCTGTTGATGAATTGAAGACGGCGATACGCTGGAAGATCAAGGATGCGCTGAGTTACCACATCGACGATGCGACCATCGATGTGTTGCAGATCCCCACCAACAAGTACGGCGGTGATCGTCCCCAATCGCTCTATGCCGTTGCCGCTTCCAACGAGACGATACGCAAACGCATCGGCCAGTTCGAGAAAGCGAAGATCGAGTTGAGCGTGATCGATATTCCAGAACTGGCGCAGCGCAACATTGCAGCCTTGTTCGAGACGGAAGGGCGCGGCTTGGCGATGCTGGCTTTCGGCGACGAGGGCGGCTTGCTCACCATCACCTGCGACAGCGAGTTGTTCCTTGCACGGCGCATCGAGATCACGCTGGGTCAATTGCAGGATGCCGACGAGAGTCTGCGCCAGCAATATCTGGACCGCGTCGAACTGGAAGTGCAGCGTTCGCTGGATTATTTCGACCGCCAGTTCCATCACATCCCGGTGAATCGAATGCTGGTCTCCGCCCCCGGTTCGCTCGGGCTGGAGAAGGTGCTGGCTGACAATATGGGTTTGCCTGTGGAGATGCTCGATTTGACCCAGGTGATGGATATCATCGCGGTGCCGGAGTTGTCGGACAGTGAGTTCGCCTGTCATGCCCTTCCCGCGCTGGGGGCGGCATTGCGCCAGGAGAAGAAGTCGCTATGAGCCAACAGATCAATCTGTTCAATCCGGTCTTTCTGAAGCAGAAGAAATATTTTTCCGTGGTCACGATGGGGCAGGCGCTGGGCTTGATCGTGCTGGGTTCGGCCGTGTTCTACGCTTACGCGCTTTATCAGGTCGATATGCTCTCTCAGCAGACCGAGGATATGAACAAGCGTTATGTCGGCGAGCAGGCGCGCCTCGCCAATTTCACCCGCGAATTCTCGCCGCAACTATCGAGTCAGGCATTGGCTGATGAGTTGAAACAAGTGGAAGCCGAAGCGGCTGCACAGGAGACTTGGCTGAACCTGTTGAAGAACGGGGCAATCGGCAATACTGAAGGGTATTCCGAATACATGCGCGCATTTGCGCGGCAGTCGATCAAGGGGTTGTGGCTCACGGCATTCGATATCACCGGTGACGGTGCCCAAATGAGCCTGAGCGGTGCCGTGGTGGATCCGCAACTCGTTCCCGCCTACATCCAGCGCCTCGGTAAAGAGAAGGTCATGCGCGGCAAGTCGTTCTCGACTTTGCAGATGCAGCAGCCGAAAAAAGATGCGAATCAGCCTGCGGCACGTTATGTCGAGTTCAATCTGTATTCGACCGCGGCAGCGGAGGTGAAGAAATGAATCTGAAGGAGCAGATGGGGAAATTGGCCGCCAAGGTGGACAGCATGTCACTGCGCGAGCGCGCACTTATCTTTCTCGCCGCTGCATTCCTGGTTGTGGCACTGATCGATGCAGTATTCCTGAGCCCTTTGCTGGTCAGGCAGAAGAGTCTTTCTGCGCAGGTCGTGCAGCAGCAGGAAAAGATGAAGGAGATACAGTCGCAACTGGCTAATCTGCTGCAGGCAAAACAGGCAGACGCCACTTCGCCGCAGCGGGAGCGTATCCGCGTATTGCGCCAGCAGATCACCGATGGCAACGCCTACTTGAAGGACCGCCGCGACAAGCTGGTGCCGCCGGAGAAGATGGCGGAACTGCTGGAACAGGTATTGAGGAAGAATCAAAGCCTGCAAATGGTTGCGCTCAACACCCTGCCGGTCAGTCTGCTCATCGAGCCCTCCGGCGATGCGGCGGTACAGGTGATTCAAGGCGAGACTCAGATATACAAACACGGCGTGGAGATCACCGTGCGCGGCAGCTATGCGGATCTGATGCAGTATTTGACAGCGCTCGAGCATCTGCCGACGCAGATGTTCTGGGGCGTGGCGAAACTGAACGTGGTCGAGCATCCCACTGCGGAATTGAAGTTGACCCTCTATACCCTGAGTCTGGACAAGCGATGGCTACAAGTCTGAACAAGTTCGCAGCCGCGGCTGCTCTGACATGTGTGTGCACAACCTTGCAGGCCGAGGTGTTGCCCGATCCGACTCGTCCCGCAACTGAGTTCCTTCCGTCCAGTGGTGCTGCAGGCAGTGCCCAGCAGGCACCCGCAGACGATGGTTTGAGGACGATTCTCATTTCGCCCGACCGCCGTTCGGCGGTCATCAACGGACAGCAAGTACCGCTGGGGGGCAAAGTTGGCGGCGAACGACTGATGGCTGTGTGTGAAGACAGTGTCGTGTTGCAGGGGGCGGATGGCAGGCATGAAGTGTCTCTGTATCCCGGTGTCGTCATTGAGGGGCGCCGCAATAAACATTGCGTCACCCCGGCAGCAAAGCAATCCACAGAGGCTGCTCCAGCGCCCAAGAAAACACTAAAAAAGATTGGACATGCAACTTCCACAGGTGCGGCCAATAAGAAGGAGAAGTCATGCAAATGAAACAACTCAATGTTGTCGTATTGACGTTATTGCTGACGGCATGCGCTTCCAGCGGCGGCGGAAATGTCACTGCTTCCAGAATCAAGCAGGAAATGGATGCTTCCGTTCAGGAATCCACCGAATCCGGCAAAACGGATGCGGCGGTAAATCAGGCGCTGTTGCCGCCACTCTCGCTGGCAAGTGTTCAGAGCAGCAAGCCGGTCGAAGCCAAGTTCGATCTGGCGGTTAACAACACTTCAGCCACCCAGGTGTTCATGGCCATCGTGTCGGGCACGCGCTATAGCTTGCTGGTGCACCCCGATGTGGCTGGTTCGATATCGCTCAACCTGAAGGATGTGACAGTTTTCGATGCGCTGGAATCCATACGCGAGCTTTATGGCTACGACTACAAGGTGGATGGAACGCGTATCTTTATTCAGCCGTTGACGTTGCAGACGCGTATCTTCCAGGTCAGCTACCTGACCGGGCAGCGCGATGGCAAGTCCTCCTTGCGAGTGGCGTCAGGTTCGGTAGCTGATGTCGCGATCGGTTCGGCAGGCACTTCGACTTCAAGCAGCGAGAATCGGGATAGCAGCAAGGTCACCATGACGAGCAGCACCGATTTTTGGGATGAGTTGACCAAGACTCTGGCCGTCATCGTTGGTGTCGAGAAGGGGCGCAGCGTCGTGGTCAGCCCGATGTCCGGTGTGATCGTGGTGCGCGCCATGCCTGATGAATTAAAGAATGTGGCGGCCTACCTCAGGGCATCGCAGATTTCCATCGAGCGCCAAGTCATCCTCGAGGCGAAGATCATCGAAGTCAAGTTGAGCGATACCTTCCAATCCGGTGTCAATTGGTCGGCGTTCAAGAGCGGCCCGAACAGTGCCATGTCCGGAGGGGCGATCTCTTCCGGCACGACGCTGGCGAATAGCGGTGCCCTGACAAACGGCATTTTGACTTCAACGCCGGGATCGAATCTCTCGTCACTGGCGGCCACAGGTTTGCCGACTGGGGGTATTGCCGGCACCATGTTCGGACTGGCCTTCCAGACCAGCAACTTTGCGGCACTGTTGAATTTCCTTGAAGCTCAAGGCGATGTTCACGTGCTGTCCAGTCCGCGCATCGCAACGCTGAACAACCAAAAGGCGGTGCTGAAAGTCGGCACGGATGAGTTCTATGTGACGGAGGTGACCGGCGGAACCGCCTCGACAACGACGATGTCCGGTACGGCGCCCACGGTAAAGGTGCAGCCGTTCTTCTCGGGAATCTCGCTTGATGTGACGCCGCGCATCGACGAGAACAACGAGATCATTCTGCATGTACACCCGTCAGTGAGCACCGTTTCCACTGTTAACAAGACTCTGAACCTGGGGGTCACGATGGGAACCTACAATCTGCCGCTGGCGTCGAGCTCGATATCGGAAACGGATAGCGTGGTGCGTGCCAAAGACGGACAGATCGTCGCCATTGGAGGTCTGATGCGACAAGCAACGCTGTATGACGAATCCGGTTTGCCGATGTTGCCCAAGTCTGTGTTCGGGCAAACCAATAGAACTACAGAGAAGCGAGAGCTGGTCATTCTGCTCAAGCCGACCGTGGTGGATAGCGACAAGGATTGGTCGGACGCCATCGGACAGAGTCGCGATCGCATGAACAAAATGTCCAGATAACATCATGTACCTGGCTCACTTCGGACTGCGCGAATTCCCGTTTTCGCTGACGCCGGATACCAGTTTTTTCTTCGCCTGTACCAATTATCAGGAAGGGCTGAACACCTTGCTGGTCGCCGCGCGTAGCGGCGAGGGTTTCATCAAGATCGTGGGCGAGGTGGGTAACGGCAAGACCCTGTTGTGTCGCAAGTTCCTCGCCACACTCAGCAGTGATCGCGAGACCACCACCGATATCGGCACCCAGGATGGCGGCACCAGCGGGCGCCATGCGGCGAAGTACATCACTGCCTATATTCCCAATCCCTATCTTGAACCGCGCAGCCTGCTGCTGGCGCTGGCGGATGAATTCCGTATCGAGATGGACACCTCCTACGATCAGCACCAGTTGCTGCGCGAACTGACGCGTACTCTGCTCAACTTTGCCCGCGACGGCAAACGCGTGGTGGTCTGTCTGGACGAGGCGCAGGCGATGCCGCTGGAGAGTCTGGAAGTATTGCGCCTGCTGACCAATCTTGAGACCGAGAAACGCAAGCTGATGCAGGTGATCCTGTTCGGGCAACCTGAGTTGGATGAGCGCTTGAAACACAACTCGGTGCGTCAGTTGCGCCAGCGCATCAGTTTCCAGTATCAACTCGAAGGTCTGCACCGCGACGAGATGGATCGCTATCTGCGCCATCGACTGGCGGTGGCTGGTTTCAAGGGCGAGACGCTGTTCAATCATGGGGCCGTCAGCATGATGCACCGAGTCACTCGTGGGACACCCAGGCTGACCAACATCATCGCGCACAAGGCTCTGATGCTGGCCTTCGCCGAAGGCCGCCAGCAGGTGCAGTCGCGCCACGTCAGGAAAGCGGCTGCGGACACGCCGGAAGCGCGCAAGGACTGGATGGTCTGGGTGTGGTTGGGCGGCGCGACCGCGGCCCTGCTGACTCTCGGTGTTTGGGGCATCCTGTTGCGATGAGCCTCGTCAATCAGGTATTGAACGATCTGGAAAAACGCGGCGTCAATGTGACGCAGGCCGATGCGGCCATACGCGCCGTGCCGCGACCCATGCGCATCAACTGGCTGCCTTATGTGCTGATCGTCCTGTTTTTGTTGGCTGCGGCGGTGACTGCCAAGTGGTATCTGACGCGCGAAGAGGCTGTTGTCGTCGAACCTGTCGTTACGGCGAGTCCGGCACCGTTCGAACTGGTGCCAGGTATCTCCGATGTTGCAATCTTATCGGCGCCGCTTGAGGCTTCGGCGGTGGCAGTCGCCGAACCACTGCCTGAGACGGTCGAGCAACCTGCTGCCGAAGTCGCAAAGAAACCCGCACGCCGCACTGCCGGGCGGACTCAGGGTGATACCGCACAATCGCAAAATGACCCGGCTGGCGTTGTCACTTCCGGCGCACCAATGAAAGTCATCAGTCCGCAGCAGCGCGCCGAAAACGAATTCGGCAAAGCCAACCAGGCTGTACAGGAAGGGCGCATCGACGACGCGCTGACCGGCTACGAGAACGCGCTGCTCAGCGATCCCAACCACAAGGCGTCGCGCCGCGCCTGGGTCAATCTGCTGCTCGGGTTGAAGCGCAACGAAGATGCCGAGCGCGTGTTACTAAAGGGGCTGCGGCGCGATCCGCACGATGCTTCGTTCGCCATGCTGCTCGCGCGCTTGCAGGTGGAGCGCAATGCCGTGCCTGCAGCACTGGAGACGTTGCAGAGGAACCTGCCGGATGCGGTCGATCAGGCCGACTATCAGGCGTTCATGGCGGCCTTGCTACAACGCCAGGACCGTCATCAGGAAGCCGTCATCTTGTTCCAGAAGGCGCTGGCGCTCGTACCCGATAACGGCGTATGGCTGATGGGGATGGGGATGTCGTTGCAGGCAGCGCAGCGCAAGGAAGAAGCCCGTGCCGCCTATCAGCGCGCTCTCGACAGCAAGACACTGAATCCGCAGCTGCAGGAATTTGTGCAGCAGAAACTCAAAGAACTTTGAGTCTAGTGGTTGTGCGGCAGCGTCCGTGCCACCACCCAGACGCTGACTTCCCTGGCGCCAGCCTGCTTCAGCGCCCTCGCCAACTCCCCTGTGGAAGCCCCCGTAGTCATCACATCGTCGACGATGGCGACATGTTTGCCGTGCACATCGGCGTCGACATCGCAGGTGAAAGCCTGGCGCATGTTCTTGTCGCGCTCCTTCCACGGCAACGAGGACTGTGGCGGCGTGTTGCGTACCCTGGTGCAGGCATTGGCGAGCAGCGGGATGTCCAGTTGCCGCGCGATGCGTCGTGCCAGCAGCAGTGACTGGTTGAAACCGCGTTCGCGCAGGCGGCTGGGATGCAGCGGCAAGGCGACGATGCAGTCCGGCCGGATGGTGATGCGTTGAGCCAGAGCATCGGCGAAATAATCGACCAGGATCAGGTGTTCGCGAAACTTCAATGCCTGGATCAGTTTGTCGAGCGGGAAGCTGTAGGTGAAAGCGGCCACGGTGTGGTCGAAGGACGGCTGCTGCTTCAGGCATTCCCCGCACACGCCGCCGTCCGGGGTTGGCAAAGCGCAGACTGGGCAATGCTGCGCGGTCAGGCGCGGCAGATCGGCGCTGCAGGCGGCGCAGCACAGTCCCGCATGGCTTTCTGCGCCGCATAGCACGCAAGGCTGGGCAGGCAGCAGGCGCGCGATTTTCAGGCTGATGTCAAATAGGCGATGGGATAAAATAGACAAGTTTCCGATCCGGCTATTGGGTCGCAGATGAGTCATTCTACTTACTTATCCATACCCATATGCAAACTACACACGCAGAAATCGCCCGTCCCGCACAGACCGCACAGAAGAAATGGAGCATCGCCGAGATCGAGGCCCTGTTCAAGCTGCCATTCTCCGACCTGATGTTCCGCGCACAACAGATCCACCGCGAGAACTTCGACCCCAACGCCGTGCAGCTCTCCACCCTGCTGTCGATCAAGACCGGCGGCTGTACCGAGGATTGCGGCTATTGCACGCAGTCTTCTTATCACTCCGCCGGGGTGGAGAACATGAAGATGCTGGACATCGATGAGGTACTCAAAGCGGCCAAGGCGGCGAAGAGCGCCGGCGCCGGTCGCTTCTGCATGGGCGCAGCCTGGCGCGAACCGTCCGAGAACGACATGAAGGCCGTGGTGGAGATGGTCAGGGAAGTGCGCGCATTGGGTATGGAGACCTGCGCCACGCTGGGCATGCTCAACGATGAACAGACCGAACAGTTGCGTGTGGCCGGTCTTGATTACTACAACCACAACCTCGATACCGCGCCCGAGTTCTACGGCAACATCATCTCCACGCGCGACTACCAGGATCGCATCGACACGCTGGAGCGGGTGCGCAAGGCGGGAATGAACGTCTGCAGCGGCGGCATCATCGGGCTGGGCGAGAATCTGACCCAGCGCGCCGGGCTCATTGCGCAACTGGCCAACATGGACCCGTATCCCGAGAGCGTGCCGATCAACAACCTGGTCAAGGTCGAAGGCACGCCGCTGGCCGAGACCGAGGACATCGACCCGCTCGATTTTGTGCGCATGATCGCCGTGGCGCGCATCACCATGCCGAAAGCCTTCGTGCGCCTCTCCGCCGGTCGCGGCGAGATGAGCGATGCGGTGCAGGCACTGTGCTTTCTGGGCGGCGCCAACTCCATCTTCTACGGCGAACAGTTGCTGACCACCGGCAACCCGGAAGTGGAGCGTGACCGCGCGTTGATGAACAAGCTGGGCTTGTACCCGTTGACCGAAAAGCACTGATGCCGTTTTCCGTTCTGCAGAACGAGCTGGACGAGCGTGCCGCGCAAAGCCTGCTGCGCAAACGGCGCACGCTGGATACGCCGCAGTCGCCGCACATCGTGGTCGACGGCAAGCCCTATCTCGCCTTTTGCAGCAACGACTACCTCGGCCTCGCCAGTCACCCGCAACTCGTTACTGCGCTGCAACAGGGGGCGCAGCAGTGGGGCGTCGGCGCGGGTGCGGCGCATCTGGTGAGCGGGCATTTCGCGGCGCATCATCTGCTCGAACAGCAGCTTGCCGCTTTTGTTGGCAAACCCGCCGGGCTGCTGTTCTCCACCGGCTACATGGCCAACCTAGGCGTGGTGCAGGCGCTCGTCGGCAAGGGCGACACGGTGTTTGCCGACAAGTTCAACCATGCCTCGCTCAACGACGCCATGCTGCTGTCGCGTGCCGATACCAAACGCTACCGCCATGGCGACATGGCTCAGCTCGAACAATTGTTGGCACAGACCCCAAGCGGCAGAAAGCTGGTCATCACCGATGCGGTGTTCAGCATGGACGGTGATATCGCGCCGCTAAGCGAGATGCTGGCGCTGTGTGAGCAGCATGGTGCCTGGCTGTATGTGGACGACGCGCACGGCTTCGGTGTGCTCGGCGGCCAGGGGCGCGGTTCGCTGGCGCATTTCGGCATCGCATCGCCGCGCATCATCTATATGGCGACGCTGGGCAAGGCTGCCGGCGTCTCCGGTGCCATCGTCGCGGCGGAAAAGGCCGTCATCGACACGCTGGTCAATCACGCGCACAGCTATGTCTACACCACGGCGACTCCGCCCGCGCTGTCTGTCGCTCTGTCGCAGAGTCTGCAATTGATCGTGCAAGGCGATGCGCTGCGCGCCCATCTGAAGCAACTGGTAGAACAACTGCGTAACGGTCTGGCCGACCTGCCCTGGCAACTGATGCCGTCGGACACCGCGATACAGCCGCTGCTGATCGGGGATAACGCGCAGGCTTTGCGTTTGAGCGAAGCCCTGCGCGAACGCGGCATCTGGGTCGCGGCGATCCGCCCGCCCACCGTGCCGCAGGGCACGGCAAGGTTGCGAATCACGTTGTCTGCGGCGCATAGCGAAGCAGATGTGGAACAACTCATCGGAGCATTGCATGAGCTTGCATCTTGAAAGTATCGGCAGCGGCGAACCGCTGCTGCTGATCCACGGCTGGGGCATGCACGGCGGCGTGTGGACGGATGTCGCGCAGAAGTTGGCATCGGACTTTCGCGTGCTGAGCGTAGATCTGCCCGGCTTCGGCGCCAGTGCGCCGCTGCCGCAGACGAATCTGGATGCCCTGGTGGAAGCATTGTCTCAGCAATTCAGCGGACCGCTCGATGTACTGGGCTGGTCGCTGGGCGGGCAGGTGGCGCTGCACTGGGCACAACGCGAACCGGCGAAAGTGCAGCGGCTGGTGCTGGTCACCAGCACCCCCTGTTTCGCCGAGCGCGAAGACTGGCTGTTCGGCATGGCGGGCGAAGTGCTGGCCAAGTTCGCCGCCGAGCTGGAACAGAACCATGCGGCCACCCTGCGCCGCTTCATCGCACTGCAATTGCGCGGCAGCGAGAACGAGCGCGAGCTGCTGGGGCTGCTGCGCGAGCGTCTGTTCAGCCGCGGTGAGCCGGATATGGGCGCCTTGCGCGGCGGGCTGGAGATACTGCGCGATGCCGACCTGCGCGCAACGCTGACGGAAATAAAACAGTCCACGCTGCTCATCGCGGGCGAGCGCGACAAGCTGACCCCGCCCGAAGCGTCGTACTATCTGGCACAGACCATGCCGAATGCGCGCGTGGTCGAAGTGGCGGGTGCGGCGCATGCGCCGTTCCTGTCGCATCCCGATATCTTTGTTGAACAAGTGAAGAGTTTTCTGCATGAATGAATTCGAGATAGACAAGCGCCAGGTTCGCCGCGCCTTCAGCCGCGCCGCGCGGGACTACGACGCGGCGGCGGTGCTGCAGCGCGAAGTGTGCGTGCGCATGTTGGAGAAGTTGGACATCATCAAGCTGCAGCCGGCGCGCGTGCTGGATGTCGGCAGCGGCACCGGCTGGGGCACGCGCCAGTTGGGTGAGCGCTACCCGAAAGCCGACGTCACCGCGCTCGATATCGCTATCGGCATGCTGCAACATGCGCGTGGCACGTCGAGCTGGTGGCAGAAACTGTTCGCCGCCCAGCGCGAGAGCTACCTGTGCGCCGACGTCGAGGCGCTGCCACTCGCCTCGGGCAGTGTCGACATGGTGTGGTCCAATCTCGCGCTGCAATGGTGCAACGATCTGCCTGCCACCTTCGTCGAGTTGCGGCGCGTGCTCAAGGTAGACGGTCTGCTGATGTTCTCCAGCTTCGGGGTCGATACCCTGCAGGAACTGCGCATCGCTTTCGACGGCGTGGACGGTCACAACCACGTCAATCGCTTCGCCGACATGCATGACATCGGCGACATGCTGGTCGCCGCCGGTTTTGCCGATCCGGTGATGGAGATGGAACGGCTCACGTTGACCTACGACGATGTGCGCGCGGTGATGCAGGACCTGAAGAGCATAGGCGCGCACAATGCTACAAGCGGGCGTGCCCAAGGCATGATGGGCAAGGCCGCCTGGCAACGTGTGACAGAGAATTACGAGAAGCTGCGCCGGGACGGTAAACTGCCAGCCACCTTCGAGATCATCTACGGGCATGCATGGAACCCCGCACCAAGGGCGACAGTGGACGGTCGTGCCATCATCAGGACGGACTTCAAACTATGAGCTACTTCATCACCGGTACCGACACCGGCGTCGGCAAGACGCTGCTGAGCTGCGCGCTGCTGCATGCTTTCGCGGCAAGGGGCGATCGCGTGGCCGGGTTCAAGCCGGTGGCCGCGGGTTGCGACGAGCGAGACCACAACGACGATGCGCTGGCTCTGCGCGCGGCGAGTTCGATGCAGCTCACCTACGGCCAGGTCAATCCCTACTGTTTCGCGCATGCCATCGCGCCGCATCTGGCGGCAAGGCATGCCGGGGTGCGCATCGAGTTCAAGCGCATCCTGACCTCGTATCACGAGCTGGCCGGCCAGGCGGACGAGGTCATCGTGGAGGGGGCGGGCGGTTTTCTGGTGCCGCTCAACGACAAGCAGACCACTGCCGATCTGGTGAAGGAACTCGACCTGCCGGTCATCCTCGTGGTCGGCATGCGGCTGGGTTGCCTCAACCATGCCCTGCTGACGGTGGGGGCAATGGACGATCATCAGCTAGAATGCGCGGGTTGGATCGCCAACGTGCTCGATGCCGACATGCCTGCCTTGCAGGAGAACATCGAGGCTTTGCGCGAGCGTATCGCTGCACCGCTGCTGGCAATCGTGCCATATCAGGCACAGCCTGACGCACATGCGGCTGCCACGCATCTGCAATTGGAACTGCTCGACAAACAAGAGATAAATGACTGAATTCAGTATCTTTGCCGTGTTTCTGGTGGGCCTGCTCGGCGGCGTGCATTGCCTCGGCATGTGCGGCAGCATCGTCGGCATCTTCACTACCCAGGTGCCGAAAGAGAGGCCCCGCTGGCCGTTCCATCTGGCTTACAGCGGCGGCCGTATCTTGAGCTACACCGTGGCGGGCGCGCTGGTCGGCGTGGTGGGGCAGGCCGGATTGCTGATGCGCGATGCGGTGCCGGTGCAGCATCTGCTGTTTGCGCTGTCCTCCTTCATGCTCGTCGCACTCGGTCTGTATCTGGCCGGGGTGTGGGGTATGGTGCGGCACATGGAACAACTGGGCAGTGGTCTGTGGAAGCGGCTGCAACCCATCACGACCCGTCTGCTGCCTGTGAACACCGTGCCGCGCGCGCTCGGCTTGGGCGCGTTGTGGGGTTGGTTGCCCTGCGGTCTGGTGTATAGCGTGCTGCTCACGGCGCTGGCCAGCGGCAGTGCGGTGCAGGGCGCACTCGTCATGCTGGCTTTCGGGCTGGGCACCTTGCCCAACCTGCTGGCGATCGGCCTGTTCTGGGAAAGCATCAAAGGCTGGGCGCAGTCGCCGCGTGTGCGCATGGTGGCGGGCGCGCTGGTCGCCTCCTTCGGTGTGTACGGTCTGATCAGGGTGACTTATACATTCACGGTCCATGGGTGGACGGGGGCATGTCATGTGGCGGCGTAATCTGGTTCTGCTGGTTTCCTTCTTTCTTCTTTCAGCCTGCGGCGAACAAAAACTCCCATCCCCTTTCAAGGCCAGCGACGTCAGCGCCCGCTACGCGCAAGCCGATTTCCATCTCAACGAGGCGGATGGCAAGCCGGTCAGCCTGGCGGACTATCGCGGCAAGGTGGTGGTGCTGTTCTTCGGCTACACCCATTGTCCGCAGATATGCCCGACCACGCTCGCCGATCTGGCGCAGGTGATGCGCATGCTGGGCAAGGATGCAGACAGGGTTCAGGTGCTGTTCGTGACGCTCGATCCAGCGCGCGACACACGCGAACTGCTGGCCCAGTATCCACCGGCATTCTTTCCTACTTTCAAAGGTTTGTCCGGTGATACCATGGCGACCGCGCAGGCGGCACAGGCGTTCGATGTGAAATGGGAAGTGCATCAGAACAAGAATGGCGGATACGACCTCGATCATTCCGCCGGGACCTATCTCATCGCGCCGGGCGGCAAGCCGGTTCTGCTGGCGCCCTATGCACAGCGCGCGGAATTATTGGTACAGGACATCAGACTATTACTGGCGATTAAATGAGTTCGTTGACCGATCTGCTGCGGTTTGAGATAGACGAGAACAATCTGCCGATCCGCGCGGAGCAGATTCGCGCGCGCATCAACAGTTACCCGCTGATGCTGATATCGCAACTGGTACTTGCCCCGTTCCTGGTGATGCTGATGTGGGACAAGGTCGCGCACGGGGTGCTACAGGGATGGTTGCTGACGGTGTATGTCGTGCATGCCTTCGAGTTCTATATCTGGCGCGGACATCGGCAACTGTCGAAGACGCTTGCGCAGAATCTGGGATGGGATCGGCGCTTTCGCAGGTTGACTATGCTGGCGTCGGTCACCTGGGGCAGCGCCGGGATAATCATGTTCGTTCCCGGCGATCTGGCTTATCAGGCACTGATGATCTGCGTCATGATGGGGTTGTCGGCGGGTGCCGCGACCAGCAACCCTTTCCATCCTCCCTCGATGTTCATCTACCTGATCAGCATGACCGTGCCGCTGATGGGACGGCTGGCCTGGGAGAACGACACGACACACTGGATACTGGCCGGCATGCTCAGCATGTTCTGCATCTTCGTGCTCAAGTCGGCACTGGAACTGATACTCACTTTCGAGCAATCGCAACGGCGCCGCTTCGAGAACGAGCGGCTGGTCGGTGCGTTACTTGAGCGCAAGCGCGATGCGGAAGCTTCGCGCCAGGCGGCCGAGCAGGCCAATCAGGCAAAATCCAAATTCCTCGCCACCGCCAGCCACGACCTGCGCCAGCCTTTGCAGGCCTTGCGTCTGTTCTCCGATGCACTGCAGGACACGGCGAAAGACAAGGAGACCGTACGTCTCGGCGGTCAGATCGGCAAATCGGTTAATGCGCTGGTCGACATGTTCGACGACCTGCTCGATGTTTCACGCCTGGATGCGGGCATCGTCGAGCCGCGCTTGCAGCATTTCCTGCTGGGCTCGCTGTTCGACCGTATCTACGGCGATTTCGCCCCGCTGGCCCAGGCCAAGGGCCTGAGTTTCCAGTTGCCCATCTGCAATGGCGACAGCTACGAGCAGGGCGAATGCAGCACGGTGATCTACAGCGACCCCTTCCTGCTTGAGCGTATGCTGCGCAATCTGATCTCCAACGCCATTCGCTACACCGACAGCGGCGGTGTGGCGGTACGCTGCATCTGCATGCATGACCATATCGAACTGGAAGTCGCCGATACCGGCATCGGTATCCGGCCGGAGACGCTGCCGCATATCTTCGAGGAATATTATCAGGCCGACAATCCTCACCGTGACCGGCGCAAGGGGTTGGGGCTGGGTCTGGCCATCGTGCGCCGCATCGAGGGGCTGCTGGGCACCAAGGTGCGGGTCAAGTCCGAACCCGGTATCGGTTCGACCTTCAGTTTCAGCGTGCCGGTCGGCGATATCTCGCACCTGGCGCAGCCTTTCGTTATCACCCATTCGAGTTACGACCTGAACGGCAGCGTGGTGGCGCTGGTGGAAGACGATCAGGATATCCGCGAACTGTCGAACGAACTCATGGAGCAGTGGGGTTGCAGGGTGGTTGCAGGGGAATATGCCGAGGACGTGATGCGCAAACTGGATATCGCCGAGCTGCGCCCGGACGTTCTGGTCTGCGATTACCGCCTGCCGCACGGCAAGACGGCGATCCATGTCATCAAGCAGATGCGCGAGCAGTGGGGTGCCGATCTGCCCGTGGTGGTGGTGACCGGCGATACCGCCAGCGAGACCCTGAACGAGATACATGCCAGCGGGGCGATCCTGCTGCACAAGCCGATCGCGCCGGTGCGGCTGCGTTCGATGATGTATTACGCGATGCACGGCGAGAGCTAGAGCTCATATCGGGAGTGGTATGATTGCGGGCGAGGATTGAGGAGTGTCTTTCACGTTTATTCTTTCTCCCGCAAGCGGGAGAGAGTTAGAGAGAGGGGCTTTCTGCAAGGGTTGATGCGAGTTTAGGGGGTGGTATGAAGATCAAGGTGCTGATGGCGGACGACCATGCGCTGTTTCGCGATGGTATGCGCTATGTGCTGCAGCAACTGGCCGATGAGGTCGAGATACTGGATTCCGGCAATTT
This sequence comes from Sideroxyarcus sp., assembly GCA_030651895.1. Taxonomy (GTDB): domain Bacteria; phylum Pseudomonadota; class Gammaproteobacteria; order Burkholderiales; family Gallionellaceae; genus Sideroxyarcus. Next base: position 180,780 of record JAUSBR010000004.1, on the reverse strand, counting down.
CCAAGATGCGCTGCAACTGGTACATGACAATCCCGATGTGGATCTGGCGCTGCTCGATCTGAACATGCCGGGCAGCGAAGGCGTGCCTTCCATCCAGTTCTTCCACCTGCGCCATCCCGATATTCCGCTGGTGGTGGTCTCCGGTTCTGACCATCGCGACGATATTGAAAGCGTGATGGAATCCGGCGCGATGGGCTTCATCTCCAAGATGTCGTCGAGCAAGATCATGCTGTCGGCCCTGCGCATGGTGTTGGAAGGCGGTGTCTACCTGCCGCCGCAACTGTTGCAGCAGGCGGTGAGCAACGTCGACCAGGGTGAGGCGGTGGCGAGCAAACGTTCGCAGCGCGCGGCCAAGTTCGGGCTGACCACGCGCCAGCTCGAAGTGCTCACCTATCTCGCCTCCGGCCTGGCCAACAAAGAGATCTCCAAGAAGATGAATCTGGCCGAGGGGACGGTGAAGATACACACCGCCGCCGTGTACCAGGCGCTGCATGTGAACTCGCGCCTTGAAGCGGTCAGTGCGGCCCGCCGTCTCGGCTTCCTGCCACCCGCGCCCAACGACGCCGAGGCGCATTGATGGCGTTACCCGCAAGCCCCCGTCCCCCCTTGCCCGAAAGACTGCTCGGCCTGCTGCGCGAATCGCGCTGGCTGCTGCTGGTGGCGGTGGCCATCTATCTGATCATTATCCTGTTCGGATTCGACCGCGCCGATCCGTCCTGGTCGCACAGCGCCAGCGATGCGGCCATCCGCAATCCCGGCGGCGCCTTCGGCGCTTGGCTGTCCGACGTGCTCCTCTATCTCTTCGGCTTTTCTGCCTGGTGGCTGGTCACGCTGATGTTGCAGCGGGTGTGGGCGGGCTATCACCGCATGCGCGCCGACAGCCTGTTCGATCCGCGTGCGCTATGGGTTGCGCTGCTCGGTTTCCTGGTGTTGCTGTTCGCCAGCAGCGCACTCGAGGCCTTGCGTCTCTACACCTGGCAAGTCTCGTTGCCGCTCGCCCCCGGCGGTATGTTGGGAGCGGTGGTGGGTGGTGCTTTGTCGCATGTGCTGGGCTTCACCGGTGCGACCCTGTTCCTGTTGGCGCTGATGGTGGTGAGCTTCAGCCTGTATACCGGTCTGTCTTGGCTGCGCTTCGTCGACTGGCTGGGTGGTGCGCTGGAAGAGTCATACCTGTGGGCGCGCAACACCTGGCAGACCTGGCAGGACAAACGCATCGGTGCACAGGCGACGCAGGAACGCAGCATTGTGGTGGAAGAAGAAAAGAAGCGTGTCGAAGAACACCAGCCCATCCACATCGAGATGCCGGTCATGGAAGTGCAGCGTTCGACACGCGTGCAGAAAGAGAAACAGGTCTCACTGTTCTCCGAGATGCCGGATTCCGATCTGCCGCCGCTGCGCCTGTTGGATGAAGCCAAACAACAGGTCGAAGTAGTCTCCGCCGAGACGCTGGAATTCACTTCGCGTCTGATCGAGCGAAAGCTCAAGGACTTCGGCGTCGAGGTCAAAGTGGTCGGCGCCTATCCCGGCCCGGTCATCACCCGTTACGAGATCGACCCTTCGGTCGGCGTGAAAGGCAGCCAGATCGTCAACCTCGCGCGCGACCTCGCGCGCGCGCTGTCGGTGGTGAGCATTCGCGTGGTCGAGACCATCCCCGGCAAGGCTTATATGGCGCTGGAGCTGCCCAACCCGAAACGCCAGATTGTCCATCTCTCCGAGATACTGGGTTCGCAGGTGTATGCCGAGATGGCATCGCCGCTCACCATCGCGATGGGCAAAGACATCTCCGGCAAGCCCGTGGTCGCCGATCTCGGCAAGATGCCGCATGTGCTGGTGGCTGGCACCACCGGCTCGGGCAAATCGGTGGCGATCAACGCCATGATCCTGAGTCTGCTGTACAAATCCACGCCGCAGCAGGTACGCCTGCTGCTGGTCGACCCCAAGATGCTCGAACTGTCGGTGTATGAAGGTATCCCGCACCTGCTGGCGCCGGTGGTCACCGACATGCGCCAGGCCGCTTCCGCGCTCAACTGGGGCGTGCAGGAGATGGACAAGCGCTACAAGCTGATGTCGGCACTCGGCGTGCGCAACATCGCCGGCTACAACCAGCAGGTGCGCGACGCGATCAAGGCGGGAGAACCGCTGACCAATCCGTTCACCATCACGCCGGAAGATCCCGAGGCGCTGGAAGAGCTGCCCTACATCGTCATCTTCATCGACGAACTCGCCGACCTGATGATGGTGGTGGGCAAGAAAGTGGAAGAGCTCATCGCGCGCCTGGCGCAGAAGGCACGCGCCGCCGGTATCCATCTGGTGCTGGCGACGCAGCGTCCCTCGGTGGATGTCATCACCGGTCTGATCAAGGCCAACGTGCCGACACGCGTGGCTTTCCAGGTGTCGAGCAAGATCGACTCGCGCACCATCCTCGACCAGATGGGGGCGGAATCGCTGCTGGGACAGGGCGACATGCTCTATCTGCCGCCGGGCAGCGGCCATCCGCAGCGTGTGCATGGCGCCTTCGTCTCGGACCAGGAAGTGCACCGCGTTGCCGAACACCTCAAGGCGCAGGGACAACCCAACTATATCGAGGGTGTACTCACCTCGCTGGATGAACCGGCCGAGGGCGAATACGACGGTGGCGGCGGAGATGCCGAAGCCGACGCGCTGTACGACCAGGCGGTCGAGATCGTGCTGAAGACGCGCCGTCCCTCTATCTCGCTGGTGCAGCGCCACCTGCGCATCGGTTACAACCGCGCCGCACGTCTGATCGAAGCGATGGAGAAGGCCGGGCTGGTGTCGCCCATGCAGGGCAACGGCAACCGCGAGGTGCTGGCACCGGCCAGATCGGAATAATGATGTTGAAAAAACTATGTGTCGCTGCACTGTGTCTTGTTGCAGCCGAAGCCCACGCCGCAGCGACCGACAAACTCAAATCCTTCATCGCCGCCACGCGCTCCGCGCAGGCGAACTTCACCCAGGAAGTGCAGGACAAGAACGGCAAGCGCATCCAGAGCTCGTCCGGCACCATGCAGTTCGTGCGCCCCGGCAAGTTCCGCTGGGAATACCGCAAACCCTACGAGCAGCTCATCGTCGGCGACGGCAAGAGATTCTGGATGTATGACGCCGATCTCGAGCAGGTCACGGTGAAGAAACTGGATGCCGCACTGGGCAGCAGCCCGGCGGCGCTGCTTTCCGGCAGCAATGAGATCGAACGAGGTTTTGACCTGAAGGACATCGAGGAGCGCGACGGATTGGAATGGCTGCAAGCCACGCCTAAGTCGGCCGAGTCCACTTTTGAGAAGATACTCATGGCCTTCAACGGCAAGTCCGAGCTGGTGCGGATGGAGTTGTACGACGCCTTCGGTCATCACACCGTGCTACGCTTCACCGAGTTGAAGAGCAATCCGTCGCTGTCACCGCAGCGCTTCAGCTTCACACCGCCTAAAGGCGCAGATGTATTAGGCGAGTGATGAGCAGCGCAGACCTGTTCGCCCCTAACCAGCCGGCCGCGCCGCTCGCCGAGCGGCTGCGTCCGAAACATATCGACGAAGTCATCGGGCAGTCTCATTTATTGGGCGAGGGCAAACCGCTGCGCCTTGCCTTTCAGTCCGGCAAGCTGCACTCGATGATCCTGTGGGGCCCGCCGGGTGTCGGCAAGACCACGCTGGCGCGGCTGATGGCATCGGCTTTCGATGCCGAATTCGTGCCGTTGTCGGCGGTACTCTCCGGTGTGAAGGATATTCGCGAAGCTATCGCGCAGGCCGAGCAGACCCTGCAGCAGAACGGCCGCCACACCATCCTGTTCGTGGACGAGGTCCATCGCTTCAACAAATCGCAGCAGGATGCTTTCCTGCCATTCGTCGAGCAGGGTTTGGTCACCTTCATCGGCGCGACCACCGAGAATCCCTCGTTCGAGTTGAACAACGCGTTGCTGTCGCGGGCGCAGGTGTATGTGCTGCAATCGCTGTCCGAAAGCGAGATGGGTCAGCTGTTCGAGCGCGCGCAACAGGTCGCGCTGGACGGATTGATGTTCGATGATGCCGCGCGCGAGCGCGTCATAGGTTATGCCGACGGCGATGCACGCCGACTACTCAACGTGCTGGAGCAATTGCAGACCGCCGCCAGCGCGGCCAAGCTGGACAAGATCGACACCAAATTCCTCGACAACACGCTGGCGCAGAAAATGCGCCGTTTCGACAAGGGCGGCGAAGCGTTCTACGACCAGATCTCCGCGCTGCACAAATCGGTGCGCGGTTCCAACCCCGATGCCGCACTGTACTGGCTGGTGCGCATGCTGGACGGCGGTGCCGACCCGCGCTATCTGGCGCGGCGCATCGTGCGCATGGCCTGGGAAGACATCGGCCTGGCCGACCCGCGCGCCATCCAGCTCTGCAACGATGCCGCCGCCACCTACGAACGTCTGGGCTCGCCGGAAGGCGAGCTGGCACTGGCGCAGGCTGTGCTGTACCTGGCCGTCGCGGCGAAATCGAACGCGGGCTATGTCGCGTATAATGCCGCCCGCGCCTTCATCAGCCAGGACGGTTCGCGCGAAGTGCCGCTGCACTTGCGCAACGCGCCGACCAAATTGATGAAGCAACTGGATTACGGCAAGGATTACCGTTACGCGCACGACGAAGCGGGCGGTTATGCGGCGGGCGAGAATTACTTTCCCGATGGTATGCCGGAAGTGAGTTTTTACGAGCCTACCGAGCGCGGGCTGGAAGCGAAGATCGCGGAAAAGCTGGCGCATCTGCGGCAGCTGGACAAAGCAGCAAAAGACAAAAAAGGATAAGCAGTATGTTGGATATTCAGGCATTGAGAAACGATTTGGCCGCGACGGCGGCAAGTCTGGCGACACGCGGTTACACGCTGGACACCGCGAAGTTCGAGCAGCTGGAAGCCGAACGCAAGACCATCCAGACCCGCACGCAGGAGCTGCAAGCCAAGCGCAATGCGCTGAGCAAGCAAATTGGAATGTTGGCCGGTCAAATAGCTAGATTGACTGCTACCGAAGACTTTGATGAAGCTGACTTCAATAAACAGCAGATAGAACAAAGCAAGGCGGAAGCCGGTACTCTGGGCGAAGAGCTGAAACAGCTCGAAGCCAAGCAGCCGCAAGTGCTGGCCGAGATGGATGCCTTTCTCGCCGTCATCCCCAACGTGCCGCATGCGACTGTCCCGGTCGGCAAGTCCGAAGCGGACAACCTCGAAGTGCGCAAGGTTGGCGAGATACCCAAGTTCGCTTTTGAAGTAAAAGATCACGTCAGCATCGGCGAAGGCCTGGGTGGACTGGATTTCGAAACGGCCACCAAGATCGCCGGCGCTCGCTTCTCCCTGCTGAAAGGCCCGCTGGCCAGGCTGCACCGCGCACTCGCGCAGTTCATGCTTGACACCCACACCGAGAAGCACGGCTACACCGAGACCTATGTGCCTTATTTGGTGAATGCCGAATCGATGCGCGGCACCGGCCAGTTGCCGAAATTTGAAACTGATCTATTTAGAGTTACCACTCAACCGATACAAAACAAACTTGTTCCCCTTTTCCATCCAGAGGCTGAGCAGTTTGAAGGAGTTGGCAATTTCTACCTCATTCCCACTGCCGAAGTCCCCGTCACCAACATGGTGCGCGACGAGATCGTACCGTTGGAAAAACTGCCGATGAAATTCGTCGCGCACACGCCGTGCTTCCGTAGCGAGGCCGGTTCCTACGGTCGCGACACGCGCGGCATGATCCGCCAGCACCAGTTCGACAAGGTGGAACTGGTGCAGATCGTGCATCCGGAAAAATCCTACGAGGCATTGGAAGGACTGCTCGGCCACGCCGAGACCATCCTCAAGCAACTCGGCTTGCCGTACCGCGTGGTCAAGCTGTGCACGGGCGACATGGGCTTCTCTGCCGCGACCACCTACGACATCGAAGTGTGGCTGCCGGCGCAGAACACCTACCGCGAGATCTCGTCCTGCTCCAACTTCGAAGCCTTCCAGGCGCGCCGTATGCAGGCCCGCTTCCGCAATGCGGCGGGCAAGCCGGAGTTGGTGCACACCCTCAACGGTTCCGGCCTCGCCGTGGGCCGTACGTTGGTCGCTGTCCTTGAGAACTATCAGCAGGCCGATGGTGGCGTGAAGGTGCCGGAGGTACTGCGCCCCTATATGGGCGGGCTGACCTCGATCAACGCGATCTGAACGGAAGGGGAGCGGTTCGCTCCCCTTTTTTTGCGTTTCGTCGCATTTCGTTCCCGCCTTTGGTGTCGCCAGATTACAGTACGATGTAACTATCGTAGCAACATCAATCAAACCATATCGAGGTCGATTATGAGCGACAACACCAGCCATCCGCCCATCCTCAAGTTGCGCAACATCAAGCGCCGCTTCCTGCTGGGCGAGACCACCATCGACGCGCTGAACAGCATCTCGCTGGACATCCATGCGGGCGAGTTCCTCGCCGTGTGGGGTCCGTCCGGCAGCGGCAAATCCACCCTGATGAACATCATCGGTCTCATTGACGCCCCCACCGAAGGCGAGGTGCATTTCGACGAGCAGGACACGCGCGTGCTGGACGACGATGCGCTCACCGAGTTCCGCAGCAAGAAGCTTGGCTTCGTGTTTCAGAACTTCAATCTTGTGCCTGTGCTGTCCGCGCTGGAGAACGTGATGCTGCCATTGCAGATACAGGGCGTGGCCGAACACGAGGCGCGCGAACGCGCTGCCGCCGCGCTGGTGGATGTGGGGCTGGAGCGGTTCAAGGCTTCGTTGCCGGACAAGCTCTCCGGTGGTCAGCGCCAGCGCGTGGCTATCGCCCGCGCGCTGGTGGTTGATCCAATGCTGGTCATCGCCGACGAGCCGACCGCCAATCTGGATTCGGAGAACAGCCGCATGGTGGTGGAGCTGATGCGCGAGATGAACCGCGCGCGCAAAGTGACCTTCGTGTTCACCACGCACGACCAGCGTCTGCTCGATCATGTCGACCGCAAGATACTGTTGCGTGACGGCAACATTGTGAGCGATGAGGTGATGGCATGAAGAACCTGTTCAAACTCGCTCTGCGCGGTCTGATGCGCAACCGCCGCCGCTCGATGGTGACGATGCTCGCCATCGCCTTCGGCTTCGCGGCTATCGTGTTGTTCGCGGGCTACACCCACAATGTCTACGATGGTCTCGGTCGCCAATCCATCCACGGCGAGATGCTGGGGCACCTGACGCTGTACAAGAAAGGCATGCGCACGGAAGGCAAGCTCGACCCGGAACGCTATCTGCTCACCGCGCAGGAAGTCGCCGCCATCAGCAAACTGGTCGGTGCCGAGGAACACGTCAAATTGGTTGCGCCGCGTCTGGGGATGAGCGGGCTGGTGAGCAACGGCCGCGCCAGCACCATCTTCATCGCCGAGGGTATCGAGCCGGAAGCGGTGACGAAGTTGCGTGAAGGCTCGCTGACCGAGACCGAACGCAAGAGCGGCATGTTCGACAACATGTGGTTGCGACTGGACAAGGATCGCCCGGAGGTGGTCAGCCTGAGCGATGGACTGGTCGAGATGCTGCACCTGAAGGAAGGCGAGCAGGCACAGGTGCTGGTGAACACGCTGAGCGGTCAAGCCAATGCCGCCGACATCACCCTGGCCAAGTCCTTCAACACCGGCAATGCGGGCAGCAACGACAAGTTCGCCTTTGTCTCACTGGCGCTGGCGCGCACCCTGCTCGATGCGGAAGGCCGCGCTCAACGGCTGACCATCCTGCTGGACGATGAATCCCTGACCGCGACCATGCGCGACAGCCTGCAGGCGAAACTCACCGCGGCGGGGTTCGAGGTGGAGATACTGACCTGGCAGGAACTGTCCGATTTCTACAATCAGGTCCACGGCATGTTCGACATGATCTTCGGCTTCATCTTCAATATTGTGTTGACCGTGGTCATCATGAGCGTGGCCAATTCCATGGGCATGACGGTGATCGAGCGCACCCGCGAGATCGGCACCCTGCGTGCCATCGGCCTCAAGCGCAGCGGCGTGATACGTCTGTTCACCATGGAATCGATGCTGCTCACGCTGCTCGGCTGCGTCACCGGGCTGCTGATCGCGCTGCTGGTGCGCTGGGGCATCAATCTGGCCAACATCTCCTATGTGCCGCCCAACAGTGCGAGCCCCGTGCCGCTGCTGGTCGATCTGGATGTCGGGCGCACTGTCTTCACCTTCATCCTGATGGGGCTGGTGGGCACGCTGGCTGCGTACATGCCGGCACGGCGCGCGGCGAAGAAGGACATCATCGATGCCTTGGGTCATGTTTAAGGAGCAGGTCATGAGAGCAATCGCCAGCTTGTTTATATTCGCGGTATCTGGGGCGGTGATGGCCGCCCCCGATGCGCACAGCATCCTCAAGGATTCCGACCAGGCGCGCGGCGGCGGTTTGCCCGGCATCGTGTGGGAGATCAGGTTGCAGTCGCGCGACGGCGAGCGCAACGATGAGCCGCAGCGCATCCTGGTGAAGGCGGTGGACGATTCCAGCATTGCCGAGACGCAGGAGCCGGTGCGCTTCAAGGGCTCGAAGATATTGCAGGTGGAACGCAACATGTGGATGACGCGGCCCGGCCTGTCCAAGCCCATCCCCATCTCGCCGCGTCAGCGCATGAGCGGGCAGGCATCCAACGGCGACATCGCCGCGACCAACTATGCGGGCGATTACGACGCGCAACTGGGGGCGACCGAGAATGTCGACGGCGATCCCTGCTATGTGCTCGACCTCAGCGCAAAACACAAGCGCGCCACCTACGACAAGATTCGCTACTGGGTGTCGGTCAAACGTGTGGTCGGCATCAAGGCCGAGTTCTACTCGGTCAGCGGAAAACTGCTCAAGGCCGCGCGCTTCGAATACGGCAATACCATCGAGCATGACGGCAAGCGCATCCCCTTCATCAGCAAGATGACCATCCGCGATGCGTTGATCGATGCGGAGACGGTGATGGAGTTCGGCACGGTGAAGGTGAAGAAGATCGCGGCGTCCGAATTCGACCTGGGGCAGATGCAGTGAAATGTGCTTGTTTTGAACGCTTGTGTGCAGCAATGTGCTTTCAGCTTGCAGCGGCACTCTATATATCGTCGGTGTTTGCTGTCGAACTACCCGGCGAGCAGGAAAGGAGGCGAGCTGTGAAAATTGAACAATATCTATTGCGGGAAGGCGCTGGGCTGCAGTACGTTGTGGTGACTCATGCTGATATGCTGGTTAACCATGCGGCAGGATTTTCAGATATCAAGCATCGTATTGCAGTCAATCCGCAGACTACGATGGCTGCCTTTTCCATGACCAAGACGTTGACTGCCATTGCTGTTTTACAGTTGGTTGATGCGCAGAAAATCCGGCTGGATGATCACATAAGCCGCTATGTGACTCACCCCTATGATCAAAACATTACGATTAGGCAATTGCTAAATCATACCGCCGGCATTCCAAATCCATTGCCATTGAGATGGATTCACTCGACGGATGAACATGTGGATTTCAATGAGAACGCGGCTTTGAGCAAAGTGCTTTCAGAGAATGGTGATCAAAAGTATGCGCCGGGTGAACGGTACTATTACAGCAACATCGGATATTGGCTCCTGGGCGGTATGGTTGAAAAAGTTACCGGTGAGAAATATGAACAATACATGACGCGACACATTTTTCAGCCATTGAAACTCAAACCTGAGGAATTGGGTTTTAACATAGCCAACATAGTGAATCATGCGCACGGATACCTGGAAAAGTATTCGCTGATGAATGCAGTGAAAGGGTTTCTGCTGGATGATTGGATATGGCAAGAATACGAGGATGGATGGCTGCGCATCAGCGATGTTTATCTAAACGGCCCTGCTTTTGGCGGCGCGATTGGATCGGCTTCCGCATTTGGCAGGATATTGCAGGATTTGCTGGGTGAGCATTCTGCGCTGCTGTCGGATGCATCGCTAAAGCTTCTTTTTGAGCAATCCGAAAATAGTGTACATGAGCAGATCGAGATGACGCTGGGTTGGCATGTGAAAGAGGTGTCTGGGATCAGGTACTTTTACAAAGAAGGTGGTGGGACGGGTTTTCATGCGGAAATGAGGATTTATCCTGGTAAAGGAATCGGTTCGGTGGTGATGGTCAATCAAACAAACTTTAATTCGACAAAATTCCTGAATCAACTCGATGCGGAATGGATCAGATGAAGCAAAGGGCAACTACTTGGGTTTGGTTGATTGCGTTGCTTGCCTTTGGTGGTGTAAAAGCAGCTGCGGACGATCTTGACTGGCGCATCTCCCACGATGCCACACTCTACGCTTATGCCAACAGCATGAAGTTGCGCGACGACAGCGTGTTGAACCCGTACAACCAGATCGCGCGTCTGCCGCAGCGCAGCGATGTGGCCGAGTTGCGTTTCGGCCTCAAGGTCGAGAACGAGACCGTGCGTTTCACCGCGCGCGGCATCGCCTCCACACGCGAGATGCGCAACGCCTTCGGGCAGCGCTCGCATACCGAAGGCTATCTCAGCCTATGGCAGGTGCGCGTGCGCGCAGCCGAGGGCTGGAACGTCGCCGCCGGACGCGACGTACTGAACTGGGGAGCAGGGCAGTTCCGTTCGCCGTCGAGTCCGTTCTACTTCGACAACGGCCGTACCGACCCGATGCGCGAACTGGTTGGCATGGATGTGGCGAAGGTATCGTGGACGCCGGACATGCAGAGCAGCACCACACTGGCACGTGTCGTGCGTTCCGGCTACGGCGCGGCGCAACCGGATGCCTGGCGCAACAGCTGGCTGGCGAAGTTCGATACGCGCGGCGAAGAGATCGCCTGGGGCGCTGTCGCCGCCAAGGCACCGCATCTCGGCGCGTTCTACGGCGCGCACGGCCAGTACACCCTGAGCGACGAACTGATGTTGTACGGCGAGTTCGGTTCATCGGTGTTGCCGGTGGCACTGGGTTCGCCGGAAGATCCCGCACAGCCTTATCTCATCCAGTCGCCCTCGGCGCGCGGCAACGCGTTGCTGGCCGGGTCTTCATACACCTTCGAGAGCGGCCAGTCGCTGATGCTCGAATATCTGCACGACGGCCACGGCTACAGCAAGGCGCAAGAGGCGGCATACTTCGAGCGCGCCACCACGCAGTTCGGTTTGCCGCTGGGGCTGATGCCGCGCCTGCTCGGGCGCGACTACTTCCACGCTGTGTGGCAGGCCAACATGATGAGCGAGACCGGTTACTGGCGATTGATGTACACGCGCAACCTTACCGACAACGGCAGCGAGTTCGCCGCCTACGGCGAGACCACGCTGCATCCGCGCCTGAGCATCTATGCGCTGGCCGTGCTGCCGCAGGGCGGCACACGCCAGGAAGCGGGCGCGCTGTTCACGCGCAGTGTCATGCTGGGGCTCAAGTCATCGATCTGACACGATGAAGAAGATTCTCTCCTATCTAGTCTCCACGCTGATCTTCAACACCGCCATCGCGGGCATTCTGACCCTGCTGATGCCCGGCCCCCTGTTCTGGCACAACTTCATCTATTCGCAGTGCATCGGCTTGTCGGTGCTGGCTCTTAATGTCGGCGCGACCGCGTACTTGAAGAACTATCTGGTTCGCTGGCTGGTTCGCATCCTCACTCTGCCGCTCAGCGTGGCGGTCGGCATGACGCTGGCATTCACCCTTAGCGGCGTGGGCAGTTGGGACGACCAATACACCTGGCTCACGATGACCATAGGATTGTTCTTCAGTCTGATCGGTGGTATCACTCTGCTGCTCTCCGAACGTATCGAGATGGAAGTCGAGCGGCACAAGCTCATCAAGAGCGAGAGCGCGCGGCGCGAGATCGAGGCCAATCTGAAACTGTTGCAGGCACAGATCGAGCCGCATTTCCTGTTCAACACACTGGCCAATGTCGGCAGTCTGATCGATATCGATCCGGCGCTGGCGAAGCAACTGCTGGAGCGTCTCAATGACTGGCTGCGCGTGGCGCTGGTGCGCGCGCGCAGCGACAGCGCCATCCTGGGCGACGAAGTGGACATGCTGGAGAACTATCTGCAGATACTGAAAGTGCGCTTCGGCGAGCGTTTGCGCTGGCTCATCGATGTGCCCGGGGATGTTCGCTTGGTCTCTTTTCCGCCCATGCTGCTGCAACCGCTGGTCGAGAACGCGGTGCGTCACGGCATCGAGCCCAAGATTGGCGGAGGCGAGATCATCATCCGTGCCCGCATCGAGAACGGCAGGCTGCATTGCGAGGTGCGAGACGACGGCGTTGGTATCCAGTCTGCCGACAGCGGCGGAGCGGGGCTGGTCAATGTGCGCGAGCGGTTAACCACGCTGTTCGGCGGGCAGGGCCGCCTCGGCTTGCACAACGGCGCGCATGGCGGTACGGTCGCGACATTGGAACTGCCTGCGAAGATTTAGCATGAGAGCCATCATCGCCGACGACGAGCAGCATCTCGCGGACGACCTGCAGCGCAAGCTTGGCAAGCTGTGGCCGGAACTGCAGATCGTCGCCGTGCTGCACGACGGTATCGCTGCAGAACGGGCGCTGCAGGAACTCAAGCCCGACATCGCCTTCCTCGACATCCGTATGCCGGGACAGAGCGGACTGGATGCGGCGAACGCGGCGACAGCCGATTGCCGCGTGGTGTTCGTCACTGCCTTCGATGACCACGCAGTGCAGGCCTTCGAGCAGGCGGCGGTGGACTATCTGCTGAAGCCGGTCTCGGACGAGCGCCTGCAGCGCTGTGTCGAGCGCCTGCAACAGCGCAGTATGTTCGCCCCGGATGTCATGCTGGCACGCCTGCAACAACTGCTGGCGGCGCAGAGCAAGCCGGAACCGCTGCACTGGCTGCGCATTCAGGTCGGCCAGAACGTGCGCATGGTGGCGGTGGACGAGGTGTGCTATTTCCAGTCCGCCGACAAGTACACCACCGTGCTCACGCGCGACGCCGAACTGCTGCTGCGCACCCCGCTCAAGGAGTTGATCCAACAACTCGATCCTGATCGGTTCTGGCAGGTGCACCGCGGGACACTGGTGAATGTGAAGCAGGTCGTCTCGGCGCACCACGATCTGCTTGGTAAAGTCTCGCTCAATCTGCGCGACCGGCCGGAGAAGATCGCGGTGAGCCGCAGCTATGCGCATCTGTTTCGGCAGATGTGATCCAAAGGAGATCGTCATGAACAAAAAGACCGCAGTCATCACCGGCGCATCTGGCGGTATCGGCATGGAGCTGGCGCCCCTGTTCGCGGCACGCGGCTACGACCTGATCCTGGTGGCGCGACGGGCAGACCGTCTGCAGAAACTGGCGGACGATCTCAACAAGATGTATGCCGTCTCCGCGAAAACCATTCAGATGGATCTTGCGCAGCCGGGTGCGGGAGCGGCGGTGTGGCAGGAGATCAGCGCCATCACGCCGGATATCGATGTGCTGGTCAACAACGCGGGTGTCGGCGACTCGGGGGATTTCTCTGACGAGGCGCCGGAGGTCATCGAGCGCATGCTCCATCTCAACGTCTCCACTCTGACATCGCTCACGCGCCATGCCCTGCAGGGCATGGTCGCCAGAAAACACGGCAGGATACTCAATGTCGCCTCGCTGGCCGGGTTCCAGCCTGGTGGACCTGGCATGGCGGTGTATTACGCGAGCAAGAGCTACGTGTTGTCCTTCTCGCGCGCCATCCGTCGCGAATTGCGCGGCAGCGGGGTCACGGTGACGACATTGTGTCCGGGGCCGACCAGCACCGGGTTCGAGGAGGCTGCCAAAGCGCAGCGCACGCTGTTGTTCCGCTGGACCAGGCCGATGACGGCGCGCGACGTGGCACGTGCCGGTTTTGAGGGGGTGCAACAGGGACGTGCGGTGGTGGTGCCTGGCCTATTGAACAAACTGCTGGCAGTCAGTGCGGGAATGGGGCCGGCGGCCATCGCGCTGGAGGTCAATCGCATCCTGCTGGCACCAAGGCGCTGAGCTTAATTGATGAGTTTGCCGACCAGGCCTCGCCATGGCGCCTGAGGGCGCTGGGACAGGGAGCTCTGCGTCTCCAGCCGTTTCAGCATGTCGTAATACAGGCGCACGGTCTCGACCAGGATCACCGCTTCGCCACCGCGCGCCTTGCCGCGTTTGGTGTTCTTGTATACGGACGGGCGCGCCAGCAGGGGCATCACCCGTTTCACATCCGCCCACACGTCCGGGTTCAGACCGGCCTGCGTCGCCAGGATGCGCGCATCCTCCAGATGCCCCATGCCCTGGTTGTAGGCGGCCAGGGCAAGCCATAAGCGATCTTCCTCGCTGATACGCAAGGGCAATTGCTCCTTGAGCAGTTGCAGATAACGCGCACCGGCGAGGATGCTGGAATGCGCATCGAGACGGTTCTCCACGCCCATGCGGTCGGCGGTCTCCTCGGTCAGCATCATCATGCCGCGCACATTGGTATAAGAAGTGGCGTTCGGGTCCCAGTGCGATTCCTGGTAGGCCAGCGCGGCCAGCAACTGCCACTCGATGCCGGTGAGGTCGGCAGCTTCTTCGAACCAGCGCCGGTAATGTGGCAGCCGCGTGCGCGACAGGGTGATGAAGGCTTCCGCATCCATCGCGTCGAGGCGGTCGTTATGGCCGAAGTAGCGATCGAGCAGGCGGCGCAGGGTGCCGTCCTGTTTGATGCGGCCGAAGAACTGTTGCGCTTCGTCAAAGAGTTTTGCATCGCCGCTGCCGGAGAAGGCCCAGGACAGGTCGGTCGGAGAACCGATGTCCAGCGCTTCGCCCAGGTTGGGATAGAAATTGCGCGCCGTGGCCAGTTGCTCTTCGTTGGCCAGCGTGCAGTCGAGTTTGCCGTCAGCGACCTCTTCCAGCAGTTCGGCGGGTGAGGTGTTGCGCCGCGACTTCCACCCCAGCCGGTCATGCTCGCGCTGTACCTGGCGCAGGGCGGCTTCCTGCGGCGAACCTGCGGCGACAACCAAATCGCGGCCGGCAAGATCGTCGATGCTGCCCGGCGCGAAGTCATGGCAGACCAGCAGTTCGACCAGTGTCTGGTAAGTCTGGCCGAAGCGCAGGGGGTAGTCGGTGCTGTTGCGGGCGGCGGTGGCCAGATGCGCCTGGCGCGAGGCCAGGGCGGGCAAGGCCTGGTCGATGTTCATTGGGATGGTCTTCACCCGTACCTGCAGGTGCTGGGCGAACAAACCGGCCAGATCGGTCTCGAAAGCATTCTCCGCTTCCATCTCGGCGGGCGGCACGATGACCACCAATTCGCCCTGGCGCCAATCCGGCAGGGGGTCGACGGCGGTGGTCTTGACCCAGAGCCAGGCACAGAGGGTGATGACGACAGCGATCTGTAGGGGGAGCAAGCTGCGCATGAGAACATTCTGCCCGAATTTCGCGGCTTGCTGGTAAAATGCGCGCCCTTCGGAGGACGGCCTGTTGTAAATAAGCTGTCAACCGGAACAGAGTCTCGGAGAGGTGGCAGAGTGGTCGAATGTACCTGACTCGAAATCAGGCGTAGGTGTGAGCCTACCGAGGGTTCGAATCCCTCCCTCTCCGCCAAATGCAAAACCGCCCCTTGTGGGCGGTTTTACATTTGGTGCAGTGGAAGTGTGGACGAACCTCATGGGTTCGACAACACGCCGCAATATGGCGTGTTGCGGCGCAGGCTAATATGAGCGTAGCGAATGTTAAGCCGCGAAGCGGCGGCCGTAGCCACCAGCTGCTTGCGCAGGACGCCCGCAGGGCGGTCCCGAAGGGATGAAGCTTTCGCGGATGCAACGCGAAAGCTTCACAATCCCTCCCATTAAGTCAAATAGTAATCCGCCCGATGTGGGCGGTTTCCAATTTGGCGCGGCGGAAATGAGGAAGCACAATCCCACCCCCTTCGCGCCATACGCGCATACAATGCCGAAAGTCAGAGGCATTAGAAAAGGTGGCTGTCATGAACGTAGCATACGACCAGGGCGCATCTCCCCAAAGTGGCGGAGCCGAACGCCGTACCAATCATCACTTGCGCGAGTTATTCGATCAGGCCTACCACGTTGCCAGTCCCCTGCTTGACTCAAACTTATCGAGTGCGACGCATTTCTTGCGCATCACGCTGCATGACGCCTTTCCCAAACTGCACCAGCAGGACATCGCCATCCTTTGCGTCGCTGTAGAGCGTGTCCACCGCGAGCGCGTCAAGGCCGGAACCCAATAGATACACCACTCCCGGCGCCATCTTTCTGAACAGGGGCGGCGGTAATTTCTTTCGGGGCCGAACGGCCCGCGGTGATAAAATCTCGGCGAGATTTTTACCGCGAGCATCATGCAATCCTCCTTCGTCCACCTTCGTCTGCACAGCGAGTATTCCATCGCCGACGGCATCGTGCGCATTGGCGAAGCGGTGGGGGCGGCGAAGGCCGACGCGATGCCGGCGTTGGCGCTCACTGACCTGTCCAACGTCTTCGGACTGGTCAAGTTCTACAAAGAGACACGCGCTGCGGGTATCAAGCCTGTGGTCGGCTGTGACGTGTTCGTCACCAACGATGCCGCCCGCGACCAACCTTTCCGTCTGTTGCTGTTGTGCCAATCCCATGCCGGTTATCTGCGCCTGTGCGAACTGGTCACCCGCGCCTATCTGGAGAACCAGTATCGCGGTCGTCCCGAGATTCGCAAGCACTGGCTGAAGGAGGGCACGCAAGGTCTGATCGCCCTGTCGGGTGCGCATATGGGCGAGATCGGCGCGACGCTGTTGAACGGCAATGTCGCCAGCGCCAAGTTCATTGCGCAGGAGTACGCCGGACTGTTCCCCGACCGTTTTTATCTGGAAGTGCAGCGCTACGGCGCGCCGCGCGAGGAAGCCCATCTGCGCGCAACGGTGAAGTTGGCCGACGAACTGGCGTTGCCGGTGGTGGCCACGCATCCGGTGCAGTTCCTCGCCATCGACGATTTCAAGGCGCACGAGGCGCGCGTGTGCATCGCCGAAGGCTATGTGCTGAACGACAAACGCCGCCAGAAGACATTCACCGCGCAGCAATATTTCAAGACTCAGGCCGAGATGGCGGAACTGTTCGCCGATCTGCCCGAAGCCTTGCAGAACAGCGTGGAGATCGCCAAGCGCTGCAATCTCACGCTCAAACTGGGCAAGCCGCACCTGCCCGACTTTCCCACGCCCAACGGCGAATCGCTGGACGATTTCCTGCGCGGCGAAGCCGAGCGCGGTTTGCAGGTACGCATGCTGCATCTGTATCCCGATGAAGCGCAGCGTGCAGCAAAGATGCCGGAGTATCAGGCGCGCCTTGCGTTCGAGACCGAGACCATCATCAAAATGAAGTTTCCCGGTTACTTCCTCATCGTGGCGGACTTCATCCGCTGGGCGAAATCCTTCCGCGACGAGAAGTTTCCCAACGGGGTGCCGGTGGGGCCGGGGCGCGGTTCCGGCGCGGGCTCGCTGGTGGCGTATTCGCTGGGTATCACCGATCTCGATCCGCTGCGTTACGAATTGCTGTTCGAGCGCTTCCTCAACCCCGAGCGCGTCTCCATGCCCGACTTCGACGTCGACTTCTGCCAGGACGGGCGCGAGCGCGTGATCGAATACGTGCGCCACAAATACGGCCAGCAGAACGTGTCGCAGATTGCCACCTTCGGCACCATGGCTTCCAAGGGGGTGATCCGCGACGTCGGTCGCGTGCTCGATTTTCCCTATGGTCTGTGCGACAGGTTGTCCAAGCTGGTGCCGCTGGACGGCGTGAAGCCGGTGTCGCTGGCGAAGGCGCGCGAGATGGAGCCGGAATTCAACGCCGTCATTGCCAGCGAAGAGGGCGTGGAAGAACTGATGGAACTGGGCATGCGCCTGGAGGATCTGACGCGCAACGTCGGCATGCACGCGGGCGGCGTGCTCATCGCGCCGGGCAAGCTCACCGATTTCTGCCCACTGTATTGCGCCGAGGGCAGCGAGAGCACGGTGAGCCAGTACGACATGAAAGATGTGGAAGCGGTCGGGCTGGTGAAGTTCGACTTCCTGGGGCTGCGCACGCTGACCATCATCGACTGGGCGGTGCGCTACATCAAAGACTCGGGCATCGAAGGTTCGCAAACTTTCAATATCGACACCATCCCGCTCGACGACAAGACGACGTACGACAAGATCTTCAAGAACGCGAACACCACCGCCGTGTTCCAGTTCGAATCGCGCGGAATGAAGGACACGCTGGTCAAGGCCAAGCCGGACTGCATTGACGACCTGATCGCCCTGAATGCGCTCTACCGACCCGGCCCGATGGACTTCATCCCGGACTACATCAACCGCAAGCATGGCAAAGAGCAGGTCATCCTGCCGCATCCATTGCTGGAGAAGGTGGTCGGCAACACCTACGGCATCATGGTTTACCAGGAGCAGGTGATGCAGTCGGCGCAGGCGGTGGCGGGCTACACGCTGGGCGGTGCGGATATGTTGCGCCGCGCGATGGGCAAGAAAAACGTCGAGGAGATGGCGGAGCAGCGCAGCATCTTCGTGGCAGGCGCGGCGAATAACAATATCGACGACAAGAAGGCGAACGAGATCTTCGACACCATGGAGAAGTTCGCCGGTTACGGTTTCAACAAATCGCACGCTGCGGCCTATTCGGTGGTCGCCTACCAGACCGCGTACCTCAAGTGCCACTATCCTGCCGCGTTCATGGCATCGACCATGACCTCGGAAATGGTCAACACCGACAAGGTCAGTTTCTTCTATCAGGATACCCTGCAGCAGGGCATCTCCATCCTGCCGCCGGACATCAACAGTTCATTGTTTCGCTTCACGCCGGTGGACGAAAAAACCATCGCCTACGGCCTCGGTGCGGTGAAAGGCACCGGCGAGGCGGCGGTGGAGAATATTGTGGCGGCGCGCGCGGCCGGCCCGTTCAGGGATCTGTTCGATTTCTGCCGCCGTGTCGACAAGCGCATCGTCAACCGTCGCGCCATCGAGGCGCTGATCCGCGCCGGTGCGTTCGATGGTATCAGTCCATCGACAAGCTCGGGACAGCCTCACCGCTACCAGATGCTCGCCTCGCTCGATACGGCACTGGGCAGCGCCGAGCAGCATGCGCGCGCGGCGAACCAGAACAGCCTGTTCGGCGACGACGAGAGCATAGACATGCCACTGCAGATGGCAGACGTGCCGCCCTGGAGGATGCGCGAACAGCTGGCGCAGGAAAAGACCGCGCTGGGCTTCTATCTGAGCGGACATCCTTATCAGGAATTCGCGGCGGAACTGTCCAACTTCGTGAAGATGAAACTGGCCGACATCACGCCCGATATCATCACTCCGCCCAGCGGCGGTGGTGGCTATGGCAACGGAGGCGGCGGACGGCGCAACAACGCAAAAGCGATCGTGCTCGCGGGCATGGTCAGCGGCGTGCGCATCCTGCAGACGCGGCGCGGCAAGATGGCTGTGGTGACGCTGGACGATGGCAGCGCCGCGCTGGAAGTGGTGGTATTCAGCGAGTTGTTCGACATGAACCGCAACTGGATACGCGACGACGAGTTGCTGGTGGTGAACGGCAAGGCGGAGCTGGATGCCTACTCCGGCAGCATGCGTGTCACCGCCGACGAGCTCTATGATTTTGCCTCCGCCCGCGCTGCCTTCGCCAAGCGCCTGGACCTTTTCTGCTCGATGGACGACCGTATTCGCGTGCCGCAATTGGCCGAGCTGCTCAAACCCTACCGCGGCGGCAAATGCCCGGTGCAGATCAACTACAGCAACCTCATCGGCAGCGCCCCGCTGCGTCTGGGTGATGATTGGCAGGTTACGCTGCCGGATGAGCTGATTGAGAATCTGCGCGGTCTGTGCGGGCGCGACAACGTTCAAGTCGTCTACGCTTAAGCTCAGATATCCATAGCACCGACTGCGATTCTTATCCCCATTGGTATGATATGGGTATCCCCTGCGGGCTGGTGGTCGGGATTAAGGCTAGGTTACGCCATGCTTGCGTGTGCTATCGTACAGACCATTTTCGGACTGTTTTGATACCCTCCCGACAGGGGGGAACTTCAGGGAGTTCGTGCCTATCCCAAATTTATAAGTGATGAGCCATGACGCGTCCCGTAGCAAAGAAGAAGACAGAAAAATCTGCGGCACCTTTGGAAAAGAAGAAAAAGCCCGTTCCGGAAACTAAAGCCAATGAACCTGTGCGGGCATTGCGTCCATATCTGGTCGGTATCGGGGCTTCGGCGGGCGGCCTGGAAGCACTTTCCACGCTGATCGCAGCGCTGCCCACCGATCTCGGCATCTCCTACGTGGTTCTGCAACACCTTTCCCCCACCCACCGTAGCATGATGGCGCAACTGCTTGGTCGCGAGACCGCGATGGCCGTGCAGGAAGTCGAGAACGGCGTGCATCCCGAGCCAGACACCATCTATGTCGCACCCGCCAGCAGCAACGTCAAACTCAAGGACGGTTGTTTCGAGCTCATCGAGGGGCCGCGCGAAGCCACACCGCGTCCCTCGGTCAGCATGTTCTTAACCTCGCTGGCGGAAGAGAAGACCGAGGATGCCATCGGCGTCATCCTCTCCGGCACCGGCAGCGACGGCTCTGCTGGATTGCGCGACATCAAAGCGGCGGGTGGTTACACCTTCGCTCAGGACCCGCAGACCGCGAAATATGCGGGGATGCCGCAATCGGCTATCGATACCGGCTGCGTCGACTGGGTGCTGTCGCCGGAAGAGATCGCCAAAGAGATCGCCATCATCGCGCGTTCGCACGGTACGGTCACCGTCGCCAACAAGCCGCCGGTCGGCGCAACCACGCTGAAAAAGCTGCTGATCAAAGTCAAACAGCAGACACGCATCGATTTCTCCGGCTACAAGGAAGGCACGCTGTGGCGGCGCATCGAACGGCGCATGGCAGCCTGTCATGTGAACGATCTCGACGATTATCTGACGCTGGTGGACAGTAATCCGGAGGAGTTGGAGCACCTGGGCAAGGACATCCTGATCTCGGTGACCGCCTTCTTTCGCGACCCGGCCTCGTTCGCCGCGCTGCGCTCACTGCTGCAGGGTATCTTGCAGGCCAAGCGGCCCGGCGACGAAATCCGCATCTGGGTACCCGCCTGTGCGACGGGCGAGGAAGCCTACACGCTCGCGATCATGCTCGCGGAGTTGCTGGGGCCGAACGTGAATCAGTTCCGCATCCAGATCTTCGCCACCGATATCGACCTCAATGCGCTGGCGATCGCGCGCAAGGGTTCCTATCCCGAGAGCGCGCTGGTCGATCTTGAGCCGGGGCTGGCGATTCGCTATTTCCAGAAGGTCGGCAACCGTCTCGAAGTCTCGCGCACCCTGCGCGACATGGTGGTGGTGGCGCGGCAGGATCTGGTGCAGGACCCGCCCTTCCTGCGTCTCGATCTGGTGAGCTGCCGCAATGTGCTGATCTACCTGCAGAATGAACTGCAGGCCAAGGTGTTGTCCACTTTTCATTACAGCCTGAATCCCAACAGTCTGCTGTTCCTGGGTAAATCGGAAGGCATCTTCCAGCAGGAGGCGCTGTTTGACGTACTGGACAAGGCATCGCGCATCTACCGCCGTTGCGCCGGGGAATCGCGGCTCAGCGTGTCCGCCTTCCGTCTGCCCGAATCGGCGGAGCGCGGTATCCCCAAGATCATCGCCGATTCGGAAGCGCGCCTGATGGCCGAAGCGGTACGCCGCTATGTGCCGGCCTCGGTGCTGATCAATGGCAGCTTCGATATTCTGCACATGCACGGCGATGTGTCTCCCTATCTCGCCATCGTGCCCGGAAAACCCAATTTCAATCTGCAGAATCTGCTGCACCGCGAATTGCGCGCCGATCTGCAATTGCTGCAGCACCATGCCGAGCACAAGCAGGAATCGGCGACCGGACGCCCGCACACCATCAAGATAGGCGAGGAGAAGCGCGACGTGCGCCTGGTCCTGCATCCGCTCGACCGCGGCATGGTCAATCCTTTTTTCCTGGTCTCGTTCGAGGTCTTGCCGCTGGCAGTGGCGGCGGCCGAGCCTGGGGATGCAACGCCAGTCACGGCGGAAGGCCGCAATGTTCGCGAGCTGGAAGAGGAGCTCATCTCCACGCGCGAGCGCCTGCAGACGGTGATCGAGGAGCTGGAGACCTCCAACGAGGAGATGCAGGCACTCAATGAGGAGGTGGTGGCCGCCAACGAAGAGCTGCAATCCTCCAACGAGGAGCTGGAAGCGGCCAACGAGGAACTGCAATCCACCAACGAGGAGCTGACCACAGTCAACGAGGAGTTGCAGGTGCGTTCCGGCGAACTGGGCGATCTGTTCAACGATCTGGAGAACATCCAGAACAGCGTTGGCTTTCCTGTCATGGTGTGCAACGCGCAACTTGAGCTCACGCGCTTCAACAGTCCGGCGGCGGCCCTGTTCTCCCTGTCCACGGTCTCCATCAAGCAGCCGTTGACCGGCATACGCTTGCCGGTGGGGATGAAGGAGTTCTCGACCATTGTGCACGAGGCCATCGTCAACAACCGCGTCAGCGAGACGCATATCTTCTCCAACGAGCGTCATTACCTGCTGCATGCGTCGCCTTACGAGACCAAGCTGCGCGGCACGCGCGGCGCAATTGTCGTGCTGCTCGACCACACCGAGCGCCTGGTGGCGGAGCGCGACGTGCGCAAGAACCGCGAGATATTGCTGGCGATCATGAACAACTCCACCTCCATCATCGCGCTCAAGGATCTGGCCGGACGCTACGAGTTCGTCAATGCCGAGTTCGAGAAGTTCTTCGGGCTGAAATCGGAGGACTTGCTGGGTAAGACCGATGCGCAGGTGCTGTCGCGCAAGATTGCCGACGACTTCCGCGCCAAGGAACTGGACGTGGTGCGCCTGCGCACTTCGCTGGAGTTCGAAGATCATCTCGTGTTCTCCAACGGGCAGGAGCGTTTCCTGCACTCCATCCGCTTCCCGCTGCTGACCGAGGACGGCGTGGTGTACAGCATCTGCACCCAGTCCACCGATGTTACCGAGCACAAGCGTGCCGAGGATCAGCTGCGTCTGGCGGCGCGCGTGTTCGACCGCTCCGGCGAAGGTATCGTGGTCACCGACGCGCACCAGCGCATATTGACCGTCAACAGCGCCTTCACCCAGGTGACCGGCTACGAGGCCGAGGAAGCGATCGGACAGACGCCCAAGTTGCTGGCCTCGGGCAAGCAGGATGCCTCTTTTTACAAGAGCATGTGGGCTCACCTCGAGACGCACGGCTGGTGGCAGGGCGAAGTATGGAACAAGCGCAAGTCCGGTGAGATATACCCGGAGTGGCTCACCATCAATGCTGTGAACGATCCGGAAGGCAATATCATCAATTACGTCGGCATCTTCAGCGACATTTCCGTGGTCAAGGAATCGCAGCGCAAGGTCGAGTTTTTGGCCACACACGACGAATTGACCGGGCTGCCCAATCGCGCGCTTTTCCTGGATCGGCTGCGCCAGGCTATCGCGCACTCTGAGCGTAGCGAAAACACTTTCGCGGTGCTGTTCATCGATCTGGACAACTTCAAGGTCATCAACGACTCCATGGGCCATGCCGCCGGTGACGATCTGCTCAAGGAGATATCGTCCCGCTTGCGCGACTGCGTGCGCGGTGGCGACACCGTGGCCCGCTTCGGGGGTGACGAGTTCGCCTTGCTGATTGAAGAAGCGACCGTGGCCGAGGCGGAGATGACCGCCCATCGCATCGCCGACGCGATGTTGCGCCCGCATCCGATCGGGCGACAGAACGTCTATCCCGGTGCCAGTATCGGCATCTGCCTCTACCCCAATGACGGCATCGATCCGGAAACGCTGTTGAAGAACGCCGACAGCGCCATGTATCAGGCCAAGGACGGAGGCAAGCGCGGACACCATTTCTTTACCGACGAACTGAAGCGGGTTGCCGACGAGCGCCTCAAACTGGAGACCGAATTGCGCGGCGCCATCGAGCGTGACGAGTTGTTCCTGATGTACCAGCCGCAACTGGATATCGAAAGCGGTCGCCTGGTCGGGGTCGAGGCGCTGGTGCGTTGGCAGCATCCGGTCGAAGGGCTGATCCCGCCATCCAAGTTCATTCCGCTGGCGGAGAAGACCGGCATCATCGATCGTCTCGGTGAGTGGGTCGCCGCGACGGCGTGCAGGCAGATGGCGGCATGGGTCAAGCAGGGGCACGCTATTCCGCGCGTCTCCATCAATGTCTCGCCCTACCAGTTCCGTCGCAGCAACATCCCCGCAATGATGTTGCGCCTGCTCAGTCAGCACGGTCTCGATGCCCACCGAGTGATGCTGGAGCTGACCGAAAGTGCACTGGCCGAAGATACCGAGCAGGCACAGCAGGTGTTGCAGGAACTGAAGTCTCTGGGTATCCGTCTCAGCATCGACGATTTCGGCACGGGCTATTCATCGCTCGCCTATCTGCGCCGCCTGCCGATCTTTGAATTGAAGATCGCGCAGAACTTCGTCACTGATATCGCGCACGATGCGGATGCCCAAGCCATCGCCAAGACCATCCTGCTGATGGCGCAGGCACTGGGTTTCAGTGTGGTGGCTGAAGGGATCGAGACCGAGGAACAGCTGGCAGTGTTGCGCAACGCGGGGTGCGATATCGGGCAAGGTTATCTGTTCGCGCATCCGCTGCGAAGCGAGGAGTTGATTGCCCGCTTTGGCAACGGCGTGCAGTGATCGGGGGGTGAGCAAAATGCCGCATCATCACAATCCGAAACAGAATCGCCTGCTCGCTGCGTTGCTTTCGCATGAGCTTCAAGAGCTGCTTCCGCACCTGCAGGTGACTCACCTCAAGGCGGGCGAGCATCTGGCCGAGTCGGGTGAGCGCATGAGCCATGTGTTCTTTCCCATCGACAGCGCCATCTCGCTGTTCTACCGGCTGGAGAACGGCGAATCGGCCGGGGTAGCGGTGGTCGGCAACGAGGGGATGTTCAGTGTCGCGCAGGTGCTGGGCGGGGCGGCGTTACCGTATTGGGCGACAGTCGAGACATCCGGACATGTCTTCCAGATCGAGGTCGAGCGACTGGGCGAGATGCTGCAGCGCTTGCACAGTCTGAGCCACACTCTGTTGTTGTACGCCCAGGCCTCGCTGACCCAGGTCTCGCAGACCGTGGTGTGCGAGAAGCACCATTCGTTGCCCCAGCAACTGTGCCAGCATCTGTTGCTGATCAACGACAAATCGTTGTCCAATGATTTTCGCCTGACCCACGAGGCCATCGCCAACATGCTGGGTGTGCGCCGCGAGAGCATCACCGAGGCGGCCGGCGAACTGCGCGACCAGGGCCTGATCGACTACAACCGCGGACATATCAAGGTACTCAACCGACCGAAGCTGGAGAAACTGTGCTGCGAGTGTTACGGCGTGGTGCAGCAGGAGTTCGCGCGGCTGTTGGGCGACTCTTCCTGCTAGAGCGAGTCAAGCGATGGAATATATGGGTGTCGCCGCATGACCAATCAGGCAAACATGCTGCTCGATATTGCCACACGCGATGTCGTCTGCCTTCCCGTCGAGTCCACTCTGGGCGCGGCCGCGGAGATCATGGCGCAGCGCCGCTATTCCTCCATCGTGGTGACCGACGTGTCCGGGCATCCGTTAGGTATCGTCACCGAACGCAATATCCTGCACGCGATGCGCTCCGGGTCCCCGCCAGAAACGTCGGTGCGCAGCAGCATGTCCGCGCCGGTCGTCACCGTTCCCGCATCGGCGCATTGCCTGGACGCCTATCAGACCTGTCTGCACGAGGGTATCCGACATCTGGTGCTGGTGGACGACAAGGGCGTCGTGGCCGGCGTGGTCAGCGAGACTGACTTCCGCCAGCACCTCAACCTCACCGCGCTGGCCGGGCGCCGTCAGGTTATCACCGTCGCCAAACGCACCGTCACCAGTCTGCCGCCGCATAGCAGCCTCTTGCAGGCGCTCAACTTGATGCAGGCGCAGCGCGAGTCCTGCGTGATCGTGGTTGTGGATGAAAAGCCGGTGGGCATCGTTACCGAACGCGATGTGGTGCGCTTCTATTCGCGCGATCCGCTGCGGGTCGGCGTCCACCTGGCCGAAGTGATGACCGCACCGGTGTTGACCATCACCGGCGAGGCGACCATCAACGACGCGGCCAATCTCATGCTGGAGAGAAAGGTGCGCCATCTGGCCGTGGTCGACGGCGCGGGCAAGCTGGCCGGGCTGGTGAGCGAACACGATCTCACCCAGACCATGGCGCTGGGCATGCAGGACGAGCGTTTCGAGGTGGATGAGATATTCCTGCGCACCTTCATCGACACCATTCCCGACCTGGTCTGGCTGAAAGACGGCGACGGGGTCTATCTGGCCTGCAACCGTCGCTTCGGGTCGTTCTTCGGGGCGGAGGAAAAGGATATCGTCGGCAAGACGGACTACGACTTCGTGGACAGGGATAAGGCCGATTTCTTCCGTGAACATGACCGCAAAGCGATGGCGGCAGGCAAACCGAGCGTGAACGAGGAATGGCTGACATTCGCCGCGGACGGCTATCGCGGCCTGTTCGAGACGCTCAAGACGCCGATGCGCGATGGTCAGGGGAGACTCATCGGCGTGCTGGGCGTGGCGCGCGACATCACCGAGCACGAGCACGTCAAGAGCGCCCTGGCCGAGAGCGAGCGGGAGTTCCGTATGCTCGCGGAGAGCATGCCGGACAGTCTAATCCGCTATGACCGGGAAGGCAGGGCGAGATATGTGAATCCGGCATTGGCAAGGAATGTCGCCGCGCTTGCGCAACCGATCCTGGGTGAGAAGCCGGCGGAATCGTTTCAGGACGTCCCGCAGGCGGTAGCTTACCAACAGGTGCTCGAGGCAGTCATCGCGAACGGCGAGACGGCAGAGCTGGAGATGACGGTTCCGCATCCGGATGGCGAGATGCACCTTCACCACATCGTCTTTGTCGCTGCGCGTGACTTGGGCGGCGATATCGTCGGTGCGCTGGCAATCGGCCGCGATATCACCGAGCGCGAGCGTATCAGGCGCGGGTTGGCCAGCAGTGCGCAGGAGTTCCGCGCGCTGGCGGAGAATCTGCCCGACAATATCATCCGTTACGACCGCGACTGCCGGGTGCATTACATGAATCCGGCGATGTTGCGCAGCATCGCGGCGGAATTGTTGCCGACGATCGGCAAGACGCCCATCGAAGGTACTCCCGATTCGGCCCAGATACGCGATCTGCAACGCCTGGTCGAGCGCGTCATGGACAGCGGCGAAAGTGTGGAGCTGGAATTGGAGATGCTGCACCCGGACGGCGGTTTGCATGCACACCATCTTGTTTTTGTCGCCGAGCGCGACGAACAGGGGGTGGTCATCGGGGCGTTGGGAATAGGCCGCGACATCACCGATCGCAAGCGAGCAGATGAGGCGCTGCACCGCAGCTTGGACGAGTACAGTGGCCTGGTGCAAACGATACCGGTCGGCGTGTACAAATATTGCATGTGTGCGGACGGTCGTACGATCTTCGAATTCGTGAGTTCGCGCTGGTGCGAATTGCTCGATGTGAGCGAGGCGGAAGTCATGCGCGACCACCGCGCCGCCCTGGCGCATATCCATCCGGACGAGCAGGAGCGGTTCGTACAGATGAACGAAGCGTCCCGCCGCATCCTGAGCCGTTTCGAGTGGGAGGGGCGCATCGTGCGCAAGAACGGCGAAGTGCGCTGGCTGCATATCGAGTCGCAACCCACCCTGCAGGAGAACGGCGACATCCTCTGGGACGGCATCCAGTACGACATCACCGACCGGCACAGGGCGGAAGAGACCCTGCGCATCAATGCCAGTGTGTTCGATACCAGCCAGGAAGCGATCGTCATTACCGATGCGAACAACAACATCATCGATGTCAATCACGCTTTCAGCAGGATCACCGGCTATGCGCGGGAGGAAGTGCTGGGCAAGGATCCCGGCCTGCTGAACTCGGGCCGCCAGGACAAGGCCTTCTACGCCGCGATGTGGGCTGCGCTCCAGGAGGAAAAGGTTTGGCGCGGCGAGATATGGAACCGGCGCAAGAACGGCGAGATATACGCGGAACTGCTGTCTATCTCGGCCATCTGCGATGCGGTAGGCAGGGTGCAGCGCCATGTCGGCGTGTTTTCCGATATCACCGATTTCAAGGATCACGAGGCCGAACTCAGCCGTGTCGCCAACTTCGATGCACTCACCGGCGTGCCCAACCGCCGCCTGCTGGCCGACCGTCTGGGGCAGGCTATCCTGCACGCGCAACGCAGTGGCAAGATGCTGGCAGTGTGCTATATCGACCTCGACGGTTTCAAGGAGGTCAACGACCGGTTCGGTCACGAGGTGGGCGACCAGTTGCTGGTGGATATCACCCGCCGTCTGCAGGAAGTGCTGCGCGCGGGAGACACTCTGGCGCGTCTGGGGGGCGATGAGTTCGTCTTGTTGTTCAACGATCTCGAAGAGACTAACGAGTGTTTCCAGATCCTGGATCGCGTCATGGAGACGATCGCCACTCCCATGCGTTCCGGCAGCCAGCAGGTCGGTGTGTCGGCCAGCATCGGTGTGACTTTTTATCCTGCCGACGACGAGGATGGCGACACGCTGATGCGCCATGCCGATCAGGCCATGTATATCGCCAAGCAGACCGGCAAGAACCACTATCACCAGTACGACTCGGCGCACGATCAGCGCATGCGCTCGCTGCATGAGTCGAGAAGACGCATCCTGCTCGGTCTGCAGCAGGAAGAATTCGAACTGTATTACCAGCCCAAGATGGAACTGGCCTCCGGCAGGATCGCCGGGGTCGAGGCCCTGATCCGCTGGAACCATCCCGAGCAGGGGCTGCTGCCGCCGGCCGACTTCCTGCCCGTCATCGAGAATTCGGATTTTGAGATAGCGCTGGGCAACTGGGTGATCGACACGGCGCTGGCACAACTGCATGCTTGGGAGCGTGAAGGCGTGGCGCTGGAGGTCAGCATCAACATCTCGGCGCGGCATCTGCAGGCATTTGATTTTGTGGAGGAACTGGAACGAAGGCTCGATCAGTATCCATCCCTGCCGCCGGGCAGACTGCAGATCGAGGTGCTGGAGACAGCAGCGCTGGAGGATATGGTGCAATCCGCCGCCATCATCGATGCCTGCCGCAAGCTGGGTGTCAGCTTCGCGCTGGATGATTTTGGCACGGGTTATTCATCGCTGCTCTATCTGAGCAAGCTGGGCGCGGAGACGCTCAAGATCGACCAGTCCTTCGTGCGTGGCATGCTGTCGGACGAGGGCGACCATGCCATCGTGAAGGGAGTGATTGCACTGGCCGGCACTTTCGGCCGGTTGACTGTGGCGGAGGGGGTGGAAGACAAGAACCTGCTACAGCCCTTGCGCGAAATGGGCTGCCATTACGGGCAGGGCTACTGCATCGCCTATCCCATGCCTGCGGGAGAATTCTTCGACTGGTACAAGAAGCGTTAGCGTATCGCTGATGGAAAAACGGCGGGCGGGGTAAAGTTGATGATTTTCATCGGATTTATCCCGCCGCCCGGGTGAAAAGTGGCGATATCTGTCAAACCTGTGCCGGGTCGCCTTGTGGCTTCTTTCGGCATGCTGTAGATTTCGTAACTGGCAGTCGTTGATTGAGGGATGTCGGAACGCAATTTTCAGGTTTCGTACGCCGCGTATCGTTTTTAGCCCCGTATTCATATCGTTAAACCAGCTTAGGAGTTTTCAAATGTCCAAGATCACCAAAGTGCTGTTTGCTGTCGTTGCGCTGGGCGTCGCCGCCTGCTCGTCCACGCCTGAAAAAGCAGCACCCGTAGCCGAGTGCGTGTTCCCCAATTCCGACAAGGCTGCGCCGCTGTGGGTATGTGATGCGCCGGTCGAAGGTATGTCGGTTGGTGCAGTGGGTTCAGCGCCGCGTTCCGATGCCGGCATCGCTTTCATGAAGCAGATGGCCGCCACTGAAGCGCGCGTGCAACTGGCGCAGAACATGAAGGTGCAAGTGCAGAACATGATCAAACAGTATGCCGAAACCACCGGTGCGGGCAGCAAAGAGACTGTGGATCGCGTGAACACCTCGGTCACCAAACAGATCACAGATCAGACCCTGCAAGGCACCAAGATCTTCCGCAGCATCCAGGCGCCGGACGGCACCATGTATGTGCTGGTCGGTCTGGATGAAACCGCTGCGCAGAAGCTGACCGAGACAGCCGTCAAGACCAGCATGGGTAACGATCAGGCTGCTTGGCAGCAGTTCAAGGCGCAAAAAGGTCAGGATGAACTGGCCGCTGACATCGCCAAGCAAAAGGTCGCCCAGTAAGCGATAAAGGCTCCGCAGCGATGCGGAGCCGTTTTTATTTTCAGGATTCGAGTTTCAGTTATTCCAGGGTGTTCCATGTCTTCGATGTTTGAGAAGTTCCACGCTGCGCCACGTTATGCTTTGCGGGCGTTGGCCGTATCCATGCTGTTTGCCGGTGCCGCACATGCGGCATCGCTCGCCATCGATCCGATGATGCTCAGCGATCTGCGCGACCAGCGCTCGCTGCTCTCGGCCAAGGTGAAGGAGCTGGACGAGGTCAACAAGCAGATCGTCGTTGCCAAGGCTGACAAACGTTCGGCGATCTCGTCGATCAGCCGTCTTGAGGCGGAGAACAGTCAGGCCAGGTCCAAGCTGGAGAAACTGCAGGAGTTCGACCGTGACAATCCCGGCACCATCTCGCAGGAACAGTTGCGCGCGGCCGAGGATCAGAACCGCAAAGCCTTTGGTGCATTGCGCGATGCGCGCGACAAGAAGTCCGGCTCCGAGAGTCGGATCAATTCGCTGAACGTCGATGCCAGCGCCAAGTATGCCGAGTTCCTGCGGCTGCAAAAATCGTTCGAGCGCGACGTCAATCGCGTGGTGGACACCCACTTGCAGGAGCGGCTGATCGCGCTGCAGGTAAAGAAGGAAGTCACTGTCACCGAAAAAGTGGCATGCGGAGACGATTCCATCCCGGTGTGCAAGGAGCGCTCCAAGAAAGCGGCCGAGTTGAAAGCATCGGAGACGGGTTCGGTGGTGTTCGTCAACTCGCTGACCGAAGTGAAGAACTTCAAGCTGAGCAAGGAAGAACTGCGTAGCGAAGTGCAGGCCACGCTGTCCAACAAGGTGTTCTCCAACCAGCACATGGTGGGCGAGACCGAATATGAGACCACCATCACCGCCAGCGTCGAACCGGTCATCGGCGACGGTTTGCGGGACCAGATGGCGGCGGCGATCCGTTCACAGGTCTATGACAAGGTCGGCGGCAGGATCGATTTTTCGCAGGTGCAGGACCCTTCCCTGTCCGAAGAAGGCTATGCCGAGGATGAGCCCAGGCCGGTCAGGAATACCAAGAAAAGAGTCGTGCAGGAAGAAGAAGTGGAAGAACAACCCGTGGCGCGTCAACCGACCCCGGCGCCAGCTCCGGTACGCAGGCTGGAGAAGCCGACGTTCACATTCTGATGTTCATGAAATTTAATTCGGGAGAAGCAAAATGAAGAAATCGATATTGATATCCAGTCTGTTCGTTGCCGCCGCACTCGTGTCGCAGTCCGCAATGGCGGAGATCAAGATCCGCGCAGGCGCGGGCAGCTCCACTTACGAGTTGGGCGGGGACTACACACATGCCAAGTCCAAATACACTCCGAAGAACGTGGGCCTAACCTTCTCTTCTGACACGGCAGCCAATGGCGCATATCTTGATCTGTCGTATTCCGGCGGTTCCGGTGAGCACGATGGTTGGGCGACTGCAAACGTCGTTTCCTCCGTCTGTGGTGGTTCTTGCGGTAACGCTGCTTCGGCGAAAGAAGATTTCAAGCGTTCCGATTTCGCCCTGACCGGCGGTGTCGTGTTCCTCAATCAGAACAACGGTGTCGCGGGTAATGTTTATGTGGGTTTGAAGACGGGTAAAACGACCTTGAGCGCATCGAGTGCTACGACATTGCCTTGGACTGAAGAGACCTTTGAGACATCCGGCGTGATCTTCGGCGGCGGAGCCAGTTTCCCGATTGCTGGCGGTCGTGCCGGTTCCGTGGGCGTGAATGTCGGTCTGGGTATCATGGGGGCGAAATGGAAAGATAACTCGACAGCTGGCTTCAGCGCGACAGCGGATTCCGCAGTCGGCGGCAGTCTCGGCGCGAGCTATACCTTCCCCTTCACGTCCAATTTTGGCGTGACTGCCGATTACAAATATCACTCGTACAGCTACAACTTCGGTACTTCCGCAACACCGTTCACGGTCAGGGAAAGGATCAGCACCCTCGGCGCCACGCTCTACGCGAAGTTCTGATAACTGCTGAAGACCGTCATGTCGCGCAAACTGTTTTCCGTTCTGGCGGCAACCCTGCTCTTGCTGGGTTGTGCCGGGGCTGGGCAGAAGGCGGGTGATGTCAAGGCGATAGCGGGTGCGCCTGCTTGGGTGATGAATCCGGACAAGCCGGGTTATACCAGCGTGGTCGCTTCCGCACCGAAGCAGGATTGGGGCGGTCATGCCGCGCAGTTTCGCGTGGCGCAGATGAAGGCACGGCAGGAGCTGGCGCAGATGGTGCGGGTTCGTGTCGAGTCGACCAATCGCTCCAGCACGGAAGATCGTGCCGGTACGGTGAGTCGGAGTGGGGATGTTGAGACGCGGGTGAAAAGCAGCGTCGACCTCATTCTCGAATCGGCGCGCGTCATCGAGGAATGGACCGATCCGCAGAGCGGCGAGTTGTACATCTGGCTGGTGACGCCGGACCGATGAACGGAAGGACAAACCGCCCGCGAGTTCGGATGATGTTTGGAGTGGGCAGCTTAACGCTGCCCTTTCCATTTGAAGTGTCTTGATATGACGATGAAGGAGAAGCATATGCGCAAATCCATTTTCATTCTTTCCGTGTTGCTGCTTACTCTGGGGCTGTCGGCCTGCGCCAAAGCGCCGGTCAAGCCGGTGAATAGCCCGGACGTGCAGCGCGACCATGCGCACGAGGCGCAGGACGAATTGTCTTCGGGAGTGCGCAAGTGAGGCTGGATATGCAAAGATCAAAGTTGGGCATGCTGGCCGGTCTGTTCGGCTTGTTGTTGTCGGGCGCCTGTGTCGCCGCTGGCGACGACATCGTGATCGTCAAGTCGGAAGGCAAGGTGACGATGAGCGATCCGTCCGGGAAACAGGAAAAAACGGTCGGCAACAAAAGCGTGCTGCCGCCGAAGAATGTTCTGACCACCGGGCCGGACGGCCGTGCGGTGGTGCGCATGGGAAACAAGGGATTTATCGTGCTGGAGAAGAACAGCAAGGTGGAGATCGGCGAGAAGAGCGACCATGCCGGTTTTCTGCGCCAGCTCACGGGAATGATCTATTACGCGATCAATAAGGTCAAAGGCGACCAGCAGCTTCAGGTTCGCACCAGGACCGCCACCATCGGCGTGCGCGGCACCCGCTTCCTCATCGCGGACACGGAGCTGCGCAATGAGATCGGCATGCGCAAAGGTCTGGTCAGCGTGACCAGTCTGGAAGGCGAGTTCGAGATACATAAAAAATCCGAGCAGGACGAGTTTGCGGCGTACCAGCAGGAAGCTCGCGATGCGATAGAGAAAGAGAAGAAGTCGTTCGAGGAATACAAGGCCAGCACCGAGCGCGACTTCATCGAATACAAGAACGAGTTTAGCCTCGGCGCCAATCGCATGGCCAGCTTCGACGGCAAGCGCGTGCTGGACCGTCCGCTCAGTGCCGAGTCGGTCAAGGACATTGAGAACATCGAGTCCTATGCCAGCTACTGGCTGAAGCAAGTGCAGGATTGAGGGGGCGATCATGAGTCGGTTCAAGCTTCTTGCAACGGTATTGCTGCTGACGCTGCTGTCGGCCTGCGCGGCGCCGGTCAAACCGGACGGCAGCGAGCGGCCGGCCTGGATAGACAACCCCGGCAACGGTGTATCGGCCTCGGCGGGGATACATATCCGCGGCAAGGTGGCGCAGGAAGAATTGGCCGTCATGCGCGCCCGCGAGGAATACGCCAAACGTTTCGGCGTCAGCATACGCTCGGTGCAGACGATGGCCACCACGGTGAACAACGGTCGCGCCAGCACGGTCGGTTCGCAGGTGGCGCGCGAGGATAGTCAACAGGTCGATGTCAAAGCGATGGTCAAGGCGAAATGGCGCGATCCCGCTAACGACGCGTTGTGGGTGTGGCTGGTTCCTAGCGATCAATGAGTGTGTAGCGGAGGGCGTATGCGCGAGAGCGACAGATTGCTTGCTGTAACGGTGCTACTTTCAATCGGTCTGCCGGTCTCGGCGGCGACTGCGCAGCAGGAGTTCGAAGCATTCCAGCGCCAGCAGCAGCAGGCCGCACAGCAGACCCGGGCGGAATTCCATGCCTACAAGGAAAAACAGGACGGCGAGTTCGCCGATTTCCTGAAGAGCCAGTGGCGTGAGTTCGAGACCTTCCAGGGCAAGGTGCGCATCAAGGAGCCCAAGCCCAGGCAAGTGCCGGTGGTCGTGCCGGTTGCACCTGCAGTCCTTCCCGCACCTGCGCCCGTCCCGGTCGCTCCAGCGCCGCTTCCCGATGTTCAGGTCAAACCCGTACCCGTTGCTCCGCCGGCCGTGACACCCGTTGCCCCGCCGGTGGTGGTTGCGCCCGTCATTCAACCCATTGTGCCGCCTCCGCCGCCAGTCCAGCCGAAGCCGGTGCCAATCGCTGCAGACGTCGTCGAGATCGCGTTCTACGGCAATCCGGTGAGCTTCGCTTTCGATCCCTTATGGAAATCGTATCGTCTGTCCGGCGGCGCCAAGCCGGAAGCGATGAGCGCGTTCTGGACCATGATGAGCGGCAGCAAATACGAGCCGACCCTGCAGTCAATCAACGAGACGCGCGCCAGATTGAAGCTGGACGATTGGGCTTATGTGACGCTGTGGCGCAGTGTGGCGCAGGCTCTGCAGCCAGAGCGCAAGGCGGAACAGAATCTGCTGCTGTGGTATTTCCTGGTCAAGTCGGGCTACGACGTGCGGCTCGGTTATGCGGGGCAGGATGTGCACCTGTTCGTCGCGGTCCGCCAGCAGGTGTATTCGACCAAGTTCACCGCGGTCGGCAGCCAGACCTACTACGCCGTACTGGCAGCGGACAACGGCGACAGCATCCGCAGTTTCTACACCTATGAAGCCAGCTACCCGGGCAAACTCAAGGCGCTCGACATCGGCACCGCAGCGACCGGCTTCACCCGCACGGTATCGGCGCAGCGCGTATTGAGCTTCGATTACAAGGGCGAGACGATACGATTGAACGTTCCTTATGACCGTCGCCTGGTGGAATACATGGGCACGTTCCCGCAATCGGAATTCCCGCTCTACTTCGACACCGACGGCAGCGCGCTGGTGCGCAGCGGTCTGCTCGCCGAGTTGAAGAAACACACTGCGACGATGAATGAAGAAGAGGCGGTGAACTTCCTGCTTGCTTTCGTGCAGAAGGCTTTCGCTTACAAGACCGACGACGCCCAGTTCGGCCGCGAGAAATATTTCTTCGTCGAAGAGTCGCTGCATTTTCCTTACAACGACTGCGAGGACCGTTCGGTGCTGTTCTCCTGGCTGGTGCATGAGTTGGTCGGTATCAAGACCGTGGGCTTGCTCTACCCGGGGCACATGACGACAGCCGTGGCGCTCAAACAGATGCGGGCAGATTTCTCCATGGTGGACTACCAAGGGCAGCGCTACGTTATCGCCGATCCGACTTATATCGGTGCCACGGTCGGCATGGCGATGCCTTCCTATGCGAAGCTCAAACCCAGTCGTGTGGTGGAGATAGTTCACTGAGGTTGACGCTGGGGGTATTGGATCGCCGGCAGCGATTCCTTTCTTGAACAGCGTTCGAACGCAGGAGTAGAATCCAAAGCCTGTCGCATGCGTATTCGAACGAGGGGCGGGTAACACCAGATGAACGCTGTTGGGATATTACCGCTGGATGTGGCTGGCTGGCTGGTGCAGTTCTGGATCGCCCTCGGAGTGGCCGGGCTGTTCCTGCAACGTGCGCCGCAGCTGATCAACAACATCGTCTTTCCGCTCAGTGCGCTCACCTCGCTGCTGCTGGCCGCCACCGGCTTGTGGGCACTGGCTATGCCGACCGGCGTCATGGTGTTGCCGCTGGGTTTGCCCGATCTGCCATTCCATCTGCGTCTCGATTCGCTCTCCGGTTTCTTTTTGATCTTGTTGGGTGCAGCCTCGCTGGGCGTGTCGCTGTTCAGCGCCGGCTACTTCAAGACCATGGCGGGCAGCACACTCGGACTGCTGTGTCTCGAATATCACCTGTTCCTCATCGGCATGACATTGGTGTTGCTGGCCGACGATGCCTATATGTTCATGGTGGCGTGGGAGACCATGGCGCTGGCTTCCTACTTCCTCGTCACCACCGATCACGCCATCCCCGACATCCGCAAGGCAGGCTACCTCTATCTGCTGATCGCGCACGTCGGCGCCATCGCCATCCTCTTGAGTTTCGGCGTGATGCAGGGCGGCAACGGCATCGCCGCATACACCTTCGATGCGATGCGCGCCGCGCAACTCGATCCGTTCTGGTCCTCGGCCGCCTTCCTGCTCGCCCTGTTCGGTTTCGGCGCAAAAGCCGGCGTGTTGCCTATGCATGTCTGGCTGCCCGAGGCGCACCCCGCCGCGCCGTCGCCGGTGTCCGCATTGATGAGTGGCGTGATGCTGAAGACCGCCATCTACGGCATCCTGCGCGTCACCTTCGACCTGCTCGACACGCAACTGTGGTGGTGGGGCGTGCTGGCACTCGGGCTGGGCCTGCTCACCGCCGTGTTCGGCGTGATGTTCGCCGCCGTGCAGGGCGACATGAAACGCCTGCTGGCGTATTCCTCCATCGAGAACATCGGCCTGCTGCTGGTCGGCATCGGCCTCACCCTCATCTTCCACGTTTACGGCAAGGACGCACTGGCGGCGCTGGCGCTCACCGCAACGCTGTATCACAGTCTCAACCATGCGATGTTCAAAAGCCTGCTGTTCGTCGGCACCGGTGCCATCCTGCACGCCACCGGCGAGCGCAACATGGGACGCCTCGGTGGCCTCATCCGCCGCATGCCATGGGCCTCGGGCTTGATGCTGGTCGGCGTGTTGGCCATTTCCGGATTGCCGCCGCTCAACGGTTTCGTCTCGGAATGGCTGCTGCTGCAGGCTTTCCTGCTGTCACCCGGTCTGCCCAACAGTTACATCAATATGCTGGTGCCGGTGGCGGCGGCGGTGATCGCGCTCGCCGCGGCGCTGGCAGCCTATGTGATGGTGAAGTTCTACGGCGTGATCTTTCTCGGCCAGCCGCGCGAACATGCGCTGGAGCACGCGCACGATGCGGGCATCTGGGAGCGCATCGGCATGGGTTGGTTGGCACTGGCCTGTGTGCTGCTGGGGCTGGCGCCGGTGTATGTGGTGGGGCAATTGGATCACGTGTCGCAGATGCTGCTGGGTGCGCAACTGGGCAATGCCGCCGGAAACTGGATATTCCTCGCGCCGGTCGATACCGAACGCGCCAGCTACAGCCCGCTGTATTTCATGTTGGCGGTGCTGGGCGTGATGCTGCTGACTTCAGTGCTGGTACGCCGCCTGTATCACGGCCGCGTGCGGCGCAGCGACCCGTGGGATTGCGGCTTCCCCGCGCAGACCGCGCGCATGCAGGATACCGCCGAAGGTTTCGGCCAGCCGATACGCCGCATCTTCGAGCCGTTCTTCAAGATCGAGCGAGACGTACCGAGTCCGTTCGACACGCATCCGCGCTATCACGGGCAGAGCGATGATCGCCTGTGGTACATCCTGTATCTGCCGATCAAACATCTCACCGAGAAATTTTCTTCCATGGCCGG
This sequence comes from Sideroxyarcus sp., assembly GCA_030651895.1. GTDB lineage: Bacteria > Pseudomonadota > Gammaproteobacteria > Burkholderiales > Gallionellaceae > Sideroxyarcus. The sequence continues at coordinate 143,058 of JAUSBR010000004.1, read as the reverse complement.
GCTGTTGCAGCACGGGCGCATCCATCTGTACCTGACTTATACCTTTGTCACGCTGATCGTGCTGCTGGTGTTCGTATGATGGAAAACTACGACCTCCTCCTCGCCATCCTCTTCCAGCTCGCGCAACTGCTGCTGGTTGTGTTGCTGGCGCCGCTGCTGACCGGCTGGGTCAACCAGTGCCAGGCATGGCTGCAGAACCGTAGCGGCGCGGGCGTGCTGCAGCCCTACCGCGTGCTGCGCAAGCTGTTCCACAAGGATGCGGTGATCGCGCACAACGCGTCCTGGCTGTTCCGCGTCACGCCTTACATCGTGTTCGGCTGTATGTGGCTGGCGGCGGCCATCATCCCGATCATTGCGGTGGACTTGCCTTTTTCTCAGGCCGCCGACGTGATCGCGTTGGTCGGCGTGTTCGCGCTGGCGCGCGTGTTCATCTCGCTTGCCGCGATGGACATCGGCACCGCGTTCGGTTCGCTTGGGGCGCGGCGCGAGATGCTGGTGTCCTTTCTGGCCGAACCGGCGCTGCTGATGGTGCTGTTCACCGCCTCGATGATCAGCCATTCCACACAGTTGCCAAGTATCGTTGACACACTGGCGCATCACCAGTTCGTGCTGTATCCCAGTCTTGCCTTCGCCGCACTGGCTTTCGTAATTGTGCTGCTGGCCGAGAACGCGCGCATCCCGGTGGACAATCCGGCCACCCACCTCGAACTCACCATGATCCACGAGGCGATGATCCTGGAATACTCCGCGCGACATCTGGCGCTGATCGAATGGGCCAGCAGCCTGAAGCTGTTTGCCTACATCTCCATCGGCATTGCGCTTTTCGTCCCGCACGGCATCATCGAGGTGGGCAACTGGGCCGGACTGCCGCTGGCCATCGTCCTGCTGCTGCTGAAACTGATGCTGGCAGGCGCCGGGCTTGCCGTGTTCGAGATCGTCTCAGCCAAGCTGCGCATCTTCCGCGCGCCCGAGTTCCTCGGCACCGCCTTTCTGCTGGCCGTGCTCGGTCTGCTGATCCATTTCCTGCTGGGGGCATGATGCAGATACCGTACACCCTCCAGTTCATCAACCTGCTGGCTGCATTGCTGCTGCTGATCGCTTTCGCCATGCTGGCGCAGCGGCGCATCCTGTCGCTGATCAACCTGTTCGCCTGGCAGGGCGCGCTGCTGGCGCTGAGCACCTTCATCGTTGCGTACTCGACCAACCAGCACCATCTCTATTACTCGGCCGGGCTGACGCTGCTGCTCAAGGTGATATTGCTGCCGTACTTGCTGCACCGTCTGATCCACCGGCTCAACGTGCGCTGGGACGTGGAGACGCTGATCAACATCCCCACCACCATGCTGGTCGGCATCGCGCTGGTGATCTTCTCCTTCAACCTGGCGGCGCCCATCTCGCAACTGGCCGAAGGCATCACGCGCGGTCTTATCGGCATCGCGCTGGCCTGTGTGCTGCTGTCGCTGCTGATGATGCTGACGCGGCGCAAGGCGGTGTCGCAGGTGGTCGCCTTCCTGTCGCTGGAGAACGGCCTGTTCTTCGCCGCCACCAGTGCGACTCAGGGTATGCCGCTGGTGGTGGAGCTGGGCATCGCGCTCGACGTGCTGGTCGCCACCTTCATCTTCGGCGTGTTCTTCTTCCAGATCCGCGAGACCTTCGATAGCCTCGACATCACCCATATGGAGAAGCTCAAGGATGATTGATCTTCAGCTTCTCGCGCTGTTGCTCATCCCGCTGCTGGGCGGCGGTCTGCTGGCCGTGTTCGGTTCGCGCAAGTGGGCGGCGGAACTCAACTCGCTGATGAGCTTCTTCACCTTCGCCGCTTCGGTGGTGCTCACCGTACGCGTGGTTGACTCCGGTCCGCAGGTCGCGTTCAACGAGCAGTTCTTCATCGACCAGTTCAACGTCTTCCTCGTCGCGCTGACTGCCTTCGTCGCCTTCACCACCTCGCTGTTCTCGCGCCCTTACATGCGCATCGAGCAGCATCACGGCAAACTCACCACCGGCATGCTGCATCTCTACTACAGCATGTACCAGCTGTTCACCTTCGCCATGCTGGTCGCGCTCACCACCAACAACATGGGCATCGTCTGGGTCGCGATGGAAGCGGCAACGCTGACCACTGTGCTGCTGGTGTCGTTGTACCGCACCCCGGCCAGCCTGGAAGCGGCATGGAAATATTTCATCCTGTGTGGCGTCGGCATCGCGCTGGCGCTGTTCGGCACCATCCTGTTGTATTTCGCCGCCGAGCGGGTGCTGGGGCAGGGGGGTACTGCGCTGCTGTGGACGCACCTCAACCAGGTGAAGGGCGATCTCGAACCCACCGTCCTCAAGCTCGCTTTCATCTTCCTGTTGGTGGGTTACGGCACCAAGATCGGTCTGGTGCCGCTGCACAGCTGGCTGCCGGATGCGCATGCCGAAGGCCCGACACCCGTCTCCGCCGTGCTCTCCGGCCTGCTGCTCAATGTCGCATTGTGCGCGGTGGTGCGCAGCAAGGTGCTGGTGGACGGTTCGCTCGGCACCCACTTTGCGGGCAACCTGATGATGGGCTTCGGCTTGCTCTCGGTGCTGGTGGCTTCGTTCTCGCTGTTCCGGCAAAAAGATATCAAGCGCATGTTCGCCTACTCATCCATCGAACACATGGGGCTGATCACCTTCGCCTTCGGCATGGGAGGTCCGGTGGCAACCTTCGCGGGCATGCTGCACATGACTGTACATTCGCTGACCAAGTCGGCCATCTTCTTTGCTGTCGGCCACGCCGTGCAAAAGGTCGGCACGCAACAGATGGACAGCATCCGCGGTCTGCTGCAAGTCAGCCCCACGGTCGGCTGGGGTCTGGCACTCGGCACCTTCGCCATCCTCGGCATGCCGCCATTCGGCGTGTTCGCCAGCGAGTTCCTCATCATCACCACCGCCATGCACGAATACCCGTGGGCCACGCCCATCCTGCTGGTCTCGCTCGGTGTCGCCTTCGCGGCCATCTTCGGCAAGATACAGCCCATCGTGTTCGGCGAGACCACCGCCAAACCCTTGCCGCATTCGCCCGCGTTGATTCCGGTGTTCGCACACCTGCTGCTGGTGCTGATGCTGGGCCTGTACATGCCGCCCTATCTGGCCGACTGGTACCGCCAGGCCGCTGCGCTGTTAGGATAGAACGATGCCGATCAAACACCCCAACCTAAAACTCACCAGACTCACTGATGCTGTGCCTGCATGGGCCGGGGAGGTCGCGCCTGAGTATCTGTTCGAGATATGCCAGCAGGTGCGCGACGGCGGCGGCAGGCTGGTCGCATTGTGGGGCAGCGATGTCCGGCAACAAGGCGGTGGTTTTGTTTTGCATATCACGCTGATGAACGAGAGCGGCCTGGTCTGTCTCAACATACCGCTGCCGGCAGAGCGCCCGAACTACCCCGACATCAGCCGCATCTTCCCCGCTGCCAACCGCATGCAGCGCGCTGCCTACGATTTGCTCGGCCTCTACGCGCACGAAGGTCACGACCACCGCAAATGGTTGCGCCACGGCGCCTGGCACAGCGGCAGCTTCCCGCTGCGCAAGGATTTCGATGCCGCAGCCAGTCTCACCCATGAACCGGAGGACTATCCTTTCGTGCAGGTGGAGGGGCAGGGCGTGCACGAGATCCCGGTCGGTCCGGTGCATGCGGGCATCATCGAGCCGGGCCATTTCCGTTTCTCCATCATCGGCGAGCGCGTGCTGCGCCTCGAACAACATCTCGGCTACACCCACAAGGGCATCGAGAAACGCTTCGAGAGCATGGGTCTGCAGCAGGGCGCCAAGCTGGCCGGGCGCGTGAGCGGCGACAGCACCGTGGCCTATGCCTGGGCCTATGCGATGGCGGCGGAATGTATCTCCAAAGTGACGCCATCCAGCCGCGCCTTGTGGATGCGTGCGTTGCTGCTGGAGCGCGAACGCGTCGCCAACCATCTCGGCGATCTCGGTTATCTGGGCAACGACGTCGCGCTGTCGTTCGGCTTCGCCCAGTTCTGGATACTCAAGGAGCAAGTGCTGCGCAACAACGCTGCGCTGTTCGGTCACCGCTATCTGATGGACAAGATCGTCCCCGGCGGCGTTACCGCCAGTCTCGATGTTGAGGGCAAGCACATCATTGAGCAGGAATGCGACATGCTCGACGAGCAGGTGCGCATCCTGCGCAACATCTACGACGAACATGCCGGCGTGCAGGACCGCTTCATCGGCACCGGCCGCGTCGAGCCCAAACTGGCCGCGCAACTCGGCCTGTGCGGCATGGCCGGTCGCGCCAGTGCGCAAGCCTGGGATGCGCGCGTGCAGTTCGCCTGCGCCCCCTACGACAAACTGGACGTGAAGATGGCGACCTACCGCAACGGCGATGTCGCGGCACGCGTCATCGTGCGCTTCGACGAGCTGTTCGAGTCGCTGCGCCTGCAGCGCGAGATCATGGTCAATCTGGTGCACGACAACGAAGCGCCCACCCTGCTGGAGAAACTGCCTGCAAACGGCTTCGGCATCGGCCTGGTCGAAGGCTGGCGCGGCGAAGTGATGGTCGCCATCCATACCGATGCGCAGGGCAATCTCACGCGCGTGCATCCGCACGATCCGTCCTGGCAGAACTGGCCCGTGCTGGAACACGCCGTCATCGACAACATCGTGCCGGATTTTCCGCTGATCAATAAGTCGTTCAACCTTAGCTACTCAGGGCAGGATCTCTGATGTACCAGATACTCAAACAAATCATCAAGACAGGAATCAAGACGGAGACGCCGCCGCAGGCGGACGAATCAATGCGCCTGACCGAACAGCGTCTGCAACAGGAGATACTTGATGTGTTCGGCGGTGCGCTGAGCATCCGCCAGGTCGATGCCGGTTCCTGCAACGGCTGTGAGCTGGAGATACACGCCGTCAACAATGCCTATTACAACATCGAAGGGCTCGGCATCAAATTCGTCGCCGGTCCGCGTCATGCCGACCTGTTGCTGGTCACCGGCCCCGTCTCGCGCCACATGGAAATCGCGCTCAAGCGCACCTACGACGCCACCCCCGAACCCAAACTGGTGGTGGCCATCGGCGACTGCGCCTGCGACGGCGGCATCTTTTGTTCGGATGGCGCTACTGGCGCGGGCGAGAACTACGCCACCTGCGGCAAGGTTTCCAACGTCATCCCGGTGGATGTCGCGGTGAGCGGCTGCCCCCCAACGCCTGTCGCCATACTGCAGGGAATTCTCACGGCAATATCTGCCGGTCGCAATGTCGCGCAAGAATAGATCCGCCAAAGGTTTGACCGGGACGTTGTGCCAGAAGTTGGGGCAACTGCTCGCATTGTCGTCCGATCCGCAAGCAGAGCCGGGGAAACCCTATTTGCTGGAGAACGACGGGATGCTGTCTTTGCAGTTTGATGCGCTGTGTCTGCAAAGCGAAATGAACATCGACGATCCGGACCAACTGGTCTTCAGCTATACGCGGGCCATGATGAGTTTCCTGTTGTTCGAACCGTCCCCAAAACGTATCGCGATGATTGGCCTGGGCGGCGGTTCGCTGGCCAAGTATTGCTACCGCTATTTGCCGGGCGCGGAAATCGCGGTTGTCGAGATCAATCCGGATGTCATCGCCTTGCGCAATGAATTCGCGATTCCCGCCGACGATGCACGCTTCAAAGTACTGCTCGGCGACGGGGCGGTATTCGTGAAAGAAAGCAGCGAACTGTTCGATGTGCTGATGGTGGACGGATTCGATACGACAGGATTGCCGGATGAATTGTGCAGCCAGCAGTTTTACGACGACTGTTTTGCGTCGCTGGCAGACGACGGCATCATGGTGGTCAATTTGTGGAGCACCGACGGTCTTCACGGTGCCCTGGCCTCGCGCATAGAAACCAGTTTTGCCGGGCGCATCGTTATGGTGAATGCCGACGACAGTCCCAATAAAATCGTTTTGGCGTTCAAAAACAGCGGGCTCACTTTGTCTCCGGCCAGAATCAAGCAGCACGTCAATGCACTCGCGCAGTCCCACCCCCTCAATTTCCAGGCGAAATCGAAAAAACTCATCGCGGCACTTGCTGCCGGGGCCATGCATAGCGCGGCGCCTGAATGACCGGAAACAGCAAAAAGATCCGCTTTTTCAGGAAGCATATTCCTGCCTTTGAATGCCTTGTCGGCTGTCACGACTGCTGCGGACCCGTGACCACTTCCCCCGAAGAAATGGCAAGGCTGCCCGTTAAAAGTATCGCGGAGCATGATGCTGCGCTGGCAGAACTAAACTGTCCTTACCTTGGTAAAAATGGCTGCGAAGTCTATGCGGAACGCCCGTTGATCTGCCGTCTGTTCGGAACCACCCCGATGCTTGCCTGCCCGCAAGGCAGGCGGCCCGAAGTGATGACGGATTCCGATCTGGAACAGCAAATCGAACTGTATATGATGAGCACCCGGCAAGTGCTGGTTTGAGCAGGCAGAATGCGGTGTCGGGAGACTGAGTCGAATTATTCAAAATGATGAATGGTAGTGATGAAAATGAATCCAACCCCGCTTCCATCTGTATCTGTGTGCTGGAGTGGTTACATGGCGGGTAGATGAATGTAACTGTCCGTTCCGCTCAACTATTCCCCTTGTGAGTTGATAATCATCAATGCGCTCTTCCCCGGTGTGGCTATACTTGCCACATTTCCACCAAGAGTCATTTCATGTCGCACCCCAACATCCCCCAGCTCATCTGTCCCGCCGGCAGCCTGCCCGCCCTGAAGGTGGCGGTCGATAACGGCGCGGACGCTGTTTATCTCGGTTACAAGAACGATACCAACGCGCGTAATTTCGCCGGGCTCAACTTCGACGACAAGGCGCTGCGCGAGGGCATCAGCTATGCGCACGCGAAGAAGCGCGAGGTGTTGATGGCGATCAATACTTTTCCGCAACCGGGGCGCGTGGCCGATTGGCATCGCGCCGTCGATGGTGCCGCCGCGCTCGGCGTGGATGCGGTGATCCTCGCCGATGTCGGTCTGCTCGATTACGCATCCAAGCGCCATCCCGATCTGCGCCTGCATCTTTCGGTGCAGGGCTCGGCCACCAGTTATGAGGCGGTGAATTTTGCGCAGCGCGAATTCGGTGTTCGCCGTGCGGTGCTGCCGCGCGTGCTGACGCTGGCGCAGGTGGAGAACGTGATCAAGCACACCACGGTCGAGATCGAGGTGTTCGGCTTCGGCAGCCTGTGCGTGATGAACGAGGGCCGCTGCTGGCTTTCCTCCTATGCCACCGGCGAATCGCCTAACACAGTGGGCGCGTGCTCACCCGCCAAGTACGTCAAGTGGGAGAAGTCGCCGGGCATGATGTCCACGCGATTGAACGGCATCCTCATCGACCGCTTCGGCGACAACGAGGCGGCGGGTTACCCCACGCTGTGCAAGGGCCGCTTCGAGGTGAACGGCTCCACCTATTACGCACTGGAAGAACCGACCAGCCTCAACGTGCTGGAGATACTGCCCGAGATCGCGCGCATCGGCGTCGCCGCCATCAAGGTCGAAGGCCGTCAGCGCAGCCCGACTTATGTCGCGCAGGTCACCCGCAACATGCGCGCCGCGCTGGATGCATTGGCCAAAGACGGCGAGCGCTACCAGGTGAAGCAGGCCTGGCAGGCGGAGCTGGCCAAGGTGTCGGAAGGCAGCCAGGCGACGCTGGGTGCATACAGCCGCCCCTGGAGATAAGCATATGAAACTCGCTCTGGGACCTTTGCTGTATTTCTGGCCGAAACAGGCCGTGCTCGATTTCTACGCCGAGATGGCGCAGAACCCCGCGCTCGACATCATCTACGTCGGCGAAGTGGTGTGTTCGCGCCGCCAGCAGTTGCGCGTGGCCGACTGGATCGCGCTGGCACGCACACTCACCGACGCCGGCAAGGAAGTCGTCATCTCGGCACAGGCACTGCTCGAATCCGAGAGCGACCTGAAATCGCTGCGTCGTCTGATCGATGAGGCCAATTGCCAGGTCGAGGCCAACGACCTCGGTGCGGTGAACATCGCCGCTGGTCGTCCCTTCGTCGCCGGTCCGCACCTCAACATCTACAACGAAAGCACGCTGACCACCTACGCGCGCTACGGCATGCAGCGCTGGGTGCCGCCGCTGGAGGCCGACCGCAAACTGGTCGAGACGCTGCACAACAGCCGTCCCGCAGGCATCGAGACCGAAGTGTTCGTGCATGGCAAGTTAGCACTGGCTTTCTCGGCGCGCTGCTTCACCGCGCGCCATTACGACCTCAACAAGGACGACTGTCAGTTCAAGTGCATGGAACATCCGGAAGGCATCACGCTGAAGACGCGCGAGGGCCAACCCTTCCTGACCATCAACGGTATCCAGACCATGTCGGCGCAGAGTTACAATCTGCTCAACGAAGTGCCGGACCTGCTCAAGATGGGCATCGACATAATCCGCATCAGCCCGCAACCGCAGCACATGAACGAGATCATCGCCGCCTTCGACGCGGCGCGTAAGGGCGGGACGCCGCATGCGGATACCGGTGCATGGTGTGCCGACGGGCTGGTGGATGGGTACTGGTTCGGCGATGCGGGGATTGCGCAGCATCACCTGGTTGAACAGGAACGCGCAACGTAGGAGTCGGCTTGCTGGAAGCCCCTCTCCCGCAGGCGGGAGAGGGGCTGGGGTGAGGGACGGTAAATTGAAATCAGTTTTGGATGTAAGCACCGCCCCTCATCCCCGGCCCTTCCCCCGCTTGCGGGGGAAGGGAGCGTATCAGTTTAATGTGAGCAGAATGGTAATCAGATATATGCTGGATCAATAGCAAGGAGTAAAAAATGAACATTCCTAAATTCAAACTACCCGCACTGGTCTCGCGCATCGGCGGTCGCCTGCCGCAATGGCCGCACTCGGTGACGCTGATCGCCGGACTGAACGCCGCCGTGAAGATGAAGCTGCTGCCGCAGGACAGCCTGGACCTGCTCGAAGGCCGTACCTTCTTTGTCGAAGTGCTGGATACCGGCGGCAAAGCGAACTTCACCTACCGCAACGGCCTGTTCCGCCCGCTGTTCACCGCACCCGCGACACCCGATCTTTCCTTCCGCGCCAACCTCTCGGCCTTCATGCAGATGATCGCCCGTCAGGAAGATCCGGACACTTTGTTCTTCAATCGTGAGCTATCCATCGAGGGCGACACCGAGCTCGGTCTGGTGGTGAAGAACATGCTGGACGCGGTGGAGTGGCCGCAGATGCCCAAGGTGCCGGGCTTGAGCCACTGATGCCCGCGTTCTCGCTGTGGAGCCTGCTGGTCTCCACTTTCGCCTTCTTCATCGGCATTTTCTATATTCGCCGTTTTCTCGACGAGCAGGGTATTCCCAAAGGCATGACGCGCGGCATGCTGACCTTCGTGCTCGCCGCACTGTTGTCATGGGGCGCGGGTGCGGCAGCGGGCTGGGCCGAATCGGTGCTTGAAACACCGCAGGAAGAACAATCACAACCCTGATTGCTCTCGGCATCTTGTGACGCTCTATTTGTTCTTCTGTTCCAACTGATGCGTGCAATCCAGCGCAGCGAGTTTGTAGCACTCGGCCAGCGTGGGGTAGTTGAAGACGTTGCTGACCAGGTCGCGCACGGTGCCGTGCAGGTTCATTACCAGTTGTCCGATGTGCACCAGTTCGCTGGCCTGTTCGCCGACGATGTGCACGCCCAGCAGTTTCTCGTTGCGTGAATCCACCAGCAGTTTCAGCATGCCCTGTGCATCGCCGATGATCTGGCCGCGCGCGCTGTCCTTGAAATAGGCGCGTCCGGCGATGTAGGGGATATTCTCCTTCTGGATCTCCTTTTCGGTCTTGCCGACGTAGGAGATCTCCGGGATGGTGTAGACCGCCATCGGCAGATTGTCTGCCGTGACGTGTTCGGCACCGCCGAAGGCATGCAGCACGGCAGCGCGTCCCTGTTCCATGCCGGTGGAGGCGAGGGCGGGGCGGCCGATCAGGTCGCCCACGGCGAAGATGTGCGGCACGCTGGTCTGGAAGTGTGCGTTGATCTCGATCCAGCCGTCCTTGGCGTGGACTCCGGCATTCTCGACGCGCAAGGTGTCGCTGTTGGGCTGGCGGCCCTGCGCATACAGCACGGCATCGGTGCGGATCTCTTTGCCGCTTTTCAGCAGGGTGACGGTGCCGTTGCCTTCGCAGCGAATCTCGGCGACGCTTTCCTGCATGTGGAATTTGACGCCCATACCAAGGAAGCTGTCGGCCAGCACGCCCACCACATCCTCGCTCAGATATTCCAGCAACTGCGCGTGGCTATCCACCACGCAGACTTCAACGCCCAGCGCGGCGAAGATGGAGACGAATTCGCAGGCGATCACGCCGCCGCCCACGACCAGCAGGCTGTCGGGCAGATGGCGCAGGTTGAGGATGGAGGTCGAATCCAGCACGGTCTTCTTGTCGAAGGGGACATCGGCGGGGCGGCGCGGACGCGAGCCGCTGGCGAGGATGATGACCTCTGCCGAGATGTTGCGTGTGTGGCCGGAGGCGTCTGCGATCTGCATGGTGTGCGCATCGACGAAGGAGGCTTCGCCGGGGATCAGCGCGACGCCGTGCTTCAGCAGGCGTTTCAGAATGACCGACTCCTGCTGCGCGATCACACCTTCCTTGCGTCGTACCGCATCGGCCAACAGGCCGTGGCGGCTGCGGCTGTCCGGCGCGAGCGCCTGGCGCATGCCGCCGGAGCGCGACAGCAGATAAGCCACTTCGCGCATCGCCTTGCTGGGGATGGTGCCGGTTTGCAGACCCGCGCCGCCGAGCTTGGGCTTGCGTTCGACGATGGCAGCGCGCTTGCCCATGCGGGCCGCCTGCCAGGCAGCGTGTTGACCCGCGGGGCCGGAGCCGATGATGAGTACGTCGTAGTCCATTTCGAAATGTCCGGTGAATGAAGGGATATCTATCCGTTCGTCCTGAGCCTGTCGAAGGGCGGACTCTTCGGTGATTGCCGGTGAGGTCTACGTTCATGGTTCGACAGGCCTGTCCTGAGTATATCGAAGGGCTCACCACGAACGGAGAGTTTTACTTGATCCGCATCCCCGGCTGTGCGCCGCTATCCGGCGACAGCACGAACAGCCCAGGCGTCTCGCCCGATGCCGCCAGCACCATGCCTTCCGACAGACCGAACTTCATCTTGCGCGGGGCGAGGTTGGCGACCATCACGGTCATGCGGCCCTTGAGTTTCTCCGGGTCGTAGGCCGACTTGATTCCAGCGAACACGGTACGCGGTTGCGGTTCGCCGATGTCCAGCGTGAGTTTCAGCAGCTTCTCCGCGCCTTCCACATGTTCGGCGTTGATGATGTGGGCGACGCGCAGGTCGATCTTGCTGAAGTCTTCGATGCTGATGGTTTCGGCGATGGGGGCGATCATGTTCATTTTCTTCAAAGGTAAAGTGGCGTCGCCGGTTTCGGCGACAGCGGGCGCAGCAGCGTGCTGCTGGTGTTCGGCATGGCGTTGCTGTGATGTCGGCGGCGGTGTCGGTTGCAGGCTTTGCTTGTTCGCTTCCACCATCGCTTCGATGCACTTGGGGTCGAGGCGGGCCATCAGATGCTGGTAGGCGTTGATGCCGTGGTCGGAGGGCAACAGTTCACGCGCATCTTGCCAGTTCAACTCGCCGACATTGAGGAAGCTCTCCACGTCCTGCGCCAGATGCGGCAGCACCGGCTTGAGGTAGATGGTGATGATGCGGAAGGCTTGCAAGGCCACGCTGCACACGCCCTGCAGCCATTGCACGTTGCTCGGGTCCTTGGCCAGTTCCCACGGCTTGGTTGCGTCGATGTAGGCGTTGATCAGGTCGAGCAGCGCGCCGATGGTGCGTGTGGCCCGCGAGTAATCGCGCGCCTCGTACATCTCGGCGATCTGATCCGCCGAGTCCTGCAACACTTCCAGCAGGTTCTTTTTGGGGAAATCCGCGACCAGCTTGCCGGCGAGGCCGCTGGTATCGGCGCACTTGGCCAGCAGTGCATGATCGGCGAGCTTGCCTTCAAAACGCTTGCTGATGAAGCCCGCGCTGCGGCTGGCGATGTTGATGTACTTGCCGATCAGGTCGCTGTTCACGCGCGCCACGAAGTCGTCGAGGTTGAGGTCGAGGTCTTCCATGCTGCCGTTGAGCTTGGCCGCGTAGTAGTAGCGCAGGTATTCGGTGTTCTGCACATGGTCGACATAGCTGCGCGCGGTGATGAAGGTGCCGCGCGATTTGCTCATCTTCTCGCCGTTGACGGTGAGGAAGCCGTGCGCGAACAGTTTGGTCGGTGTGCGGAAACCGGCGTGCTGCAGCATGGCCGGCCAGAACAGCGCGTGGAAATAAAGGATGTCCTTGCCGATGAAGTGGTACAGCTCGGCATCCGAACCCTGGCGCCAGAATTCGTCGAAGCTGATGCCCTTGGTCTTGCACAGTTGCTTGAAGCTGCCCATGTAGCCGACCGGCGCATCCAGCCAGACATAGAAATACTTGCCCGGCGCATCGGGGATCTCGAAGCCGAAATAGGGCGCATCGCGCGAGATGTCCCAGTCGGTCAGCTTGTTCTCACCCTCGGCACCCAGCCACTCCTGCATCTTGTTGGAGGCTTCGGCCTGCAGACTGCCGCTGCGCGTCCATTCGCGCAGGAACTGCTGGCAGGTCGGCGAGGACAGCTTGAAGAAATAGTGCTTGGACTGGCGCAACTCGGGCGGCGCGCCGGATACGGCGGAATAGGGGTTCTTCAAGTCGGTCGGGGCGTAGGCCGCGCCGCAGACCTCGCAATTGTCGCCGTACTGGTCTTTCGCACCGCACTTGGGGCATTCGCCCTTGATGAAGCGGTCCGGCAGGAACATCTTCTTGAGCGGGTCGTAATACTGCTCGATGGAGCGCACGTCGATCAGGTTCTCGGCCTTGAGCGTGCGGTAGATGCCTTCGGCGAACTCCTTGGTCTCGCTGGAGTTGGTGGAACCGTAGTTGTCAAAAGCCACATGGAAAGCACGGAAATCGTCGTAATGTTCCAGCCAGACCTTGGCGATGAGCTGCTCGGGTGTGATGCCTTCCTTCTCGGCGCGCAGCATGATGGGGGTGCCGTGGGTGTCGTCGGCGCAGACGTAATGGCAGGTGTTGCCGCTCATCTTCTGGAAACGTACCCAGATGTCGGTCTGGATGTACTCGACCAGATGGCCCAAGTGGATGCTGCCGTTGGCGTAGGGCAGGGCGGAGGTGACGAGGATTTTTCTTGGCATTTGAGGCGGTTCCTGTAATAGGCCGCGATTGTAGCAAAACCCACGCACAGCCGAGGAATTAGGTAAAATCGCGCCCCTGTGAAAAGCACTAGCATCTTGAGGAAAGACCGATGAGCATCAAATCAGACAAATGGATACGCCGCATGTGCGAACAGCACGGCATGATCGAGCCGTTCGAGCCCAACCAGGTTAAAGAAGTGGACGGCAAAAAGATCGTGTCCTACGGCACCTCCAGCTACGGTTACGACATCCGTTGCTCGCGCGAATTCAAGCTCTTCACCAACATCAACAGCACCATCGTCGATCCCAAGAACTTCGACCCCAGTTCTTTCGTGAACGTCGAAGCCGATTACTGCATCATCCCGCCCAACTCCTTCGCGCTGGCGCGCACCGTCGAGTACTTCCGCATCCCGCGCAGCGTGCTCACCGTGTGTCTGGGCAAATCCACCTACGCGCGCTGTGGCATCATCGTCAATGTCACCCCGTTCGAGCCCGAGTGGGAAGGCTATGTGACTCTGGAGTTCTCCAACACCACCCCGCTGCCCGCCAAGATATATGCCAACGAAGGCGTGGCGCAGGTGCTGTTTTTCGAGAGCGACGAAGTATGCGAGACCTCCTATAAAGACCGTGGAGGCAAGTATCAGGGGCAGGTCGGCGTGACCCTGCCGAAGATCTAGCCATGCAGCCCGAAAAGATCATCTGGCGGTCCCCCGAAGGCGAGATCATCGCCTGCTTCGAGAAGAACAAGGTGTTGCAGGAGAACCTGGCCGAGATACGCCAGGTCTGCCGCGACGCCATCGAGGACGCCATCCTGATGGGTTGCGACGAGCAGCAGTTCCGCAGCGTGCTGGCCGAGCTGGTCGACACCCTCGCCAGCCCCTACCCGCCTCGCGAATAGCCCCTTTCGTATTTCCCCCGTTGCCGAAGAAACCTGCGACAATCCGCGCCACTATTATTTGTTTTCCCCTGTAGGGAGCCATACATGAAATTTAATTTTAGTTCCGACATCACATTGGCCTGCGGCCAATATGAGTCTCCACTGAAATTTCACATGAGGAACGTAAGATGAAGTTCAATTTTCCCATCATCATCATCGACGAAGACTACCGTTCGGAGAACGCCAGCGGTCACGGCATCCGCGCCTTGGCCGATGCGCTCGAAAAAGAGGGCATCGAAGTCGTCGGTATGACCAGTTACGGCGACCTCACTTCATTTGCGCAACAGCAAAGTCGTGCATCGGCTTTCGTGCTGTCCATCGACGACGAGGAGTTCGGCGCCGGCAGCGTGGAGGAAACGGAAGTGGCGCTGCGCACCCTGCGCGCCTTCGTGCAGGAGATCCGTTTCAAGAACGCCGATATCCCGATCTATCTCTACGGCGAGACGCGCACTTCGCGCCACATCCCCAACGACATCCTGCGCGAGCTGCACGGCTTCATCCACATGCACGAGGACACGCCCGAATTCGTGGCGCGCCACATCATCCGCGAGGCCAAGTCCTACCTCGATACGCTGGCGCCGCCGTTCTTCCGCGCGCTGGTGGATTACGCCCAGGACGGTTCCTATTCCTGGCACTGTCCCGGTCACTCCGGCGGCGTGGCATTCCTGAAATCTCCGGTGGGACGCATGTTCCACCAGTTCTTTGGCGAGAACATGCTGCGTGCCGACGTGTGCAACGCGGTGGACGAACTCGGCCAGTTGCTCGACCACACCGGTCCGGTGGCGGCGTCCGAGCGCAATGCGGCGCGCATCTTCAATGCCGACCATCTGTTCTTCGTCACCAACGGCACCTCGACCTCCAACAAGATCGTGTGGCACTCGATGGTGGCACCCGACGACATCGTGGTGGTGGACCGCAACTGCCACAAGTCCATCCTGCACGCGATCATGATGACCGGCGCGGTACCGGTGTTCCTGACGCCGACGCGCAACAACTTCGGCATCATCGGCCCGATCCCGAAATCGGAGTTCGAGCTGGCGACCATCCAGAAAAAGATCGATGCCAACCCGTTCATCAAGGACAAGAAGAAAAAGCCGCGCATCCTCACCATCACGCAGAGCACCTACGACGGCGTGATGTACAACGTGGAGATGCTGAAGGAGATGCTGGACGGCAAGATCGACGCGCTGCACTTCGACGAAGCCTGGTTGCCGCACGCGGCGTTCCACGATTTCTACAAGAGCATGCACGCCATCGGCAAAGGCCGTCCGCGCGCCAAAGAGTCGATGATCTTCTCGACCCAGTCCACCCACAAATTGCTGGCCGGTCTCTCCCAGGCATCGCAGATCCTGGTGCGCGACAGCGAGTCACGCAAGCTGGACCGTGACTGCTTCAACGAAGCCTATCTCATGCACACCTCCACCTCGCCGCAGTACGCGATCATCGCCTCGTGTGACGTGGCTGCCGCGATGATGGAGCCGCCCGGCGGCACCGCTCTGGTGGAAGAATCCATCGCCGAAGCACTCGATTTCCGCCGCGCCATGCGCAAAGTGGATGAGGAGTTCGGCGCGGACTGGTGGTTCAAGGTGTGGGGGCCGGACTATCTTTCCGAAGAAGGCATGGCCGACCGCGAAGACTGGGTGCTGCGCGCCGACGACCGCTGGCACGGCTTCGGCAAACTGGCCGAGGGTTTCAATATGCTCGACCCGATCAAGGCGACCGTGGTCACACCGGGGCTCGACGTGGACGGCGACTTCGCCGACAGCGGCATTCCGGCCAGCATCGTCACCAAATACCTGTCCGAGCACGGCGTGGTGGTGGAGAAGTGCGGCCTGTATTCCTTCTTCATCATGTTCACCATCGGCATCACCAAGGGCCGCTGGAACAGCATGGTGACCGAGCTGCAGCAGTTCAAGGACGACTACGACAAGAACCAGCCGCTGTGGCGCGTGCTGCCTGAGTTCATCGCCAAGAATCCGCGCTATGAGAAGATCGGCCTGCGCGACCTGTGCGACCAGATCCACGGCATCTACAAGGCCAACGATGTGGCGAAGCTGACCACCGAGATGTATCTGTCCAACATGGTGCCGGCGATGAAGCCCTCAGATGCCTTCGCCAAAATGGCGCACGGTGAGATCGAACGCGTCTCCATCGACGATCTGGAAGGGCGCATCACCGCTGTGCTGTTGACGCCGTATCCGCCGGGCATCCCGCTACTGATCCCGGGCGAAGTCTTCAACAAGACCATTGTCGATTACCTCAAGTTCGCACGCGACTTCAACAAACGCTTCCCCGGCTTCGAGACCGACATCCACGGCCTGGTGGCAGAGAAGGACAATGGTGATCGCGTTTACTACGTGGACTGCGTAAAGTAGTCGAGAGCGTTTCCCTCCGACATCCCTTGACCGACCCCGACGAAAAACTGCGTATCGACAAATGGCTGTGGGCTGCGCGTTTCTTCAAGACACGCAGTCTTGCCGCCGATGCCGTGGAGAGCGGCAAGGTGACCATGGGCGAGGCGCGCATCAAACCGGCCAAGGCCGTCGGCATCGGCGACCGTCTGCTCATCCGCCTCGGGCAATATCATTTCGAGATCGAAGTGCTGGGGCTTTCCAACAAGCGCAGTGCAGCACCCATCGCGCAGAAACTCTACTGCGAGAGCGACGCGAGTCGTGCCCGTCGCGCGGAGATCGCCGCCAATCTTAAGATGTTGCCGCAAGCCACCCTCAAGGGCCGTCCCACCAAGCGCGACCGCCGTGAGATCGAAGAGTTCGAGGAAAGGACACGAAAGGTCCGCAGCAGCGCTTGGGGGGATTTCGAGTAGAAGTTTCTGGCTCATACACGGAGGTTGGCATGAAGCTGTCTCTTTTGGGTTTGATGTTGCTGGCGCTGTCCCTGTTCTGGCTGACCGACAGTCTGTGGTGGCTGACCGGCGCACTCACGCTGCTGTGGCTGTGGCGTTTCCTGTTCGGCACTTACATGCTGCGCGAGAAGGAGATGCCGCCGCCGCTGACGCTGTTCCCGCTGGGCATGCCGCCCGCGCATGACGAGCGCTCGCAGTTTCGCAACCTGCTTGGTGCGGTGGTGGAACAGCGCGAGGGGCGCTATCCCGACGGGCGCACGCTCGAAGAGATCCTGCACAACCTCGGCGAGGATGCAGTGCCGCCGGTGCCGGTCGACCTTCCGGAGACTCCGTCCAATCTCGTCGTCGTTATCGTCTCCGGCGTGCTGTGGGAATGCGTCTCCGATGTCGCGTTGCCGTTCGGACGCGGCGTGTCGGTCGACCCCGCGACCGAGTACGACTATCTCAAGCCGCGTTACGGCACCATCGAAGTGGTGCATGTGCGCGGGATCGCCACCTCCGAACACAATGCCAGGATAGTCGAAGCCGCCCTGCGCAAACACAAGGACGCCACCAATGTCATCGTGGTGGCATATTCCAAAGGGCTGCCCGACACGCTGGAAGCGCTGCGGCGCATGGGCGCCGATACGCCGCACAACCTGCGCGCCGTGGTCAGCGTGGCCGGTGTGGTCAGCGGCAGCCCGCTGGCCGACTGGCTCAACCGTTACAAGAAAGTGCTGGAACTGCTGCCCACGCCGGGCGCCTGTTCGCACGTCAACGAGAACTTCCTCAAGAGCATCAGCCGCGACCGCTGCCTGCACTGGCTGCGCAAGAACTGGCACACGATGCCGCAGGGTATCCGTTATTACTCGCTGGTCACCTTCGTGAAGCCGCAGCGCATGCACTGGTTCCTGCGCATGCTCTATGCCAAACTCGCCGAAGTGGAGCCGCGCAACGATAGCCACATGCTCATCCACGACCAGGTGCTGCCGGGCGCGGCATTGCTCGGTTACCTGAAGTCGGATCACTGGGCGGTGGCACTGCCGTTCAACCGCTCGAAGCGCTCGTTGTGGAACCGACTGCTGCGCCATAACAACGCCTTCCCGCGCGAGGTGCTGTTCGAGGCGATATTGCGCTACGTGGAAGAGGATGTGAGATCGTAGTCCGGCGTGCCGGCGGCTTACGTCTGCGGTAGGGTCAGCCTGGCTTCGGTGCCGCCGCCGGGACGCGCGAGCAGTTCGATCTTCCAGCCGTTGCTGTCGGCCAGTTGCCGGGCGATGGCGAGGCCGAGGCCGCTGCCGCCGGTGGTGTTGCTGCGCGAGGCCTCCAGTCGGTAGAAAGGGTGGAAGACGTTCTCCAGTTCATGCGCGGGGATGCCGGGGCCGCAGTCCATGATGCGGATCACGATCTCCTTCTCCCCGATCTCGCGTGTGATCGTCACCGTGTCATTGTCGCCGTAGCGCACGGCGTTGCTGATCAGGTTGGTCAATACCCTGCGCAGGGATAGCGCGCCGACGTTGCACAGCGCATTCCCGGCCGGTTCAAACTCCACCCGCGCTCCCGCTTCCCTGGCGTTGTCCGCCAATTCCTGCAACAACTCGTCGATGTCGGTCTGCTGCGGAGTCTCTTTCTGCAAGTCGCGGCTCAGGGCGAGAAACTCGCCGATGAGCTGGTTCATCTCGTCCACGTCATGTTGCAGACGCGCGACCAGTTTCGGGTCGGTGCCCTCGGGCAGCATCTCGATGGCCAGGCGCATGCGCGCGAGCGGGGTACGCAGGTCGTGCGAGATGCCGGCCAGCATGGTGGTGCGGTTGGCCAGCAGTTCGCGTACCTGTACCGCCATCTGGTTGAAGGTGGCGGCCAGTCCCGACAGCTCCCTAATGCCGGTCTCGGGAAACGATTCGGGCAGGTTGCCCTCACCGATACGCTGCGCGGCGCGCGAGAAATGCGCCAGCGGCCGGGTGATGCGCCGGGCCAGAATCAGTGCGGTGAACAGCGTCAGGATGACCGTGGCGAGCAGCGCCAATACCAGCATCTTGGGCGGGTCCATGTTCAGCCGTTCCTTGGGGAAGCCGATGCGGATCATCCTGCCGCCGGTGTGTATCTCCGCCCAGAACCAGGTGGTGTCGAACTCGGTCATCTTGATCGCGATGGGCTGGCCGGTGCGTGTTGTCAGCGCGCTGTCCAGCAGGGTCAGGTAGGGATAGATGTGGTCGCGCGGCGGCAGGGAGATTCCGTCATGGAACAGCATGAACTGGTGTTTCTGCGCCAGCTCGAATTCAAAATCCTCGCGCGTCTCCGGCGGCAATTCCACCCAGGTTTGTGCGGAGAGCACCAGCAATGCCGCCAGATCCTCGGCCGAGCGCTTCGCCATGGGCAACATGACGTAGTTCACGGTGGCGGCGATGAGCACGAGCTGGAATATCAGCAAGGCGGTCGCCACGGTAGTGGCAGTGCTGCGAAAGAGCGAATGCAGCGCGGCCATGGTCAGAACCGTTCGCCGCCGGAAGCGAACAGATAACCCTCGCCCCACACGGTGCGGATGTACAAGGGGTTGTTCGGGTCGCTCTCGATCTTGCGGCGCAGGCGTGTCACCCGCACGTCGATGCTGCGGTCGAAGGGTGATCGCTCGTAGCCTTTGAGCATGTCCATGATGCTGTCGCGGCTCAGCACGCGGTTGGGATGCTCGGCGAAGATGCGCAGCAGGTTGAACTCGCCCGCTGTCAGCGGAATGTTGCTGCCGCTCTTGTGCAGGTCGTGGGTGTCGAGGTTGAGCGCGAAGTCGCCGAAGTGCAGGGTCGATGTGTCGCTGCTCGTGTCATGGTTGCTGTCGCTGCGCCGCAGCAGGGCGCGGATGCGCGCCAGCAGTTCGCGCGGGTTGAACGGCTTGGCCAGATAGTCGTCCGCGCCCACTTCCAGCCCCACGATGCGGTCGACATCTTCGCCACGCGCCGAGAGCATGATGATGGGCAGGTCGCTCTGCGTCCGCAGCCTGCGTGCCAGCGACAGACCGTCCTCGCCCGGCAGCATCAGGTCGAGGATGATCAGGTCGACCGGGTTGGCCGTGCGATAGGAATCCATCGCGGCGCCGTCCGCAACCGTCGCGATGTGATAGCCCTGCGCACCCAGATATTGCTGCAGCAGCTCGCGCAGGCCGGCATCGTCGTCCACCACCAGAATGTTTTTTGCTTCCATGAGGTTTACTATACCCGAGTGGGAAGATCACTGTCACAGGCGACAGTCCGCTGTAACACATCGTTACAATTTGCAACGACCCTGAAATCTCCGAGAAACGGCCAAGGCTCAAGATGCAGTCGTCAGGCAAGCAACCTGATCTGAAAATCAACATCACATTCGACAGGAGATCATCATGAGCACAAAACAAATATTGCTGGGCGCAACACTGGCGCTGGGTCTGGGCGTGGCCGGAACGGGTATGGCAGCGGACGAGCCGTTGCGCGACCGCGATCAGGTGCGCGACCAGGTAAGTGATACGACCCAGACGCAGGACAAAACGCAGACGCGTACCCGTGAGCAGATCCGCACCGAACATCAGGACGAGACGGCGGGCATGACCCAGCAGGAGCGCGAGCAATATCGTGCCCAGAAGCAGGCCGAGATGACGGATGAAGAGCGCGCAGCGATGCGTGCCGCCAATGGCAAGAATGCCGACAAGGGCAGCGGCGTCAAGGCGCGCGATGGATCGGCTAGCGGCTCGCAACGCCGCAGCGGCAGTTCGCGCAGCGCCGGTTCCGGCCAGGGCAAGAACCGCTAGTAGTGTGCTGGAAGGCTGCGAATTGGGTAAGGTATACAACCAGTTCGCAGCCCTTTATTTGAATATCGTTGGCTGTAGCCGCAATTGTTCCGGAGTGAGGTCATGCGCAATATCGTGAAGTTCATTTTCAGAAGCAGTCCCGCGATTTTGCTGGGATGCTGTCTCGTTTCCACCCCGGCCACGGCGGCGGAAGCGACTGAAGCGGCGCCAGTCCGGCTGAAGTCGATGAGTCAGGCGGAATACGAAGCCTATCGCGAACAATTGCAGAAGCAGGTCAAAGAGGCTGCCGTGAAAGCGCCGGAGCAGGGCAGGCCAACGGAGACAGAGGCTGAGAAAGATCAGGACAAGCCCGAAGACAGCGGCTACGGGCGCGGATATCGCTCGCGTGCCGAGCGCAGTGGCAGAACGGGCAGCGCCTATCGCGGCGGAGCCATGAGCCGGGGCGGCGGTCGCGGACGTTGAAAAAAGGATACGACATGATGAATATGAAGCAGGGCAGGATATGGGGGCTGGCAGCGGCGTTGGTGTTCGCTGCGGGCGGCGCAAGTGCCGAGGAGAAAGACGATAGCTACCTCACCATGATGCTGGGCTATGAGTCCAGCACGGGCAAATACGGGACCACCTCGACCACCGACATCGTCACCGTGCCGGTGAGCGCGCTCTACGAGACAGGACGGTGGATGATGAAGCTGACCGTGCCGTACATCCAGGTGACCGGCGATGGCAGCGTGCTGGCCAGCGGCGGCGGCAGGGGGCGGCGCGCGACCACGACCACGACGACACGCACGACAAACTCGGGGCTGGGCGACGTGGTCGCGCTGTTGGCCTACAACGTGTATGCGGCAGATAAGGTCGACGCCGGAATCGATCTGGCCGGCCGCATCAAATTCGGTACGGCCAACAAGACACTGGGCACCGGCAAGAACGACTACGCCGCGCAACTGTATGGTTATCGCGCCTTCGGCGATTTCACGCCCAGTCTCGTCTTCGGCTATGAGGTATTGGGAAGCTCGGCTGAAGTGCCGCTGGATAACGTGTACTACGGCACCGTCGCGGGTGACTATCGCTTCGGCGATTTGAGCAATGGCGGGATCGAATATCGCTATGTGCAAAAGGCAGCGGTTACCGCGGCGGAGCAGCGCGAACTGGTTCTCTACGTCAGCCGCGAGATCGGTCGCGATACCTTCCTGCGCGGCTACCTGCTGAAAGGCTATGCCGACGGCAGTCCCGATTCCGGTTTCGGGATCGCTATTTCAGCCGGGTATTAAGGCCAAGGTGCGCTGCAGTGGCAGCGCGTTGAAGATATCAGGCGCGCTGCCGGACCCACTCGTTGAATTGATCTATCGGCATCGGTTTGCCGAACAGGTATCCCTGATAGCCATGACAGCCGTGCTGATCCAGGAATTCATGCTGTTCTGAGGACTCCACCCCCTCGGCAATGACGTGCAGGCCGAAGGTTCTTCCCATGGTGATGATGGCTTTTACGATGGCCGCGTCGTTGGCATCGCTGGCGACGTTGCGCACGAAGGACTGGTCGATCTTCAACTGGTCCAGCGGCAACAGCTTGAGGTAGGAGAGGGAAGAATAACCGGTGCCGAAGTCGTCCATCGACAGGCTGACCCCCATCTCCTTGAGCGTGTTCATCTTGATGACGGTATCGCTGACGTTGTCGAGCACCAGACTCTCGGTGAGCTCAATCTTCAGGTACTGTGGGTCGATGCTGCTGGCTGCGAGGGTCTGCTGCACCTGCTCGACAAAATTCGACTGCCGGAACTGGCGTGCGCTGACATTGATGGCAAGTTGTAGCCCGCGCGTGACCGGACTGTCGGACCAGGCCTTGATCTGGGCGCAGGCCGTTTGTAACACCCACAGGCCGATGGGCAAGATTAGTCCGGTGTCCTCGGCCAGCGGGATGAATTGCGCGGGAGAGACCTGGCCACGCTCGGGATGCTCCCAGCGCAGCAGCGCCTCGGCGCCGATGAGGCTGCGTGTGGCGTCGATCTGGATCTGGTAATGCAGGCTTAGTTGTTTGCGCTCCAGCGCATGGCGCAGATCGCTTTCCATCGCGCTGCGCTCGTCCAATACAGCCTGCATCTCGGGATCGAAGAAGCGCAGGCTGTTGCGGCCGCCTTCCTTGGCGTGGTACATGGCGAGGTCGGCATGCTTGAGCAGGTCATCGACCGAATCCCCCTCGTTGCAGAACAGGCTGACTCCGATGCTGGCTGTGCCGGTGAACTCCAATCCCTTGAGCATGTACGGCATGGCGATGGCGTCGCGCACCTTCATGCCCGCGATGCCGGCCTGCAATGCCGCCATCTGCGCGTCCTCGCTCAGGTCTTCCAGCATCACCACGAACTCGTCGCCGCCCAGGCGTCCCACGGTATCACCCTCTCGTACATTGTCATGCAGGCGCTGCGCGATCTCGACCAGCAGCAGGTCGCCGACATCATGGCCGCGCGTGTCGTTGAGGGTCTTGAAATTATCCAGATCGAGGAACAGCAATGCGCCGTAGCGGCCGTTGCGGCGGCTGGCGGCGAGTGCCTGGCCCAGGCGGTCGATCAGCAGGCGGCGGTTGGGCAGTTGCGTGAGCGGGTCGTAATAGGCCAGCCGATGGATTTCGGCCTCCGCTTCGCTGTCCTTGGTGATGTCGGAAAAGCTGCCGACGTAATGCGTGATACTTCCGTCGGGAGCGAGAACGGCGGAGATGGTCAGCCACTCGGCGTAGATCTTGCCGTTCTTGCGCTTGTTCCACATCTCGCCCTGCCAGTAATGCTCTTGCCGCATGCTGGTCCACATGCGCATGTAGAACGATTTGTCGTGCCGACCGGAACTCAGCAGGGCGGGCGTCTTGCCTACCGCTTCTGCCTCGCTGTAGCCGGTCAGTTTGGTGAAGGCGCCGTTGACCCGCAGGATGATACCGTCGGCGTCGGTAACGACGATCCCCTCGCTGGACTGGAAGGTGATCGCGGCGATGCGCAACTCATCCTCGATCTGTTTTCGCGCGGAGATGTCGGTAAGGATGATGCGTACAGATGAGTTGTCACAGTTTTGTGAATTGACACAATCAAGTTGCGCGTGAAAGTGCGAGTCGCCGTTGCGCTTGAGTACCAGTTCGCAGCTTTGCAGCGACTGGCCCTGGCGTGTCAGGGAAAAATGGCGATACCAGTGATCATGGGAGTCGGCCGCGACGAAACCGGCGAAGCGGTGCTTGATCAGTTTTTTCCGGTCCACACCGAGCAATGCGGCGGCGGTGAGATTCACTCCGGCGATCATGCCGGCGTGGTCGAGGGTGATATAACCGACCGGGGCGAACTCATACAGGTCGACGTAGCGGTCGCGCGATTCCTCAAGGGCGATCTGTGCCTGCCGCAATTCGTCGTTCTGCATCTCCAGTTCGATCTGGTGTACACGCAGTTCGTGTAACAGGTCTTCGGCGGAGCGGATGGATGTCTTCCGTGTCGGTGCGTCGGCAAGTTGTGCCTCGGCTTTGCTGCGCAGTGCGGCCGCTTCCCTCGGCTTCTTGTCCATGGTGTCCCCCTGCGGTTGCCTTGCCTGGATCAGTGACATCCCGGAAATTGCCGACGGATGCAAACGTGTATCGCTTGTCTGGTCGGGAATGTGAGGGGTGTGAGCAGCTCCCCGCTGCTCGCCGATGGCAGGGGCATCATACGCCTCTATGCCATCTTCAAGTGGATGATTCTATGGGGGTGTCGCGCGCGCAGCTTGTGGCTGTGACGATGATCAATTCTTGTTCAGGGGATCTCCGCATCCGGCATGCGGTCGAGGATGACGATGGTCTTGGCGAGCATGCCGCGCGCTTCGCGGTTGCGGTCGTAGTAGCGCGGGTTGGGCACCATGGCGGCGAGCTTGGCCGCCTGTTCGGGGCTGAGTTGTGAGGCACTGACGCCGAAGTAATGCTGCGCCGCCGCTTCCGCGCCGAACACGCCGTTGCCCCATTCGATGACATTGAGATAGATCTCGAAGATGCGCTGCTTGTCCATCACGCCTTCCAGCATCAGCGTGATGAGCGCTTCCTCGCCTTTGCGCCAGGGCGTGCGCTTGGTGGAGAGGAACAGGTTCTTCGCCAGTTGCTGGCTGATGGTGGAGCCGCCCGCGACGATCTTGCCCTTCTTCAGGTTCTTCTCGTAAGCCTTGGCGATGCCTTCCCAGTCGAAACCTTCATGATCGACGAAGCGAGCATCCTCGGAAACGATGAGCGCGCGCTTGAGGTTGTTGGAAATCTTCTTGTAGGGCACCCATTTGTGTTTCAGCCCGGCCTTGGGGTTCTTGTCCTGCATCACTTCCAGACGGTCTTCCATGAACGAACTGGTGGCGGGATTGAACTTGATCCACCAGACCACATGGGCGAACAGCCACAGTTGATACAGCACCAGCAATGCCAGTAATCCCAGCGTGATACGCCAGAGTAGACTCTTCTTTTTCATTTGCGCAACAACGCTAATACGGGTTTGGTGTCGGGCCGCACATTGCGCCACAGAAAGAAGGCGTCGGCAGCCTGCTCGACCAGCATGCCCAGTCCGTCGGAGACGATTGCGGCACCCTGCTTGCGGGCATAGGCCATGAACGGTGTCTCGCGCCCGTACATCATGTCGTAGGCCAGAGCGCCCGGCTTGAACAAGCCGTCCGGTAGCGGCGGTAATTCGTCCGACAGACCGCTGGAGGTGGCATTGATGACGAGGTCGTAACTTTTGCCTGTGAGCTCTTCATAGCGCCGGGCGTAGACCGTGCCTGCGCCTTTGAATTCGTCGGCCAGCAGTTGCGCTTTTTCGATGTTTCGGTTGGCGATATCCAGCCCCAGACCCGCGTTGAACAGCGGCCACACCACGCCGGCCGCCGCGCCGCCCGCGCCGAGCAACAGTGCATCCTTCCACATCAGCTTGAACTCCAGATTCTTGTCGAGATCGGCAAGCAGGCCGGCGCCATCTGTGTTGGTGCCGAGTATCTTGCCATCCCTGAAGGCCAGGGTGTTCACGGCTTTGGCATCGCGCGCGCGCGGGGCAAGCTGGTCGCACAGGGCATACGCCTCGAACTTGAACGGCACAGTGACGTTACAACCCTTGTAACCCTCGTCGCGCAGGCGTTGGATGGTCGCGGCGAAGCCGTCCAGCGGCGCCTCGATGGCTTCGTAGCTCATGTCCTGCCCGGTCTGTTCGGCGAACAGTTTGTGGATCAGCGGCGACTTGCTGTGCGAGATGGGGTTGCCGATAACGGCGTAGCGGTCGGTCATGCGGGTGCGCGCGTCAAAAAAGAGCGCAGATTATAGCGGATGCAGGTGGCCAACCTACAGGGTTAGCGGCAATACAACATGCACTTGCAATCCGCCCGCCGGATGGTTAGTCAGTGTCAACTCACCGTTGTGGCGCAATACGATGTTGCGCGCGATAGCGAGTCCTAAGCCCGTGCCGCCGGTCTCGCGCGAGCGCGAATGTTCGATGCGATAGAACGGGGTGAACACCTGCTCCAGCAGCTCGGCGGGGATGCCGGGGCCGTGGTCGCGGATGAGGATGTGGCACTGGCGTTCGTCGCGGCGCAGCGACACCTCGGCGCGCTGGCCGTATTTCACCGCGTTGTCCATCAGGTTGGACAACGCGCGGCGCAAGGCCAGCGGATGGGCCTGCAACTGCACGGGCGCATGCTCGCTGTATTCCACCAGTTGTCCTGCTTCGACCGCGTCGCTGCACAGGCTGTCCAGCAGCGAATCGAGGTCCAGCAGTTGCACTGGTTCGCCGTTGTCCATGCTGCGCGCCAGTTCCAGACCTTCCTGCAACATCTGCTGCATGGCCTGCATGTCGCCGACCAGTTTGTCGCGCAACGTCTCGTCCGGCAGTTTTTCCAGGCGCAAGCGCAGGCGCGTGAGCGGGGTCTGCAGGTCGTGGGCGATGGCGGCCAGCATGCCGGTGCGTTCGCGCACGTCCTCGTAGATGCGTTTCTGCATGCGGTTGAAGGCGCGCGTGGCGGCGCGTACCTCGCTGCTGCCCTGTTCCGGCAGGGGTTCGCCCGCGCGAGAGATGTCGAGCTTGTCGGCGGCGTCAGCCAGCTGGCGCAGCGGCCGCGTGGCGATGCGCGCCACCAGCCAGGCGAGCAGGGCTATGCACAGCGCGAACACCAGCAGGGCGAGCGGCGTCGGCGGGGTGTAGGCGGGCTCGCGCATCGGCGGCATCGGGATGGTCAGTATCAGGGCGCTGCCATCCTCCAGCGTGAGGCGCACGCGCTGGCACAGCGGCGGCGCGGGCATGCGGCGCGGCCGGCCCCTGTCGCCAGCGCCGCAGGCGCGCTTGTCCGGCTGCTCTGCCTCGACGCGTACATCGTCCAACCGGTGTTGCAGCACCTTCTCCAGCAGGCGGTCGCGGCTGGCGAACGGCGGCAGGTCGCCGCGATCCAGCTGTCCGTGGATGCCCATACCGTGAGGGGCGTGCAGGAAATCGTCGCGCTCTGTCAGCGGCAACTCCTGCAGCGATTCCACCAGGTCCTCGATCTCGCCGGCAAGATGGTGCGCGCGCACGCGCTCGAACATCTCGCTCTGCCGGCCGTGGGTGAACAGGATGGTGGCGGCTGCGGTCGCGATGATGCCGATCACCAGGATCAGGAACAGGCGGCCGTGCATGGAGCGGAAGAATGCAAACATCTAGCTTCCCTTTTTGACGGTGGCGACCAGCAGATAACCCTCGTTGCGCAGCGTCTTGATGAGTTTGGGCGCGCGCGCGTCGTCGCCCAGTTTCTGGCGCAGGCGGCTGATGTGCAGGTCGATGGAGCGGTCGAGCGGGTCGGTCTCGCGGCCCTGCGTGAGTGTGAGCAACTGGTCGCGGCTGAGTGCGCGGTTGGGTCTTTCCAGCAGCGCCTTGAGCAAACGGTATTCGCCGCCGGAGAGCACCACCACCAGACCGGCACTGCTCTGCAACTGGCGCGTGGTCTCGTCCAGCGTCCAGTCTGCGAAATGCCATTTTGTCTCCGCAATAGATGTCTCGGTCGCAGCGCCCTGGCTGCGGCGCAGCACGTTGCGGATGCGTACCAGCAGTTCGCGCGGCTCGAACGGTTTGCACAGGTAATCATCTGCGCCCATCTCCAGCCCGAGGATGCGGTCCAGCGGTGCGCTGCGCGCGGTGAGCATGATCACCGGGATGGTGGAGTGTGCGCGCAGGTCGCGGCACAAAGTCAGGCCATCGCTACCGGGCAGGGTGAGGTCGAGCACGATCAGGTCGATGGGCGTGGTGTCGAGCACCTGTTGCATCGCTGCCCCATCAGGCGCGGTGCTGATATGCCAGCCCTGTTCGCCGAGATAATCGGCCAGCAGGCTGCGGATGTCGGCATCATCGTCGACGATCAGGATGCGCGGTGCTGTAACGGAAGTGTCCATGGGGCGGACATTACATCGAAATGCGCGCGCGCGGGCAAGCGATACAAATCTGTACAAAATGCTCGGTGGCAGACATACGCCGGATACAAGCGACTCGTTAAATAGGCACCGTGCCAGGACGGCGCGACATTCAACCAATAGACAGGAGAAAGAATATGAACAAGACAGTGAAAATGTTACTGGCCGGTGCGGCGATCATTGCGGTATCTACAAGCGTCTACGCACGCGGCGGCGATTGCAGCTTCGGCGACGGTCCGATGATGGGCAAGGATAGCGCGAAGATGGAGAAGATGCGCGAGCGTCACCTCGCTTCGCTGCACGATGAACTGAAGCTGACCGCGCAGCAGGAGGCAGCCTGGAAGAAGTTCACCGCCAGCCAACCGATGATGGACAAGTCGGCACGTCCCGATCCGGACGAGATGAAAAAATTGAATGCACCGCAACGCATGGAAAAGATGCTGGAACACATGCGCGCCATGGAGAAGAACATGACTACGCATCTGGAGGCGCTCAAGGAATTCTATGCGGTGCTGACGCCGGAGCAGCAGAAGGCTTTCGACGACGAGATGCCGGGTCGCGACGGCCGCCGGGGGTGGAAATAAATCACGCGAGACGCTGCGCGGTGAAACGCTCAAACGTATCGAAAGGGTCGAATCATGAAGATACAGCGTAACTGGGTCACGCCCGTCACCGCGGGGGCGTTTTTGCTCTCCGCGGTCACCGGGGTACTCATCTTCTTCCATGCCGACAGTGGCGCGAACAAATTCGTGCACGAGTGGCTGAGCTGGGTGTTGCTGGGCGGAGTCGCCTTGCATGTGCTGGCGAATATGGGTGGGTTCAAGTCGCATCTCGCGACGGCGCGCGGCAAGCTG
Organism: Sideroxyarcus sp.; assembly: GCA_030651895.1. Classification (GTDB taxonomy): domain Bacteria; phylum Pseudomonadota; class Gammaproteobacteria; order Burkholderiales; family Gallionellaceae; genus Sideroxyarcus. The sequence continues at coordinate 114,058 of JAUSBR010000004.1, read as the reverse complement.
CTGATGGGTGTGTTCGTGCTAGTACTGGCGGCGAGCTTCATCCCGCTCGGCTCCGACGGAGAACCGCCTTTCATGCAGCCGATCCGTTCCTTGTCGCAGGCCTTGCTGACGACGCTGGCGCAGGTGGCGAAGGTCACGCCTGCGGAGTTGCGCGACAGGCTGGTGAAGGCCGGCTTGCAGCCGGTGTCGGACGAACAGAGTGTCAGCGAACTGGTCGGTCCGGATGTGAAGCAACAGATGCGGGTGCTGGGTGCCATCCTGGCGGATGGCAAGTAGGGACGCTCAGCGGGCAGCGGCCTGTGGCATCAGGGCCAGCGTGTAGATACCGGGGCTGATTTCCGGGCCGATGTGGTGCAGCAGTTCGTTCAGTTCTGCCGCAGCCGCACCGGGTGCAGCCTGGGCGGTACCGTTGAGTTGCATGCCGTTCCGGGGGTCGAAGCTGCCCGTTCCGTTCAACAGCAGCTTGCCGGAGAGGGTGGATAGTTGCGCATCCACTGCGTTGCCGTTGCCGTTCAGCACGATGCGGTAATCGCCCAGCGGGCGTATCTCGGAAAGACCGGAGGCGGCACGCGCCCAATCCACGGTGACCTGGCCGTTCAATCCGCTTGCATCCAGTTCCAGATGTTCGCTGCGTGCTTCGAACATGCCCTGCAACTGGTAAGGCCCCAGTTGCGGCACGATGAGATCGAGCGCGGAGGCGGGCAGGGTGACATGCAGGGAGTCGATGTTGACGCGATTGGAGAACGGGATGTAGCGCACAATCATCGGCGCCGAATCGTTCGTCTGCACATGCATCGAGGCATCGAGCAGGTTCAGTTTCCAGCGGTAGTTGCCCAGCGTCTGCTGGCGCGATTTGCTCTTCAATAGCGCCACGCCGGAGCCCTGCCACAGGCTGCCCGTGGTCTGCGCCAGCGACAGGGTGCCGCCGGAAGCGCGTGTCAGAGCATGGCCCATCAGCGAGGCGGGTGCGAAAACCAGCATCCCGGCGAGGAACACGCTGCCGAACAGCAGTGCCAGCGACACGCGGCGGCGTAAGGTCATAGATCGGCTCCGTTGGTCAGCGTGGCCTGCACCTTGACCATGCCCGGTTCGGATGACGCCACCAGCATCGCGGACGATACGCGGATGTGCTGGGTCTGTTTCAGCGCGTGCTGCCATTGCAGCCATTGTGCGAAGGGAATGCTCTCGGCGCTGATGCGCACGCTGTTCTGTTCGTCCGGTACCACCAGCAGCGGCAGGTTGGCGGCCTGCGCGGACTTCTCCACGGCAGTCCTGAGTGCGTCGCTATCCAGCACGGCGAGTTGCGCCTGCTGGCGTAGCGTCTGCGCCTGTCCGGCGAGCGACTGCATCTGCTCTGCCTGCGCGCGAAGATGCGGCAGCGTCGTCTGCAGTTTGGGTAGCGCATCGTGGGCGGGTTGCCACAACACTCCCCAAGCCAGCAGCGGCAGCAGCACCCAGGCTCCGCGCAATATAGTCTTCTGCTCGGTGGCACTCAGCGTGTTCCAGTGTTCCGCTTTCAACTTCGTGATCAAATTCTTCATCTTGCACCTCCGGCCGATACGCGCAGCTGCACGGTCATTGCGCCGCCCGCATCCTGCGTGTCTGTCACTTGTGCCAGCAGTCCCGTTTCCGCGATGCGACCTTGCAATGTATCGAGCGCGGCCGCATCGGCAAGCGTCATCTCGATATCCAGTTTGCCGTCGTCATAGCGCAACGTGCGCAAATTGCTTCCGGGAACGCTGCCCAATGCACCGGAGAACTTCTCCAGCAGCGGCGAGAAATCCGCATCGTCGCTGACGCCCGCTGCATGGCGCAGGCGCGCCACGTTGCGCCGCATTTGCAGGGGCGCATCAGTGATGGTGGCTTCCGCGCCGAAAGTCTCCTGGAAAGTCACGGTCATGCTGTCGAGCAACTGGCGCCTTTCCTGCGCGAGCACGATCCATTCCAGATTGCTGATGACCACTTCCACGCTGAACAGCAGCAGTGCCGCCATCAGGGCCGGACGCAGCCAAGGCAGGAATTCGCTGAAGCGCGGCGGCGGCGCGAACTTGCCCCACATCAGATTGGGTGCTTCGGCGGGGATCTCGGCCTTGCGCCAGTCGAAGCGCTGGTTCTCGAAGATAAGCGGCACGCCTGTCACCCAGCTCGGTGCCTGGATATCGTCGCCTAGCACGAACACGCGGAGTGCGGAGGGCGGCTCATGTTGCAAGCGTAGTTGCAGGCCGACCGGTGCACGCGTCTCGTCGCCGCTGTCCAATGCGTTGCCCATGCCGGGAGTCGTCGCAAGGAAACCCTGCGCGCCATCCCATGCGATGCTCCACTCGCCGGCGCGTGTTGGAAGCAGGCAGTACTCGGGCACGATGCTGCGGATGCGCAGTTTGGCTGCGATACTGGCAGCAAGGAAGCGCGCCAGCCAGTTCTTGTTCAATGTGTAGAGCTCAGTGCTCCCGTTCGGGCGTTTTGCTCCGGGCGTGACATGGGCCTCGCTGACATCGTCGATCAACGTATCTTCCAGTGCGAAGGGCAGAGCGGTCTCCAGTTTGCTGCGCTTGATCTTTGGCAACATGGCGGTCGTTGCAAGCACGCGCTCGGCGGCGACGATGACAATTGCTTCGTCGTGCGGCGGCATCGCGGCCAATGTGCCGTTGCCGGAATCGCGCATACTTCCCCCATCATCAAGCAGCGCCCAGGCGCAGTTCGATGCGGCGTCCTGCCAGTGTGCGGTGAGATAGATGCGCAGATTCATTGCAGACTCTTTCTAACTTGTGAAGACCATAAGCCATTGCGTTTCAACAGTACATGCGCGGCCGAATATCCTTCGCCCTGGGTGGCATAGCCGGTCACCATGAAATATTGGCTGCTTACGGTCAGATTCATGATTCCTATCCGCGGAACATTTGCCGGCAGTTGTTGTAAAAAATCCGTCGTGCTCCTGAACGGTGTGGTCTTGATCTGTGTCACGATCTGCCGCGCACTCTCCAGCGTCAATCCGGGCAGCACCGCCATCAACACTTCCGCCGGGGCGAAGTTCACGTTCAGCGCCGTGTTCGATTCCGGCAGTACACTCACAAATGGCTGGAGACGCTTGATGATGTGGGCATCGAAACCTTTCACCCAGGTCAGTTCGCCGATGTCGGAGAGCGGACGGTTGGCACAACGGTACGGCTTGGCGAGATTCATATAGTGCTCGTTCTCCGCGCCGTTCGCCGCCACCTCGCTGTTCGTGTCCATCCAGTCCGTCAGCGTGCTGCCCAGTTCCAGCGGCAGTCCAAGCGCGGCGAGCAGATGCTGTAAACGCGCCAGATCGGGTGTGCTGACTACTCCGTAGCGCACCAGATTGTTCAGATTGAACAGACCCTGCTGATCCACGATTGTGCCCCGCACCTCGCCGCCCTCCACCGGAATGGCCGGAAGTCTCATCGCCCACATCTCCTTGCCGTGATCAAATTGGTTTACGGACGCATCGTCTGCCAGTACCGCGCGTGCCCAGTCTATCCCGGCTTCGGCGATACGCCGCGCCTGCGCACGGTCTCGCCCGTTCTCCACTGCGCGCTGCCAGAAACTCTGCTGCTGTGCCATGAACGCGGCAATGGTTGTCGCCATCGCCACGATCAGCAACACCATCACCAAAGCCATGCCGTGTTGTATGCGGGTATTCATCGCAGTGAAAAGAACCGTGTCAGTCTTTCGCCGCTCTTCAACACCAGTTCTACCTCCACGCCCCTGGGCAGAAAGGTATCTGGAACCAAAGGTGGCCACTGTTTTTCCCAGGTCGAACGGCTGCTGAGGTGGCGCACATTGAATTCGCTCACACCTTCCAGCACAGTATCCACTGCCGGTGCATTGTACGGAGCGCTATCCAGTGCAGCCCAGCGCAATAGCTCCAACTTGTTCTGACGCAGCCGATAGCCGATGCGTTGCGGTGGCAACGGGACGCCATCAGCATCGAAACCGCTGTTGCGTGTGAATGCCAATTGCACATCTTCCAGACTGCCCGTGGCAGATGCTGTGCCCGCCCAGGCGGGTGCTTCCGCCCCGTTCGCCGTGCGCACCGGACGCTGCAGCGCCTGCGCCGCCTCGCCATCCAGCCGCGCAAAGAAACGTTCCAGTGCCTGCCACTTGCGCGTCTCCTGATCGATATGCGCACGCGTCTGTGTCACCGCGTTCAGCCCGCGATAGGCGGTGACGGCCAGTAATGCGAACACGAACAGCGCGACGAGCAGTTCGATGAGAGTGAAGCCATGGAGAGAGGATTTGTTCATCGCGGGTATTGCACCAGGTATCCAGTCAGTTCGCGTAGCGTGTGATTCGCGTCTGCCGGTGCATGCACTCGCACAATGATGCGGCGCAGGGTGGGGTTGGGGGTGGTGATAACCTCTTCCTCCCACGTGTAGGTCTGCCCCGCCTGTATCTCTTCGCCACTTTGGATGCCGGGTGCGGGCCAATCACCGCGGGCCTGATGCTGTGCCATCCGGTTCTGTGCCACCCAGTCGCCGATGATGCGGGTACGCATTGCATCGACATGGTGGATGCTGGAGTTCGCTGTATGCGATACGGCGGTCATGGCGACCGCGAGGATGAAGAGGGCGACGAGGACTTCGAGGAGGGTGAACCCTCCGCAGTGGTCATGCTGCCGGACACCACGCTGTTGTGCGGCACTCCTTCGACTACGTCCGGGATTGATGGCAAGGTCGAGCCATGAACGACTTTTGTCGGAGTGCATCCCCTTCGAGAGGATCGGCGCGAACGGATTTCTGATCACGTTCATGGTGTGTCTCCCGATATGGATTCCACCTTTCCAAGCCCGTTGCCAAGGATGCTGGAAGTCAGTTCGCTGCTGCGCAGGCTCACACGGAAACTTTTCGTCGACAGCTCCGGGCTGAGGACTACCAAGGCGCCCGGTTCGATACGGCGACCGTTGGAACTGACCTCGCCGATGCGCACCGATTCCGGCATCGTGCGCGGGTGCAGCAGGTTGTCGCGTTCGATGCGCACCCATTCACCTTCCCTGGTACGTAGCCAGAAGCGATAGCTGTTGCCGGTGCCGGACCACGCGAGTGCTTGGCCGCCGGCTTGAGAACTCATGCCGCCGTTCTCCATCAGGAAGGCAAGCCGTTGTGATTCTTCGCGCAACACGCTCTGCGCGCTGGGCATCAGTTTCAGGGTCACCATGCTGAGCATGATGCTGGCGACGACCAGTACGACCAGCATCTCCAGTAGTGTGAAGCCGCGCATCATATTTCCCCGGTTCAGTCCTGCCACGAGCCGATGTCGGCGTCGTTGCCTTCTCCGCCAGCCGCGCGATCCGTGCCGAAGCTGAACACGTCCACCGCTCCATGCAGGCCTGGTTGCAGGTATTGATAGGGCGTGCCCCAAGGGTCTTTCGGCACGCGGTCGAGGTAGCCCTCGCTCTTCCAGTTGGCGGGGATGGGCGGCATGGTGGTTTTCTTAACCAATGCCGCCAGTCCCTGCTCGGTGGTTGGATAACGGTGATTGTCCAGCCTGTAGAGGTTGAGTGCCTGAGAAATGGTGGCGATGTCCTGCTTGGCGGCGGTGATACGGGCCTCGTCCGGACGACTCATCACCTTGGGTACGACCAGCGCGGCCAGCACGCCGATGATGAGGATGACGACCATCACTTCGATGAGCGTGAAGCCTGGATTGTTATTCGTTTTCATGGCAATTTTCCTTGGCAATAAGATATCGGCGGAATCATTCCTCACTTCACCATCTGGTTCATCTGGATGATCGGCAGCAGGATCGCCAGCACGATCATCAGCACCACCGCGCCCATGAACAGGATCAGCGCCGGCTCCAGAATCGAGGTGAGTGCGGTGGTGAAACCGGAGACTTCCTGAGTCTGCTGTTTGGCGACGCGGTCCAGCATGATGTCGAGACGGCCGCTTTGCTCGCCGCTGGCGATGAGGTGGACGAGCACGGGCGGAAACAGGCCGGAGACGGCCAGCGCGCGGCTCAGCGTCACGCCCTCGCGCACCCTGCTGGCTGCGTCTTCCAGCGCGCGACGCATCGGCAGGTTGTTGATCACGCCGCAGGCGGCGGTGAGTGCGGTGAGCAGGCCGACGCCGCTGCCCACCAGGATCGACAGGGTGCTGGCCATACGCGCGGTGTTGCTGCCGCGTATCAGTTTGCCGACGATGGGCAGGCGCAACAGTTTGAGATGCAGTTGGAAAAGCAATACTTCCTTGTGCAGTGCGCGCTGAGCCGCGATGCCGCCGATCACCAGAGTCGCGATCAGATAGAACCATGTGGCGGAGAGAAAATCGCTGAGCGCGATCAGTGCCTTGGTGAGGAAGGGCAGTTCCTGCCGCGTCTGCTGGAACACTTCCACCACCGGTGGCACGACGAACAGCAGCAGGCCGCCGACAACGAGGACGGCAACGGTGATGACGATGGCGGGGTACACCATCGCCAGAGCGATCTTCTGTTGCAGGTCTTGCTGACCTTCGGAATAGGTCGCCAACTTGTCCATCACCGTGGCCAGTTCACCGGAGGCTTCGCCCGCGTTGATCAGTGCGCGGTGTATCTCGGGGAAGGTGTCGCGATGCTTGTCCATCGCGCGCGCCAGCGTGCTGCCCGCCAAGACTTCCGATCTCAATGCGGCGATGACCTGACGCATGGCCGCGTTGTCGCCCTGTTCGATCAGCACGGCCAGCGCCTGCTCCAGCGGCAATCCGGCTTCGAGCAGGGTGGCGAGCTGGCGCAGCATGAGGCTGACTTCGGAGCGAGGGATGCGTTTGTGGAACGGCAGTTTTAGGCTGCGCGCGCCATTTTGAGAGAGTGGATCAGACTGCGCATCCAGCTCGACCACGAACAGGCCACCCTCGCGCAAAGTGGTGCGGGCGAGTCGCGCCGAGTCGGCTTCGATCACCCCGTCGCGGGCTTTGCCTGCTGTGTCGAGTGCGTTGTAGTGGAAAGTGGCCATCCCGGAATCCTCAGTCGCGCGTCACGCGGATGACTTCTTCGAGCGAGGTGGTGCCGTTAACCACCCAGCGTAACCCGTCATCGCGCAGATTGAGCATGCCACTTTGCATCGCGTAGTCGCGCAGATGCTGTTCGCTTTCGCGCGAGTGGATCATGCTGCGGAACTTGTCATCCACTTCCAGCATCTCGTAGATGCCGGTGCGGCCGCGATAGCCGGTCTGGTTGCATTTGGCACATCCGACCGGACGGTAGATCACATCCGGTTTGCCGTAGCGGGCGAGCAGGGCGAGCTCGGCTTCATCCGGCTTGTAGGCCTCGCGGCATTCCATGCAGAGACAACGTACCAGACGCTGTGCCAGTACGCCGACGATGCTGGACGAAAGCAGGAAAGGCTCGACGCCCATGTCGGTGAGGCGGGTGACGGCGCTCACGGTGTCGTTGGTGTGCAGCGTGGCGAGCACGAGGTGACCGGTGAGGCTGGATTGCACTGCGATCTGCGCGGTCTCAAGATCGCGGATCTCGCCGATCATGATCACGTCCGGGTCCTGGCGCAGGATGGCTCTCAGGGCGCGGGCAAAATTCATTTCGATGCGCGGGTTCACCTGGGTCTGGCTGATGCCGTCGAGGTCGTATTCCACCGGATCTTCCACCGTCATCACATTGGTGACGGTCGCGTCGATGCACGCCAGTGCCGCATATAAAGTAGTTGTCTTGCCGGAACCGGTGGGGCCGGTGATCAGCACGATGCCGTGCGGCTGTGCGGTGAGCCGCATCATGGCAGCCAGCGCAGGCACACTCATGCCGAGCTTGGCGAGATCGAGGCGACCCGCTTCCTTGTTGAGCAAGCGCAACACCACACGTTCGCCGTGTCCGGTGGGCAGGGTCGAGACGCGCACGTCGACGGGTCGGCCCGCCAGATGCAAGGCGATGCGGCCGTCCTGCGGGAGGCGCTTCTCCGCGATGTCGAGGTCGGCCATGACCTTGATGCGCGACACCATCGCGGAATGCAATGCGCGGTGCGGTTCGGCGATGTCTTTCAAACTGCCGTCAAGGCGGAAACGCACCACCGAGCGGGTCTCGAACGGCTCGATGTGGATGTCGGAGGCGTTGTCCCGCACGGCCTGTGCCAGCAGTGCGTTGATCATGCGGATGACCGGCGCATCGTTCACCGATTCCAGCAGATCGGCGGATTTGGGCAATTCCTGCAACAGCATGGACAAGTCCATGTCCTGCTCGGCATCGTCGAGCAGGGTGGCGGTGGTGTCTTCGGCCTGCGCGTAAGCATTGCTGAGGATGCGCTCGAAATCGGCGGCATCCACCAGGGTGGCGTCGACAGGCAGCGCCAGTTGGCGCATCACCTCGGCGATGGCTTCCGGTTTGGCATCGCTGCGCACGGCCAGCGCGGCACGATTCTCGCACTCGGTCAGCACCACCCCGTGCGCCCTGGCGAAGGTGTAGGGCAGGCGGCGTGCGGCTCGACGGTTGATCGTTGTTTGGATCATGGCTGACTGAAGAGATCGAAGGTGGTCGCTGCGGCGGGCGCGCTGGCCGGGGTGGGGGGCGGTTCGGGAGCAGGTGTGCCGGGCGAATCAGGGCCGATCTGGATAAGCCCGGCATTGCTTGCGGTGGGCGGTTTTTCGGGTTTGGGCGGTAGCGATTTATCCTTGTCGTCGTTCGGCAATATCCAGTGGTCGGGCATGCGCGCATCCTGGCGTCGCTTGTTCATCTGGTCGTAACGTTCATCGGTGACCTTCTTGTATCCATCCGACTGATACATGATGTAGGGGCGGATGAATACCATCAGGTTGGTCTTGGTGTGCTGACGGGTCTCGTAGCGGAACAGGTTGCCGAGGATGGGTATGTCGCCGAGCAGCGGTGTCTTGCTGGCCACATCGGTGACGGAATCCTGGATCAGCCCGCCAAGGACCACGATCTGGTTCTCGTCCACCAGGATGGTCGAGTCGATGGAGCGCTTGTTGGTGGTGACGCCCGCGGCATCTCTGAGCGAGGAGGCCAGCACGTTCGACACTTCCTGATAAATCTGCAGCTTGACGGTGCCGCCCTGCATGATCTGCGGCTTGATCTTCAGTGTCAGGCCGACATCCTTGCGCTCGATGGTCTGGAACGGGTTGGCCGAGGTGCTGCTCGATCCGGTATTGGTGTAAGAACCGGTGATGAACGGCACGTTCTGACCGACCACGATCTTGGCCTCCTCGTTGTCCAGCGTCATCAGGTTGGGCGCGGACAGGATGTTGGCGTTGCTGTCGGTCTCCAGCGCACGTGCCAGCATGCCGAGATTGAGTATCCTGGTGCCATCCACCAGGGTGGTCACGCCGTTCACCAGACCGAGGTTTAATCCCTGCCCGACCGAGGTGATGTCGGCCGAAGCACCGATGATGTTGCCGGTCGTGCCGAAGTTGGTGCCGCCGATGATATTGGAGCCGCTCTTGTTCAGGCCGGTCAGGTTCTGCCATTGCACGCCGAATTCGGCGGCCTTGTCGGCGGTCACTTCGACGATGAGCGCTTCGACGAACACCTGCGGGCGGCGTACATCCAGCCTCTCGATGACCGAGCGGATATTGTTATAGACCGGCTCGGAGGCTGTGACGATAAGCGCATTGGAGGCGATGTCGGCCTGAATCAGCCCGCCGCCGGATGGCGCGGCGATGGCGATCTGCTGAGTTCCGCCTGCCGGGCTTGGAGTGGCGGCAGCAGTGTCTCCGCTCAGCACCGAGCGCAGCGTCTGTGCGAGCTTGGTGGCATCCGAGTTCTTCAATGGAACCACGTGGATGTTGCCGGGCACATTGGCAGCACTGTCCAGCTTGGCCACCAGTTCCTTGACGCGGGCGATACGGCCGGGATTGTCCGAGCGCAGCAGCAGACCGTTAGTACGACTGTCCGCGATCAGCACGAAGCGCTGGTTGTCGTCGCCGCCGGCCTGCGGTGCGGAAGCCTCGGGCATCAATTTGTTGATGATGTTGGCGAGGTCGACCGCAGAAGCATGTTTGACCGGGATCAGCATCGGGGCATCGGCATTGGGCTGGTCGATGGCGTCAATGAGTTTTTCGATGCGCTTCACGCTGCTGGCGTAGTCGGTGATCACCAGTGCATTGCTGGAAGGATAGGCGACCACCACATTGTTCGGTGCGACCATGGGACGCACGATGTTGATCAGTTGCGAGGCGGATTCGTATTTCAGGATGAACACGCGCGTAACCAGTTTGTCGCCCCGGCCTTGTGCCAGAGAATCGATATGCTGTTTGGCGTCGGCTTCCGGGATGATCTTGGTGACGCCGCCCGCTTCCACGGCGGCATAACCCTGCAGGCGCAACGCGGAAAGCAGAATGTCGTAACCCAGTGCGGGCGAGACGGGTGTGGCGGAGACGATATTGATGGTGCCTTTCACGCGCGGATCGACGAGAAAATTCTTTTTGGATATCTGCGAGATGGCGCGGATGACTTCCTGGATATCGGCATTGACGAAATTCAGCGAGACCAGTTCTTCCTGCTGCTGTTCCGCACGAACAGGGACCGCGACGATGAGCGTCAAACAGAATGCCAGCAGGCTGAGTTGCAAGATGCGCTTGATCAAGGTCTTCCCCTCAATGAATTCACTTGCTGTTGTTGTATCAGCAGCAGCTGTTCCGGAGTGAGTCGATCAAGCATCTGTCCGCCTGCGGTGGTCGCCGTCATGATGCGTACGCTCGACGAGGCGGTGGTGATGCTATCTGTCGCTTCGGGGGGCTTGTTCAGATCGACTCGCTGGCGGATGCCGTTGCGCTCCAGGATCACATGGTCGGCATGTGTTTCAATCAGCCGCACACCCGGTACAACCTGCTCCCCCAGGCCTACCCCGATTTGCCCGGATTCGGTCAACATCACTGCAAATCCTCTTGTGCTATGCGCAAAGATACCGATCGGGCGGATACTGCTGAGTGAGGCGGAAGAAGTCGAAGCGTTGACCATGCCGAACAATTGTTCGGTTTGTACTGAGTTGGTTGTGATCGCAGTGGCCGGGATGGCATGTTCGGTTGGCGCGAACAGTACCCAGACATGTTTTGCCAACAACAGCATCGCCAACAGTCCGCCCCAGAGCGGCCAGTTCATCCAGATTCTGGCGGGTGTGGCAAAGAGCTTTCTAGCCAATGACATGCGACATCCTTTGTATATGGAGGGTGAATAAAACACACCTCCTGTTGGTTGGATGAAGGCAGGATTGACTATGCGAGGTCGTCAGGTCCTCGTCTGTACGGTTAGCAACATACCGCCGCTCAATGCCATTGCGCACACGATGGCGGCCCCGGCGGGAAGATCAAGCCAGACTGACGTCAGCAGGCCGAGCGCGTAGCCCGTGATCCCGACGGCGAAGGCGAAGAGATAGCGCCGCTTTGGCTGTCGATAAGTGGCCAGTGCGGGCACGATCAGGCTGGCGAACACCAGATAGATGCCGACCAGTTGTACCGAAGCGGTGATGGCGAGGGCGAACAGGGCATAGAAGCCGAAATAGCCCAAGCGTTCGCGGAAGAGGTTCCAGACGACGAGCAGCGCGGCGGTGAGCAGCGCGGTGGCGATGAGCTGGCCCTGGTTCACCCACAGTATCTGTCCGACCAGCAGATCTTTCAGATGTTCGCCCGCATGCACGTCGCGGCTCATCAGCAGGATGCCAAGGCTGGCGGCGAGCACGAAGGTGAGACCGATATAAGCCTCCTTCACTTCCGGCGCGCGCCGTTCTATCCAGGCTAGCAAAGCCGCACCCCCCAGCGCGCTGCCTGCGGCGATGAGCTGTACCAGCACCGGCTGTTCAAGCAGACCGAGCAGTTCGGCGATGATCACGCCGAGCCCGGCGATCTGCGCCACCGCGAGGTCGGCGAAGATCACCCCGCGCTGCAACACGCGCATACCAAAAGGGATGTGCGTGGCCAGCACCAGCAGGCCGGCGAGGAAGGCAGGGAGGAGGATGCCCAGTTCGATGTTCATTGCACGCCTTTCAGTAGTCTTGCGATGGTGTCATCGAACAGTCCGAACAAGTCCCTGGCTCCATCGCTGCCGCCGACGGTATACGGCAGTTCCACTGCAGCGATATGCGCACGCTGCGCGATCCATTCCGAGGGTCGCCCATCCTGATACGCCGCGCGCAGCACCATCTTTGCCGGATGCTGGCGCAGCGTATCCTGCACCTGCGACAGCCAGCCCGCGCTGGGTTCCAGGCCGGGTTTGGGTTCCAGCGTTGCCACTTCCTGTAATCCCAGCCAGTTGCTCAGGTAGGGGAAACCCCGGTGCTGCACGACCACCGCCACACCCTTGAGCGGCGCGGCCTGCTTCTCCCAGCGGGTGAGCGCCGTGCGCCATTGCTGCTCGAACACGGCGAGGCGCTGCTGATACTCCGCCTTGTTCGCCGGATCGAGCTGCATCAGCCGCTGCGCGAGTGCGGCAGCGACCGGCAGAAAGTTGCGCGCGTCGGTCTGGATATGCGGGTTGCCCTGGGCATGCACATCGCCATCGCCGCGGTCGAGCCGTGTCGGCACTTCCAGCATGCGCACCGCCGAGGCGGCTTCAAAGTAACCGTTGCTGCCGGGTTGCACCTTGCTGTTGCCCGATTCGCGCAACACAACCGGCAGCCAGGCCATCTCCAACTCGGCACCGGTGCATACCACCAGATCGGCTCGACGGGCCTTGGCGATCAGGCTGGGGCGCGCCTCGATACGGTGCGGGTCTTGCAGGGCGGCGGTGGCGGTGTAGATGTCGGCCTTGCCTCCCGCGAGTTGCTGAGTGAGCGCCGCCCATTCCGGTTCGCAGGCGAAGATGTTGAGGGCGTGGGCGGGGATGCTGAGCAGCAGCAGAAAGAACATAACAAATAGTCTTTTCATGATGGGTCCTTTGTATATTTCATTCCGTTCGTGCTGAGCCTGTCGAAGCATGAATGGAATGCCCTTCGACAAGCTCAGGGCGAACGGTATTGTCAGTATTGATGCGCCCCATGCGCGCCCAGACTCATGATGTACTGCACGAAGAGCTGGTTGTCGGCCAATCCCTGTCGCGAGTTGTCGTGCGCCAGTTGCAGGCGGAAACGCGAGAATTCGCTGGCACTGTAGTCCAGCATCCAGGTGGTGCGTGTCGGGTTGTAAGCATAGTCGGCGATGATATTGCCGGCATTCGCCGCACCAACTTGCGCCACACCTGGATCGAGCCGGTCGTAACGCAGTCCGCTGCGCCAGCGCGGCATGAACTGGTACACGCCCTGCACATACCAGCCGCTTTGCGTGACGGAGTAGGTGTCGGTGATATTCGCGCCCGCAACCGCAGTGTCATACGTCAGGTCGCCGTTCTCCTTGCGCCGAAAATACTCGGTCTGCACTTTCAGGTAGCGATCTTTGATGTTGCCGTTGGGCGCGTATTTCCACACCAGATCCAGGCCGACGGTCTGGCTGTCGCCGCTGAAGCTGTTGCTCACGCCGCCGACAGTGCCGGGCAAGTCGGGCACTGCGTCGCTGACCGCATCGACACGCCGGGTGCGATGCAGCGATGCACCGGCGCGCCAGCTCTGCTCGATGCCGATGTCATCGCCGAGATGCACGAACACCACGCCCGCGCCGCTGCCGTTCTTCGCGCGCTCGGTGCCGGGGAAGCCGCGGCCCTTGCCAACCTCGCCGCCGATCTCGAAGAACATCTCGGTCGGTGCCAGCCATTTCAGTTGCACACCGTCTTCGGCCAGCTGGTTCTCCCACAGCACGGCGTACACCAGCGGTTGATCGGTGAAATCCCAGGCGTGCGCGTGCTGCTCGTTGAGATAGCCGAGGCCGGAGAAGTAGCGGCCGAACTTGAGGTTGAGTCCGTCGCCCAAAGACGTGGTCTGCACAAAGGCATTCTCCACGCTGACGCCACCGGCCGGGTCAAGCGCGAGAGTGGCTGCGCCGCGGAACTGCGGATCGATGTTGGCAGAGATGCCCATCTCCGATTCTCCGAGGTTGAAGCCCTGCTCATGTCCCGGATTGGGATTCATGGCGAAACCGGTGGCAGGGATCGCGGGGTCGCGCTGCAGATTGCCGTAGCTGCCGGACAGGATGAGCGAGAAGGCGGGATTGAACGCATTTTCCGCATTACCGCTGTCTGCAGCGCAAGTCGGGATGGAATGGATCAGCAATACGGCGATGGCCGTACTCGAACAGAAACGTTTGAACATGTCTTACTCCGAAATAAGTCCACAAGACCCGCAGTTGTCCTGCGGGCGGTCGTTGGGATCAAACGGTATAAGGCGGGGCGCGTGCCGCGAAGGCAGCAAAGGTGAACGAGTGGAACGCGACAGCAAGTTCGCTGTGCGCTTCGATGAAGGAAGTGGCGAAATCGAAATGCACATCGCCGCTGCCGATGGCACTGCCGACCTGCGCATAGGCCGCGCACAACTCGCATTGCTGGTCGTGCGGCAGCGACTGGTCCTGCGACTTTTCCGCCAGCGTATGCGCGATGCCGTGCGTCAGCCCGCCAAGCTGTGCGAACAGCAGGGCGAGGACGAGGAACGATTTCAGTAAGACGGAGCGGAACATGCGGCGCATTCTAGTGGCAAACCATGCGTATTCCAAGAGTGATGCCGAATTGGGCGGTATGAGTATCTAGGCCGTTTGGCATATTGACGGGATGGGTATAGGGCTATAGGGTGCGGCTTTCGGCCAACTTGACACGTTTGCAGATATTGCAAAATCGATTGCAGCCGTTAAATACTAATCACTTTAGTTAGCAGGAGACTCTGTGAGTTATTACGCATATTTTGTTTTGTTAGTCGCACTTATTTCTGGGTGTGCGAACCCGATCAACGAAAGAACAGCATATAACTACTACAACATGGCGCTCCGAGCTGAGGCTATTCGCGACTATGCAAGTGCTGAACAAAACTACGACAAGGCTCTATTTAATGCGCGAATCGCACATTCGAATGCGACAACATCGGCATCAATGTATGGTCTTGGTAGGATGAAGGGGTATCTTTGCAAATACGATGATGCAGAAAAGCTACTGTTATCATCTCTCACGCTTGAAGAGAAGATTACGGGGCCAGAAAGCAGCATAACGACGATGAGATTATTTGAGTTGGCTCGATTTAATTTTGATCGTGGACAATACGGTGCAGCTCTTCCATATTTTAGCAGGGGCATCCCTGCAGTTAAGAAACTGGGAATTGAAACCAGTGATCCGATTTCTCTCGCCAATGAGCTTGATGAATATGCAATTGCACTAGGTAAAACGGGGCACAAGGATATGTCTGAGCGCGCTATAAAGGAAGCTGCAACTCTTCGGCAAAATAATCCAGGAAGAAAGGTGACGTTTACCCCCGTTCGTTACAACCAACCGTGCACAAAGTAATCTGCTGCAACTATTTCACCGTTTGCTTTGAGCAACTACGGACGGTAGTGTTGCTGAAGTCAAACGGACACAGGGCGGCCAGAAGCTGACCGGAATAATCACTCTGATACGTAACGCCCTTACTCAGAAAGTACAACATCATGCCAAGCCAATGGATACTCAAACAATTGCACTGCACTCTGATATTCGTACTTTCTGGATGTGCCGCCTCCCTCCCGCCCTACATAGAGCCTAACCCTGCACTGGCTCCAACGGCGAAGTTAAGGACGGTCGTTGTTGCGGGGGTGCATGCGAGTGTCACCTTGCACCAAAATAACAACAGCAATAACTGCCTAATCGAAAATGGAGCGGTCGCAATCCCTGTTCATACAAATGTTTCGGGTTTTGCAGGGGAAAGCAAAAAGAAAATCGGGATGCCTTTCGCCGATACTTATTGGGGGAAGATCGGTTCGGAAGTGTATATCCCAGTCAAAGATGATCTGACGCTTTCAGTTTCATTTTCTGGAGGTGGCGCATCTGACGGTGCGTCCTGTCGACTAGCATTTCGTTTCAAACCAATTCCGGAAAATAACTATCAAATGTTCGTTCAAGCTGGGCAGCGCGAAAACGGTCAAGGTGCTTGTATTTTTGAGTTCCAAGAAATTTCCGAAGATGGGGTGAGTAAACAAATGGTTCGGCGAGATGTCGTGCGTAGCCCTGTAATTGTGAAGGGAAGCGCGGCTTGGAAATTTCTTTGTGGGGGTGGCAAAGAATGATGTCCCCAAGTTAAAGGCAAGTTAGAGGGGTCGCCCATTAGCCAGCGTAGGGTGCAATAACCAACGGGCATTGCGCCGTATGGGACTCAACATTCGGTGCAATGCGCTACGCTTATTGCACCCTACGACAGTTCAGATGTGAACGTCCAATTACAGGAAGCAACAATGACCGCAGCGGCCCCGCTCTACTCGCTCTCCAACCGATCCGTAGTCGTGAATATCCAGGTGCGCGTGATGCTGAGGACGTCGGTGTCCTTGCGGATGTCCGCCGGGAACGGCGGGTAGGGGGCGGCGAGTTTGACGATGCGGACGGCGGAGGCGTCGAGGATGCGCTGGCCGGAGGGGCGGTTGATCTCGATGCTTTCCACGTTGCCGTCGGCGCGGATGTTTACGGTGAGGGTGAGCTTGCCGTAGATCTTTTCGCGGCGCGCCATCTCGGGGTAGTTCATGTTGCCGATGCGTTCGACCTTGGAGCGCCAGTCCTCGACGTATTGGGCGAAGCGGTATTCCTGCGTGCGCGCGCCGATGAATTTGCGCCGCGGCAGTTTGTCGTACATGTCCAGGCTCTTGCTGATCTGCGCTTCCAGTCTGGCGATCTCCAGCGAACGTTGCACGAGGTCGCGTCCGTTGTCTTTCGAACTGGATTGCTTCTGCTGGTCGTTCTCGTCGGCCACGAAATAGTCGCCCTTGCTGCGCGTCAGCAGGCGTTTCGATTCCTGTTCCAGTTCGCGCTGGCGTCTGGCGGCCTGTTCGGGCGAGAAACGCT
Organism: Sideroxyarcus sp.; assembly: GCA_030651895.1. Classification (GTDB taxonomy): domain Bacteria; phylum Pseudomonadota; class Gammaproteobacteria; order Burkholderiales; family Gallionellaceae; genus Sideroxyarcus. The sequence continues at coordinate 97,240 of JAUSBR010000004.1, read as the reverse complement.
GTCCGTCGCCGAGTACCGGGAACGGGGTGCGGGCGCGATGTTCTTCGTCGGTGTTGCCGCCGCCTTCCAGGTTGTTCTGCGCGTAAGCGGAAGCATTGGTAGGGCGGTTGCCCGATTTGCTGTTGACCAGCACGACTTCCAGCGGCTGGCTGATGACGGGGATGTTCTTCCATTCCGGCATGACGAAACGGATGCCGAACATGAAAAATGCGTGCAGGGTGAGCGAGAACAGCGCCGCGAATGCGATGCGTTGATGATGACGCCGTGCGCTGAGGAGGAGTTCTCTCATGCAGCGACTTCCACGTTGGCCTGAAAACGCGCATCGAAATTAAGATCAAGCAGGTCGATGTCGCCGATCTCCAGCGTCACTTTGGTGTTGGCAGGCGTCTCCGGCAGCGACGGGATGCGCCCGACCAACGGGATATCGGCGAGCTTGACCAGATTCTCGCGCAGCACGGTCGCTTCGACCTGTTTCACGTTCTCCTGCAACAGCCAACGCAAGCACCAATAACGTTCCATCTCACGCTGGAATTCGCTGTAGGTGGTGTAAGCGGTGTCGAAGTCGCGCAGGATGGCGAACAGGGCGGTGTCGTTCTTGGCGTAGGACGGAGCGTCGCCGCGTAGCACGCTGATGAGCTGGCGCTGGTTCACCAGGTCCACGTAACGGCGCAACGGCGAGCTGGACCATGCGTAATGCGCCACGCCCAGTCCCTGGTGCGGTGCGGCGACGGTGCTCATCTTTACCTTGCCGTTGTTCTGCGTGCGGTAGATGCCCGCGACATCATGGTCGTCCAGCAATTTCCCCCAACTGCTGTTGGCGAGGATCATCAGCTCGGACACGACCTTGTCGATGGGCGAGCCGCGCAGGCGCTGGCCGATGGTGATGCGGTCGTCCTCGACATTGAAGGTGTAATCGACCTGCGCTGTGCTGTTGTCGGCGGATTTGCCGCGACCGGCTTCCAGCTTCTGCGCGAAATCCCACAGCAGCTTGAGCTCGGGCGCATAGGTGTAATCGAGCTTGCCCGCCGCCAGCGTCTCCTCGTTGAACAGCGGTTCCAGCGTGTCGTGGCGCAGATTGGCGGCGATGTGCAGGCGTTCGAGGCGGCTGGCACTGTTTACGATCTCCAGCGCTTCATTCACGTCCACATATAAAGAGAGTGCGGGGCAGACCTTGTCGGCGCACAGCGTGAAGGCTTGCACCACGTTGTCCGGCAGCATGGTGATCTTGTCGCCGGGCATGTACACGGTCGACATGCGCTGTGCGGCGATGGCGTCGATGTCCGAGCCGGGCGCGATGCCCAGCGTGGGCGCGGCGATGTGGATGCCGATGCGCCAGTTGCCGTCCGCCAGTTTCTCCACCGAGAAGGCATCGTCGATCTCGGTGGTGCTGGCATCGTCGATGCTGAAGGCGTTGACTCCGGCCAGCGGCAGTTCGGGGTGTTCTTCCACCGTTACGGCGGGGAAGCCGGTGCCGCGCGGGAAATTCTCGAACAGGAACTTGTTCAGGTGATAGTCGTGCGTGGAGGGCAAGGCGCCGCACTTTTCCAGCAGGTGGGCGGCAGAAAGGTGGGTGTGCGCACACGCCGCCTCCAGTGCCTTGACTTCGATGGTGTTGCGGTCCGGCTTGTACAGGATCATCTGCAGTTTGTCGGCGAACTCGGCGGGCAACTCGAAGTTGCCGAGCTGTTCGGTGTAGCGCGCCTGTAGTTCGGCTTGCAGGCGCTTCTTCTCCGCGCTGGCGAGTGCCGACTTCAGCGCATCGGGCGGGGCTGCCTTGTAGCGGCCTTTGCCCTTCTTGTAGAAGTGCATGGGCGAGGAATGCAGGCGGATCAAGGCTCCGGCCGATTCGATGGGGTTGGGGGTGTGGCCGAAATACTCCTGCGCCAGCGTGCCGAACTCGAATTCATCCTGCGGCGAGGCTTCCCAGAGGAAATCCACGTCGATGTCAGCGGCCACTTGCTCCGCCTGGGTCATGAACTCGGACAGGGTGGGCTGGGCGAAACGCAGCATCACGTTGGCCGATTTGATCTTGCTGCGCTTGCCGTGGGTGTTCTCGACCTGCAGAGAAGTGGTGTTGTCGGCAAGGATATTCCCCACCTTGAAACCGCCGTCTTCTTCGTAAAATATGTTCATGGGGAGGTGCTGAAAAAATTCCGCCGGATTATAACCCGCCAGCCAGTCGGCGAACTTCCTTCATGTTAACCTGTCTGCTCGGTACTGCCCCGAGCACGGGGCAGACTCAATAGATACCCGGGAGAATGAATATGAAGAAGATTTCGACAATGATCATTGCGGCCAGCCTGCTCTGCGCCGCCCCGCTGGCGCAGGCCTGCGGCATGAAAGGCGGCCCGCAAGGCGGCTGGATGATGGAAGGGATGGACCAGAACAAGGATGGCGCCGTCAGCAAGAAGGAATACGACACCTTCCACCGCGACCATTTCAAGGATATGGATGCCAACAAGGACGGCAAAGTCACCCAGGACGAGATGGATGCGATGCACAAGAAGATGATGGACAAGTGCAAGCCGCGCTACCAGGACCGTTTCGACGAGGTCGATATCAACCATGACGGCGCACTGAGCAAGGATGAGGCCGAAATCGGCATGCCGATGGTGTTCGCGCATTTTGACGAGACCGACACTGACAAGGACGGCAAGATATCCAAGGCAGAGATGGACGCCAGCATGAAGAAGATGCACGAAAATATGCGCGACAAGGGCATGATGATGAAGCGCGATGCCAAGTAAGTCTTTGTTGAATAGTTAAAAAAGAACAGGCCAGCTTTTAAGCTGGCCTGTTCTTTTGCGGACTGTGTGCTTACTTGAGCGTGAGGATGTAAGCGATCGAGGCCTTGAGATCATCATCGCTCACCGTCGCCGGTGCTGGGGCCATGGGCGTGGTCCCCCAGACGCCGGAACCGCCGGCGCGGACCTTCTTCGCCAGTGCGGCGACCGCTCCTTTATCGCCCTTGTATTTGGCGGCGATATCTTTCAGCGCCGGGCCCACGACCTTCTTGTCCACCTGATGGCAGGCAAAGCAGCCGCTCTTGCGGAGCAGCGCCTCGTCGGCGAGCGCGTTGCCGGTCAGCAGCAGGCCGGAGGAGAGGGTCAGCAAAGTGGAAAACTTCATGGGGTGCTCCTTTGAATGAAATATCGATGTGCAGGGATTATAACGGCAGATCGCCCCGCTTCTTGAAACAAGTCTGTCGCACTGGTTTTGGTCAATGCGGGGCGAAATGTTACCATCCGGCATATTTTGCATATATAAGGAATCGACATGGCAGGGCATAGCAAATGGGCGAATATCCAGCACCGCAAAGGGCGCCAGGACGCCAAGCGCGGACAGGTATTCACCCGTCTGATCAAAGAGATCACCGTTGCGGCCAAGCTGGGCGGCAGCGATCCGGACATCAACCCGCGCCTGCGTCTGGCGATGGAAAAGGCCTACGACCAGAACATGCCCAAGGACAACGTCGAACGCGCCATCAAACGCGGGGCCGGCGAGCTGGAAGGCGTGGACTACATGGAGTTGCGCTACGAAGGTTACGGCATCAACGGCGCGGCGGTGATCGTGGACTGCATGACCGACAACAAGACGCGCACCGTGGCCGATGTGCGTCATGTCTTCGTCAAGTACGGCGGCAATCTGGGCACCGACGGTTCCGTCTCCTTCCTGTTCAAGCATTGCGGCCAGATGATCTTCGCTCCCGGCACCGACGAGAACGCGCTGATGGAAGTGGCGCTGGACGCGGGTGCGGAAGATATCGTCAGCGACGATGACGGCAGTATCGAAGTCATCACCTCGCCGCATGATTTTGTGGCGGTGAAACAGCGCCTGGAAGCGGCCGGCTTCAAACCCGAGATGGCCGAAGTCACCATGAAGGCGGACGTCGACGTTGAACTCAGCGGTGATGATGCGGTGAAGATGCAGAAACTGCTGGATGCACTGGAAGACCTCGGCGATGTGCAGGAGGTCTTTACCAACGCGGTGCTATCCGAGTAATGCGAATCCTTGGCATCGATCCCGGTTTGCGCATCACCGGCTTCGGCGTCCTCGACAAGGAAGGCCAGCACCTGCACTACGTCGCCAGCGGTTGCATCAAGACCCCAGACGGCGAACTGCCGGAGCGGCTGAAAGTCATTTTGAGTGGGCTGGCTGAAGTCATTGCACTGCATAAGCCGGAACAGGCGGTAGTGGAAAAGGTGTTCGTGAACGTGAATCCGCAATCCACATTGCTGCTGGGGCAGGCGCGCGGCGCGGCGATCTGCGCAGCGGTACTGGCAGACCTGCCGGTGGCGGAATACACCGCGTTGCAGGTGAAACAGGCGGTGGTCGGCAACGGCCACGCCGACAAGGAACAGGTGCAGGCGATGGTGCAGCGGTTGTTGAAGCTGTCCGGCACGCCGAGTCCGGATGCGGCAGATGCGCTGGCTTGTGCCATCTGCCACGCACACGGCGGTATGGGATTGGGCGCGTTGGCGACCAAAGGTTTTCGAGTTCGAGGAGGAAGACTGGTATGACGCAGCCGCTGGAACCGACGCTGGAACTTTTCGCCAACCCCGTCGCGCGCTATGTCGCCGCGACCCGCCCCCCGTTCCTGACGGCGAGCCTGATGGCCTGCCTGCTTGGATTGGCAGCAGCTTGGCATAGCGATCTCGTGTTCGATATCCCGCTGGCGCTGGTCACTGCATTATTTGCCCTGCTGGCGCATGCCGGGGTGAACGTGCTCAATGATTACTACGATTCGCTCAACGGCACCGATGCGCAGAACACCGAACGCATCTTCCCGTTCACCGGCGGCAGCCGCTTCATCCAGAACGGCGTGATGACGCAGAACGAGATGCGCAACTACGGTTTCGCGCTGATGGCCTGCGTGGCCGCGGCCGGATTGTGGCTGATGGCGCGCTCCGCGCCGCAACTGTTGTATGTCGGCCTCGCCGGGCTGTTCATCGGCTGGGCCTATTCCGCGCCGCCGTTCCGTCTGAACAGTCGCGGGCTGGGCGAACTGTGCGTGGCGGCAGGCTTCCTCGCCATCACCGTCGGCACCGATTTCGTGCAGCGCAAAGGTTTCAGCGCGGAGCCGTTCATCGCGGGTCTGTCATATGCGCTGCTGGTCGCCAACCTGCTCTACATCAACCAGTTCCCCGACCGCACAGCGGATACGGCGGCAGGCAAACTGCACTGGGTGGCGCGGCTCGATGTGGGCAAGGCGCGCTGGGGCTATGTGCTGATCGTGGCGCTGTCTTATATATGGTTGCTGGCCAGCATCGTGCTGGGCTGGCTGCCGCTGTGGGCGCTGGTCGCATTCCTAGCCTTGCCGCTGAGCGTGAAAGCCGCGCGCCTGCTGTTGCGCCACGCCGCACAGCCGCAGCAACTGGGCGATGCGATCAAGGCGACCATAGGCGCGATGATGGTGCACGGCGCGCTGCTGTCGCTGGCGATGATTTTAAGTAAGGGAAACACATGATCGGAAGACTGAGCGGCATCCTGCTGGAGAAGAACCCGCCGCAGATATTGCTCGATGTGCAGGGCGTGGGTTACGAGGTGGATGTGCCGATGAGCACGTTCTACAACCTGCCCGCGCTGAACGAGAAAGTGGTGCTGCACACGCATTTCGTGGTGCGCGAAGATGCGCAACTTTTATACGGTTTCGCTACCCATGAAGAACGCATCGCCTTCCGTCAGTTGCTCAAGATCAGCGGCGTCGGTCCCAAGCTCGCGCTGTCGGTGCTGTCCGGCCTGAGCATCGGCGATCTCGCCGTCGCGGTGGCGAACAAGGATGCATCGCGACTGACCAAGATTCCCGGCGTGGGCAAGAAGACCGCCGAGCGCCTGCTGCTGGAACTGCAAGGCAAGTTCGCGGTGTCAGGCACAAGTGTCGCACAGGGCGCGATGGCAACATCTTCCGGCAGTGACATCGTCAATGCTTTGCTGGCACTGGGCTACAACGAGAAAGAAGCGGACTGGGCGGCGAAGCAGTTGCCCAAGGATGCCGATGTCTCGGGCGGCATCCGGCAGGCGCTTAAGTTATTATCCAAAGCATGATCCAGAACGACGACCTTACTTCAGAGCCGCGCATCATCTCCGCTGCACCCGCCTCGCAGCAGGAAGAGGCGCTGGAGCGCGCACTGCGCCCCAAGCAGCTTGACGAATACGTCGGTCAGGAAAAGATACGCGGGCAACTGGAGATATTCATCCAGGCCGCGCGCAAGCGTAATGAACCGCTCGACCATGTGCTGCTGTTCGGCCCGCCCGGTCTGGGAAAGACCACGCTGGCACAGATCATCGCGCGCGAGATGGGGGTCAACATCCGCCACACTTCCGGCCCGGTGCTGGAACGCGCGGGAGATCTTGCCGCGCTACTCACCAACCTCGAACCCAACGACGTGCTGTTCATCGACGAGATCCACCGTCTGTCACCGGTCGTCGAAGAGATCCTCTATCCCGCGCTGGAGGACTACCAGATCGACATCATGATCGGCGAGGGGCCGGGCGCGCGCTCGGTGAAGATCGACCTGCCGCCGTTCACACTGGTCGGCGCCACCACGCGCGCGGGCATGCTCACCAATCCGCTGCGCGACCGCTTCGGTATCGTGGCGCGGCTGGAGTTCTATACAGCGGAAGAGTTGCAGCGCATCGTCACGCGCTCGTCGGGTCTGCTCGAATTGCCCATCTCGCAGGACGGCGCGCTGGAGATCGCCAAACGTTCGCGCGGCACGCCGCGTATCGCCAACCGCCTGCTGCGCCGCGTACGCGATTACGCCGATGTGCGCGCCGACGGCAATGCCACACGTGAAGTGGCGGACGCCGCGCTGACCATGTTGGATGTGGACTCGCGCGGGCTGGACGTGATGGACCGCAAACTGCTGCAGACCGTGATCGAGAAATTCCTCGGCGGACCGGTCGGCGTGGACAACCTTGCCGCCGCCATCGGTGAAGAGCGCGACACCATCGAGGATGTGCTGGAGCCGTATCTCATCCAGCAGGGCTATCTGCAACGCACGCCGCGCGGGCGCATGGCGACGGCGAATGCCTATGAACACTTTGGTCTGGTGCAGCCGCGCAGCGGCAACAACAAGGAGCTGTGGGATGAGTAAGCACAAGGTCTTCTCCTTGCCGGTACGGGTGTATTTTCAGGACACCGATGCGGGCGGGGTCGTCTATCACGCCAGTTATGTGAACTTCATGGAGCGCTCGCGCACGGAGTGGTTGCGCACCTTCGGTTACAGCAATGCGGGGCTGATGAAAGAACTGGGCGTGGTGTTCGTGGTGCGTTCGCTCAAGCTGGATTATCTGCGACCGGCGCTGCTCGATGATCTGGTGGCGGTGACGTCGCAGATCAAGGATATCGGGCGTAGCCGGCTGAACATTCACCAGACGGTGATGCGCGGGGACGAGGTGCTGGTCGAGGGTGAGGTGCATCTGGTGTGCGTGAATGTCGAGACCTTCAAACCGGTGAGTGTGCCGGATGTGTTGCGAAATCAATGGAAAGACTGATATGGAACTGATCGGGGATATGTCGTTCATCAATCTGGTCGCCAATGCCAGCTTGCTGGTGCAATTGGTGATGGGTTTGCTGCTGCTGGTGTCGCTGATGTCCTGGTGGTACATCTTCCTCAAGCTGTTCGCGGTGCGTTCGGCGGTGAAACAGTCGCGCGAGTTCGAGGACGCGTTCTGGAGCAATCCGAATCTGGCTGCGCTCTACCAGCAGGCGAACAACCGGGGTCGCCGCGATATCGGGGCGCTGGAACGGATCTTCTCGGCGGGTTTCGCCGAGTTCATCAAGCTGAAGAAGACCCACGGCGTGGATAGCGCGGCGGTGATGGACGGCACGCGCCGCGCCATGCGTGCCAAATATCAGCGCGAGGTGGATCATCTCGAATCGCACCTTTCCTTCCTCGCCACGGTCGGCTCGGTGAGCCCGTACGTCGGCCTGCTCGGCACCGTGTGGGGCATCATGAACGCGTTCCGCGGTCTGTCCAACGTGGGGCAGGCGACGCTGGCGCACGTGGCACCGGGCATCGCCGAAGCACTGGTGGCGACGGCGATGGGCCTGTTCGCCGCGATCCCGGCGGTGGTGGCATACAACCGCTATGTGCATGACGTCACGCGGCTGTCGTCGCGCTTCGAGAGTTTCATCGAAGAATTCTCCAACGTACTCCAGAGGCAGCCATGACACGGTGCGCGATAGCGATGGGTGCGGGAATGGCTGCCTTGCACCTCCTCCCGCAAACGGCTGTCTTCGCCAGTAACGTACCCGCAAGGGGTAGGCCGATGGGTACCCCGCTGCTGCGCAGCGACCCATTCGCACTGTCGGAGGTGCAGCCGTGAGCTACAGCAGGCGCAGCGAACATCGTCCGATGTCGCAGATCAACGTCGTGCCCTACATCGACGTGATGCTGGTGCTGCTGGTGATCTTCATGATCACGGCGCCGCTGATGAATCCCGGGCAGATCGATTTGCCCAGCGTGGGCAAGTCGCTGGCACCGCCGGTCGCGCCGCTGGAAGTCATCATCAAGAAAGACACCACGCTGGCCCTGCGCGACCACGGCAAGGGCGGGCAGGAGTCGCCGGTGTCACGCGATGAACTGGTGGCCCGTCTGCAGCAGAGCCTGAAGAAGAATCCAGAACAGCCGGTGGTGATCTCTGCCGACAAGAATGTGCGCTACGAGGAAGTCATCAACGTGATGGACATGTTGCAGCAGCAGCACATCAAGAAGATCGGATTGCTCGCCAAGGGCCGATGAGTACCGCGCTGACCTATCCGGAGCCTTATCGTCTTCCCGCCGGGATGCTGGCGCTGGCGGTGCATCTGTTGTTCTTCTTCGTGCTGTATTTCGGATTCCGCTGGCAGGCGCAGCCGCCGGAAGAGTTTATGGTGGAGATGTGGGACAGTCTGCCCGCAGCCGAAGTCGCCCCCGAACAACTGCTTGAACCGCCCGTCAAGGCGGAACCGAAAGCGCTGCCCAAGGTTGTAGCCCCTGTGTTGCCGCCGGTGAAGGCGGATATCGAGGTGCGCGACAAGAAAAAGAAACAGGCCGAAGAAAAAGCCAAAGCGGCGGCAGCTACCAAGGCAAAGCAGGAGAAGGAGTTGCGCGAGCTGGAGGCGTATTCCGAGCGTCTGCGCAATTCTGAACAGGCGCGCATCCGCGCCGAAGTGGATGCGGCGACGGCGACGCAGGTGGGGCGTTATCAGGACATGATCCGTGCCAAGATACGCCGCAACATCGTGATGCCGCCGGATGTGCCCGAGTCGGCCAAGGCCGAGTTCAAGGTGACGCTGCTGCCGGGCGGCGATGTTCTGGATGTGGAATTGCTGCGCAGCAGCGGACACACGGCATACGACAATGCGGCGGAGCGCGCCATCTACAAGGCGCAGCCGCTGCCGGTGCCGACCGATGCCGATCTGCAAAAGATGTTCCGCGAATTGAAGTTGACGATCAGGCCGTAGAAAGGATGCATATGCGTGGTTGCTTGGGATTGCTTTTCGGTTTGTGCGTAGTGACATCCGCGCAAGCCACTCTGGATATCGAGATCACCGGTGCGGGCGAACATCAGACGCCGATCTCGGTGGTGCGCTTCGGCGGGGAAGAACGCATCGCGGGGCAGACGATCAGCAGTGTGGTGTCCAACGATCTGTTGCGCACCGGGCTGTTCAAGCTGATCGATCCGGCAGGCAAGGCGCCGCATGAGCCGGGCGAGGTGAGATATGTCGAATGGGCGGGTGTGGAAGCGCTGGTCATCGGCAGTGTGCGCGCACTGGGAGACGGACGTGCGGAAGTGAGGTTCCGCCTGCTCGACGCGGTGAGGCAAACCGAATTGATCGCGCTGGCCGTGACGGCAAGGAGCGATCAGGTGCGCGCCATCGGGCATCGCATCGCCGATCTGGTGTATGAAAAACTGACGGGCAGTGCGGGCGTGTTCAGCACGCGCATCGCCTACGTCAACCGCGAGGGCAAGCAGTTCCGGCTGGTGGTGGCGGACAGCGATGGTTACGGTGAGCAGACCTTGCTGTCGTTGAACGAGCCCATCATGTCGCCGGCCTGGTCGCCGGATGGCAAGCAGATCGCCTATGTGAGTTTCGAGCGCGGCCATGCGACCGTGTTCGTGCAGTCGCTGGCGACGCAGAAGCGCACCGTGCTGGCGGATTTTTCCGGCAGCAACAGCGCCCCGGCCTGGTCGCCGGACGGCAAGCAGCTTGCCATCGTGCTGACGCGCGACGGGAGTTCGCAGCTTTATCTGGTGGGTGCCGACGGCAAGGACCTGCGCCGCATCACCTTCAGCGAGACCATCGACACCGAGCCGGCATTCTCGCCGGACGGCAAGACGCTTCTGTTCACATCGGACCGCGGCGGCAAGGCGCAGATCTATCGTGTGGCAGCAGAGGGCGGTTACGCCGAACGGCTGACCTTCGAGGGCGGCAACAATTTCTCGCCGCGTTTCAGTCCCGACGGCAAGAGTTTCGTCTATTCGCAGTTCAGCGGGGGCACGTTCTACATCGCGGTGCAGGATTTCGAGAGCAAGCAGGTGCAGATACTGACACCCGGCGGATGGGAAAAGAAACCCAGTTTTGCCCCCAACGGCAAGCTGATCCTGTTCGCAACCGAGTCGCAGGGTCGTGGTATATTGGCAACCGTATCCAGTGACGGCAGAGTGAAGCAGAAGATGGTTGCCCAGCGCGGCGATATTCGCGAGCCGATCTGGGGGCCTTTCCTGAAGCAGTAGTCTCGATGAATAAAAGGAGAATGCAATGAAGAAATTGATATTGGGTCTGGTATTGGCGAATCTGCTGGTGGCTTGCGCAAGCGAGCCGATCGAGGAAGAAACGCAAGCGCCGACAGCGGCTACAGAACCGGCGGCGACCGAACCTGCCGCTGCGCCGGCCGAGACCGCTACAGCCGCGCCGGCACCAGAGGCGACCGAAGCTGCCGCGCCTGTCGTCGAAGCAGCGGCCATGCCGACCGAAACCAGTGTGCACTTCCCGTTCGATGTGGATGCGGTGCAGGCGGAAGACCGTGCCACCGTCCAGGCTCTCGGCAAATATCTGAGCGAGAACCGCGCCAGCAAAGTTCGTCTGGAAGGCAATGCGGATGAGCGCGGCAGCAGCGAATACAACCTGGCTCTGGGGCAGCGTCGCGCCAACAACGTGAAGAAGTTGCTGGTCTTGTCGGGTGCCACAGAGTCGCAGGTCACCACGGTGAGCTACGGCGAAGAGAAACCGCGCGCGACCGGCCATGACGAAGCATCCTGGGCAGAAAATCGCCGCGTGGATTTCGTCGCCAAGTAATCCGGTATGCGTTTCTGGTTGCTGGCCTGTTTGTGCGTTGCGAGCAGTTCTGCCATGGCAGGGCTGTTCGCGGATGACGATGCGCGCAAGCAGGTGAAGCAGCTGGAAGCGCGCATCGTCAAACTGGAACAGGCACTGGCCTCGACCGAGCAGGAAAAAGAGCAGTACATCCGTTCGACCCTCGATCTGCAGATGCAGATGGAAGCGTTGAATACCGAATTGCGCAAGTTGCGCGGTCAGAACGAAGAGCTGATCCATAGCTTGCAGGACGCCGAAAAGCGCCAGAAGGATTTCTACGTCGATCTGGATTCGCGTCTGCGCCGCTTCGAGGGCAATGAACCCGCGGCCAGTCGTCCCGACAGCGGCAAAGGAGTCGTCGCCGATCCGGCCGGCGAGAACCGTACTTTCGAAGCAGCCTACAGTCTGTACAAAGCGGAGAAATACCAGAATGCCGCTGCGGCCTTCCGCGACTTTCTGCAGAGCTATCCGCAGTCCGTGCATGAAGCGAACGTCCTGTACTGGACGGGCAATTCATTCTTCCTGCTGAAAGAATGCAAGAGCAGTATTGGCAGTTATCAGACTTTGATCGAAAAACACCCGGACCATCCGCGTGTGCAGGAAGCGATGCTCAACGTCGCGGAGTGCCAGTTGAGCCTGAAGAGCAAATCCGCCGCACAGAAGACCCTGAAACAACTCATCTCCCAGTTCCCGGGAAGCGATGCATCGGAAAAAGCGAAGAAGCGCCTGGCTGCGATCAAATAAGTAGAGCAATGGCCATTCCTTCCGCAAACGATTCGTTGCGTATCAGCGAAATATTCTTTTCCCTGCAGGGCGAGACCGGCCGCGTCGGACTGCCGACCGTGTTCGTCCGGCTCACCGGCTGTCCCTTGCGCTGCGAATACTGCGATACCACCTATGCTTTCAGCGGCGGACAGAACATGACGCTGGCAGCCATCCTCGCCGAAGTGGCGCGGCACGATGCGCGTTACGTCTGCGTCACCGGGGGCGAGCCGCTGGCGCAGAAGAATTGCCTGCCTTTGTTGCAGGCCCTGTGCGATGCGGGATATGCAGTCTCGCTGGAAACCAGCGGCGCGCTGGATGTGAGCGGCGTGGATGCCAGAGTGCAGAAGGTGGTCGACATCAAGACGCCGGCCTCGGGCGAAGTGGAAAAGAACCTGTGGGCCAATCTGGAACATCTGGCCGCGCAGGACGAGATCAAGTTCGTGCTGAACGATGCAGCCGATTATCAGTGGGCGAAGCAGATTCTGCAGGAGCGACAGCTCGCGCAACGTTGTGCGGTGCTGTTCTCGCCGGTGCAGGGTCACCTTGCCCCGCGGGATCTGGCGGAATGGATATTGCGCGACCGTCTACCGGTGCGAATGCAGGTGCAGCTGCACAAGTTGTTGTGGGGCAACGAGGTCGGAAGATGAAAAGAGCGGTGGTATTGTTGTCGGGTGGTCTGGATTCCGCGACGGTGCTGGCGATGGCGCGCAAGCAGGGTTTCGAGTGCTACACCTTGAGTGTGGATTACGGCCAGCGCCATCATGCCGAGCTGGCAGCATCGAAACGTGTGGCGGAGTCGCTGGGCGCGCGCGAACATCGCATCATCAACATCGATCTCACCGCCTTCGGCGGTTCGGCGCTCACCGATGCCAACATCGCCGTGCCGGAGCAGGCCAGCAGCGGTATTCCCGTCACCTATGTGCCCGCCCGCAACACCATCATGTTGTCGCTCGCGCTGGCCTGGGCCGAAGTGCTGAAGGCGCAGGACATTTTCTTCGGTGTGAACGCGGTGGATTATTCCGGCTACCCCGATTGCCGGCCTGAATATGTGGCCGCCTTTGAGCGCATGGCCAATCTGGCGACCCAGGCAGCGGTTGAAGGCAAGCCGCTCACCCTGCATGCACCGCTGCTGCATCTTTCCAAGGCCGAGATTATCCGCGAGGGCGTGCGCATGGGGGTGGACTATGCCCAGACGGTGTCCTGTTACCAAGCCGACGAGCTGGGACGCGCCTGCGGACGCTGCGATTCCTGCCGTTTGCGGCGCGAAGGATTCCAGTCTGCCGGGGTCGCGGACAGCACGCGCTACCAAAACGCGTAAGGCTTTGCTGCTTGGTTTGACAGTCAAAGTCAAACCCGTATAATGCGCGCTCCCTTTTGGGACCGGGTCGGTAGCTCAGTCGGTAGAGCAGCGGACTTTTAATCCGTTGGTCGCGAGTTCGAATCTCGCCCGACCCACCAGTTTCACCCGCCGCTTTAGCTCAGTTGGTAGAGCAACCGCCTTGTAAGCGGTAGGTCGTCAGTTCGAATCCGACAAGCGGCACCAATTCCCCATCGTTCCAATTCACCTGTCGACGCGGACAGGCGATGTCTATATGCCGTGTTTTCGCGGTACTCTCCTGCGATATTAAGCACTTAAGCTTGTCTTAAGTCTGACCTTCTATCCTGCACCCGTCGAAGTGCAACTTAAAGGAGGTCAATCATGTCGCGTATAAATACTTTGCTGGTTCTGCTGCTGGTCGTAATGAGCGGTCTGGCGGTGCAACCGGCATGCGCCGAAACATTCGGCCAGTTCATGGCCGAGTTTGCCAGGTCGGCAAAGTCCAGCCCCGGGTTCCAGAGTTTTTCTGCAGCGAACGGCGAACAGTTCTTCAAGTCAACCCACGGTAACGAATGGAGCTGCGCTTCCTGCCATACCGAAGATCCGGCAAACAGCGGCAAGCACGCCAAAACCAGCAAGGTCATCAAGCCGCTGGCGCCGCTGGTCAATCCAGAGCGTTTCACTGATCCAACCAAGGTCGAGAAGTGGTTCAAGCGCAATTGCAACGACGTACTCGCGCGCGCCTGCACGCCGCAGGAAAAGGGCGATGTGCTCACCTACCTGCTCACTATCGGGAAATAAGGAGGCCATCATGCCGTTCGACAATCGAAACACTTTGCGCATGTCCGCAGTCATCATCCTGCTGGGAGGGATGATGTCTGTCGCGCAGGCTGATGACGATCACGAGCACCACGAGGGCGGCCGCAGGGCTGTCGCCACCAATGCCGCCTGGCAGGAAGAGTGCGGCTCGTGCCATGTGGCCTTCCCCCCGCGCTTGCTGCCCGCCGAGTCCTGGCGCGAGATGATGTCCGGGCTGGACAAGCATTTCGGTACGGATGCGAGCCTGGAGCCTGCAGTTGCGCAAGAGATCGCTGCATTCCTCGAGCAAAATGCCGGTAAGCGGAAGCCGGATCCGGTCGCCAAACCCCTGCTGCGCATCAGCGAAACGCGCTGGTTCATCCGCGAGCATGACGAGGTGCCGCAGCGCGTATGGAAGAATCCACTGGTGAAGAGCCCGGCCAATTGCGCGGCCTGCCATACCCTGGCGGAGAGCGGTGATTACCGCGAGCGCAATATCCGCATGCCCAAATAGAAGGCACGAAGATCATGAGTGAACGGATCCAGGTTTGGGATGTGCCGACGCGGGTGTTCCACTGGTCGATGGTGCTGTCGTTCTGCGGCGTCTTTCTGACCTCGGAATCGGAGCGCTATCGCGACATCCATGTGATGCTGGGATATACCATGCTGGGGCTGATCGCCTTCAGGGTGCTGTGGGGATTCATGGGTACGCGTTATGCGCGCTTCGCTTCCTTCCTGTTCACCTCGGGTGAGGTCCTTACTTATGTGTCTGCGTTGGCCAGAGGCAGGGCAGAACGCTATGTGGGGCACAATCCGGCCGGCAGTGTGGCGATCTGGCTGCTGCTGTTCCTGATCATCGGTTCGGGCGCGAGCGGCGTGCTGCTGTTTCAGGATATCGGCGGCGACATGATGGAAGAACTGCATGAGGTGCTTTCCTTCGCCATGCTGGCAGTCGTGGCCGTGCATATCGCCGGCGTCGTGGTGAGCAGTATCCTGCACCGCGAGAACCTGGTGAGTGCCATGATCAGCGGAACGAAAGAAGCCGCCCCCGAAGCCGGCGAAGAGCGTTCGTATGCCTGGCTGGGTGTCATAATGCTGCTCGCGGTGGTGACGTTCTGGGCCGGCTATTCCGCGCTCAGCGCGATGGCGCCCGCCGAGTTTGCGGGTCATGCCGAACAACGCGATGACGACGATTGATATGCGGCGAGAGGTGAGATATGCGCGTGCTGGTGGTCGAGGATGACGCCCTGTTGGGCGATGCCATACAGGCCGGCTTGAAACAGGCCGGCTACGCCGTCGACTGGATGAAGGACGGCATCGCGGCCGACCACGCGCTCGGCACGGAAGCCTATGCCGCCGTGGTGCTCGACCTGGGGCTGCCGCGTCTTTCCGGGCTGGAGGTGTTGCAGCGCCTGCGCAGCCGCAATTCATCCATACCAGTACTCATCCTCACTGCACGCGATACCGTGAACGACCGCATCAAAGGACTGGATGCCGGGGCGGACGACTATCTGCTCAAACCCTTCGACATGGGCGAATTGGCGGCGCGATTGCGCGCGCTGATTCGCCGTGCCAGCGGCAAGGTCGATCTGCTGTTGCAGGTTGCCGGGATCAAGCTCGATCCCGCCGCCCATCGCGTGACCTGTCGCGAGCAGCCTGCCGATCTGTCACCCAAGGAGTTCGCGGTACTGCATGCCCTGCTGCTGAATGCCGGCAAGGTGCTGTCGCGCGCGCAGCTCGAGGAGCAGCTATATGCATGGGGCGAAGAGGTCGAGAGCAATGCGGTCGAGGTGCACATCCATCATCTGCGCCGCAAACTGTTCCCCGAACTGATAGAGACGATACGCGGCGTGGGTTATCTGATCCCCGCCGACAAGGCAGATTGAGATGCAGGGACATTCATTAAAGAGACGCTTGCTGGCATTGGCGCTGACGACAGTGGTGGTGGTGTGGGTGGGTGCATCCACGTTCATCTACTTCGATGCGCGCGAAGAGTTCGACGAGGTGTTGGATGCGCATCTGGCGCAGGATGCCGCGCTACTGTCCGCCCAGGCCGCACACGAGCTCGACGAGCTGGAGACGGATCACGCACCGCTGCTGCACAAATACGCGCGCCAGGTGGCGTTTCAGATATGGGAGGGCGGGAAGATATTGCGCATGCACTCCGCCAATGCGACGCAGCGGCATCTGGCCGATGTGGAAGAAGGCTTCAGCGACAGTGTCATCGACGGTCATCGCTGGCGCGTGTTCAGTGCCTGGGACGAGACGGGGCAATTCCTGATCCATGTGGCGGAACGCGCAGATGTGCGCGAAGAACTGGCGCGCGATATCGCAGGCAATCTGTTGCAGCCACTGCTGTTCTCATTACCGCTGCTGGCTTTGCTGTTGTGGGTTGCGGTCGCGCGCGGCCTGCGCCCGCTGGACAAACTGGCGGCGGAACTGGAGCGGCGCGATCCGGAGACGCTGACGCCGCTGGATGCGGTCGCCGCGCCGCGCGAGGTGCTGCCGCTGATCGAGCGGCTCAACCGGCTGTTCGCCCGTATCGATTCCACTTTCCAGCGCGAGCGCCGTTTCACTGCGGATGCGGCGCACGAATTGCGCACGCCCGTGGCGGGGATCAAGGCGCAGGCACAGGTGGCACGCAACGCAAGCGGTACCGCGGAGCGCAACCATGCGCTCGACAACGCGATCCTGGGTTGCGACCGCGCCGCACATCTGATCGAACAGCTGCTCACGCTGGCGCGCGTCGACGCGCTGGAAGTCGCTGTTGCGCAGTCATGCCGTTTGCGGGATATCGCGGCCGGCGAGATCGCGGTGATCGCGCCGCTTGCTTTGGACAAAGGTGTGCACATCGAATTGCCGGAAGGGGAAGAAGTCACGGTGCGCGGCAATCCTGAATTGCTGCGCATCCTGGCGCGCAATCTGATCGATAACGCCGTGCGGCACACGAGTTCGGGCACTACGGTTCGTGTGGTTGTCGTGCAGCGGGAAGGCCTTGCCAGCCTGTCGGTGTGCGACGACGGCTCCGGTATCTCGGAACAGGAGATGAGCAGAGTTTCAGAGCGCTTCTATCGTCCTGCGGACACCCAGGCCAGCGGCAGCGGGCTGGGGCTGTCCATCGTCAGAAGGATCGCCGAAGTGCACGGCGCTGCCGTGCACTTCTCGCGGGCAGACAA
Organism: Sideroxyarcus sp.; assembly: GCA_030651895.1. Classification (GTDB taxonomy): domain Bacteria; phylum Pseudomonadota; class Gammaproteobacteria; order Burkholderiales; family Gallionellaceae; genus Sideroxyarcus. The sequence continues at coordinate 79,878 of JAUSBR010000004.1, read as the reverse complement.
TGCCCGTGGTCTGTGCGTGGCGGTCACTTTCCGCCCTTAGACTCTGCCTGCGATCAGCTAGTGCCGAACTTGGTTTCCACCAGCACGCCGATTTCCTTGAGGAACGGGGTGGGCAGGATGCCGCCGGCGCAGACGATGATACCGTCGTTGGGTATCTCCGTCATCTTGCCGTTCTGTTCGAGCACGAGGGTCTTTTCCTCCACCATCTTGACGTTGGATTTCAGGCGCACATCGATCAGGCCCTTGTCCGTCATCGTTTTCAGGCGCTCGCGGTTCTTCGGTTTGCCGCGGCCGAAGGCATCGCTGCGGTAGGAGAGGGTGACCGTGGTGCCGGGCTGCTCGGCGATGGCCATGGCCGCCTCCAGCGCGCTGTCACCGCCGCCGACCACCAGCACATGCATGTTCTTGTATTGCTCGGGTTCGATCAGGCGATACACCACTTTGGGCAAGTCTTCGCCGGGCACGCCCAATTTGCGCGGTGTGCCGCGACGACCGATGGCCAGCAGCACGGCGCGGGTCTCGTAGGACCCCTTGTTGGTCTTGACGATGAAGCCCTTGTCGGTCTTGGTGATGTTCTCCATGCGCTCGTTGAAGTTCAGCTTCATGCTGGTCTTTGCCACGATGCCATGCCAGAACTCGAGCAGCTTCTCCTTGCTGACTTCCTTGAAACGCATCTCGCCGACCAGCGGTAGTTTCACAGGTGCGGTCATGACCACCTTGTTGCGCGGATACTGGAAGATGCAGCCGCCGAGCGAGGTCTCCTGTTCGACGGTGACGTAATTCAGCTTCTTTTCGATGGCGCCCAGCGTGGCGGAAAGGCCGGCCGGCCCCGCGCCGATGATGACCACGTCGTAGGGGGTACCACCGCTCTTGAGCTTGGCGATGTGTTCGATGGCCTGGGTGCCCTGGGTGGCCGCCTTGCGGATCAGGCCCATGCCGCCGAGTTCGCCCGCGATGAAGATGCCGGGGACATTGGTCTCAAAGGAGGGGCTGACCTGCGGGATGTCCATGCCGCGCTTGGAGGTGCCGAACACCAGCGTGATCGCGTCGTGCGGGCAGGCGACAGCGCAGGCGCCGTGGCCGATGCAGTGGGTCGGGTTCACCAGCACGGCCTTGCCCTTGATCATGCCGATCGCATGTTCAGGACAGGCGGTGATGCAGGTGCCGGAACCCAGGCAGAGATTAGGGTTAATCTCCGGATGCAGGGAGGGCGGCTCGGTCAGTCCGGCCACGATGGATTCGTTCAGTGTCTCGATGGACGCGCGTTCTTTTTTCTTGCGGCCGCTCAGATAGATAAAAGCGATGATAACGAGCGGAATCAGATAGATAGATAGGTCAAATATGTCCATGTCACAGAGTGGGTCTAGTGGTTATTGTCTGCATTCTTAAGCCCGGCTTAAGACAGTTTGTGTTTGAATGAAGTTCGAATCAGGAACTAATGCCGGATAGCGTCAGTCGCATGCCGGGCATTTTATGCCGTGTTGAATAAAACGCTAACGACATAATTCCTGTTTGCCGTTCCGGCAGGGCGATATTACAATGCGCGGCCCTTTTTTATCAAAGGGTTATTTGGATAACTATATATTATGAAGTCGAGCAAACATTCCGAGCATCTCCCCTGGCTGATATTCATTGGAATCGTCGGCCTTATCACGTTCGGCGGATACTTCCTGGTGTATCCGCAGACGCTTTACACCCCCGGCGAGGAGATGTTCGATTTCGGCTATAACCTCGGTCTGGCGGGCGGCCTGATGATGCTGACTCTGTTGCTCTATCCTTTGCGCAAGCGCTGGCGATTCCTGGAGAACTTCGGCTTCCTGCCCACCTGGTTCAAATGGCATATGGTTCTGGGCATCCTGGGTCCACTGACCATCGTCTTTCACTCCACCTACCACGTCTACATCCCCTATATCCATCCCACCGGCTCGATCAATGCCGCCGTGGCCATGTATTGCATGCTGCTGGTGTCGGGTAGCGGCACCTTCGGTCGATTCTTCTATACCAAGATCCACCACGGTCTCTACGGTCGTCAGGCAACGGTGAACGAACTTAAGGGTGATATGGAACAGAAAGGGGATGTGAAGTCCGCATTCCACTTCGCACCCAAGGTTGAGGAAAAACTGAATCATTTCCATGCCAAGGCCGAAAAATACACCAAGAACACCGGTCTCGGTCTCGGCAATTTCATCATCACCAGCCTGCGGGTATGGTGGCTGTCGCTCTATCTGCCCTGGCAATTGCGCCGGGTCATGAATGCACAGGCGAAAGAGAAGAATTTCACTGACGCGCAGAAGCAGAGCATGAAAGGTATGTATGAAGAGTACCGCGACAAGATACATACCTATCTTGTCGCAGTCCGTGATGCTTCGCAGTTCCACACCTACGAGCGGCTGTTCTCGCTGTGGCACGTCTTCCATATCCCGCTCGTCTATTTGATGGTGTTCAGCGCGGTCTACCACGTCTACGCTGTCCACGCCTACTAAACCGCGAATGCAATCCATGACGACGATACTTCGATCCTTTGCCGCAGTCTGTCTTTTGTTTGCGCTGCTACCCATGCAGGCGCAGGCCAACAAGTTGTTGATGCCAGGAGAGGTCATTCAGGGCCATGCCAAGGAAGAAGAGACGTGCGAGAAATGCCACAAGAAGTTCGACAAGGGCGCGCAGAACCGTCTGTGCAGCGACTGCCACAAGGATGTGGCCAAGGATGTCGAAGGCCAGCGCGGTTACCACGGTCGCATCGAGCAGGGCAAGGATTGCAAGGAATGCCATACCGACCACAAGGGGCGCGATGCCAAGATCGTCGTGCTGGACAAGGCGACATTTGACCACCTCAAGACCGATTACCCGCTGAAGGGAAAACACGCCGACACCAACAAGGTCAAGTGCGAGGACTGCCACAAGAAGGACAAGAAATACTCAGAAGCACCGAGCCTGTGCAACGACTGCCACAAGAAGGACGACGACAAGGCGCACAAGGGCAAGCTGGGCACCGATTGCGCGAAGTGCCACTCCGAGAAAGACTGGAAGACCACCACCGTCGATCACGACAAGTTCGACTTCAAGCTGCGTGGCAAGCACACCGACGTGAAGTGCGACAAGTGCCACATCGACAACAAGTTCAAGGACACGCCGAAGGATTGTGTGTCCTGCCACAAGAAAGACGATGACAAGGCGCACAAGGGCAAGCTGGGCAAGAAGTGCGAGTCCTGCCACGTCGATCGCGACTGGAAAGAGATCAAGTACGATCACGACAAGCTGACCAAGTATCCCCTGTTGGGCAAGCACAACGAAGTGGGTTGCACCAAGTGTCATATCGACAACAAGTTCAAAGACACCCCCAAGCAGTGCAGTTCCTGCCACAAGAAGGACGACGACAAGGCGCACAAGGGCAAGTTCGGCAATAAGTGCGAGTCCTGCCACGTCGAGAAAGACTGGAAAGAGATCAAGTTCGACCACGACAAGACCAAGTTCCCCTTGCTGGGCAAGCACCGTTCGCCGCTGAAGTGCACCGAGTGCCACAAAGGCGATCTGTACAAGGACAAGCTGGAGCTGACCTGTATTTCCTGCCACAAAAAGGACGACGACAAGTCGCACAAGGGGAACTTCGGCAAGAAATGCGAGTCTTGTCACATCGAGCGCGGCTGGAAAGAGATCACTTTCGATCACGGCAAGCAGACCAAGTATCCGCTGCTGGGCAAACACAAGGCAGCCAAGTGCGTGAGCTGCCACAAGAAAAACCTGACGGACAAGTTGCCGAAAGATTGCTACTCCTGCCATGAAAAGGACGACAAGCACAAAGGGCAGGAAGGCAAGAAGTGCGAGTCCTGCCATGACGAGAAATCATGGAACAAGACCACCTTCGATCACGGGAGCATGTCGGTCTTCCCGCTGCTGGGACGGCACATGCTGGTGGAGTGCAAGAAGTGTCATGCCGCACCGACATTCAAGGATGCCGAGACAGATTGCTGGTCGTGTCACCAGAAGGACGATGCCAAGACGCACAAGCGCCGTTTCGGTACCGAGTGCCAGGATTGCCACAACGTGCGCGACTGGATGGCATGGGATTTCAACCATGACAAGACCAATTTCAAGCTGGACGGCGCGCACAAGAAGATCGCCAACAAGTGTTACAGCTGCCATTCCAAGCCGATGGGCAAGAAGGTGTCGCTGGCCAGTTCATGCGGCAGTTGTCATGACCGCGAGGATGTACACAACGGCAGCTATGGCGACCGTTGCGAACGCTGCCATATCGGCAACGACTGGAAACAGATCAGAACGGATGTGGTGAAGACTGTAGTGAAGGCGCGCAAGAAATAATCTGCCGCAAGCGGGCAGGGTGGTGTTGAAGGGAAATGCCGGTCAGATGTGTCCTCTTGGAGAAGGGGAGAAGTCGGTTTGACCGGTGTGCATGGAATGAATAATTAAGAGGAGCTGGGCGATGAAACGACTGGGAAAAATACTGGGCTATCTGCTGGCCGCGATTCTGATGCTGGGGGCCATGCAAGTGCAGGCTGCCGGGCCAAAGGCCGCGCCAAAAGTCGATCTCGAATTCAACCATCTGTCGACCGGATTTCCGCTGGCTGGCGGCCATGCCACCACCTCATGCGAGAACTGCCACGTCGGCGGCGTGTTCGTCGGCACCCCCAGGACTTGCGACGGCTGTCATGCCACAGGACGACGCGTGGTGGCGACGCCGAAATCGACCAAGCACATCGTGACCGACGCGCCCTGCGATACCTGCCACTTCAACACCTCCACCTTCTTTGGCGCGCGCTTCAACCACGGCACGGCCAGACCCGGCGAATGCACCAACTGCCACAACGGCCGCATCGAGCCGGGTACACCGTCCAACCACCCGGTCTCGACCCTGGTGGGCGCGTCCTGCGACAACTGCCACCGAAGCAGCGCGTGGGTGCCGGCCAGATGGAATCACAGCGACACCGCGTCGGATTGCTCGGTGTGCCATAAAGCGGGCGGGCCGGGGCGCAATTATGCTGGCGGGCACTTGCCGATGGGCATGGACACGGTGAATTTCACTGGCAATTGCAAGGCTTGTCATACCAACTATCTCACCTTTGCCAGTGCCTACTACAATCACTCGGGAGCTTCCGCTGTGTGCGGGAGTTGCCACCAGAACGGTGCCTATGCGCCCGGAGTGACGCAGGTCGCTTCGACGACTGCCCATGCCAAATATGCAGCTGCATCCATGGCGTGCAACACATGCCACAAGAGCTTCGGCATCGGCACTTTTGCTTCGGGTCGCTTTGACCACACGGCCACTTCGGGTCTTTGCCAGAATTGCCACAGCGGTACGCCGGACTATTCGCCGGAAATGACCAAGATATCGTCCACGGCCGCACATGGCGCGTATTCAGCTGCGGGCATAGGCAGTTGCGGTTCATGCCACACCAGCACGGCCGCCTGGGCAGGGTCGAGGTTCAGCCATTCGGGCGCATCGGCTTGCGCGACATGCCATGACGATGTGGCATATGCCGCGGGCATGACTCAGATTTCGACGAATCGGGCGAAGCATACTGCCTATGTGACTTCGGGAATCACCAACTGCCAGGATTGCCACGGTACGAACTACATCACCTTCACCGGTGCGCACTATAACCACACCGGCGCAGGCGCATCGGATGTCTGTTCGACCTGCCATACCGGAGCGGCGCTCGGCAAGCCAGGCGGTCATATCACCACCACGGATGAGTGCGGCCAGTGCCATCTGAAGACCGGCTGGTCGCCCGCACTGGGCGGCAAACCAACCAACCATATCCCCTATGCGGGCGGAACGACTTGCGTTTCATGTCACACCACTCCGACGACCGTGAAGAGCGGCAGTGCATTGCACGTCCCCTATCTGGCGGGATATGCATGCACGACTTGCCACCTGAAGAACAATCCATATTCGGGTAATGGCCAGAGCACGAAGTCGGTCGGCCATGAGGGTATGGGGGCCGGGGACGATTGCTCCAAGTCCGGTTGCCACAAGCCGCTGGGCAACAGAGGTACTGCCTACAGCAGATGGTGATCGATGCAAGACCGGGGCTGCGTCATGCAGCTCCGGAGCAGGGAAATAATTCCGCGGCCGGATGATGCGGCGAGACGGAAAGAATAATTTGAGGAGCTGGGGAATGATACGCAGTTATTTCGGGAATTCGTGCCGTAAGATCTACGGCCTGCTGGCAGCGGCTGGCTTGTCGGTCAGCGCGTATGCGCAGCCGCTTGAGGACATGCGCCTGGAGTTTCAGGATAGCGGCGTGGTCGCGACCATCCTGCTGACCGGACCGGTGCAGTACCAGAGCCACTTTCCGGCCAGCCACGGTGACACGCTGGAGATATTCTACGAGCGCGTGAAGGGGCCTGCGGGCGACGAGAAGTGGTCCGACAATGAAGTGCTCAAGTCGCCGCCCTCCGGTCTGATCCCCAGCTTTACGGTGACCACGCGCGACCAGAATGTCAAACCCAAGTTGGTCGTGCAGTTCTCGCGCGAGGCGGAGTACAGCGTGTCGATGGGGAAAGACAATCGCAGCCTGCTGATCACCATCAAGCCGGAAAAAAGACCGGTGCTCAGCGCGACATTGACTGCGCTGCCCGTGATCAAGCCGGAGGTTGCGGTTGCGGTCGGTGCCACCGCGATGCAGGTGCAGATGGCGGAGGTCAACACGCAGGCGCGCGCGCTGATGGTGAAAGGGCGCGAAGCGCTGGTGGCCAAGAACAACGAGGTCGCGGTGGACAATTTCAACAAGCTGCTGCTGCTTCCTCCCAACGATTACACGCAGGACGGGCAGGAGTGGGTCGGTGTGGCGCGCCAACGCGCGGGCCAGCTCGACAAGGCCAAGGTCGAGTATGACTTGTACCTGAGGCTGTATCCCAACGGCGAGGGGGCATCGCGCGTGGCGCAAAGGCTGGAAAGCCTGGGCAACCGGCCCGACGATCCCAAGCCGACCATCGTGCAGACCAAAGAGCGCAAAAAGCAGGCCGCGCGCTGGCTGTATTTCGGCGGGGTCTCTTCGCATTATTACTATGGCAGCAGCAAGACCGATTCGACCTTCATCCTCAACAACACGAGCACGACTACGTCGCAGTCTTCGGTCGACCAGTCCATGCTGATCTCCACCGTCAACGCTTCGCAGCGCTACCTGAGCGAGGAATTCGACGGTCGCTTGGTGTTCAGTGATGTCAACATGCTGAACTTCGTCGACAACCAGCCCAGCCAGAACCGTCTCAATGTCGCTTACGGCGAGATCAAGGGCCGCACCAGCGATTATCTGGTGCGTGTCGGTCGCCAGAGCTCGATGGGCAGCGGTGTGCAGAGCCGCTTCGACGGTATCGCCGGGGGCTATGGCGATTCGCGCAGCTTCCGGGTCAATGCCGTGGCCGGCAGAGTGGCCGATTACTCGGACAGCAGCAAGCCGAGATTCGCCGGCTTGAGCGTGGAAAGCGGCATGATGTCGTTCTACGGCATCAACCAGACCGTGGACGGTGTGCAGGATCGCCGTGCACTGGGTACCGAGTTCCGTTATTACCAGGAGAAGCAGACGGTCTATGCCCTGCTGGATTACGACGCCTATTTCAAGGCGGTGAACACCGCGCAGATCATGGGCTCGAACAGCATGCCGGGTTACAACCTGAATTACATGATCGACCACCGCAAGCCGCTGAGCATACGCAACGCGCTGAACGGCGCGGGTACCTCTTCCGTCAGCACCATGCTGCAGGCGGTGTCGCCGACCGGTCTGCGCCAACTGGCATTGGCGCGTACCTCTATTTCCAATCTGGGGCAGGTCGGCGTATCGGTACCGGTGCGTAAGAACTGGCAGGCGATCGGCACTTTGCGCGTTTCCAACACCACCGGCGTCTCCGGAATCGATCCGACCGGATTGTCCGGATATGATGCGGCCTCGCCGACCTCGGCCGCGCTCGTCGGCAGCACAACGGCCTTGCCGGGACGCGGACTGGAAAAAGGGCTGACCGGCCAAGTCATCGGCAGCAACCTGCTGCGGGAGGGGGATACCTGGTCGGCCAGCTTGAGCTTCAGCAACGGTAGCGCAGTCAAGGGCAACAGTCTTTTCTTCTACAACCACACGCAATTCAACAGCGGCTGGACGATGGATTCCTCTTTGCAATTCTCCAATCACACCGACCAGAATGGCGGTACGTCCAAGCGTACTGCACCGATGGTGCGCGGCTCGTACCGCATCCGGGATGAGTTGTATGTGGATGGCGATTTCGGGCTTGAGTTCGCCAATTACAGCGGTGCGACACAATCCGACAAGACGACCCGCACCACCTACTCGCTGGGTATGCGCTGGGATTTCTGAAAAAAGTGTCGTTGTAACCCTGACGGGGTCGCCGGATGCTAGTCCGGCGACCCCGTTGCATTGAAAGGCCTGCGAATTCACTCAAGCTCTGGTAAATTTCGGGCTGTCCCCTACGCGAGCGGTCATCATGAAAATCCACGAATACCAAGGCAAAGAGATCCTGCGCGGATTCGGCGTGCCGACGCCGCGCGGAACGGCGTGTTTCAGCGTTGACGAGGCGGTTGCCGCCGCGCAGAAGCTGGGCGGCAAGGTCTGGGTGGTGAAGGCGCAGATCCACGCGGGCGGACGCGGCAAGGGCGGCGGTGTGAAGGTGGCGAAGTCGCTCGACGAAGTGAAGAGCCATGCGCAGCAGATCCTCGGCATGCAACTGGTGACGCACCAGACCGGGCCGGAAGGGCAGAAGGTGCGCCGCCTGCTGGTCGAGGAGGGCGCGCAGATCGTCAAGGAATTCTACATCGGAATGGTGGTGGATCGCGCTTCGCAGCGCGTGGCCCTGCTGGCTTCCAGCGAGGGGGGCATGGAGATCGAAGAGGTCGCCAGGCATTCGCCGGAAAAGATTCGCACCGTGCGCATCGATCCTGTCACGGGATTGACCGACAAGGAGGGCGCGGAAGTCGCGCGCGCCATCGGCATCCCCGATGTGGCGAACGCGGAAGCGGTGAAGGTGTTGCAGGGGTTGTATCAGGCTTTTGTGGAAAAAGACGCGATGCTGGCCGAGATCAATCCGCTGATCCTCACGGCGGACAATCGTGTCGTCGCCCTCGATGCCAAATTCAATTTCGATTCCAATGCGCTGTATCGCCGCCCCGAAATCGTGGCTTACCGCGATCTCGACGAAGAAGATCCGGCCGAGATCGAGGCGTCGAAGTTCGACCTGAGCTACATCCAGCTCGACGGCGACATCGGCTGTCTGGTGAACGGCGCCGGTCTGGCGATGGCGACCATGGACATCATCAAACTGTACGGCGGCAGCCCGGCCAACTTCCTCGACGTGGGCGGCGGCGCGAACAAGGAGAAGGTCACCGAGGCATTCAAGCTGATGCTGAAGAATCCGCATCTCAAAGCCATCCTGGTCAACATCTTCGGTGGCATCATGAAGTGCGACGTGATCGCCGAGGGCGTGGTCGCGGCGGCGCGCGAAGTGAGCCTCAATGTGCCGCTGGTGGTGCGACTGGAAGGTACCAACGTCGAGCTCGGCAAAAAGATACTGGCCGAATCGGGTCTGCCCATCATCTCCGGCAACGACATGGCAGATGCGGCGCAAAAAGTCGTGGCGGCAGCGAAGGGGGCGAAATGAGCATCCTCATCAACAAGGACACCAGAGTCATCACCCAGGGCATGACCGGCAAGGTCGGCCAGTTCCACACCGTCAACTGCAAGGCGTATGCGAACGGCGCGAACTGTTTCGTGGCGGGCGTGAATCCGAAGAAGGCGGGTGAGGAGTTCGAGGGTATCCCGGTGTATGCCTCGGTGCGGGATGCGAAAGCGGCGACCGGCGCGACCGTGTCGGTGATCTATGTGCCGCCTTCGGGCGCGGCGGCAGCGATCGACGAGGCGGTGGAAGCCGATCTCGATCTGGTGATCTGCATCACCGAAGGTATCCCGGTGCACGATATGCTGAAGACGCGTTACAAGATGCAGGGCAAGCGCACGCTGCTGATCGGCCCCAACTGCCCCGGACTCATCACGCCCGACGAGATCAAGATCGGCATCATGCCCGGTCACATCCACAAGAAGGGCCGCATCGGCGTGGTGTCGCGTTCCGGCACGCTCACCTACGAAGCGGTCGGGCAACTCACTGCCCTGGGCTATGGACAATCCTCCTGTGTGGGCATCGGCGGCGACCCGATCAACGGCTTGAAACATATCGACGTGATGAAGCTGTTCAACGACGATCCCGAGACGGATGCCGTGATCATGGTTGGCGAGATCGGCGGCAGCGACGAGGAGGAATGCGCGCGCTGGATCAAGGCCAACATGAAGAAACCGGTGGTCGGTTTCATCGCCGGGGTCACCGCGCCGGAAGGCAAGCGCATGGGCCATGCCGGGGCGATCATCTCCGGTGGCCAGGGCGGTGCCAATGAGAAGCTGGCAGTGATGGAGGAATGCGGTATCCACATCACGCGCAATCCGGCGGAGATGGGGCGCGTGATGCAGAAAGTATTGAAAGGCTGAACGATGCTGGAGATGTTCCAAAGCCCCCAGTTCTGGGTGGATGTATTCAAGATCATCATGATCGACCTGCTGCTGTCGGGCGACAACGCGGTGGTGATTGCGCTGGCCTGCCGCAACCTGCCGGAAGCGCAGCGCAAAAAAGGCATCCTGTACGGTGTCGGTGGCGCGATCGGCTTGCGCATCGTGCTGACCTTCTTCGCCGTCAGTTTGTTGTCGTTGCCTTATTTGAAGTTGGTCGGTGCGATATTGCTGCTGTGGATAGGCGTCAAGCTGATCCTGCCGGAAGAAGAACATGGCGAAGGCAACATCAAGGCTGAAACCCATCTCTGGGGAGCGATCAAGACCATCATCATCGCCGACTTCGTGATGAGTCTGGATAATGTGATCGGCGTTGCCGCCGCAGCCAAGGGCAACGTCGGCCTGCTGGTGTTTGGCTTGCTGGTGAGCATCCCGCTGATCGCCTGGAGCAGCCAGTTGGTATTGAAGCTGATCGACCGTTATCCCTTCATCATCTATGCGGGCGGCGCGTTGCTGGGTTATGTGGCGGGCGAGATGCTGGTGACCGAGGTCGCACTCAAACCCCTGATGGATGCCCATCATTACCTGCACTGGCTGGCGCCGGCGGCATGCGCGCTATTCGTGCTGGCGACGGGGTTGTGGCTGGCACAGCGCATGGCGAGGAAGATACCCGCGGTGCATCTGGTCGATGTGGATGCAACCCGCGACAAATCATGATGTGGAGGTGTGTATGAAAGTATTGATCCCGGTGGATGGTTCCGCTGCCGCCAACCGTGCGGTGGAGCATGTGATCGCCAGTGTGGCCTGGCTGAAAGAGGTGCCGCAGATCCATCTGCTCAACGTGCAGTGGAAGCTGGCTTCCGGCAATGTGAAGCTGTTCATCAGTCAGGATACGATCAATGACTATTACCGCGAGCAGGGCATGGCCGCACTGGCGGATGCCCGTGCCAAACTGGACGCGGCCGGGTTGATCTACAGCTACCACGTCGCCATCGGCACCCCGGCGGAGGCCATCGTCCAAGCCGCGCAGGAGCAGCAGGTGGACCAGATCGTCGTCAGCGCCCATGGACAGGGTACGCTGAGCAATATGCTGCTGGGTTCCGTGGCCAGCAAGGTCGCCCATCTGGCAACTATCCCGGTTTTGCTGGTTAAGTGAAATAACTGATAAATCAAACAGGTATGGCTTGGGCTTGAAAAATGTTTTAGTATCCGCCCTAGTGGCTCAGGGAACGTAGAAAACGGGCAGGGCGAATAATGAAAAAAGCATTTTGGAAAACGGATTGGTTCACTGGCGTGCTGGTCGCGCTGGTGTTCCTGTTTGGTGCCAGCAGCGATCTGATCCAAAGTCTGGAGCGCAAGGCTTACGACTGGGGCGTGCTGGCCTCGTCGCGCGAGCCCAGCGACAAGATCGCCATCATCGCTATCGACGAACAGAGTCTGAACAACCTGGGCCGCTGGCCGTGGCCGCGCGAGAAACAGGCGCAGTTGTTGCAAAAACTGGCTGAAGGTCACGCCAAAGTGGTCGGGCATACCGTGCTGTTCACCGAGCCGCAAATCGACGGCGGCCTGGACTACATCAACAAGATCGGTGCCATCCTCTCGAATTCTTCCCTGAAACGCAGCAACCCGGCCGAGTATGCGCAGCTGGAGGCTCTGTTGCAGGATGCCTTGCTGCATCTGGACAATGACCAGAAACTCGCGGCCGGCATGCAGCAGGCGAACAATGTGTTGCTGGGCATGTTCTTCGAGTTGGGCGAGCCGCAAGGCCGTCCGGACAACGCCTTGCCGGATTACATCCTGAAGAACAATCTGACAAGTATTCAGGGCGGCGAGGATGCTGTGCTGCCGATCCCGTCCATGAATGCGCTGGTCCCGATCACGGTGCTGGGTTCCACTGCGCTGGCCGTCGGTCACCTGAATGCGACCCCGGACATCGACGGCGGCGTCCGCACCGAACCGCTGGTGGTCGGCTACTTCGACCAGTTCTACCCCTCGCTGTCGCTGATGCTGGCGGCGAAGAGTTTGAACCTTGAGCCCAAGGACATCCAGGTCGACCTAGGCGAGGGAGTCAAGGTCGGCAACCTGAAGATCGCCACCGATCCCGACCTGCGCATGCATACTTATTTTTACGCGGATCGCGATGGCAAGCCGGCGTTTCAGGTGGATTCGTTCTATGACGTGTTGACCGGCAAGATCCCGCCCGAGAAGTATCGCGACAAGATCGTGCTGATCGGGACGACAGCGGCGGGCGTGGGCGATTTCCAGGTGACGCCGATCTCGGCGTCGACGCCGCCTGTGCTGACGCTGGCCCATTCGGTCTCCAGCATCCTGAAGCAGGACTTCTTTGTGGCGCCCAGTTGGGGCCTGCTGGCCGAGTTTGCGGTGTTTCTGACTGTCGCACTGTATCTGATCCTGCTGCTGCCGCGCCTGAGCGCGGGGGTGGCGGCGGCGATCACGGGCGGTCTGTTCGTGGCATTGCTGGGCGTTCATTTTGTGCTGATGACGACCCAGGCGATGTGGCTGCAACTGATGCTGCCCGCCTCGCTGTTGCTGGTCGGTCACCTGCTGTTGACCACCAAACGTTTCCTGATGACCGAGCAGGGCAAGCTCAAGTCCGATGCCGATTCCGCCGAGAGCAACCGCATGCTGGGGCTGGCGTTCCAGGGGCAGGGCCAACTGGATATCGCGTTCGACAAGTTCCGCAAGGTGCCGATGGACGACAGCCTGATGGACGTGCTGTACAACCTGGGACTGGATTTCGAGCGCAAGCGCCAGTTCAACAAGGCCGAGTCGGTGTTCAAATACATGACCGACTACAACCCGAAGTTCCGCGATCTCGAGACGCGCATGGCGCAGTCCAAGGCGATGTCGGAAACCATCATCCTCGGCGGCAGTTCCGGTCGCAGCAACGACAGCACCATGAAGTTGGACCAGGCCGGGCTTTCCAAGCCGATGCTGGGCCGCTATGAGATCGAGAAGGAATTAGGCAAAGGCGCGATGGGTGTGGTCTATCTGGGCAAGGATCCGAAGATCAGCCGCGTGGTGGCGATCAAGACCATGGCGCTGTCGCAGGAGTTCGAGGCGGACGAGCTGGAAGACGTGAAGGCGCGCTTCTTCCGCGAAGCCGAGACTGCGGGACGTTTGAACCACCCCCACATCGTCACCATGTACGATGCGGGCGAGGAACATGACCTGGCCTATATCGCCATGGAGTTCCTCAAGGGCAAGGATCTGACGATGTACACCAAGCAGCCCAATCTGCTGCCGTTGCCGAAGGTGCTGAGCATCGTCGCGCGCGTCGCGGATGCGCTGAGTTATGCACACACCCTGAACGTGGTGCACCGCGACATCAAGCCGGCCAACATCATGTACGACCCGGAGAGCGACACGGTGAAGGTCACCGACTTCGGCATCGCGCGCATCACCGATTCTTCCAAGACCAAGACCGGCATGGTGCTGGGCACGCCTTCCTACATGTCGCCCGAGCAACTGGCGGGGACCAAGATCGAGGGCCATTCCGACCTGTTCTCGCTGGGAGTGAGCCTGTACCAACTGGCCTGTGGTAAGCTGCCGTTCGAGGGAGATTCCATGGCCCAATTGATGTTCCGCATCGCCAACGAGCATCCGACCGATATTTTGAGCGTCGATCCGAAGGTGCCGCCCTGCGTGGTGGCGATCATCGATCGGGCGCTGGCGAAGAAGATCAGCGATCGCTATCAGAACGGCGCCGAGATGGCGGAAGAGATCAGGCAATGTGCGGCTTCCTTGTGAGCCGCATGTGCATGACAAAGAATAACAGGGCGTTTTCAGGGGTGGGATGTGGATATACAAGAAGCGCTTGAAATAGTCAGCCAGACCAATCCGGGGATGGTGCGTTCTCACAACGAGGACAGCGTCGCCTATGATGCAGGCTGCGGCCTGGTCGTGCTGGCGGACGGCATGGGTGGCTATAATGCCGGCGAAGTGGCGAGCGGGATCGCCGTCTCGGTGCTGTCCAGTGAAGTCAGGCATCATCTGGAGAATGCGCGCCCGGAGGATGTGGACGCGGCGGGCGAAGAACTCGGGGTGGCGCTGTTGCGCGACAATGTAAGGAAGGCGAACCTGTCCATCTTCCATGCGGCGCAAAGCCAACCGCAGTATGCGGGCATGGGTACGACCATCGTCACCGCCCTGTTCTATGACGACCGCGTGGCGGTGGCGCATGTCGGGGATTCCCGCCTGTACCGCATGCGCGGCGAGGAATTTGTGACCATTACGCGGGATCATTCGCTGCTGCAGGAGCAGATCGACAGCGGCCTGATCAGCAAGGAAGATGCGCGGCTGTCCAAGAACAAGAACCTGGTGACACGCGCGGTCGGGATCGACGCCGAAGTCGAGCCCGAGTTGCATGTGCATGATGTCCAGGTCGGCGATGTTTACCTGCTGTGTTCCGACGGACTGAACGACATGGTGGAAGACGGCGATATCGGCTCGACCGTGCAGATGCTGCAGAACAATCTGCCGCTGGCCGCGACGCAACTGATACAGCTGGCCAACGACAATGGCGGACGCGATAACGTTTCGGTCATCCTGGTAAAAGTAAAAGGACGCTTCCCCGCCCCGCGAGGCTGGTGGGCCAAAGTGCGTTCCTGGTTGGGAAATTGAGCAACACAGCAAGAGTTAACTACGAGGATTGATGATATGCCGGCAAAATTGATACTCAGCATGGATGGGGCGGTGCTGAAAGAATACCCGCTCAACAAGGAGCGCACCACGATAGGCCGCAAGCCGCACAACGACATCGTGATCGACAATCTGGCGGTGAGCAGCGAGCACGCCGCGATCGTCACCATCCTGAACGACTCTTTCCTGGAAGACCTGGACAGCACCAACGGCCTGTCGGTCAACGGCGTGCCGACCAAGAAGCACTTCCTGCAGAACAACGATGTCATCGAGATTGGCAAGTACAAACTCAAGTATCTGAACGACCAGCCTACGCAGACGACAGCGGCGGATTTCGAGAAGACCATGGTGTTGCGTGCTCCTGTGAAGATGTCACCCGCTGAGGGATTCAACAGGACTCAGGCGGACATCACCTCGACGCAGAAGGCGGAAACCACCCAGTTCAATGCCACTGCCAGCGGGCTGACGGTGGACGCCACCGGCGGGCAGCCGCCTTCGGCGGTGGTGCAGATATTGAACGGTCCCAACTCCGGCAAGGAGCTGGAACTGGTGAAGAACCTCACCACACTGGGCAAGCCCGGCGTGCAGGTGGCGGTGCTGGCACGTCGTCCGCACGGCTATTTCATCACGCACGTGGAAGGCGGCAGTTTCCCGACGGTGAACGGTTCATCAATCGGCGAGCAGCCGCACCAACTGAGCGATCACGACCTCATCGAGCTGGCCGGGGTGAAGATGGAGTTCTATTTCAAGACCTGAGCTGCAAAGTGAGCCGACGCGCAAACCAAAGGGGTGAGGGGCGGGGTGACAAGTGAAGAAACACGCACTTCTTATTGCGCTTGGTCTGGCTGTCGTCCTGTTGTTCCTGGGGGATGGAGCCAAGTTCTATCGTCTGGGCTTCGTCCAGTTCACCGATGCCAAACTGTATGACTATCGGCTCCGGCTCACCTTGCCGGACAAGGGTGACGAGCGCATCGTCATTCTCGACATCGACGAAAAAAGCCTGAAAGAAGACGGCCGCTGGCCATGGGGGCGCGACAAGATGGCCGCGCTCATGGACGAGTTGTTCGACCGCTACGGCGTTGCCGTGGTCGGCTTCGACGTGGTGTTCGCCGAGAAGGACAACAGCTCCGGTCTCAAGGTGCTGCAGGAACTGGGGCGCAAGCAGTTCAAGGATGTCGCGCAGTTTCAGTCCGTGCTGACACAGATCAAGCCGCACCTCGAATACGACAATCTCTTCGCCGACAAGATGCGGCAGCGCAACGTGGTGCTGGGATACTACTTCAGCAACAGCGAACGCGGCTCCGACAAGAGCATCTCGGGCGTGCTTCCCGAACCGATATTCACACCGGGGACATTCAAGGGGCGGCCGATCACCTTCATGCGCTGGGACAGTTTCGGTGCAAATCTCATCGAGTTACAGGGTAGTGCGGCAACCGCCGGGCATTTCAATCCGGTGGTGGATTTCGACGGCGTGGTACGCCGAGTGCCGATGATCGTCGAGTATGAGGGCGCCTATTACGAGTCGCTGTCGCTGGCCGTGGTGCGTACCGTGCTGGGGATGCCAAAACTGTCGCCCGGTTATGCGACCAACAAGGACAAGAACTATGGCGGTCTGGAGTGGCTCGATCTGGAGTCATCGCAGGGTAACCTGCGCATCCCGGTCGATGCCGAAGTCAGCGCGCTGGTACCCTTCCGCGGCGAGCGCAACTCGTTCCGCTATATCTCGGTATCCGATGTCCTGCACGGGCGCACCGCGATAACAGAACTGCAGAACAAGATCGTGCTGGTGGGCACTTCTGCACCCGGTCTGATGGATATGCGTTCCACGCCGGTCGGGGAGGTCTATCCCGGGGTGGAGGTGCACGCCAACATGATCAGCGGCATCCTCAATCAGGATATCAAACAGAATCCACCCTATGTGCTGGGTGCCAACGTGCTGCTGCTGTTGCTGTTCGGCGTGGTGCTGGCGTTTCTGCTGCCCATGATGAGCCCCATCCAGGGCACGCTGCTGTCGGCTGGTGCGCTGGCACTCATGGTGGCCATCAACGCTTCGATGTGGCAGTACGGCAACCTGGCGCTGCCGCTGGCTGGCGGGCTGATCATGGTGGCGGCGTTGTTCGCGCTCAACATGACCTACGGCTATTTCGTCGAATCACGCACCAAACAGAAGATCACCGGCCTGTTCGGACAATATGTGCCGAGCGAACTGGTGGACGAGATGAGCAAGAATCCGGAACAGGTCTCGATGGAAGGTGAGAGCCGCGAGATGACTGTCCTGTTCTCCGATGTGCGCGGCTTCACCACCATTTCGGAAGGGCTTGAGCCGAAGGAGCTCTCGCTGCTGATGAACGAGTTCCTGACGCCGCTTTCACGCGTGATCTACGGCCACCGCGGCACGATTGATAAATACATGGGCGACTGTATCATGGCATTCTGGGGTGCACCCCTGCACGATCCGCGTCATGCCTACCATGCGGTGTTGTCCGGGTTGGAGATGCAGCGCGCGCTGAGCGCATTGCAGCCGCACTTCAGGGAGAAAGGCTGGCCCGAGATACACATCGGCGTCGGCATCAACACCGGCCGCGTGAGCGTCGGCAACATGGGTTCGGAAGTGCGTGTGGCCTACACGGTGATGGGTGATGCGGTGAACCTGGCGTCGCGGCTGGAGGGGATCACCAAGGAATACGGCGCCGGCGTGCTGGTCGGCGAAGGCACCAAGGCGGAAGCGCACGAGTTCGTCTATCGCGAACTCGATCTGGTGCGGGTCAAGGGCAAGGATAAACCGGTGGCGATCTTCGAACCGCTGGGCTTGCTTGGAGAAGTGGAGCAGGTGGTGCTGGAAGAGATCAAGCTGTTCCAGCAGGCATTGCGTCTGTACCGCAAGCAGGAATGGGACAAGGCCGAATTGCAGCTGTATAACCTGTTGAAGATCGCGCCGCAGTCGAAGTTGTATGCAGTCTATGCCGAGCGCGTATCCTATTATCGCAACAACCCGCCCGGGGAGAGCTGGGACGGCGTGTTCGTCTTCAAGACGAAATAAGTGTGGCGGGACAATCAAGATGAAACTCAGAATACTAGGCTGCAGCGGGGGGATCGGTGGCAATTTGCGCACCACTTCGCTGCTGCTCGACCACGACGTGCTGATCGATGCCGGCACCGGCGTGGGTGACCTGAGCCTGGCCGAGATGTGCATGATCGATCATGTGTTCGTGACGCACTCGCATCTCGATCACATCGCCTGCCTGCCCCTGTTGATCGACAGCGTGGGTTTCATGCGCGACAAACCGCTGGTCATCCACGCCACCGACGAGACGCTGGCGATACTCAAGCAGCATGTCTTCAACTGGGAGATATGGCCGGACTTCACCCAGATACCCAGCTTGCACCAGCCCATCCTGCGCTACGAGCGCGTGGTCCTCGGCGAGACGGTCGACCTGGCAGGTCGCAAGCTCACACCACTGCCGGCCAACCACGTGGTGCCGGCGGTCGGCTATCAGCTCGACAGCGGCAAGACCAGCCTGGTGTTCAGCGGCGACACGACGACTTGCGATGCACTGTGGGAGGCGGTCAACCGGATCGGAAATCTGGAATATCTGATCGTGGAGACGGCCTTCTCCAACGCCGAAAAAGAGCTGGCGATCGTTTCCAAACATCTGTGTCCTTCGCTGCTGGCCGAAGAACTGAGCAAACTCAAGCTTGATCCCAAGATCTATGTGACGCATCTGAAACCCGGCGAGGTCGAGCTGACCATGCAGGAGGTCAGCGAATGCGTCAAGGGCTTCGTGCCGAAGATGCTGCAAAACGGCCAGGTGTTCGAGTTCTAGGGCGACATCATGCAAGACATCCTCGACATCAGAGTGCTCGCCTCGCTGGAACCGATCTCCTCGTTCAGTCCGGCGCGCCTGCGCGAGTTGCTCGATTACTGCCATGTCGAGAACGTGGCGCAGGGACGCGACCCGTTCAAGGATCATCCGCCACACGGCCAATCGGTCTATCTGCTGCGCGGGGAGATGGAAGTCGAGTACGAGGACGGCAACCGGGTGCTGATCCGCGCCGCCTCCGAATGGGCGCGCCATCCGATTGGCAAACGACAGCCGGAGATCCGCTCCTCGCAGGCCCTGAGCAATGTGCAACTGTTGCGCGTGGACGACGACCTGCTGGACCGTATGGTGACCTGGGACCAGTTCGCTTACCACGACGACGTGAAGCCGATGGCGCTGAAAGACAGCTCGGAGGCGGCGGTGCGCAAACTGCTGAACTCCGGCATGTTCAGCGCGGAGAACCTGAGCAACAGCCCCTTCGCGCACCTGCCCTCGGCCAACATCGGCAAGCTGCTAAACTGTATCGAGGCTATCGCGGTGTGGGACAAGGATGTCATCATTCACGAGGGCGAAGAGGGCGATTATTACTATCTCGTTGAAAGCGGACGTGCCCAGGTGACGCGACTGGTCGGCGGCGCCAATCTGGTGCTGGCTGAGCTCAAGGCGGGCGATGTGTTCGGTGAGGAAGCACTGATCTCCGACTCCAAGCGCAACGCCACCGTGACCATGAAGAGCAACGGCGTTTTGTTGCGCCTGAAGAAACAGGACTTTCTGGAATTGATGCAGGAGCCGTTGCTGCGCCGCATCAGCTATCAGGATGCCAAGCGGCAAGCGGCGCAGGGCGCGATCTGGCTGGATGTGCGCCATCCGCCGGAGTACCGCCACGACAAATTGCCGGGAGCGATCAATGTTCCGCTCAACGACATACGCAACGCCATCGGCGTGCTCGGCAAGTCGGCGACCTATATCGCGTACTGCCAGAGTGGCCGTCGCAGTGCGGCTGCGGCATTCATACTGGCGCAAGCAGGATACGATGTTTACGTTTTGGAGAACGGCCTGTGGTCTGTGCCTAAAGCACAGCAGCAGTAACAGCCGAAAGACAGGGGAAGAATATGGGCAGTCCAGGTCAGGGTAACGCGAACGAGATGGGGTTGCGATTGGAGTTCACCAAGAACCTCAATCATGTCACCAACAAGATCCACGCCACCAGCAACATCGACGAGATCATGCTCGATGTCAGCAAGGATATCTGTACCTTGTTCAATGCTGACCGCCTCACCATCTATGTGGTCGGCGACGACAGGGCCTCGCTGATCTCGAAAGTGAAGACCGGGCTGAACTCCTTCAAGGATCTCAAACTGCCCATCGCCGAGCAGAGTATCGCCGGCTTCGCCGCCTTCCACAAAAAACTGCTCAACCTCAAGGACGTCTACGACGAACAAGAACTGGCGGGTTACAGCACGACGCTGCGTTTCCTGCAGGACGTGGACAAGCGCACCGGTTACCGTACCAAGCAGATGCTGGTGGCACCGATCGTCGATACCGAAGGCGGCGAACTCATCGGCGTGATGCAGGTCATCAACAACAAGGCCGGCCTGCCATTCCCGACCATGGTGGAAGAAGGCGCGCGCGAACTCACGCAGACGCTGGCCGTCGCGCTCAAACAGCGCCAGCAGCAATCCGGTTCGGTCAAGACCAAATACGACTATCTGGTCTCCGATGCGGTGATGTCGGCGGCCGAGTTCGAGCTGGCCACGCGCACGGCGCGGCGCAAGGGTGTGGACGTGGAGGATGTGCTGCTGGACGAATTCCAGGTCAAGCCGGAGGCCTTGGGCAAGGCGCTGTCGAGTTTCTTTGGGGTGCCCTACGAGGCTTACAAGTCGGACCGGATCAAACCCTCCGACCTCTTGCGCAACCTGAAGCGCGAGTATGTCGAGAGCAGCCACTGGGTGCCGGTGGACGACACGCCCGAAGGCGTGGTCATCCTCACCACCGATCCGGAACGGATCCAGGCCTCGCGTGTCGTCAACAACATCTTCCCCAAGAATCGTCTGGTGTACAAAGTCTGTACACAGCGCGAGTTCAAGGCGACCCTCGACCTGTTCTATAGCGGCGGCGGCGGTAGCGGGATGAGTGACGCGACCGGCAGCTTCGAAGATCTGGGGTCGATGGATGATCTGCTGACTTCTCTTGCGGGTGACGAAGAAGAGATCGGTTCCAACAATCAGGACGATGTCAGCGCAGCTGCGGACAACGAACTGGTCAAGCTGGTCAACAAGATCATCATCGATGCCTACAAGATGGGTGCATCGGATATCCATATCGAGCCGATGCCGGGCAAAGGCAAGACGGGGATCCGTCTGCGCAAGGATGGTTCGCTGCTGAACTACATCGAAGTGCCGGCCACCTACCGCAACGCGCTGGTGACCCGTCTCAAGATCATGTGCGACCTCGACATCTCGGAGAAGCGCAAGCCGCAGGACGGCAAGATCAAGTTCAAGAAGTACGGCCCGCTCGACATCGAGCTTCGCGTCGCCACCATCCCCTCACAGGGCGGCGTGGAAGACGTGGTGATGCGTATCCTGGCCTCGGGCGAACCCATCCCGCTAGACCAGATGGGTTTCTCGAAGCGCAATCTGGAGTTGGTCAAGAGCACGGTCAGCAAGCCGTACGGCCTGTTCTTCGTGTGCGGTCCGACCGGTTCCGGCAAGACCACCACGCTGCACTCCATCCTGAAGCACATCAACAAGCCGGACACCAAGATATGGACGGCGGAAGACCCGGTGGAAATCACGCAGAAGGGATTGCGCCAGGTGCAGGTCAACAAGAAGGCCGGGCTGGATTTCGCGACCATCATGCGCTCCTTCCTGCGTGCCGACCCGGACGTGATCATGGTCGGTGAAATGCGCGACAAGGAGACCGTCTCCACCGGCATCGAGGCATCGCTGACAGGTCACCTGGTGTTCGCCACCCTGCACACCAACAGCGCGCCAGAATCCATCATCCGTCTGCTCGACATGGGCATGGACCCGTTCAACTTCGCCGATGCACTGCTGGGCATCCTGGCGCAGCGTCTGGCGAAACGGCTGTGCAAGGATTGCAAGAAGCCGCATATCGCATCGCAGGAAGAGATCAAGGCATTGCTCACCGAGTATGCCGGCGAGTTGATGGCTACCGCGACCTGGAAAAAAGACCAGAATGCCGCCTACAAGGCCCTGTATGCCGAATGGATCGGCCTGTTCGGCGACGACAAAGGGCAGATCACTTTGTATGAGAAGGTCGGATGCGAGAAATGCTCCGGTACTGGCTACCGCGGCCGCGTCGGTCTGCACGAGTTGCTGATCGGTACCGACCCGGTCAAGAAGGCCATCCAGGAACATGCCCGTGTCGCCGAACTGTTCGCCATCGCGCTGGAAGAGGGGATGCGCACCCTGAAACAGGACGGTATCGAAAAGGTGCTGAGCGGGATCACCGATATCCATCAAGTGCGTGCGGTCTGTATCAAGTAGCGAGGACGCAAGTGGACACCTCCAAGGTCAAGGTATACATGGAGCAGGAGCAGGCCCAGCGCGCGATGCTGGAAAGCCTGCTCGGCCGCTTGAGCGATCTCAACACCATCGGTGCCGCCTTGTCCAGCGAGCGCGATATCCATCGCCTGCTGGAAAGTATCCTCGATGCCGCCAAGAAGATCACCAACGCCGATGCCGGGACCCTGTATCTGGTCGATGCCGAGAAGCAGGTGTTGACCTTCGAGATCCTGCACAACGACTCGCTCAATATCCGCATGGGCGGCACTTCCGGCACTCCCATCCCGTTCTATCCCATCGCGCTGTACCACGACGGCGTGCCCAATCTGGCGATGGTGGTCAGTTATTCGGTGTTGCGCGGCGAGACCGTGAATATCCCGGATGCCTATATTGCCGAGGGATTCGACTTTTCCGGCACCAAGAAATTCGATGCCAAGACCGGCTACCACTCGCGCTCCTTCCTGGCCGTGCCGATGCGCAACCACGACCACGAGATCATCGGCGTGTTGCAGCTCATCAACGCCATCGACGAGAAGACCGGCGGGGTCGAGCAATTCACCAAGGACGACCAGCAATTGCTGGAATCGCTGGCATCGCAGGCGGCCATCGCGCTGAGCAACCGGCGCCTGATCCAGCAGATGGAAGACCTGTTCGAGTCCCTGATCAACCTCATCAACACCGCCATTGACGACAAATCGCCCTATACCGGCGGCCATTGCGCGCGCGTCCCGGCGCTGACCATGATGCTGGCGGAAGCGGCGAACAAGCGGAAGAGCGGCGACCTGAAGGACTTCAACCTGACCGACAAGGACCGCTACGAACTCAAGATCGCCGGCCTGCTGCACGATTGCGGCAAGATCACCACGCCGGTGCATGTGGTGGACAAATCCACCAAGCTGCAAACGATCAGCGACCGTATCCACCAGATCGACACGCGCTTCGAAGTGCTCAAGCGCGATGCCGAGATCGCCGCGCTGAAAGGCGAAAAGACCGCCGCCGAACTGGCTACGCTGCTGCGCAGGCTGGATGAAGACCGCGAGTTTTTGCGCCAGTGCAACATCGGTTCCGAAAAGATGCAGGATGCCGACATCGCGCGGGTACAGCAGATCGCCAAATACCAATGGTGCAACGAACAAGGGTTGCAGACCGATTTCCTGACTGCGGAAGAGATCGAGAACCTCACCATCCGCGCCGGTACGCTGACGGCGGCGGAGCGGTCCATCATCAATCACCACATCAATGTCACCATCAAGATGCTGGAAGCGTTGCCATGGCCAAGCCATCTGAAGAATGTGCCGGAATACGCCGGCGGCCACCACGAGCGCATGGATGGCAAGGGCTACCCCAGGGGGCTGAAGCGCGAGCAGATGTCTATCCAGGCCAGAGTCATGGGCATCGCCGATATCTTCGAAGCGCTGACTGCCAAGGACCGCCCCTATAAGGAAGGTAAGACGCTTACCGAATCGCTGGCCATCCTGGGAAAATTCAAGGAGGGCGGGCACATCGACCCAGACCTGTTCGACGTGTTCATCCGCGAAAAGGTCTACCTCACCTACGCGCGACAATTCCTGCTGCCGGAGCAGATCGATGAAGTTGATGAAAGCAGGATCCCCGGCTATATCCCTTGAATAGGGGGGGGGTGACGAAATTTGTCACTCGTTTGACGTTTATTGTTCTTTGCCAAGGCGAGCTCGCAGTTGAGCGTTGCAGAAAGCAACCGCAACCATATCCGCAGGCCTTTCAGAAGGGTTTACCGCCTGGCACGCGTTCTGCTACTATCCACCCGCACACCTCGTGTGTAATCTGTATAGCGGCAACATCCATATTTTATTAGGAGCTCAATATGAAACAAATTCAAAAAGGTTTCACCCTGATCGAGCTGATGATCGTGGTCGCGATCATCGGTATTCTGGCAGCGGTGGCGATTCCGGCTTATTCCGATTATGTTGTCAAGGCAAAACTGTCCAAAGTGACTGGCAGTGTCGACCCATTGAAAATGGCTATCGCGATGTACTACCAGGAGCAAGGCTCCATGATTGGCGAGGCAGCCGCATCGGGTTCGGGATCCACCGCGTGGACCAGCTTGGGATTGAGTGGTGCCGCGACGCTCGTCAATGAGACATCCAACATCTCCATGACGGCTTGTGCCTCTCCTTGTGACGGGAATGACACCTCGACAGCCGGGGCGGATGGCGCGTCGAATCACATTCAGCTAGTGATTCGAAACGTCAAGGCAGGCACGATCGACGGAAATACAGTCACCATGATCCCGACCATCACACCCGGCGCGACGGCAATGACATGGCGCAATGTATGCACGCAAGGCCCCGCTACTGGTACCGTAGCGCCGACAACTAGTGGTTATGCTGCACCCACATCAATTGACCCGATCATGAGAAAATATTTCAACTGCTAATTGTTTGTTTGGCTTTATCCAAACCCCTCTCCGGAGGGGTTTGTTTTTTGTGGTGAGAAGATGAGCAGAATATCCGCAAGACTTTCCGCATACCTCGGCGCGCGTGACCGCGGCTGGATGCTTTCCCTGTTCGCGGCTGTGTGCGGGCTCTACTTGCCGTTTCTCGGCAATCCCTTGGTATTCGACGATGTGCCTTTGCTGTCGGCGAACTTTCTTGAGTATTACGTGCAGATTCCGCACAGGCTGGATCTCCGCTGGTTCCATTTTGCCAGCATGGGCTGGACGCGGGAGATATTCAGTGATCTGTTTCCGCATCCATTCCGCTTGGGCAACCTGTTGCTGCACGCGGCCAATGTCATCGTACTGTTCCATGTATTGCGCCAGTTGCTCGGCGCCGTCCATCTCGACCAAAGCCGTTCGTCATATATCGTCCGGGGTGCCTGGCTAGGCGCATTGATGTTCGCCGTGCATCCGGTGGCCGTGTATGCCGCCGGCTATCTGGTGCAACGCAGTATCCTGATGGCGACATTGTTCGCCTTGCTGATGCAATGGGCTTATCTGCGGGCTTTGTTGAGCGGGCGGGCAAAGTGGTTGCTGCTGGCGGTGTTGGCTTACTTCGCCGCCTGCTTCTCCAAAGAACATAGTGTGATGATGCCTGCCGTGTTGGCGGCGATGACACTGTTGCTGCGCAAGGAGAATCTTCTGTCGTGGCGCGCATTGGCGGCAGCCTGGGGGGCATTCTTTGCGGTTGCCGTGCTGGTGCTTCTGGTAACCAAGGGGGTGCTGGGTGCCGCTTATGAGCCGATGGCGAGCGAGGGTTTCGCCCAGCAGAACATCGTGGCGAGCGGGGCTGACCTGCATCTGCTCAGCATCGTGACGCAGGCGGGCCTGTTCTTCAAATACCTGCTGCTGTGGGTAGTGCCGAATCCGGCGTGGATGTCTATCGATATGCGCGAATCCTTTGCGGGCTCACTGGGTGACTGGTCAGGCTGGCTTGGCGCGATCGGGTTTGCGCTTTACGGTTTGCTGGCGTTGCGCTTGTTGTGGAGTGGCGGTACCCGGGGTTTGGCCGGACTGGCATTGCTCTACCCGTGGTTGCAGTTCTTTGTGGAGTTTTCCAGCGTTCGCGTGCAGGAGCCCTTCGTGTTGTACCGCAGTTATTTGTGGATGCCGGGGCTGATGCTGCTCATCCCGCTGTTGTTGATGCAGTTCCCGCAACGCAGAACATTGCTGCTGCTGGGGTGTGCCGCGGTGCTGCTTGTGCCGCTGGCAGCGAACCGGTTGTGGGTGTTCGGCGATAACTATCGCCTGTGGAACGATGCGGTACTGTTGTTGAAGGATGAACATGTCGCCGGCGCGGACCGCATCTACTACAACCGCGGACAGGCCCTGCTTGGGCAGCAGAAATGGGGGGAGGCGGTACTGGACTTCGAGCGGACCGTTGCGATCAGCCCGCAACTGGCACCTGTGCATTACATGTTGGGCGTGGCATATAGCAATGCTGGCCGCCTTCCGGAGGCCTTGCAGCAATTCGATGCCACACTTGCGATCGCCCCCGATGATGCCCAGGCTTATTTTTCCAAAGGGTGGGAACTCAAACGGCTGGGGCGGGATAAAGAGGCGATGCGGCAGATGCAGCAAAGCTGCAAGCTGAAGAATGTCACGGCCTGCATGATCGTTATGATGTCCAAGCAAGGGTAGCAGTAATAATTATTCATTTGTAAACATATGGATATATATTTTTCCGGCGTTTTTTGAAAAATATTTCAAATTTTCTCTAAAGTTTCCAAAATCCCTGCCGATACATCATTCGTGCGCGTGACTGCGTCCCCTCGCGGCGATTCGCACAACACAGAACACCCCTGCGGTCATAATACCCGCAGGGGTGTTCTGGTCGTTTTGTAAGTCATATTCCTACACGAATATCGGAACATATCCGATATTTTCCTTGGGTTTTGTCCCCGAGAATGCAACCGTCGTAACAAGACACCAAATTGTTTAAGCGAGGGGACCGCAATGAACACTCAACAAGTGCATGAAGAAATCAAGGAAACCAATCTTTCCTATATGTTGCTGGCGCAACAGATGATCCGTGACGACAAGCCTGCCGCCATCTTCCGTCTGGGAGTGAGCGAGGAGTTGGCCGATCTGATCGTGGGTCTGTCGCCGGCGCAGTTGCTGAAGATGGCTTCGTCGAACATGTTGCTGTGCCGCTTCCGTTTCGACGAGCGTCTGTTGCTCAATCTGATCACCGACTACAACAAGGACCGGATGATGTCGCAGGCCCATGCCGCCATTCTGATGGCCGGCCAACCCGCCGAAGTGATGGCGATCTGAGCGGGCGGACATCATGCGGAACAAGAGCGTAGTGAACGAGGCGCGCGAGATCCAGATCGCGGTCGATTTGATCGAACTGGGCGCGCGCCTGCAGTTGTTGCAGGAAGAGACTGCCCTGAGCCGCGAGCGTCTGCTGCGACTCTATAAAGAGGTCAAGGGCGAATCGCCGTCCAAGGGCATGCTGCCGTATTCGACCGACTGGTTCATGAGCTGGCTGCCCAACATCCACTCCTCGCTGTTCATGGGCGTCCACCAGTATCTGGTGAAGAACGCTGGCGTGTCCGGGGTCGAAGCGCTGGTCAAGAGTTACCGGTTGTACCTGGAGCAGGTCAGGATATCGATGGGCGAACCGGAGTTGAGCATCACCCGCGCCTGGTTCCTGATCCGTTTCTTCGACGCGAAGATGATGCAAATGACCGAATGCAAGGAATGCGGCGGACAGTTCGTGGTGCATACCAACGAGCTTTGCGCCGAATACAGTTGCGGTATCTGCCGTCCACCTTCGCGCGCGGGCAAGACCAGGAAAGCGGCCCAGGCCGAAGCGCAGCTCGCCTAGCAGGCTGCTAAAGTAATCCGATATTGCGCCGCTACTTCTGATGCAGGCTATCAGCAGTGGCGGCGTTCGTGCGTTCGGGGTTTCGGGAATGCCCGAGAATAGACGGAATTCCCCGCTTATTTGGCACATGGGCGGGATTTCAAACCGCTAGGATGCTATCGTCGAGCCTCGGAAAACACGCATTTAGGGAGAGCTGAATCATGTTGGTCATTATCGGATATGTCGTTGTGCTTGCCAGTATCTTCGGCGGCTACGCCCTTGCGGGGGGGCACCTGGGCGGTCTCTTTCAACCATTGGAGTTGTTGATGATCGGTGGCGGGGCGGGTGGTGCTTTCCTGGTGGGCAACACCGGCAAGGCGGTCAAGGCCACGCTGAAAGCGGTACCGTCGATCTTCAAGGGGGCGAAGTATTCCAAAGACACCTATATGGAATTGATGGCGCTGATGTACGAGCTGCTCGGCAAGGTGCGCAAGGAAGGCCTGATGTCCATCGAGGGCGATGTCGAGAATCCGCACGAGAGCCCCATATTCGCCAAGTACCCGAAGATTCTGGCAGACCACCATGTGGTCGAGTTCATGACCGACTACCTGCGCATCATGGTCAGCGGCAACCTCAATGCGATGGAGATCGAGAACCTGATGGATCTGGAGATCGAGACGCATCATCACGAAGGCATGCTCCCCTCGCATACCATCGCCAAGCTCGGTGATGGTATGCCTGCGTTCGGTATCGTTGCCGCGGTGATGGGCGTGGTGCATACCATGGAGTCGGTCGGTATCCCGCCGGCCGAGTTGGGCATTTTGATCGCGCACGCGCTGGTGGGTACCTTCCTCGGCATTTTGCTGGCCTACGGTTTCGTCGGGCCGCTGGCCGGTTTGATCGAGCAAAAGGCCGAAGAGTCGTCCAAGATGTTCCAGGCGATCAAGGTCGTGTTGCTGGCCAATCTGAACGGTTATGCACCGGCGATGGCGGTCGAGTTCGGCCGCAAGGTGCTGAACTCGACCGAGCGACCGGGCTTCGCCGAACTGGAAGAACACGTCAAACAGAAACGCTGATCGTCATCAACGAGAATCGATAGAAGCCGCTTATGTCCAAAGAAGACAAAAGACCCATCGTCATCAAGCGCATCAAGAAGGTGGCGGGAGGTCATCACGGCGGCGCCTGGAAGATCGCCTATGCCGACTTCGTCACGGCGATGATGGCGTTCTTTCTGTTGATGTGGTTGCTGGGCTCGACCTCGAAAGGCGACCTCAATGGCATCGCGGAATACTTCAAGACACCGCTCAAGGTGGCATTGATGGGCGGCACCGGCAGTGGAGACAGCTCCAGCATCATCAAGGGCGGCGGACAGGATCTGACGCGCAGCGAAGGTCAGGTGAAATCCGGCGAGTTGCCGCCGGAAAAGAAGATCATCAACCTCAAGGCGACGCGCGAGGAGTTTCTGCGTCTGGAGCGAATCAAGGAGCTGGAAAAGCTCAAGGAGCTGAAAGCCAACCTCGAGAAAGTGATCGAGGCGGACGCAAAGCTGAAGAAGTTCAAGGACCAGATCCTGCTCGACCTGACCTCGGAAGGATTGCGCGTGCAGATCGTGGACGAGAAGAACCGGCCCATGTTCCAGAGCGGTAGCTCCGATCTGGAGCCGTACACCAGGGATATCCTGCGCGAGATCGGCAAGATGTTGAACGAGATGCCGAACAAGATCAGTCTCTCCGGGCATACCGACGCACAGCCCTACGTGACGGCGGACCGCAAGTACAGCAACTGGGAGCTGTCGGCGGACCGCGCCAATGCATCGCGGCGCGAACTGATCCGGGGCGGTCTGGTGGAGGACAAGATCGTGCGTGTGGTCGGCCTGTCGTCGGCGGTGCTGTTCGACAAGGCGCAGCCGCAAAATCCGATCAATCGCCGCATCAGTATTATCGTGATGAACAAGCGCGCCGAGGAGGCCGCGCAGAAGGACGGCGGCAGCGTCGACATCGACGCCGAGACCGGCGACCCGCTGGAAGAGAATCTGGATGCGGGATCCGGTGTGGCCATGACGGCGTCGGCGGCAGAGGCTGCCACGGCGATGCCGGCGGAGGTCACAGCGCAGTCCGGCGTGGCGGCAGCGGGAAATTAAAGGTTCGTGGCGGCTTGCCGCTAAGGAACATGAGGGCCGGCAACAAGAAGAACGGCCGACGATAGCTGAAGGGAAGAGATATGAAAAACTGGTGGAGCAGGCTTTCGCTGAAGAACAAGTTGCAGATCCCGATCCAGCTCATCCTGCTGGTCATCATGATCACGGCACAGCGCACGGCGTTGAACCAATTCGAAGAGCGCGTGCTGGAAGAGGCGCGGCAGAAGGCGGTGGTCTCCGCCGACGGCGTGTTGAACGGCCTGAACATGCTGATGCTGAACGGCATCATCAGCGATAGCGACCAGCGCAAACTGTATGTGGAAAAGATGGGGGCATCCGACCGGGTGCTGGAATTGCGCGTCATCCGCAGCAAGCCGGTGCAGGACCAGTTCGGTCCCGGATTGCCGTCCGAACAGCCCAAGGACGACGTGGACCGCGAAGCACTGTCCTCCGCCAAAGAGCAGACCAGATTGAACGACCAGAGCGGCAAGCACACGCTGCGCGTGGTCGTCCCGTTCATCGCCAAGGCGAATTTTCGCGGCACCAATTGCCTGATGTGCCACACCGTGCCCGAAGGGACGGTCAACGGTGCGGCCAGCGTCACGCTGGATATCACGGAAGAATATGACGTGATGCACAGGGCGAACCTGGTGCTGTGGATAGCCCAGGTCGTCGTCCAGATATTCCTGTACTTCGGCATCGGCTGGCTGATCAGTTTCGTCACCGGGCCGACCCGCGAGCTGCAGCTGGCCATGCAGACCATGCAGAACGACGGCGATCTGTCCAAGCGCGTCGTGATTCATAGCGAGGACGAGATCGGGCAGACCGCCAAGGCGTTCAACGAACTGACCAGCAACTTCCAGATCATCGTCACCCAGGTGGACGGGCATGCCCATCAGGTGGCCAGCGCGGCGCACTCGCTGGCGCAAGATGCCGAGCAGCTGGCGCAGAGCGCGCAGCAGCAGAGCGACACGGCAGCCTCGACCTCGATCGCGGTCGAGCAGGTCAGCGCCAGCATCGCCCAGGTCGCGGAAGGTGCCGACCATGTGTCCAAGCTGTCGAACGAGAGTCTGGAGCGCGCCAATCGCGGCCAGCAGAGTCTGCAGGAAATGATGCAGGAACTTGAGCGTGTGGAAGGTTCGGTGCGCGAGATCGCCACTGCCGTGGGTGAGTTCGTCAACAACACCCAGAGCATCACCAACATGACGCAGCAGGTGCGCGACATCGCCGAGCAGACCAATCTGCTGGCGCTGAACGCCGCGATCGAAGCCGCCCGTGCCGGCGAGCAGGGCCGCGGTTTCGCCGTGGTGGCGGACGAGGTGCGCAAGCTGGCGGAGAAATCCGCGCAGTCGGCAACCCAGATCGACGAGGTCACCAAGTCGCTGGGCGCGCAATCCGGACAGGTCGAGAAGACCGTGCAACGCGGCATGGGGGCTTTGCAGAGCAGCCAGGAACATATCCGCGAAGTGACCGCCGTGCTGGTCGAGGCGAACGCCTCGGTGGGCAGTGTTAACAAGGGGCTGGAGAGCATCTCCGATTCGATCAACAAGCAGCGCGACGCGAGCAAGGATATCGCCCGCAACATCGAACAGATGGCGGTCATGGCCAGCAGCAGTAACGATGTGGTCAAGCGCACCGTGGTTGCGGTGAAATCGATGGAAGATCTTTCCGAGAACCTCAACCAGACCGTGGGCAAGTTCAAGGTCTGATGCCGAATGACTAACCTGAAAAGGTGGACGAAATGAGCGAATGGTGGAGCGGGTTGTCGATCAAGAACAAGTTGCAGATCCCCATCCAGTTGATACTGCTGGTGGTGCTGGTGTTCGCGCAACGCTGGGCTTTCGACCGGTATGAGATGCGCGTGCTGGAAGACGCCAAAAACCGCGCGGTGATCCCGGCGGACGGCGTGTTCAACGGACTCAACATGATGATGCTGAACGGCAGCATTACGGATGTCGAGCAGCGGCGCCTGTTCGTCAAGAAAATGGCGGTGTCGAGCAAGGCGGAAGAGTTGCGCATCATCCGCGGCCGGGCGATCGAGACGCAATTCGGCGCCGGCGCAGCCGAGGAGCAGGCGAAGGACGATATGGACCGCGCAGCGCTGAACAGCGGAAAACAGCAAAGTGTATTTTTTGAAAAGGACGGCAAGCACATCCTGCGCGTGGTCGAGCCGGTCGCAGCGGCCAAGGATTTTCGCGGTACCGGCACCAATTGCCTGATGTGTCACACCACCGAAGACGGCGCAGTGGTCGGGGCGGTGAGCGTAAGTCTGGATATCAGCGATGAATATGACGCGATGAACAAGGCCAGCGCGGTCCTGTGGATAGGTCAGATCTCGATCCAGGTGATCCTGTTCTTTGTCATCGGCTGGCTCATCAACCAGGTGACGCGACCGACCCGCGAACTGCAGCAGATCATGCAGGCGATGCAGGCCGACGGGGACCTTACCCGCCGTGTCGCTGTGCGCAGCAAGGACGAAGTGGGGCAGACCGCAGTCGCTTTCAACGCGCTGATCGACAATTTTGGCGCCATCATCCGCCAGGTGCTGGGCGGTGTGGACAAGATCAACAAGACCACCAGTCACATCGCAGCTACGTCGGCAGGGGTGGCGGACAGTTCGCGCGCGCAAAGCGAGGCTGTGTCGTCGACGGCTTCGGCTGTCGGTGCGGTGACCGCCAGCATCAATTCGGTGGCGGAGAACACCAGCGTGGTGCGCGACCTGTCGGAAAAGAGCATGAAGCAGACCGAGCAGGGCAACCGCAGCGTGGCCGAGATGGTGCGCGAGATCCAGAGTATTGAGAGTGCCGTGCAGCAGATCGCCATGTCCGCCAACGAGTTCGTGCAGAGCGCCCGCACCATCGCCAACATGACCCAGCAGGTGAAGGATATCGCCGACCAGACCAATCTGTTGGCGCTGAACGCCGCAATCGAGGCGGCGCGCGCTGGCGAGCAGGGACGCGGTTTCGCGGTGGTGGCGGACGAAGTGCGCAAACTGGCGGAAAAGTCCGCACAGTCGGCCAGCGAGATCGACAAGGTCACCAGCAAGCTGGACGAGAAGTCCGCCCGCGTGGAACAGTCCATCGCTTCCGGCGTGCAATCGTTGCAGACCACGCACAAGCATGTCGACCTGATGTCCGCCGTGCTGAATGAAGCCGGGGCTGCGGTCAAGGAGTCGAATGTCGGGGTCGGCCAGATCGCCGAGTCGGTCTCCGAGCAGGGAGTCGCCAGCAACGAGATCACGCGCAACATCGAGCAGATAGCCAAGATGGCGGAAAAGAACCATGCCGCCATCGAACAGACCGCGCACGATATCGGCGAACTGGAACGCATGGGTGTCGAGCTCCAGAACGCGGTTGCGAAATTCAAGGTGTAGGAAAAAAAGAATGAAGTTCCAGGAGGGAAAATGTTCGACAAATTGACAATTAAAACCCGGCTGATCGCACTGTTGGGGGTCGCGCTGGTGGTGATGCTGCTTATCGTATCGGGCAGCTACTATGCATTGACCAACATGCAAACGGCCATGGAGGATGTCGCTGATCGCCGCATCCATAAGGTTCGCACGGTCAACCGAATCATGTTCACACTGGCAGATCAGCGCAGCGAATTGCTGGCCGCGATGCAACATGACCCCTCGTCGCCGACCAGCAAGATGCATGAGCACCCGACCAGCAAGCACCTGGACAAAATGGGCGAAAACAAGCTGAAGCTGGACGAGTACTTTTCCTACATGGGACAGAACACCCACACCGAGAAAGGCAAGGCGGTGCTCAAGGATCTGGTCGAAGCGCGTGATGCTTTCGTGCGTGAGGCCCTGCAACCGACGGTGGATAGCATCAAATTGGAAGACTGGACCGAAGCTGAGAAACTATTGCTGCGCAAAGTGCTTCCACTGAACGCGGCGGCGATCGATAAAGGACGCGCGATGGCCGATTTTGAGGACGGCCGGGCCAAGGAGGCGCTGGAAAAGACCTTGGCTACCGCAGCCAGGGTAGAAGCCGTCATGATGATCGGCGTGTTGCTGGCGCTTGCCGGATGCATCTGGATGGGATATTCCATTATCACCAGCATCGTGCTTTCGACCAATGCCATTCGGGATGTCATGGCGCGCAGCGCTGCCGATGGTGATCTGACTCGTGTGGTCGAGGTGCGCGGTGACGACGAAGTGGCGCATGCCGCAGAGGCGTTCAACAAGCTGATGGAAAGTTTCCGCCAGACCATACGCCAGGTGCACGAAAGCGCGGACAGCGTGCTCGCCTCGGCGACACAATTATCGACCTCGTCAGAACAGATCACACAGGGTTCCCTGGTGCAGAGCGAAGCTGCCGCCTCGACAGCAGCGGCGGTAGAAGAGATCACGGTGAGCATCAACTCGGTCGCCGCGAACACAGAGGAGGTGCGCAAGGTCTCCGAGCAGAGTCTTAAGCAGGCCATCGAAGGTAACGTCAGCGTCACGGTGATGATGGTCGAGATCGACAATGTGCAGGAGGCGGTGAACCAGATCGCCAGTTCGGTCAAGGAGTTCGTCGATAGCACCCGCGCCATCGCCAGCATGACGCAGCAGGTGAAGGATATCGCCGACCAGACCAATCTGCTTGCCTTGAATGCCGCCATCGAAGCTGCGCGCGCTGGCGAGCAGGGCCGCGGTTTCGCCGTGGTGGCGGACGAGGTGCGCAAGCTGGCTGAGAAATCCGCGCAATCGGCCAATGAAATCGATCGCGTCACCAATACCCTGAACCAGAAATCGAACCACGTCGAGGCGACGGTGCAAGCCGGTCTGCGCTCGTTGCAAACCACCCAGGACCAGGTCGAAAAAGTGGCGGAGGTGCTCGCCGGAACAGGGGATGCGGTCAAGCTGTCCAGTCATGGCGTGAGCGATATCGCGGCGTCGGTCAGCGAGCAGAGTCTGGCCAGTACCGAGATCGCGCGCAATGTGGAAAAGATCGCGCAGATGTCGGAAGAGAACCATGCTGCTGTGGAGTCCAATTCGCGCGAGATCGTGAACCTGGAGAAGTTGGCGCGTGAGCTGCAGACCGCAGCGGGGCGTTTCAAGGCCTAGACAGGCCAGGGAGAGGATCATGCAGAACAAGAACGCTTACGTATCGCAAAAGGAAGTGCCGTTCCCGGCCGGGACGGTGTTGGTCTCCAAGACCGACACCAAGGGCATCATCACCTACGCGAACGATGCGTTCGTGGCAATATCCGGTTACAGCCGCGAAGAGCTGATTGGCAAGAGTCACAACATCGTGCGTCACCCCGACATGCCGCCGCAGGCTTTCAAGTGGCTGTGGGACACGCTGAAGTCGGAACGGCCGTGGCGCGGCATGGTGAAGAATCTGTGCAAAAACGGTGACCACTACTGGGTGCGTGCGACCGTGGCGCCGATCATCGAGAGCGGCAGCATCATCGGTTACGTCTCGGTGCGGCGTCCGCCCACGCGCGAACAGGTGGCCGAGGCGGAAGCCCTGTATCGCGAATTGAACCAGTCCGGCCGGCAGATCGTCTCGCAATACGAGCGTTACAAGTTCAAGAACTGGACGCTGATCTCCAAATTGCAGTTCCTCATCCAGACCTCGCTGGTGATCGTGCTGAGTATTGCGCAGGTATTCATCACCTCCAACATGCGCGAAGAATCGAGGACGCTGGCGGAAGAGAAGGGCGCGCAGATCGCCAACGAGATCATCGACAGCGCCAACATGCTGATGGTGACCGGGCAGATCGGCGAGACCGCCAACCGCAAGCTGCTCATCCACAAGGTCAGCTCGGGCGTGCACGTCAGGTCGGCACAGATCGTGCGGGCCAAATCGGTCGTCGATCTGTACGGCGAGGGCCTGCCGGAGGAGAAGATCAAGGACGATGCGCAGCGTCGCGTGATCGAGAGCAAGCAGGTGGACATCAGTTATCTCAAGGATGAGAAAGGCAACCAGCTGCTGCGCGTGATCACGCCCTACAAGGCGAGCAAGGATTTCCACGGCACCGACTGTACCGTTTGCCACCAGGCCGCCGAGGGGACGGTGCTGGGCGCTTCCGATGTAGTGATCGATTTGCAGCCGGACTTCGACCGTATCAATCGCATGGAGATGCAGACAGTGCTGGGCCAGGTCGCTCTGCACATCTTCCTGTTTTTCTTCATCGGTTACTGCGTGAAGCGCTATGTGCGCCGTCCGGCCAACATGGTGCGCGACGAATTCCGTCACATCATGGAAGGCAGTCTCGATGACGAGATGGATATCTCCTTCCAGGACGAGATGGGGCAGTTGCTGTGCGAGATCCAGACCATGCAATCCTACCTGCGCACCATGGTGGACGAGATTGTCACGCCGGTGAAGAAGATGCAGGAGCGCATCGGCGAAGTGGATGCCAGAGTGAATGGGGTGGCTAACAACGCGCTGACCGAGCAGGATCATATCCAGCAGATCGCCGCGACCATGGAACAGTTCAGCCAGTCGGTTGCCGAAGTTGCGAACATGGCGGCAGACTCGCTCACCGACGCCAAAGCGATGCAGCTGATCGTCGATGAGAACAGCCGCAACATGGAGCTCAGCATCGTGGCGACCGGCAAGGTGGCGACCACGGTGCAGGCGTCCAGCAAGACCATTACCGCGCTGGGCGAATCCATCCGCCGCATCGGCGTGATCGCCAACGCGATCAAAGAGATCGCCGAACAGACCAACCTGCTGGCGCTCAATGCGGCCATCGAAGCGGCGAGGGCGGGCGAACAGGGACGCGGTTTCGCGGTAGTGGCGGACGAAGTGCGCAAGCTGGCCGAGCGCACGGCGACCAGCACCAAGGACATCGCCAAGACCATCGCCGAGATCAACACCATTTCCGATGCAGCGGTAAAATCGATGCAGGATGCAGTGACCGAGGTCGAGGGCGGCATCACGCTGATCCGCAAGAACGGCGAGGGCTTGAAGCAGATCAAGAGTGCGACCGTGCAGGTGTCCGGCCGTGTCGACCACATCGCGGTAGCCTCGAAGGAGCAGTCGGCGGCGGGCGAAAGTGTGGCGCAGAGTCTGGAGCAGATCACCGGTTTGGTGGACAGCAACACGCATTCCGCACAGGATGCCAAGACCGCCACTGAAGAATTGGCCAAATCGGCCGATGAACTAAGTAAAGCAGGCTATCCGCTGACCAAATGTGCGATGGACAAATGAGGCAGGGGGCGCCGGCACAACCATCCGGCGCGACCAGAGGAGAATGAAATGTCGGAACTATTGAAGAACATCGATGCCCGCACCAAGCTGGCGGGCACCAACAAACTGGAGATCCTGATGTTCACGCTCGGGCTGGACAAGCGCACCGGGCGCGAGGAGACCTTCGGTATCAATGTGTTCAAGGTGCGCGAAGTGATGCGCATCCCGCCGATCACGCGCGCGCCGGAGATGCCGGACGCCGTGGAAGGCATGGTCAGCTTGCGCGGCGCGCTGGTGCCGGTCATCGATCTGGCGAAATATGCCGGCATCCAGACCGAGGAAAAGGCCGACATCATGATCGTCACCGAGTACAACGGTCACACCCAGGGTTTCCTGGTCAAGGCGGTGGACAATATTCTGCGCCTGGACTGGTCGGCGATGCGTGTGCCGCCCGCCATGCTGGTCGCGGAGATGGGCGGTCTGGTGACCGCCATCACCGAGTTGAAGGACGGCCGGCTGGTGATGATGATGGACGTGGAAAAGGTGTTGTCGGAGACCAGCCGTTTCGACGCCGACGATATGATCATCAAGAGCGTGAAAGCAATCAACAGGCCGGACCGGACAGTGTTCTTTGCCGACGATTCCTCGGTGGCGCGGCACCAGATCCAGCGCACCCTGGATGCCATGGGGGTCAAATCCATCGCGGCGATCAACGGGCGCCAGGCCTGGATAGAGCTGGCGAAGATGGCGGATTATGCCGACGCGTCGCATACGCCATTGAAGGACCTGATCCAGGTGATCCTTACGGATGTGGAGATGCCGGAGATGGACGGCTATATGCTGACACGCAAGATCAAGGCAGACAAACGTTTCGCCGGCATACCGGTATTGATGCATTCATCGTTGTCCAGTTCCTCCAACCAGCAACTTGGCAAGACCGTTGGGGTGGATGAATATGTGCCGAAATTCGAGCCGCAGAAACTGGCGCAGACGCTGACGCGTCTGCTGGCGTGATCGGGGGAGAGAAAAGATGACTTATGCGGAAGACATGTTGAGAACCGGGCAGGACGGGATGCTGGACCAGATCGATGCGCGCACCAATCTGGCGGGCACCAACAAGATGGAGATCCTGTTGTTCAGCCTCGGCGGCAACGAGAAGTTCGGTATCAACGTATTCAAGGTGAAGGAAGTGTGCCAGATCGGCAAGATCACCCGCACCCCCAATATGCCCGGCGGCGTGGACGGCATCGTCAGTCTGCGCGGTCATGTCATGCCGGTACTGAATCTGGCGAAATTCATGGGGATGAAGTCGCAGGGGCCGCAGGCGACCATGCTGGTGGCCGAGTTCAATCGTCACATCCTCGGGTTCCTGGTGGAGAGTGTGGATCGCATCATCCGTGTCGACTGGGACAAGGTGCGCCCCACTGAAGGCATGCTGTCCGACAAGGGGGCGCTCATCACCGCCATCACCGAACTGGACGACGGTTCGCTGGTATCCATCCTCGATGTTGAGCAGATCCTCGCCGATGCCTTCGGCGAGGGCGTGGTCGGCAACGTCGAACGCGTCGAGTCGGAGCACGAGTTGTGCGTGTTCTTCGCCGACGATTCGCTGGTCGCGCGCCGCAAGATCGTCGAAGTGCTGGACAAGATGGGTGTCAAGCATATCCAGGCGAACAATGGCCGCGAGGGCTGGGAGCGTCTGAAGGCGATGGCCGACGCCGCGCAGAGTGCGGGCGTCAACCTGCATGACCAGATACAGGTCATCCTCACCGATGCCGAGATGCCCGAGATGGACGGCTATGTGCTGACCCAGAACGTCAAGGGCGACCATCGCTTTGACCATATCCCGGTGGTGATGCACTCGTCGCTTTCTTCGGACGCCAATCGCGCCATGGGCAAACGCGTCGGTGTGGATTACTACGTGCCAAAGTTCGATTCGATGGTGCTGTCGTCGACGTTGCGCCCGTTGTTGACGTAGCAGGAGCAGGCAGGGTGGCGGCGTTATAAAATGGATGCGACCGTGGGCAGTTTGCCTACCCTGCAAGAAAGATTTAGGAGAAGAAAATGGGCATTGAAGATACAAAATTCCTGGTGGTGGACGATTTCTCCACGATGCGGCGCATCGTGCGGAATCTCCTGAAAGAACTCGGGTTCGCCAACGTGCAGGAAGCCGAAGACGGTGTCGACGCGCTGAACAAGCTGCGCGGCGAGAAGTTCGATTTCGTGGTATCCGACTGGAACATGCCCAACATGACCGGTATCGAGTTGCTGCGCGCGATCCGTGCCGACGGTGGTCTAAAGCATCTGCCGGTGCTGATGGTAACGGCAGAAGCGAAGAAGGAGAACATCATCGAGGCGGCACAAGCGGGTGCTTCCGGTTACGTGGTGAAGCCGTTCACGGCCGCCACGCTGGACGAGAAGCTGAAAAAGATATTTGCGGCGTTTCCGCAGTTAAACAAGTGAGGCTGGCCATGGCTACCAATACTGCAACACAGGATTCAGACGATCTCGAGGCGCTGTTCGACAGCATCATCGCGGCCAACAATGACGAGCATAAGGCGACAACCCCGGCTGCCGCAACGCCAGCTGCGGCCGGAGACGGCGAGCAGACCAAGGTCATCAACCAGATCGGCCAAATGGCGCGCGTGCTGCACGATACCCTGCGCGAACTGGGGCTGAACAAGGAGATCGAAAAAGCGGCGGCGACCATCCCCGATGCGCGCGACCGTCTCAACTATGTGGCGACGCTGACACAGCAGGCTGCCGAGCGCGTGCTGAATGCCACCGAAGCGGCGCAGCCCGTGGTCGAGAAGATGGGCAGCGAGTCGCAGCATCTGGCTAAACAGTGGGACCTGCTGTTCGAGAAAAAACTCGATGTCCAGCAGTTCAAGGATCTGGTCACCCAGACCCATGCTTTCCTGCACGAGACACCCCGGAAAACCAAGGCGACCAACGCGCAACTGACCGAGATCATGATGGCGCAGGATTTCCAGGATCTGACCGGTCAGGTCATCAAGAAGATCATCGAAGTGACGCAGCACATGGAACAGCAACTGCTGTCGCTGTTGGTGGAGAACGCCCCCGCCTCGGTGAAGGCGGATTTGAACAGCGGTCAACTCAACGGACCGGTCATCAGTGCGAAGGGACGCACGGACGTGGTCACCAGCCAGGATCAGGTGGACGACTTGCTCGAAAGTCTGGGGTTCTAGGCAGTACCGGGTGCCGGGTATCGAGTGTGGTTTTGGGAGAAGAATATGAACGATTTCGTGGGAATGGAAGAGTTGCTGCAGGACTTCTTGACTGAGGCCGGCGACATGCTGTCCGATGTGGACAGCAAACTGATGGAGCTGGAGAAGAATCCTTCCGACAGCGGGCTGCTGAACGAGATTTTCCGCGGCTTCCACACCATCAAGGGGGGCGCTGGTTTCCTCAATGCGGCGGAACTGGTGACGCTGTGTCACCTGACCGAGAACCTGTTCGACAAGTTGCGCAACCGCGAACTCACGCTGAATGCCGAGTTGATGGACGTGATCTTCGCGGCGACAGCCGAGGTGCGCAAGATGTTCGGTGCCCTGCAGCAGAGCCTGCAACCGACTCCGGCACCGACCGAGGTGATTGGCGCGCTGAAAGATGCATTGAGCGGCAAGGCGGTTGCGGCGATCAGCAAGAGCAAGGCTCAACCGGCTGACCCGGCACCGGTCGCGGCAGCGCCGGCAGCACCGGCGTCGCCGACATCACCCGCACCGGCAGGCGCGGACAACGTGGATTGGGACGCGCTCTATAACGTGCTCACCGGTGCCGATATCGTCACGCAGGTCGGCGCGAAGCGCGACGAGACGCAGATTGCGGCGGCGGTCAATGAAGAGGAATCCACCAAGAAGGCCTTCGGTCGCCGCACCACCGACGTGCCGGGCGCGACCGTGGGTCGCCGCGCGGGCGATGTGCCGACCGGCGAAGCGAAGGAAACGACCATCCGCGTCGATACCGAGCGGCTGGACCAGGTGCTCAACCTGTCCGGCGAGATCGGCCTGACCAAGAACCGCCTCACCCATCTGCGCTCCGACATCCTGCAGGGACACAACGATGCGGATACCCTGCGCGAACTGGACCAGTCCGTCAGTCAGCTCGACATGCTGGTGGTGAACCTGCAGAACGCGGTGATGAAGACACGCATGCAGCCCATCGGGCGTCTGTTCAAGAAATATCCGCGCCTGGCGCGCGATCTGGCGCGCTCGCTCGGCAAGGATGTCGAGTTGGTGCTGGTCGGCGAAGAGACCGAGATGGACAAGACCATGATCGAGGACCTCAACGACCCGCTGGTGCACCTGGTGCGCAATGCCGTGGACCATGGTGTGGAGATTCCCGAGGATCGTCTTGCCGCGGGCAAACCGGAAAAGAGCATCGTTGAACTCTCGGCGCGCCAGGAAGGCGATCACATCCTCATCACCATCACCGACGACGGCAAGGGCATGCGCCCGGAAGTCATCCGCAACAAGGCGGTGGAGAAGGGGCTGATCACCGCCGAGATGGCCAATACGCTGGATGAGGCGCGGTGCCTCGAACTCATCCTGTTGCCCGGTTTCTCGACCAAGGACGAGATATCCAGCGTGTCCGGCCGCGGTGTCGGCATGGACGTGGTGAAGACCAACATCCAGAAACTCAACGGCACGGTCAGCATCCAGTCCGAGGCGGGCAAAGGTTCCACCTTCTCGATCTCGTTGCCGCTCACGCTGGCGATCCTGCCGGTGCTGGTGCTGCGGCTGGCCGACCAGTCTTTCGCCGTACCCTTGTCCATGGTGCGCGAGATCCTTCCGGTCACGCAGCAGGAACTGCAAAAAGTGTCCGGCAAGGCCACCATGGTGGTGCGCGGCGAAGTGTTGCCCGTGCTGCCGCTGGCGCAGCTCATCGGCTGGGGCAGCAACGAGAACTCCGAGGTCGGCGTGCTCATGCAGTTCGGCAGCAACAGCTTCATCCTCACTGCGGACGGTTTTGTCGGTCACGAGGATGTGGTGATCAAATCGCTGGATACCTTCCGTCCCAAGGGGGTGGCCGGCGTGACTATGTCCAGCGAGGGCGATATCGTGCTGATCCTCGATATCAAGGAATTGCTCAGCGATGTGCGCGGGGGCCACTAGTCCTGGCGTGGCGATAGTGCGAAAACTGTAATCAAAGGCACAGTAGTGTCCAATATAGACGGCGACAACGAGCGCCGTTGTGAATGAGGAGGAAGTAAATGTTCAACGGAAGACTCAGGCAGGAGCACCAGCTCGCCTTGCAGAAGCTGGCCGATGCCGAGCGCGATCTCGCCGCCCTGCGCGGCAAACTTTCCAGTGCGGAGACCGAGCGTGACGAAGCGCGTGCCCAAGCTGCTGCCGCGCGCACCGAATGCGAGGTGGCGCGCGAGATATATGGAAACATGCAGGGTTTCGGAGAATCATTCGTTTCGCTGCAGCAGTCCCAACTCGCGGCGGCCAACCTGATGCGCGAGGAAAAACAGAATGCGATCGAAGCGGCCACTGTCTCGGTCAGCAACCGCGAGGCGGTGATGAAGATCGCCGGCAGTCTGGAGGCGCTTTCCGGCGACACCCTGCAGACTTCGCAGAACGTAAAAAACCTGACCGAGCGCGCGGCGCAGATCGGCAGTATCGTGCAGCTCATCAAGGAGATCGCCGACCAGACCAACCTGCTGGCGCTCAACGCGGCCATCGAGGCGGCACGGGCGGGCGAACAGGGGCGCGGCTTTGCCGTGGTCGCCGACGAGGTGCGCAAACTCGCCGAGCGCACCGCCAAGGCGACCAGTGAGATCTCCGGCATCGTCGTCGCCATCCAGGGCGAGACCGAGCGGACGCAGACGCAGATGCATGAGTGGGCGGCAAAGTCGCAGGTGTTCAGCGGTGATGTCGGCAATGTGATGGGCAACATGAAGCATCTGCTCGATCTGGCGCACACCATGGAAGGCACCATCTCGGCCGCTACGATGCGCAGCTTCGTCGAAGTCGCCAAGATCGACCACATCCTCTACAAGTTCGAAGTCTACAAAGTGTTCATGGGCATCTCGGACCGCGCCGCTGACAGTTTCTCTTCACATACGGATTGTCGTCTGGGCAAGTGGTATTTCCAGGGGGATGGCAAGAATTGCTATTCAAAGCTGGATGGCTATGCTGCCGTGGCAAATCCACACCTGGCCTTTCACCAGCACGGCAAGGAGGCTGTGGCGGCTTTCCAGAGCGGCGAAGCCATACGCGGGATGGGGTTGGTGGCTATGATGGAAGCCGAAAGCATGGAGGTGCTGACAGCGCTGGAGCGGATCGCAGTGGCAGGCGAGGGAGATAACAGCCTGTTGTGCCATCCGGCACAATGATAGTGCCGAGTACTGAGTACTGATTACCGAGTGGGGCGGCTGCGTTTATACTCGGCACTCAGGACTCAGGACTCTGTTATATGACCCGCGAATTCCAGTTCACCGACCAGGACTTTCAGCGCATCCGCAAGCTGATCCACGAGTACGCGGGTATCTCGCTGGGCGAGCACAAGCAGGAGTTGGTCTACAGCCGCCTCGCGCGGCGTCTGCGTGCCACCGGCACCGCGACATTCGCCGAGTATCTGGATCGTCTGCAGCGCGGCGACAAAGCCGAGTGGGAGGCGTTCACCAACTCGCTCACCACCAACCTCACCTCGTTCTTCCGCGAGCCGCATCACTTTCCCATCCTGGCCGAGCATCTGCGCAAGCAGGAAGCGGGGCAGGCACTCACCCTTTGGTGTTCCGCCTGCTCCACCGGCGAGGAAGCCTACTCGATGGCGATGACCGCGGTGGAAACGCTGGGTCACGATCGTCCCGTCCATATCATCGCTTCCGACCTCGATACCAAGGTGCTGGAGACCGCGCGCGAAGGCAGGTACAAGGCAGACGCCGTCGCCCGTCTGCCGCCGCAGCAGGTGGAACGATTCTTTACGCGCGCAACGGGCGCGGATGCCGGCTATGTGCTGGTCAGGCCGGAGCTGAAGAAGATGATCGATTTCCGCCGCATCAATCTGCTCGAGGCCGGTTGGCCGATACACGCGCCGCTGGATGCGATCTTCTGCCGCAACGTGATGATCTATTTCGACAAGGACACCCAGCTCACCATCTTGCAGAAATTCGCCCCGCTGATGCGCGGCAACGGCCTGCTGTTCGCCGGACATTCCGAGAGTTTCTACCATGCCAGCAGCATCTTCAAACTGCGTGGCAGCACAGTGTACGAACTGGCCGCAAGGAAAGCGTGATGGGGCAGAGGATCATCGTGGTCGGTTCCTCCACCGGCGGCACCGAGGCGCTCAAGGTGTTTCTGGCCGGCATGCCCGAGCGCAGTCCCGCCATCCTCATCGCCCAGCACATGCCGGAACTGTTCACCAAATCGTTCGCCGAGCGGCTCGATCATCTGAGTGCGATGCAGGTGCACGAGGCCGCACACCACGAAAAGATCGAGCCGGGACATGTCTATCTTGCGCCGGGCCACTCCCATCTGCTGCTGGAACCTGCCGGAACGGGGTATCGCACCGTGCTCAACCAGGAACCGCCGGTGAACCGGCACCGCCCTTCGGTCGAAGTCCTGTTTCTGTCCGCCGCAAGACACCTGCGGGCCGACGCCATCGGTGTGATGCTCACCGGTATGGGCAAGGACGGTGCAGCAGCGATGCTGGAGATGAAGCGAGCGGGCGCTTACAACTTCGCCCAGGACGAGG
Organism: Sideroxyarcus sp.; assembly: GCA_030651895.1. Classification (GTDB taxonomy): domain Bacteria; phylum Pseudomonadota; class Gammaproteobacteria; order Burkholderiales; family Gallionellaceae; genus Sideroxyarcus. The sequence continues at coordinate 35,068 of JAUSBR010000004.1, read as the reverse complement.
CCAGCTGCGTGGTGTTCGGCATGCCGCGCGAAGCCATCGCCGTCGGTGCGGTGGATGAGATCGTGCCGCTGGAGAAGATCGCCGAACGGGTGCAGGTGCGGCTGTCCAGGGTGGCTTGAACCGTACTGGAGGATTCGGGATTGCCCGCGTTTTCCCCCGCTGTTCCCCGGATTGGATTTCCCTTCCGCGCCGATAATCGCCATGTGCAAAGGACAATGCCATGGCCGATCAGGACAGCGATCTAGAAAAAACGGAATCACCCTCACAGCGAAAGCTGGACAAGGCCCGCGAAGAAGGCCAGGTCGCGCGTTCGCGCGAGCTTTCCACCTTCCTGGGTCTGATGGTGGGCGGGGCGGGATTGTGGATGATGGGTTCCGCGCTGTTGCAGAGCATGATCACCGTTCTGCGCGAAGGCCTCACAATGGACAGGGAACTGGCTTTCCATTCCGAACTGCTGCTGCCGCGCCTGCATGAACTGAGCATGGAGGCGCTGATGGCCTTCCTGCCGCTGCTCGGCCTGCTGTTGCTGGTGGCCGCATTCTCGCCGCTGCTGCTGAACGGCTGGCTGTTCACGTTCAAGCCGCTGCAGCCCAACCTGAACAAACTCAATCCGCTCACCGGTATCGGCCGCATGTTCTCCACCAACAGCCTGATGGAGCTGGGCAAGGCCGTCGCCAAATCACTGGTGGTGGGCGGCATCGGTGCCTGGGTGGTGTGGCATAACCGCGAGGCGGTGCTGATGCTGGTGAGCGAGCCGGTCAACATCGCCATCCCGCACCTGGGCAACCTGGTGTGGTGGTGCTTCGCCGCCATCATGGGCGGCATGATGCTGATTGTGGCGGTGGATGTGCCGTTCCAGTTGTACGAGCACAACAAGAAGCTGATGATGACCAAGGAAGAGGTGCGCCAGGAGGCCAAGGAGACCGAGGGCGACCCGCAGGTCAAGGCGCGCGTGCGCAGCATGCAGCGCGAGATGGCGCGCCGCCGCATGATGGCCGAGATTCCGACCGCCGACGTGGTGGTGACCAACCCGACCCACTTCTCGGTCGCGTTGAAATACAGCGAGAACAAGATGCGCGCGCCTATCGTGGTGGCGAAAGGTTCGCACCTGATGGCGGCGAAGATCAAAGAGATCGCCAGGGAAAACAACGTGCCCATCCTCGAAGCACCGCCGCTGGCGCGCGCACTGCACAAGCATTGCGAACTCGGCCAGGCCATTCCCGAGGCCCTGTTCACCGCCGTCGCCGAAGTGCTGGCCTACGTCTATCAACTGCGCCGCTACAAGCAGGTGGGCGGCAGCTATCCGCAGGAGCCGCAGGAACTCCCGGTTCCCAAAGAACTGGATCCGGCAGCACAATTGGTAACTCCCTAGCCGTCAGGTGTTTTTTTTAAGCTGCCGTCGCTCAGCTATTGGTCATTTCGTCCGGAAGGCGTATCTTGGGGGCGGAGGCGAATTCAGGCTGAGGATACAGCCGGCAAGCGAGAGGGAGTGAGATGAAAGTCGTGATCATTGACGATGCCCAGTTGAATGTCACCCTGCTGCAGCATCTGGTACGAAAGCTGCCCGACTGCGAGCCGGTATGCTTCACCGACCCGGTCGCGGGTCTGGCCTGGTGTCTGGCGAATGACCCCGACCTCGTCATCGTCGATTACATGATGCCGCAGATGAGCGGGATAGAGCTGGTCGAGTCCTTTCGCAAGAAAGACAGCGACGTCCCGGTACTCATGGTGACCGCCAATCACGAAACCGAGTTGCGCCATCGCGCATTGCAAATCGGCGTGACCGATTTCCTCAACAAACCGCTGGATGACATCGAGTTCCTGGCGCGCGCCAAGAACATGCTGGCTTTGCGTCAAAGCCACAAACAACTGGCCGACCGGGCGAGCTGGCTGGCCGAAGAGGTGCGCAAGGCGACAGCGCAGATCGTCGCGCGCGAGCAGGAAACCATCTTCTGTCTTGCCCGCGCTGCGGAATATCGCGACCCCGAGACTGGCGCACACATTTTGCGCATGGCGCACTATTCCAGACATATCGCACTGCATCTGGGGCTCTCCACCGAGCAGCAGGACCTGCTGCTGGAAGCGGCGCCGATGCACGACATCGGCAAGGTCGGCACGCCCGACCTGATCCTGCTGAAACCGGGCAAACTCACCGAGCAGGAGTTCTCCATCATGAAACAGCATGCGGTGATCGGCTACGAGGTCCTCAATGCCAGCAATTCTTCCCTGCTCAAGGTCGCCGCGGAGATCGCGCACACTCATCACGAGAAGTTCGACGGCTCGGGCTATCCGCGCGGCCTGAAAAGCACCGATATCCCGCTGTTCGGTCGTATCGTCGCGGTCGCCGATGTCTTCGATGCACTCACATCGGACCGCCCGTACAAGAAAGCATGGAGCAATGAGCAGGCGTCGCAATTGTTGCGCGAGGGTGCGGGAACGCACTTCGATCCGGCCTGCGTGGACGCATTTTTTGCGGACTTTGAAGAGGTTCTGAAGATCAAGAGCCGGTTCGTCGACGAAGAGATGGAGCTCAGGGATCGCACGCTGGGATGAGATTGGTCAATGGCTTGAACAGGAGGAAACATGCAGAGCAGGCAGATTCGATGGTCTGAACAATCAGGTTGGGGGCTCTTGTCCGCAACGACCGAACAGGCGGACATGGTTCTGGTCTTTGCCGATCATCCGTTCTTTCAGACGGACGAGTGCTACACGCAACTTCGCGGCATGTTCCCCGATGCCCATATCGTCGGCTGTTCATCTTCGGGAAGTGTGAGCGGTGTGGAGATCAGCGACGGCGACATGGTGGCAACGGTCGTCAAGTTCGAAAGTGCGACTGTCCGCCTGGCCGCGGTCGATATCGAATCGGGCAAGAGTGCCCGCGAGTCCGGGGTGCAGCTCATGGCTGAACTGGCTGCTGCCGACCTGAGACATGTCTTTGTGCTTTCCGACGGATTGCAGGTGAACGGCAGCGAACTGGCACAGGGCCTGAATCAGGCCGGGATCGCGGTGACCGGCGGACTGGCGGGGGACGGAACGCGTTTTGGCAACACTTGGGTGATGGCGGATGCGCCGGCCAGAAAAGGGCGCATCGCCGCGCTGGGATTCTATGGCGGGGTGACCGTCAAGAGCGGGTGTTTTGGCGGTTGGGAGGAGTTCGGTGCCGAGCGTATCGTCACCCGGTCGGTGGGCAATGTGGTGTACGAGATCGACGGGGAACCGGCGCTGGATCTGTACAAACGCTATCTTGCCGAGCAGGCCCAGGACCTCCCGGCCAGCGGTTTGCGTTTCCCGCTGAGTATCCAGGCGAACAAGTCGGAGCTGCCACTGATACGGACCCTGCTGGCAGTCGACGAGGCTGAACACAGCCTCACCTTTGCCGGCGATGTGCCGCAGGGATACATCAGCAAACTGATGCGAACCAATCTGGATAGTCTGATCGAGAATGCGGGTCTGGCGGCGGCGGCGGCCCGCCCGGCCTCTTCGGAGACCAGCGGACTCTGTCTGGTGGTGAGTTGCGTCGGAAGGCGCCTGGTGATGGGGCAATTGACGGAGGAGGAACTGGATATCGTGCGCGACAGGCTCGGCAATGCCACGGCGATCACCGGTTTCTATTCCTACGGCGAGCTGGCCCCGTTCAGTGATGTCATGAAGTGCGAGTTGCACAACCAGACGATGACGCTGACGACCATCTACGAGTAGGCCGACGCATGCACCGTTTGCTCGAGCGCCAGTTGCGGCGCCATTTTGGTAACGACTTCAAACCTGACGAGAGACTGAACTCGTTCCTGGGTATCGTTGACAGTTATTACCACGAGGTGGACAAGGAGCAAAGGCTGCTGCAGAACGCGCTCAAGATGAACGCCGCCGAGCTGAATGCGGTGAACGACAAGTTGCGCGTGCAGAACGCCGAGATGACGCGCACGCTGTTGAACACGCTGAGTGACGGCGTGTACGCCACCGATCTGCAGGGCCGGCTCACTTTCATGAATGCGGCTGCCGAGAAGATGCTGGGCTGGCAGGAGCGTGAACTCATCGGCCAAGTCGTGCATGAGGCGGTGCAGCACCATCTCCCCGGCGGCGAAGCGACTCCTCCGGATGAATGTCCGCAACTCCGTGTCATCGGCAGCAACCAGCCAGTCGACGGCGAGGGATATTTCAACAAACGCGATGGCAGTAGCGTTCCGGTCAAATACCGTTCGCGCCCCACCATACTGGAAGGGGAAGTGATCGGGGCGCTGGTATCGTTCCAGGACATCAGCACCCTGCAGCAGACAGAGAGCAAACTGCACGAAGCCTATGACCGGCTCAGCGATACCCTGACCGAACTGAATTTCCAGAAATATGCGCTCGATCAGCACTCCATCGTGAGCATCGCCGACCGCAGCGGCAAGATCATCTATGCCAATGCCAAATTCGTCGAGATCAGCCAGTACGCGGAGGCGGAACTGCTCGGGCAGGATCACCGGCTGCTGAATTCCGGTTACCACCCGCGCGAGTTCTTCACCGACATGTGGCAGACCATCTGCCGTGGCGAGATATGGCGCGGCGAGGTCAGGAACCGGAGCAAGGATGGCGGCTTCTACTGGGTGGAGTCCACCATCGTTCCCTTCATGGACGAGCAGGGCAAGCCCAAGCGTTTCGTCTCCATCCGCAGCGACATCACGGCGCGCAAGGCGATGGACGAACGGCTCGTGCAGCAGCGCGAATTCTACGAGCGCATCAGCGAGACACTGGGCGAGGGGCTGTATGTGCAGGATGTGCGCGGCCGCTGTGCCTACATGAACTCGGAGGCGGAGCGCCTGCTCGGTTGGCAGCGTTCCGAATTCATCGGGATGCGGGTGCATGACACCATCCACAAGCAAAATGCGGAGGGTGCGTCGTTGCCGGCTGCCGAGTGCCCCATCATGCTGGGGGTGAAGGAACACGGCAGTTCGCGCAGCGACGACCAGGTATTCGTGCGCAAGGACGGCAGCGTGTTCCCGGTCGAAGTGTCGTCGCAGGCGATCATGCGCGACGGCGAGCTGGACGGTGTCGTGGTGGCATTCCAGGATATCTCGGAGCGCAAAAAGAGCGAGCTGTTCATCCGCCTGACGCAGGAACGGCTCAACCTCTCGCTGGACGGATCCAACCTTGCCCTGTGGGACTGGGATCTCGCCAATGACCGGGTCTATTTGAGCGACCGCTGGGCGCTGATGATGGGCGGCGAGAAGAAGGAGATGCTGATCAACACCGAGCAGCTCTTCAGCATGGTCCATCCCGACGATCGCACGGCGATCAGGGGTGAGCTCGAGGGGGTGCTCAAGGGACATTACCAGTTCTATTCGGTCGAATTCCGTGTCCGCCGCAACGACGGGGGCTGGGCCTGGATACACACGCATGGCAAGGTCGTGGAGCGCGATGCGGACGGCCGCGCGCTGCGCATGACCGGCACCAACGCCGATATCACGGAGCGCCGCGAAGCCGCAGAGGCACTGCACAAGTCCGAGACGAAGCTGCGCACGCTGTATGACTCCACCAGTGATGCGGTGATGCTGCTGGACGAAAAAGGGTTCTTCGATTGCAACCTGGCGACCCTGCAGATGTTCGGCTGCGCGACGCGCGAGGATTTCTGTAACAGGCATCCCGCCGACCTGTCGCCGGAGCAGCAGCCGGGAGGGGCCGATTCCATGGAACTGGCCGGCCAGCGCATCGCCGTCGCGATGGAGAACGGCAGCAACCGCTTCGAGTGGGTGCACCGGCGCGCGGACAACGGCAATCCATTCGACGCCGAGGTGCTGCTGAATGCCATGGTGCTGGACGACAGACGGGTCCTGCAGGCGACCGTGCGCGACATCACCGTACGCAAACAGGCGGAGGAGTCGCTGCGTCAGGCCAAGGTGGCGGCCGAGGAAGCCAGCCGGGCCAAGAGCGACTTCCTGGCCAACATGAGCCACGAGATCAGAACGCCGATGAACGGCATCATCGGCATGACCGAGCTCGCCCTGGATACCGATTTGAACCCGGAGCAGAAGGAATATCTGGGTCTGGTCAAGTCTTCCGCCGATGCCTTGCTCGGCATCGTCAACGACATTCTCGATTTCTCCAAGATCGAGGCGGGCAAGATGGAGATCGAACATATCGAGTTCAGTCTGCCTGAAGTGCTTTCGCAAACCACCCGCTCCATCGCGCTGCGTGCCCATCAGAAAGGGCTTGAGCTGCTGCTTGATATCGATCCGGATATCCCCGAGCTGCTGGAAGGCGATCCGGGGCGGCTGCGCCAGATCATCGTCAATCTGGTCGGCAACGCGATCAAGTTCACCGACCGCGGCGAGATCGTGGTGAAGGCGGCACTGAGCTCGATCCAGAGCAGTCTGGATACGGTGACCCTGCACATCAGCGTGCGCGACACCGGTATCGGCATCCCGCGCGAGAAATTCCAGGCCATCTTCGAGTCGTTCTCCCAGGCCGACACCTCGACCACACGGCAATATGGCGGAACCGGACTCGGCTTGACCATCTCCACCAGGCTGATCGAGTTGATGGGCGGCTGCATCTGGGTGGAGAGCGAAGTAGGCAAGGGCAGCACTTTCTATATCGAGATCGAGCTGGGACGTTGCGCGGCCGAGATCCAGCCGCACTATGAGACGGTGCGGCTGAAGGACATGCGCGTGCTGGTGGTGGACGACAACGCGACCAATCGCCTGCTGGCGGTGGAACTGGTGCGGCGCTGGGGGATGCGTCCTTTCGGCGTATCGAACGGCTGCGAAGCCATCATGGAACTCGACCGCGCCAAGGATGCCGGCGAGAGCTACCAGTTGCTGTTGCTCGACGTGCGCATGCCGGATATGGACGGTTTTGCCGTGATCGAGAAATTGCGCGCCCAGAGCGACCAGCATGTGGCTCCCATCATGATGCTCACATCGGAAGGGCAGCGCGGCGATGCGGCGCGTTGCCGCGAACTCGGCATCTCCGCCTACCTGCTCAAGCCCTATTCCCAGTCCGACCTGTTCGACGCGATCATGAACACGCTGGGGATGGCCGGTCTGGAGGCGGCGCCGCTGGTCACACGCCACTCGGTACGGGAAGGCAAGCGCAAACTCAGGGTGTTGCTGGCGGAGGACAACAGTGTCAACCAGACACTGGGTATCCGGTTGCTGGAGAAGTTCGGGCACAGTGTGGATGTCGCCGGCAACGGGCTGATCGCGGTCGAGAAATGGCAAGCCGGGCAATATGATCTGATCCTGATGGACGTGGACATGCCCGTGCTGAACGGCTACGGCGCGACCAGGCAGATCCGCGAACTGGAGCGGGAAAAAGGCGGGCGCATCCCCATCATCGGCCTGACGGCCCATGTGATGCAGGGTAGCCGCGAAGAATGTCTTGCCGCCGGCATGGACAGCTATCTCTCCAAGCCGATCGATACCGAGGCGCTCTGGCGCGAACTGAATGCCTGCGCCCCGGATGCCGGACCCGCGACCGCGGGCGCAGGGGAGGAGCGGCAACAGGCGGTCGTGGCGGATTTCGCCAGGGCGCGCAAGCTGATGGACGACAGTCGCGAACTTTTCGACGAGATCGTGCGCCTGTTCCTGGCGGATGCGCCGCCGCACCTGCAAGCCATCAAGTCAGCCCTGGCGGTGCGCGATACGGAGACCATACGGCACAGTGCCCACACGCTCAAGGGAATGGTCAGCATATTCTCCGCCGAGCGTGCCATGCAGATGGCTGAACGCGTCGAGAACCTGTCGACCCGGGACGACGCCGAGCAGGCGGTCGCCGATCTGGAACAGGCCCTGGCCGAGTTGACGGAGGCGATCAAGACCTACCGCTGGTGACCTCCGCCGCTGCGGCCATTCAAATAGCCGCACAATTCCCCCTCTGTTTCCCCCATTGATTTGCCCGGCGCTCTCGATAATACGCATGAGCCGTGAGCCCTTTTATCGGGCTCCGGCAAGGCGAAACAACCGAGGCGTATATGGACAACCTGCTGCAAACTCTGAAAGATGCATTACTGCGCGGTGGCATGCGCGGTCTGGTCGGCCCCATCCTGGTCGTGATGATCCTGGCGATGATGGTGCTGCCGCTGCCGCCTTTCCTGCTCGACATCCTGTTCACCTTCAACATCGCGCTGGCCATCATGGTGCTGCTGGTGGCGATGAATACCACCAGGCCGCTCGACTTCGCCGTGTTCCCCTCCGTGCTGCTGATCTCCACCCTGTTGCGCCTGTCGCTCAACGTCGCCTCCACCCGGGTGGTGCTGCTGGAAGGCCATACCGGTCCGGACGCGGCCGGCAAGGTGATCGAATCGTTCGGCCACTTCCTGGTCGGCGGCAACTATGCCGTCGGCATCGTGGTGTTCATCATCCTCGTCATCATCAACTTCGTCGTGATCACCAAGGGCGCCGGGCGTATCGCCGAAGTGGGCGCGCGTTTCACTTTGGATGCGATGCCGGGCAAACAGATGGCAATCGATGCCGACCTCAATGCCGGCCTGATCGGCGAGGACGTGGCGCGCAAACGCCGCGCCGAGATCGCGCAGGAAGCCGACTTCTACGGCGCCATGGACGGTGCCTCAAAATTCGTGCGCGGCGATGCCGTCGCCGGCATCATCATCATGCTGATCAGTATCATCGGTGGCCTGGCGGTCGGTGTGCTGCAGCACGACCTCGATTTCGCGACTGCGGCCAAGAACTACACCCTGCTCACCATCGGCGACGGTCTGGTGGCGCAGATCCCCGCGCTGGTGATCTCCACCGCCGCCGGTATGGTGGTGAGCCGCGTTGCCAGCGACGACAACATCGGCCAGCAGTTGGTCAAACAACTGATCAACAGCCCGCAGTTGCTCATTCTCACCGCCGCCATCATCGGCATGATGGGGCTGATCCCCGGCATGCCGCACTTCCCCTTCCTGCTGCTGGCGGGGGGGCTGGGCTGGTTCGCCTGGTACCTGTTGCAGCGCGCCAAACTCGACGAGGCAAAAGTGGCCGAGGCTGAGCACCCCGTGCTCACGCCGAGCAACGAAGCGCCGGAAGCGAGCTGGGAAGATGTGGCACAGGTGGATGTGCTGGGGCTTGAAGTCGGTTACCGCCTGATCGCGCTGGTGGACAAGGCGCAGGACGGCGACCTGCTGCGCCGCATCAAGGGCATCCGCAAGAAATTCACCCAGGACATGGGTTTCCTGCCGCCCGCCGTGCATATCCGCGACAACCTCGATCTGCGTCCCAATGCTTATCGCATCACGCTGAAGGGTGCCGAGATCGGCAGCGGCGAGGCCTTTCCCAATCTGTTCCTGGCCATCAATCCCGGCAACGTAAGTGGCATCCTGCCCGGCACTCCGACCAAAGATCCGGCCTTCGGCCTGCCCGCTATCTGGGTGGAAGCGAACGTGCGCGATCAGGCGCAGGCCATGGGTTACACCGTGGTCGATGCGAGCACCGTGGTGGCGACACACATGAGTCACCTCATCAATGTGCATGCGGCAGAACTGCTCGGCCGCCAGGAAGTGCAGCAACTGCTCGACCACCTCGGCAAGTTCGCGCCCAAGCTCACCGAAGACCTGGTGCCCAAGCTGCTGTCGCTGGCGACGGTACAGAAGGTCATGCAGAACCTGCTCGACGAGGGCATGCACATCCGCGACATGCGCACCATCCTCGAGACGCTGGCCGAACACGCGCCGCACACGCAGGACACCAACGTGCTCACCGCGCTGGTGCGCGTCTCACTCGGCCCGGCCATCGTGCAGCAGTTCTATCCGGCCGCGCAGGAACTGCAGGTCATCGGCATGGACAAGGAGCTGGAATACGTGCTCGGCCAGGCCCTGCAGGCCGGCGGTTCGGCCATCGAGCCGAGTCTTGCCAACACGCTGCTGCGCGAGGCGCGCAACGCCACGCAGTCGCAGGAACAGATGGGGCTGCCCACGGTGCTGCTGGTGCCGGGCGGTATCCGCGATCTGCTGGCGCGCTTCCTCAAACGCGCGCTGCCGCAACTCAAAGTCATTTCACACGAAGAAGTACCCGGATTCAAAACGGTACGAGTCACATCCATGGTAGGGGGTAGAGTATGAAAGCCAGAAAATTCATCGCAGCCAGTTCGCGTGACGCACTCAAGCTGGTCCGTGTCGAACTCGGTGCAGACGCCGTGATCCTGTCCAACCGCAAAGTGCCGGAAGGCGTTGAGATCGTGGCCATGGCCGGTGCCGAGCTGGCGCATCTGAGCGAGACGCGCGTGGGCGAGACGCGCCTTCCCGGCAACACAGCCAAGCCGCAAGGCAGCGGCACGCTCAGCGTGCAGGGCGCCAACCAGGCCGCGGCGCTGGGCGCCAAAGTGCTGGAAGCGAACAGCAAACGCGAAAGCGTGGCCCGCGAGAGCGTTAACGCCGGCGCTGAACAGCAGTCGCTGCTGTCCGAGATCAAGACCATGCGTAACCTGATGCAGGAACAGATGGCGCGCATGTCCTGGGCGGACATGCAGCAACACGATCCGGAACGCGGTGCACTGCTGCGCGACATGCTCAACGTCGGTTTCAGCCCGGTGCTGTCGCGCCAGTTGCTGGAAAAGAGCCCGGCCAAGGGCGGCCTCGACTGGCTGCGCCGCGCGCTGGCGCACAACCTGCGTGTCGCGACTTTGCAGGAAGATGTGGTCACCCGCGGCGGCGTGTATGCGCTGGTCGGTCCCACCGGCGTCGGCAAGACCACCACCACCGCCAAACTGGCGGCACGCGCCGTGGTGCGCTACGGCGCCGACAAGGTTGCGCTGGTGACCACCGACAGCTACCGTATCGGCGCGCACGAACAATTGAAGATATACGGCAAGATCCTCGGCGTGTCGGTGCATGCCGTGCGCGACACCGAAGACCTGAAACTCACCCTGTCCGGCCTGAAGCACAAGCATCTGGTCATCATCGACACCATGGGCGTGGGCCAGCGCGACAGCCGCGTGGCCGAGCAGGCGCAGATGTTCGACGATGTGGGCGTGCAGCGTCTGCTGTTGCTCAACGCCACCAGTTCCGGCAGCACGCTGGATGATGTGGTCAAGATGTACGGCGGCAGCGGCGTGATCGGCTGCATCCCGACCAAGCTGGACGAAGCGGTGACGCTGGGCACGGTGCTGGATGTGGTGGTGCGCCACAAACTGAACATGCATTACATCGCCAGCGGCCAGCGCGTGCCGGAAGACCTGCACGAAGTGAACCTGGAATACCTGTTGCACCGCCTGTTCAAGGATGTGGGCAAGACTGCGGCCGCGTTCGACATGCCGGAAGCCGAATTGCCGAATTTCATGGCCGGGATGGGTAACGCACAGACGATTCGGGGGCAATATGCGATCTAATGTCCAGGATCAAGCGGCCGGCCTGCGGCGTCTGCTGGCACGTTCCAGCTCGCGTGTGGTCACCGTTGTCGGTGCGCGCGACGGACTCGGCGCGACCAGCATCGTGGTGAACCTGGCGGCGGTATTGGGCAATTCCGGCAAGGATGTGCTGGTGCTGGACGAGAACCTTTCGCACGACAACGTGGCCAACACGCTGGCCTTGAAAGTACGCCATGATCTGCTCAATGTGGTGCGGGGTGAATCGACCTGGCAGGATGTGATCCTGCACGGCAGCCAGGGGGTGCGTGTATTGCCGGTGGCGCGGGCGATCCAGAGTCTGCCCAAACTGGACGAGAAGCAACGCGAAAGACTGCTGGTATCTCTCAGTGCGGCCGCGAAGGATATGGATGTGGTGCTGGTCGATGCGGCACGCGCCGGACATTCGGTCTGCGCCAGCCTGTCCGGCGACGAGCCCTTACTGCTGGTGCTCAACGCCACCAGCAGCGGCATCACCGAAAGTTATACCTTGCTCAAGCAGATGGCGATGCATAATGGCAGGCAGGCGTTCGACATCGTGGTCAACAAGGTCGACAGCGAACGCGAGGCGCTGGCGGTTTTTGACAACATGGCGGGCGTCGCGCGGCGGCACCTGCAGGTGCATCTGGAATATCTGGGCCATATTCCGGTTGATGAAAAGCTCAAACGTGCGACACAATTGGGGCGTCCGGTGACCGAGGCGTTCCCGGCCGCACCTTCCTCGTATGCAATACGCGAGGTCGCCCAGGGGCTGCTGCGTGCACCTGTGGCGACGGGTGAGGGGCATGATGTGCTGGGCAGCGTGATGCAGCGCCTGATGCGGCAAGCGCGCCCGACGAACAATAGAATGGCGACCATCACATGAGAATCGCCACCAACCTGAAGACGAAGGCCATGTACACGCCGAACGGATTGAGCGACAAAGAAGAGTGCCTCAAGGAATACGCCCACCTGGTGAAGCGTATCGCCCATCACATGATGCTCAAACTTCCCGGCAGTGTAGAAGTGGATGACCTTATTCAGGCTGGCATGATGGGTTTGCTCGACGCGGCAAGCCGTTACGACGAACTGCGCGGCGCGCAGTTCGAAACCTATGCGGCACAGCGTATCCGCGGTGCCATGCTGGACGAGTTGCGCGGTGCCGACTGGTTGCCGCGCAGCATGCGCCGCGACATGCGCAAAATCGAGAGCGCCATCAGCCGTCTGCAGCAGAAACTGGGCGGCAAACCCAGCGAGACCGAGATCGCCAAGGAACTGGGCGTCGCGCTGCCGGAATATCAGCAGTTGCTGCAGGAGGCGCGCGGCGCGCAACTGATCTATTACGAGGATTTTCACGGCGAGGGCGACGAAGACTTCTTCGATCGCTTCGAATTCGACAGCGACAGCAACCCGCTCGAACTTTTGCAGGATGAACGCTTCCGCGAGGCGCTGATCAAGGCTATCGAGCGCCTGCCCGATCGCGAGCGCCAGTTGATGGGCATGCACTATGAACAGGATATGAATCTGCGCGAGATCGGTGAAGTGATGGGCGTGTCAGAATCGCGCGTGTGCCAGTTGCACACCCAGGCGGTGGCGCGACTGCGTGCCTCGATGAAGGGGCACTGATGGACAAGCTCAGCCTGTTCGGCATTCTGGTTGCAGTCGTCGGCATCCTCGGCGGGCAACTGCTGGAAGGCGGTTCGGTCAATGTGCTGATGCAGTTGGCCGCATTCTTCATCGTATTCGGCGGCACCATCGGCGCGGTGATGCTGCAACACCCGGCCCGGGTCTTCGTCACCGGCATGAAGATGGCGGCATGGGTGTTCGTCACCCCCGTCGTCGATATCCAGAAGCTGAGCTATCAGATCACCGCCTGGGGCAGTGTCTCCCGCAAAGACGGCATTCTTGCGCTCGAAGCGCAACTCAAGAACATCGAAGACCCCTTCGTGCGCAAAGGCCTGCAACTGCTGGTCGACGGCAACAGTGCCGAGAAGATCCGCGAGATCATGGACATTGAACTGCAAAGCTGGGAGACCGTGCGCTGGCAGGCCGCGCGGGTGTGGGAAGCGGCAGCCGGTTATGCGCCGACCATCGGTATTCTCGGTGCGGTGCTGGGGCTGGTCCACGTGATGCAGAGTCTGGGCGAACCGGCCAAGCTGGGTGCGGGCATCGCGGTCGCCTTCATCGCCACCATCTATGGCGTGGGTTCCGCCAACCTGCTGTTCCTGCCCATCGCGGGCAAGCTGAAGATACTTATCCAGGAGCAGGTCAACATGCGCGAGATGCTCATCGACGGTCTGTGCATGATCGCCAACGCCGAGAACCCGCGCTTCATCGAAAACAAACTCAAGGGCTACATCCCGTCCTGAAATGGCGCGCCGTCCGAAAAGACCCGAGCACGACAATCACGAGCGCTGGATGGTCTCCTACGCCGACTTCATCACTTTGTTGTTCGCTTTCTTTGTGGTGATGTACGGCATCTCTTCGGTCAACGAGGGCAAGTACAAAGTCTTCAGCGTCGCCGTCAACCAGGCCTTCGGCAGCAACGGCAAGGCGGGCGAAGGCTCGTCCATTCAGCTCAGCGAACAGGAGATGTATTTCAAATCCCTGGTCGACCGCCGCAACGCGCGCCTGGCCGAGAAACAGCGCAAACAGAACGAGCGCATGCAGAACCTGGCCAGGAACCTCGACCAATCCATGGCCGAGTTCGTGAAGAAGGGACAGATGAACGTCTCGCAGACCGGACGCGGTGTCGAACTGGAGATCAACGCCAGCGCACTGTTCAACGTGGGCGAAGCGGCACTGCAGGCTGAGGCGCGGCAGACGCTGGCCGCTGTCGCCAAACAACTGGCCGCCGAGGAATTTGCCATCGAAGTCGAAGGACACACCGACAACCAGCCCATCAGCACCGCCCAATTCCCCTCCAACTGGGAGCTGTCATCGGCGCGCGCCAGCAGCGTGGTGCGTCTGTTCATCGAGCAGGGTATCGTCGCCAAACGCCTGACCGCCAAAGGCGCGGCCGATAATCGTCCCGTACTTTCCAACGACACTCCCGAAGGTCGCACGCGTAACCGGCGCGTGACCATCACTGTGCTCACACCTGAGCCCGAGACGGAGCCGGCTCCGGTCTCGACCGAACAGCAATAGGATTATTTAGACGCTGCCGAGCGTGCGGCTGCTGTTGGGCAGGCTGGTCTGGCCGTCGGCGCCGTAAAGGCCGGCGGCGTTTTGCGCGGCGCCGAACAGGACGCCGAGGGCTTGCTGGTTGTAACGCAGTTTGATCTGGATCAGTTCGCCGTTGGTCTGGTTGAGGCGGTGGGCGTGTGCGGCCAATTGTCTTGCCTCGTGCCATTTCGGCAGTCCCTGCGGGGCGTTCTTCTTCAGCCATTCCACCGTGTCGCGTGTGCCTTCGGGCAGGAAGCGCCTGCGGGTCTCCGACAGGGTGGCGATCTTGTTGGTCAGTTGTATCTTGGCTTCGGCCAGTTGCAGCAAGGCTTCGCTGTGCTGGCCCAGCAGGGTGCGTTGCTCGTCTTCAAGCAAAACGACGAATGCGCTCAGTGCTGCGCATTCGTCGTTCAGGTTGGACAGGAATTCTGTCGTGGAAGGGGGCGTTCGGGTATCGGTCAATGCTTGCTCGCGGTGATCAGTTCGCGCACGGTATCGAGCAGGCGGTCGGCGACGACACCGGAGTTCACCTGGAAGCGGCCCTCGCTGATGGCCTGCTTGATCTCGGCGACCTTGTGGATATCGACCAGCGGTGTGCTGGCGATGCTGGTTTCCATGCTGCGCAACTGCGCGGTAGTCGAACCCAGATGCACGCTGGTTCCGCTATTGCCGATTGCGGAAGTCTGCGTACTGGCGGGGCGTGCTGCCGGATTACGCGCGGTGGCCTCTCCGATCGGAGAGGTGGGCAGCGGTTTGCTTGTTTTTTCGATCTTCATTTGGGTATTCCCCTTTTCACTGGCTCGGTTAAGCACTACATCGGCCCAACCGGGAGAAACTTTAGGGTGCTATCGATAATTGGCGCGCATTATAGTCGTCTCAGGGGCGGACATCCACACTGCCGTCCTTGGTTGCCGCGCCGTTGACCACTTGGCCGGAAGCCATGCGCACCTGCACATTCTGGCCTTCGGCGCCGTTGTTTAGCGCCTGTCCGCTCGCGCGGACGGCGAATCCCTTGCCGTGCACCCGCACTTCGACCGTCTGGTTCTGGGTCACCACGAAGGGCGAACGCAACATATCCTGCCGCAATACCTGTCCCGCGCCGATGCCGAACTTGAGCGTCTTGCCGATCGCTTGTGCCGGGTCGGTAAGGATGCCGGGCTGTCCCAGCTCGCCGCTTTGCAGCGAAAAATCGTTCTCGCCCAACACGGTGTTCTGCGACAGCGGGCGGTTGGCGACCAGCAGGGTCGCGGTGACGCGGATGTTCGCCTGCACGAACAGGGTCCAGCCCGGCTGTTCATTGCAGCGCACGCCGATGCTGGTCTTGCCGATCATTTGCGAGCCGCTGGGGGTAAAGGCTTCAAGCGCGGCACAGGCGCGCAACACGGTGCGCGGGTCGATCTCGCCGATCTGGATGCTGACCTTGCCGGGCAGGGACTGCGACTGGGCCTGCGCGTAAGTGAGCGCAGCCTCGCGTATGCGCTCATGGCTTTGCGGCACCGCAGCCGGGGCGGGCGGGGCAAACAGCACAAACAGCATCAGCAATAAGGGAATGCGGTTTTTCATGGCCATATTGTGGAACTGAATGGGTTTTTCCAAAGGGGGAAATAAGGCGGGTTTTCACCCTTATTCGGCAGATGGCTGGTGACTGGCCCTGATTAGTATGCAATCCATGAAAAGTCCTAACAGGCGAGCAGGAGGGCAAGATGAGTAACAGCATAGACGATATGTTCCGCTTTCACCAGACAGCATTGAACCTGCGCGCGACGCGGCAGGAGTTGATCGCTTCCAACATCGCCAATGCCGACACGCCCAACTACAAGGCCAGGGATATCGATTTCACCAGCGCCATGAAAGGCGCCCTGCAAGGCAGCGGCGCGGCGCTGACGGTAGCGAAGACGGCGCCGGGGCATCTGTCCGGTGCGGCGGGCGAGACCGTGATGGGAGCACCGGTGATGTACCGCAAACCGGTGCAGCCGAGCGCCGACGGCAACACCGTGGATATGGATGTGGAGCGCGCGCAGTTCGCCGACAACGCCCTGCGTTACGAAGCGAGCGTCCGCTTCATCAGCGACAAGGCCAAGGATGTACTGGCCGCATTACAAGGATAACAATCATGTCTCTATTCAATATATTCAACATCGCCGGTTCCGCCATGACGGCGCAATCGCAACGCCTCAATGTGGTGGCGAGCAACCTCGCCAATGCCGACAGCGCCACCGGGCCCGACGGCAAACCGTACAAGGCCAAGCAAGTGGTGTTCGAGACCACCCCCATCGCCGGGCAACCGGGGGCGGGGGTCAAGGTATCCAAGGTGGTCGAAGACAACTCGCCGATGAAGGTGGTGTACGACCCGAAACACCCGATGGCCAACGAGCAGGGTTATGTGACCCTGCCCAACGTGAATCCGGTGGACGAGATGGTGAACATGATCTCGGCATCGCGGTCATACCAGAACAACGTGGATGTGATGAACACTTCCAAGACATTGCTGCTCAAGACACTCACCATCGGACAATAAGGAGACAGATCATGGTCGCACCAGTACAAAACAGTACCGCCGCCGCAACCCAGGCTTCGACGATGACTTCGCAGGCGGCCGACACCCAGGACCGTTTCCTCAAGCTGCTGGTGACGCAGATGAAGAATCAGGACCCGCTCAATCCGCTGGACAATGCGCAGGTGACCTCACAGATGGCGCAGCTTTCCACCGTGACCGGCATCGACAAATTGAATGCCACCGTGCAGGCGCTCAGCGACAGCATGACCGCCGCGCAATCGCTGCAGGCGGCTTCCATGATCGGCCATGCGGCGCTGGTGCCGGGCAAGCAGATCAACGTGCTTGACGGCAAGTCGGATGCGGCGCTGGAGCTTACCCAGCCGGCCGACAAAGTCACCGTGACAATCACCGATGCGGAGGGTAATGTGGTGCGCACGCTGCAACTGGGCGCGCAGGATACCGGCACCATCGGCTTCCAGTGGGACGGCAAGAATGATGCCGGCGATGCAGTCGCGAACGGCGCTTACAAGTTCAGTGCCTCTGCGGAACTGAGCGGCAAGAAGTCCACGCCGACCACACTGTCTTACGGTCTGGTGGAAAGTGTTTCGCTGACTTCCTTCGGTCCGCTGCTGAACATGGGTAGTCTGGGTGATGTGGGGCTGGATGCAGTACGGCAGATTTTGTGATGAACGTCGTGTCTTCGGCGTGTGATCGATATTAACAGGAGGTTGTCATGGGTTTCCAACAGGGATTAAGCGGTCTGAATGCAGCATCCAAGAATCTGGATGTGATCGGCAACAACGTCGCCAACGCCAACACCGTCGGCTTCAAGGCTTCGCAGGCGCAGTTCGCCGACGTGTATGCCAATTCGCTCGGCGGTGCCGGCGCGGTCGGTATCGGTGTGCGCGTGGCGACCGTGGCGCAGCAGTTCACCCAGGGCAACATCACTGTTACCAACAATTCGCTGGACATGGCGGTGAGTGGTAGCGGCTTCTTCCGCCTGAGCGACAACGGTTCCATCGTCTATTCGCGCAACGGCCAGTTCCAGATGGACAAGGACGGCTACATCGTCACCAGCCAGGGTTACCGGCTGACCGGATTCCTGCCGGATGCGGCGGGCAATATCATCGCGACCACGCCGGGCGATCTGCTGATCTCCACGGCCGACCTGTTGCCCAGCCCGACCGCCAATGTCGTCGCCGGCCTGAATCTCGATTCCCGTTCCACCGTCATCCCGGCCGCACCCGTGTTCGACCCGAACAACTCGGCGACCTTCAACAACTCCACCTCGATGACGGTGTACGACAGTCTCGGCGGTAGCCACGTGGCCTCGGTGTATTTCGCCAAGACTGCGACCAATGCCTGGAGCTCCTACCTCACGGTTGATGGCGCCCTGGTGCCGCCTGCGACCGGCCTGTTGACGACGATGACTTTCGGCACCAACGGTACCATCCTGACCCCGGCCACGGCAGTCGCTTCCGCGTCGTTCACGCCGACCGGTGCGGCAGCACAGACCTTGAGTTTCGACTTTGGCTCCACCTCGCAATTCGGCGGTATCTTCGGCGTCAACTCGCTGAGCCAGGACGGATACACCTCCGGCCGCATGACCGGATTCAGCACCGGTTCCGACGGCGTGATCGCCGGCCGTTACTCCAACGGCCAGACGCGCACGCTCGGCCAGGTGGTGCTGTCCAACTTCAGCAACGCACAGGGCTTGCAGCCGCTGGGCGGCAACAACTGGGCGGAGTCGTCCGTCTCGGGCACGCCGCTGACCGGTTCGCCGGGCTCGGCCAGTCTCGGTGTCTTGCAGACTTCGGCGGTGGAAGACTCCAACGTCGACCTGACTGCAGAACTGGTGAACATGATCACCGCACAACGCATCTATCAGGCCAACGCGCAGACAGTGAAGACGCAGGACCAGGTGCTGCAGACGCTGGTGAACCTGCGTTAATGATAGTGCTGAGTAACGAGTGCTGAGTACTGAGGAAAAACGGGGATGACATGGACAGACTGATCTACACCGCGATGACCGGCGCCTCGCACATCCTGCAACAGCAGGCATCGGTGTCGCAGAATCTGGCCAACGTCAACACGCCGGGATTCCGCGCCACCATCGACACCTTCCGTGCGGTGCCGCTGCAGGGCGAGGGATTGCCGACGCGCACCTTCGTGGTGGATTCGACCTCGGGCACGGACTTCCGTCCCGGCGTCATGCAGATGACCGGACGCGCGCTCGACGTGGCGGTCGACGGCAAGGGCTGGATCGCCGTCGAGGATGCCAGCGGCAAGGAAGCGTACACCCGCAACGGCAGTCTGCAGATATTGCCCAGCGGCATCCTGCAGACACGTGACGGACTCAACGTGGTGGGCGATTCCGGCCCGATCACCATCCCGCCGGACACCGAGGTGACCATCGCCAAGGACGGCACCATCTCCACCGTGCCCAGCACCAGCCAGAAGAACAGCGTCATCGTGGTGGGCCGCATCAAGCTGACCAACCCGCCCGAAGCACAGATGGTGCGCGGTGAGGATTCGCTGTTCCGCACCCGCGACGGCAATGCCGCCGATGCGGACGCCAACGTCAATGTTGCCTCGGGCAGCCTGGAAGGCAGCAACGTGAACATGGTGGAGTCGATGGTCAACATGATCTCGCTGGCGCGCCAGTTCGACACCCAGATGAAGTTGCTGCAGACCGCGGACAACAACGCCAAGGCGGCCAGTTCGGTACTCACTATCAACGGCTGATCCTGAAGGGCATTGCGCTTTGAGTTGAAGCCGGTGCCTGCTTCCTTTCCTCTTCCAGCCGAAATCCTGAAATGAATCGTTTTTCCGCGGGTATTCCACGGATGGCTTTGCTTGCGGGCGGGTAATGTGTCATCCAAGCACAGGACACTGAAAGGACGCACATCATGATTCGCTCGCTCTGGATATCGAAGACCGGTCTGGAAGCACAACAGACGCAGATGGATGTCATCTCCAATAACCTCGCCAACGTCAGCACCACCGGTTTCAAACGTTCGCGCGCGGTGTTCGAGGACTTGCTCTATCAGAATTTGCGCCAGCCCGGCGCGCAGTCGTCGCAGCAGACGCAGGTGCCGTCCGGCCTGCAGATCGGCACCGGCGTACGCCCGGTCGCCACCGAACGCATCCACACCCAGGGTAACCTGCAACAGACCGGCAACAAGCTCGATGTCGCGATCCAGGGCAACGGTTTCTTCCAGATCCTGATGCCGGACGGTGCCACCGCCTACACTCGCGATGGTTCCTTCCAGGTCGACAGCCAGGGGCAGATCGTCACCGCCAACGGTTTCGTGGTGCAACCCGCGATCACCATCCCGGCCAACACCACCAGCGTCTCCATCGGCCAGGACGGCGTGGTCAGCGTCACCCAGGCGGGTGTGACTGCCCCGGTGCAGGTCGGCAGCATGCAGTTGGCGACATTCATCAATGCCTCCGGCCTCGAAAGCATGGGCCAGAACCTGTATCTGGAGAGCGGCTCCTCGGGCACACCCAGCACCAACGTGCCGGGTACCAACGGCACCGGCACCCTGAGCCAGGGTTATGTCGAGACCTCCAACGTCAACGTGGTGGAAGAGTTGGTGAACATGATCCAGACGCAGCGCGCGTACGAGATCAACTCCAAGGCGATCACCACCTCCGACCAGATGTTGCAGAAACTGTCGCAGATCTGAGGTGCATCATGATTAAGAATTTCAATCTGGTGTGGGTCGTGGCGATGGCGGCGCTGTTGAGCGCCTGCGTGCCCTCGACCAATATCAAACAACCGCTGACCGCGCGTCCGGCGCCAAAAGCGGCGGCGGCGAGCGAGAGCAACGGCTCCATCTTCCAGGCCGGCGTGAACGAGCGTCCGATGTTCGAGGACCGCCGCGCGCGCAACGTCGGCGACGTGCTCATCATCAACATCGCCGAGACCACTTCTGCCTCCGGCAAGTCCGGTAGCAGCGCGGACAACAGCGGCAGTATCGCATTGAGCACGCCGACCATCACCTCCGGTTCGGCAGGCGGCGTAACGCAATTCCCGCTCGGTGTAAGCGGCGATTCGGCGGTCAAATCCGCCAGCAAGACAGACAGCTCCGGCAGCAACAGTTTCTCCGGCGCGATCACCGTGACCGTGACCGAAGTGTTGCCCAATGGCAACCTGCGCGTCGCGGGCGAGAAACAGGTGGCGATCAAACACTCGGAAGAGTACGTGCGTTTCTCCGGTGTGGTGAACCCGTCCAACATCAGCAGCAGCAACACAGTGCAATCCACGCAGGTCGCGGAAGTGCATGTCGAATACAAGGGCGCGCAGAACATCGACGCGGCGGCGGTGACCACCATGTTCAACCGCTTCTTCTTCTCCATTCTGCCGTTCTAGGGAGGTCATATGAACGCCATGATCAGAACAATCACCGCCGTCCTGCTGATGACGCTGTCACTGGCGGCCTCGGCCGAACGCGTCAAGGACCTGGCCACCGTGCTGGGCGTGCGCGAGAACCAGTTGCTCGGCTACGGACTGGTGGTCGGTCTGGACGGCAGCGGCGACCAGACCACGCAAACCCCGTTCACGGTTCAGAGCACCATCACCATGCTGGCGCAGATGGGCGTGACCCTGCCGCCCGGCACCAGCCTGCAATTGAAGAACCTCGCCGCCGTGACGGTGACAGCTTCGCTGCCGCCGTTCTCGCGTCCCGGCCAGACCATCGACATCACCGTGTCGTCCATCGGCAATGCCAAGAGTCTGCGTGGCGGCACACTGCTGATGACGCCGCTCAAAGGTGCCGACGGCCAAGTCTATGCGATGGCGCAAGGCAACCTGCTGGTCAGCGGCGCGGGCGCGGCAGCCGGCGGCTCCAAGGCGCAGGTCAATCATCTGAGCGTGGGGCGCATCCCAAGCGGCGCGACCGTCGAGCGTTCCGTACCGACGGCGCTGGGGCAGGGCGAGTTCGTCCACCTTGAATTGATCAATGCTGATTTCACCACCGCCACCCGTCTGGCCGACACCATCAATCGCGATATCTCGCCCGATAGCGAGATCGCCCAGGCACTGGACAGCCGCACCGTGCAGGTGAAGGCGCCGGGAGGCAGCGCGCGCGTCGCCTTCCTTTCGCGCATCGAGAACCTGTCGCTCGACGCGGCGGCGGCCAGCGCCAAGGTCATCATCAATGCGCGCACCGGCTCGGTGGTGATGAACCAGAAAGTGACACTCAACGATTGCGCGGTCGCGCACGGCAACCTCACTGTGGTCATCAGCGCGGACAACGCGGTGAGCCAGCCAGCGCCGTTGTCGCAGGGCCAGACCACACCGGTGAGCAACGCCAGCATCGAGATCACGGCCGCGCCCGGCAACCTGCTGCACCTGAAACAGGGCGTGGCACTGGGCGATGTCATCAAGGCGCTCAATTCCATCGGCGCGACACCGCAGGACATGCTGGCGATCCTGCAGGCGATGAAATCGGCAGGAGCGTTAAGAGCCGATTTAGAGGTGATCTGATGTCTCTCTCCGGCATGGATGTCGGCGGCTTGGCCATCGACGGCCAGAATCTCGACAGACTCAAGCTGCAATCCAAGCAGGCGCCCGATCAGGCGCTGAAGACCGTCGCCAAGCAGTTCGAGACGGTGTTCCTCAATATGATGCTCAAAAGCATGCGCGAGGCGACCCCGCAGGACGGCGTGTTCGATAGCGAGCAGACCAAGATGTTCACCGGCATGCTCGACCAGCAACTGGCGCAGAGCATGGCCGATCGCGGTGTCGGTCTGGCCGACATCATGGTGCGCCAGCTCACCCGCAATCAAGTGCTGAGTACTGAGTTCGGAGTGCCGAGTACTCAGAACTCAGCACTTAATACTCAGCACTCAGCACTCAGCACTCCGAACTTGCCATCGGCCTATCGCGGCGATGTGCAACAGGCCTTCGTCGACAAGATGCGTCCGCATGCCGAGCAGGCAAGCCGCAGCACCGGTATTCCCGCCCATCTCATCATGGGGCAGGCTGCGCTGGAGAGCGGCTGGGGCAAACGCGAAATCATGAATGCGGACGGCAGCAACAGTTTCAACCTGTTCGGCATCAAGGCCAACAAGGGCTGGAACGGCAAGGTCGCCGAAGTGACCACTACCGAATACCACAATGGCGTAGCGAGTAAACAAGTAGAGAGCTTCCGCGCCTATGGCAGCTATACCGAGGCTTTCCAGGATTACGCCAAATTCCTGGGCGACGACCCGCGTTATGCCGGGGTGCTGGAGCAGAGCGACGCCAAGGCCTTCGCGCAGGCGCTGCAAAAGGCCGGTTATGCCACCGACCCGCGCTATGCGGACAAACTGGCCGGCGTTATCGGCAGTGTCAGGGTGCGCGCATAGGGATGACCCTAAAGTTTTCTCATGAAATGCCGATAGCCAAACTATGTAGAGTTGTCTGACGGTAAAAGGAATCGAAATGGGCACTGGAATATACGGCATCGGAGTAAGTGCATTGCGGGCAGCCCAGGCGGGCATCGCCGCGACTTCGCACAACATCGCCAACGTCAACACCCCCGGCTATTCGCGCCAGGAGATCATCCAGACCGCGGAACAGCCGCAGAACACCGGCTCGGGTTTCTTCGGCCAGGGTGCCGATGTGACCACCGTGCTGCGCCGCTACGACCAGTTCCTCGGCGCGCAGGTGCTGGAAGCGCAGACTCAGTCTTCCAACCTCAATTCCCGCTACGAACTGTCGCAGCAATTGAGCAACCTGTTCGGCGATTCCAGCGGCGGCCTCACACCGACCCTGCAGGACTTCTTCAGCAACGTGAACGGTGTGGCCAACGCGCCGGAATCCGTTGCCGCGCGTCAGGGCATGATCGGCAGCGCACAATCACTGGTCAACCGTCTGCATGCGCTGGACCAGCGCATGACCCAGATCCGTGACGGACTCAACGGCCAGATCCAGAACAGCGTCTCCTCGGTCAACAGCTATGCGAAACAGATCGCATCGTTGAACGAGAACATCGTGCAACTGCAAGCACAGTCGCCCGGCCAACCGCCCAACGACCTGCTCGACCAGCGCGACCAGCTTATCAACCAGCTCAGCCAGGAGATCCGCGTCTCCACCGTCAAGCAGCCGGACGGTTCGGTCGATGTGTTTATCGGCAGCGGCCAGTCGCTGGTGGTCGGCAACCGCACTTCCACCTTGCAGGCGGTCGCTTCGACCACAGACCCCACCGCGCTCGAAGTCGCCTATCTCAACAACGGCAATGTCAGCCGCATCCAGCAGAGCGCTTTGCAGGGCGGCAACCTGGGCGGTTACCTCGATTTCCGCCAGAACGAACTCGATCCCGCGCAGAATGCGCTGGGGCGTATCGCACTGGGGCTGGCCGACACTTTCAACCAGCAGCACCAACAGGGCATGGACCTTAAGGGCGCACTGGGCGGGTCATTCTTCTCCTCCGGCGTGCCGCGCGTGACATCCTCCACCAGCAACGTCGGCGACGCCGTGCTGGGGTCGACCATCACCAGCACCACCGCCCTGACCGGCCATGACTACAGCGTGCAGTTCGACGGTGCCAACTACAACGTCTACGACACTTCGAACAACACCCTGATGCAGTCGTTCACCACCGCGCAAATGACTGCCGGACAGACGCTCACGGGAACGGGCATCACCCTGCAACTGACACCGGGCATGGTGGCGAACGTCGCCGGCGATTCCTTCCTCGTCCGCCCCACGGTGGCCGGCGGCGGCAGCATCGCGCTCAGCATCACCGACCCGAACAAGATCGCGGCGGCTTCGCCGATCCGTTCCAACACAGCGACCGCCAACGTCGGTACCGGCGTCATCGGTGCTGCCACTGTGGTGCCGGGATTGCCGCTGAATGTGAACCTGCAACAGCCGATCACCATCACTTTTGATAATCCGCCCACCACCTACACCGCCACCGGTACAGGTGCACCGGTGGGCTCGCAGCCTTATACCGCCGGGGCGGCCATCACCATCAATGGCTGGACCACACAGATCACCGGCACGCCGGTCGCGGGCGACAGTTTCACCGTCACACCCAACACCAACGCCACCACCGATGGCAGCAACATCCTCAAACTGGCGCAACTGCAAACCACCAACACCATGGTGAACGGCACCGCCAGTTATCAGGGCGCCTACGGGCAACTGATCAGTCAGGTCGGCACGCAGACGCGCGAACTCGAAGTCACCAGCAAGGCTCAGACCAGCATGCTGGCGCAGGTGACCCGCTCGTTCCAGGCGGTGTCCGGTGTCAATCTGGATGAAGAAGCAGCGAACCTGCTGAAATACCAGCAGGCTTATCAGGCAGCAGCCAAATCGATGTCGATCGCACAATCCATGTTCGACTCGCTGTTGCAACTGGGAGGTTAATCATCATGCGTATAAGCACCAACTCGCTCTATAGCGACAACATCACCACCATGAACAACCTGCAGACGCAGGTCTCGCAGACACAGCAGCAGATCGCCACCGGGCGCCGCATCCTCAACCCCGCCGACGATCCTGCCGCCGCCGCGCGCGCGGTGGAACTCACCCAGTCCGATTCCGCCAATACCCAATACGGCAACAACCGCACCGCCGCGATCAACACCCTGTCGCTGGCAGAAGGCGTCATGGAAAGCGTGACCACCCTGTTGCAGGATGCGCGTGTCATCGCGCTGGACGCGGGCAACGGCATCCTCAGCGATTCCAGCCGCAGATCGCTGGCCGCCGAATTGCAGGGGCGTTTGCAGGAACTGCAGGGCCTGGCCAACAGCGGTGACGGTGCCGGCAACTTCCTGTTCTCCGGATCGCAGGGCAGCACCCAGCCGTTCGTGAATGTAGCCGCTGGCGTGGTCTATCAGGGCGACGACGTACAACGCAAAGTGCAAGCCGCGGCCTCGCGCCAGATCAACACCACCGATTCCGGCGCCGACATCTTCATGCGCATCCGCAACGGCAACGGCCAGTTTCAGGCAGCGCCCGCCGCCGGCAACACCGGCACCGGTTCCATCTCGCAAGGCACGGTGACCAACCCTGCGCTGTATAGCAACAACAGCTACCAGATCGTCTTCACCAGCGCCACCACTTATGACATCAACGACGTCACAGCCGGACCGCCCGTACTGGTGTCATCCGGCACCTATGTGAGCGGACAGACCATCAGCTTCAACGGCGTGCAGGTCGCCATCCAGGGCACACCCGCCAACACCGATACATTCAATCTGACCCCCAGCACCAACCAGAGCCTGTTCACCACCCTGAGCGACCTCATCTCGACGCTGAACGCCTCCATTCCCTCGACCAACGCCATGAACTCGGTGGCCTACCGCCAGGGATTGAACGACGCCTACGGTGCACTAGACCAGGGCCTCAGCAATGTGCTCAACATTCGCGCCACCATGGGCTCGCGCCTGCGCGAACTCGACGCCCTGCAAGTCACCGGCGATGAGGTCGGCCTGCAACTCAAAACGACCCTGTCCAAGATACAAGACACCGACTACAACAAAGCCATCAGCGAACTCTCGCTGGAGAACATGACATTGCAGGCGGCACAGCAGTCCTTTGCCAAGGTCTCGCAACTGTCGCTGTTCAACTACCTGTAGCAGCACACTTCAAAAAGCAGAACGGCGCGCAAGGAAATGCGCGCCGTTTTTGTTTGGAGAATCGCAGAGCGAATTCTCCGGCTCACCTGTCCAGCGGACTCACCACACCCCGGCCGCCCTTGTTCAGCACATGCGTGTAGATCATCGTGGTGGAAACATCGGAATGGCCGAGCAGCTCCTGCACGGTGCGGATGTCGTAGCCGCTCTCAAGTAGGTGAGTAGCAAAAGAGTGACGCAATACATGGGGCGATACAGGCTTGGCTATTCCGGCCAACTTTGCAGCCTTGGCGACATGCCGCTGGATCATCTTTTCGTCCTGATGATGCTTCCTGATAACTCCCGACGCCGGGTCGGTGGAAACATTGCTGGCAACAAAGAAAAACTGCCAACCCCATTCGCGGCAAGCATTCGGATATTTTCGCTCAAGCGCATTTGGCATCCAGACGTCCACCTGGCCTGAAGCGACATCCTTATCAAAGATTATCCTGCGGCGAGCCAGATGTTCCTTGAGGGCAGGGGCCAAACTTTCCGGCAGCATGGTGACGCGGTCCTTTGCACCCTTACCGTCGCGCACCAGAATCTCGCGTCGATCGAAATCGATATCCTTTACCCGAAGCCTTATGGCCTCCATCAAGCGCATCCCCGTACCATACAACAAGCGGGCCACCAGTCCGGGCACACCATCCATGCAATTCAGGAGACGCTTGACCTCGGCTTCGGACAAAACAGTGGGTAAACGCTGCGGCTTTTTCGCGGGGGTGATGTTGTCCAGCCATGGCAGATCAATTGCCAGGACTTCTTTGTAGAGGAATAACAGAGAAGACAAAGCGAGGTTCTGGGTGCTGGCTGAGACATTGCGTTCTGTTGCCAATGCCGAGAGGAAAGCCTCGATCTCTGCCGCTCCCATTTCTCTGGGATGACGCTTGCCATGAAAAAGGATAAAGCGTTTAATCCAGTGCGTGTAAGTCAGCTCAGTCCTGCGACTGTAGTGTTTGAAGCGAATTTTCGCGACAACTTGATCAAGAAGTTTGGGGGGATTTGGTGATGACGTTTTTTCCGGCAATGATGGGGTGTTCATGAATTACACTCCTATGCGAATCAACGGGTTGCAATTCTGCGCCCAGATTATCCGACATTCAAGTCCAGATTATCAGACACTTTTGGTGTCTAATTTAAGTTAGCCGTTCTCCGATGATTGCAACGCACGCAGACATTAACGCTCTTCCATTCACCGTATCGCCGTCGGTATCCGACCTCGTTTTTCACGCAGAAGAAAATGGGGCGTGCTGGCTCGAGTTCGTGGCGTGGTATCAAACCGAGAAGAAATACGAAATCGTGCGCTTCACAATTCAGCGCCTCATTGGCGCAAGGATGGGTGGTGTTGGAGGTGAGGCTGGAGCGGTAGGAGTAGGCGAAGTGAAGAACAGTCTATGGCTGGAGGAAATCAATGCTCACCAACTTAAGCACTATCCAAGCTATCCTGACAACTTCAAACAAGTGCGCCACTACTTTGTAGTTGGTCACGATGACAAGATCGAATTCCTTTCCGAAGGTTTTACATGCCAAACCATCAGAGAGCTTCCAAATTGGTAACGGCTAACCCTACGCTCAAGTTCGCTCCCTTTGGTCGCTGGGACGCGCCTTCGGCGCGCCCCTTAGCTGCACGTTAGGCATATGAAAATTACGCTGCCCATCGCTGACGCTGAGCTTGTGCTGGAAGGCGAAGATTGGTGCGCCGTCTCTCTGCTACAAGGCTCTTCTTCCATCCGCCTCGGCGCTGAATCGCGTTCGGTCCTTGCTTCTCGGCTTATTGCGAATATTATTTCTCCGGCCGGTCAGCCTAGCGGTGAAATTAATGGATGTTCCGCGTACTGGGTTGCTTCTCTTGCCGAGGAGCACTTCACCCTTTACGCGCACTTTCTCGCGGGGCTGCAGCGCCGCATCTTTGTTCAGTCTTTGTCCGGCGCCATGGTTTGGTCCGGGCTGCTCACTCAGGAGCAATTACAGCTATGGCAGCAACGTCTCACCCCTTACGCCTAACCCAGCGCTCAAGTTCGCTCCCTGCGGTCGCTGGGACGCGCCTTCGGCGCGCCCCTTAGCTGCACGTTAGACCTAGGAGAACGAGTGAAGTACTTTACGAAAGAGTGGTGGGAAAGCGGATGCGAAGATGCGCAGCCGCTCTTTCAGCGGTACGAAGCTTATCTAGCTTCCGTCCGTTCTCAGCTTCCCCCCGAATTGGTTGCCTTTGATGCCGCGCACACGCTTCACGATTCTGAAGTTAAAAGCATCATTTGCAATTTTGAAGACAAAACCGTGACCTTGGTACTCCATGGTTGGAATCAGAAGCTTGAGTACCCGGTGCGCTATACCATTCGCTTTACGGGCGTATCGCTGTTCGATCAGCAGCTGCCTCAACAGGAATACGTTGAATCCGAACTTGGTGACCTTGGCTATTGGGAGTTCGAAGCGCTTGATTCGGCCACAGAGGTAAGAATGTTGTTCGTTTCTTCCGCTGAGTTTCGCATTGTGTTTACTGGCTTCACTTTTGAGCATGCGCGCCAAAAGGTCTAACCCTACGCTCAAGTTCGCTCCCTCCGGTCGCTGGGACGCGCCTTCGGCGCGCCCCTTAGCTGCACGTTAGGGTTTCAATGCCAATAAGATATAAATACAGTCGGAGATCGCCCACCCTGAACGCTTTACTGATGGCATTTCTTATTGCCGGTGGGTTTGCACAATTTTTCCCGCTCCTCGGAGTGGGGATAATTCTTTCCCAAATCCCCGTCCTTACGGACATTACGGCGGCACTAGCCCAATTGCCAATCATATTGTTTGGTATACAACTACCTGAAAGTGATCGCATGGGACACATGTTAGTTATATCGTGTCGAATATATGCAGTTGTTGTCTTCGGTATGGTTTTCTCTTTGATGATGCGACTGCAAAAATCCAAACCTGACGGTGCTAATGATGATTCGTAATTCATGGTGGAGTGATAAGCACCCTAACCCTACGCTCAAGTTCGCTCCCTCCGGTCGCTGGGACGCGCCTGCGGCGCGCCCCTTAGCTGCACGTTAGGTAGCTATGGACAGTCCGTTTCCAATCATTGTGGTTTGGGCGTTTCTTGCAGCCGTCCTGGTGGCATACGTCGCTTACCGATTCATAGCAGATCGACGGTCTGACTCGAAAACCCACCCCCTTTATCCTTTCGCCAGCCATCCTTCTGATAGCTTCTTTCCCAAAGGCAGCTACCTTGGCGGGGCAGCCTACCTCATCATTTTATTTGGGCTTCTTGGGTTTGTTGGCATCATCTATGTTGAGGCAACCAATCAAGCCGCACCGAGTTACCTCGTTAATTTTGTCGGCATTTCAATCGTGGTAGGTATTGGGATGCTTGGGTTATCAAAATTTCTTAGCAAGGATGGAGAATGAAACGCAACCTAACCCTACGCTCAAGTTCGCTCCCTCCGGTCGCTGGGACGCGCCTTAGCTGCACGTTAGACATACGTTCGACTTGGGGTGCGAGGCGCGCTAGAATTGCCTCATCAGTTATGAATGGAGTCTAGGCCATGAATACGCAACTCTTGCAGCAAGCACGTGTACTCAACACTGACGAACAGATTGAACTGGTTGAGGCCATATGGGACGGCATTGTTAGTCGCGGCGCTGCACCTTCGTTGACTGAGGCGCAAAAGACAGAACTTGATCGCCGCCTCGCAGACCATCTTGCCAACCCCAATGATGTTATTTCCTGGAGTGAAGTAAAGGCTGCGGCTCTTGCCAAAATCAGGCAATGAGTCTGCCTGTTACTTTTCATCGCGCCGCCAGTGCAGAGTTCATCGAAGCAAGTGCGTGGTACGAGACCAAGCGAATCGGCCTTGCTTTGGAGTTCATGGACGAGATCGAGCGTTGCCTGTCGCGGGCATCTGAACACCCACACCAGTTTGCCGTTGTTCGCGAGGACATTCGGCGTGTCGTTGCAAATCGCTTCCCGTACAGCGTGTATTTTCGCGCTGAGCAACATCGTATTGTTGTCTTGGCGGTATTTCATGGAAGCAGAGACCCCGCTATTTGGCAGGCTAGAGCCTAACCCTGCGCTCAGTTTCGCACCCCTCCGCTCACTGAGACGTGGTTGATCGGGCGCAGACCACGCTTTCATCGGTATAGACGTGTGAACAAACCACTCCTCATCGCTTCACTGCTGACCGCCCTCATCGCGGCCATCCATCTTTTTGCGGGCGGGGCGGATGTCGCGACGCCGCTGCTGGCTTCCGCGCTGGCGGAAGAGCCGAGGTTGACGCTGTATGCGGTCTGGCATCTGGTGACGGTGACGCTGGTGTTGTCTGCCATCGCACTGTATGTGAGTGCGCTGCCGCGCCACGCGGCGGCTGCGCGCTATCTGGCGCTGTTCATCTCCGTGCTCTGGCTGTGTTTCGGGCTGGTGTTTCTGGCGGTCGTGTCCACACAACCGGGGGATGGGCTGCTGTTCAAACTGCCGCAATGGATATTGTTCATCCCCGTCGGGTTGCTCGGTTTGTGGGGGACGTTGCGGCGCGCTTGAGATCCATCTCTGTTTGTTTTCTGCCGATGGGCAGGAAACATTTTCTTACGGAACGATCTTTGTCGCGGCGAGGTGTTGCAGCCGGTTCGCCGTATCCATCAGCGGTTTCAGTGATACGTCTTCGCTGGATGACTGCTCGTAGTAGCCAAACGGGTTGTCGAGG
Source organism: Sideroxyarcus sp. (assembly GCA_030651895.1). Classification (GTDB taxonomy): domain Bacteria; phylum Pseudomonadota; class Gammaproteobacteria; order Burkholderiales; family Gallionellaceae; genus Sideroxyarcus. The sequence goes on along the minus strand of JAUSBR010000004.1, from coordinate 3,808 downwards.
TCGCGGATGAGGAAGAGCAGGAAGATCATCAGGTAGGAGATGACGGTGACGAAGAAGAGGGACTCGTGGAACGGGTCTATCTTTGCCAGCACCAGCCCGGCGCAAAGCAGGGTGGTGATCAGGTCGGAAAGCAGATAGCCGGACGAGATGAATGAAGTTTCGCGGATGGTGTGGATGCGCGTGAGGCTGCGCCGCAGATTGCTCTGTTCCTGCTTCAATCGCGCGACCAGTGTCGCCTGCGTCCATTGCTCCATTTTCGCGAAATGTGCGGTCAGTCTGTCCAGACTTTCCATCAGTTCGGATGTGCGCTGCTTCTTGTGAAGCCAGCTCACGATATCCTGCCCGAGCTGGGCGATCGAGTTCAGGCAGGGGCCGACTTCGGCTTCCGGTTTCGCCAGTTTGATGCCGATCACTTCCTGGGCCAGATTCTCCAGCGAGGCGCTCAATTCTCCCGGCAGTCGCTCGCTTTCCTTGAAATCAGACAGCACACCGTTCAGCAGGAATCCCATGAGGAATACGTTGGCGGCGATGATGCCCGAGAAAAGCGGGTTGATCGAGATGACCTCCCAGCCGTAGGTGTGTGCAACGAGTTTGGCTGCGATGATGAAGCCAACGAAGGCGCTTACTCTGAGCAAAAGGCGGTAGCGGTTCGGCATAGTCATGATGGATGGTGAGTCGGACCGTGCGGGTCGGATGGGAGATCAATCGTCATCGTCGTGTCCCTCGCGACCGCCCTCGCCGCCGCGACCGCCGGAGCGATTGCGGATGTCGTGTTCGTCGGCGCTGCGGTGGCATTCGACGCAGTTGTCGTAATCGCGGATGCCTTCCTCGATGTGCTCGCGCCGGATGCTCTCGGGCGAGTGCTCGTGGCAGCCGTAGCAGGTATAGCGGCTGTAGTCGTTGCGCACGTGGCAGGTCACGCAACTGGCGTCATGGTCGCGATCCAGGGCGAAGTACTTGCCGTGGTCGAAGGTCGCGGGAACCCATTTGTCCTGGTTGTGGCACTGGCTGCAGTTGCCGCTGATCTTCTGGTGCAGCGAATCGGCGGGTGACTTGTGGCAGCTCTGGCATTGCGCGCGCGATCCCTTGTCGAGCAGTGCATGGTCGAAACGGCCCTGCTGGCGGAAGCGCTTCACGCCGGCATGGTCGCTATGGCAGGCGATGCAGTTCTGGCTGACCAGCTTCTGGTGGAAGGGCGTGGCGGCGAGCGGCTTGACGATGGGCAGACCTGTCGAGGTGAGTTTGCCGATCTGTTCCGGCTTGTGGCATGTCACGCAGCGTTCGGAGGTCGCGCCGCCGAATTTGCTGTGGCAGGCGAAGCAATCGGTTTCCAGTTGCTTGTGGCCGGGGATGAGCTTGCCCGGCCCGACCATCAGGTTGGGATAGACGAAGGCCAGCACGGCCAGCACGATCAGGTTGGCGGCGAGGATGATCTTGAGGGTGCGGCTCATATCCACCCCCAGAACAGAAAGATGCTGATGATGTGCCCCAGCGACAACACGGCGAAGATGATGAAGATGGGGATGTGGACCTTGCGCCATTTGGTCATGGTGTCGAGGCTCACGGCATCCCAGAACACCGCCTGTTCCACTTCCGGCCGCGACAGGCCGCGCAACTGAAAGTGTTCGCGCTGGCCCCGCACGTGCGCACGCGAACGGTCCAGCAGCAGTTTGCCGACCAGGCCGCTGATCACGTTCACGCCCATCGCCACCGTCGCCAGCCAGGGCAGGATGGCGTTGAAGTGGATGCCGGCGTGGATGAGCACCATCAACGAGCCCAGCCAGGCAGTGAACTCATGCAGGGTGAGCAGCGTCTTGGGATTGCCCGAGGTGATGTATTTGCGTTTGCGCAGCGAATAGACCAGCGAGCCGATGATCAGGACGGTTCCCGGTATGCCGAGATAGCGACCGATCCAGACCAGGTTCAAGCGGTGCAGCAGATAATCCCCGGCCAGCGTGGCGACGGCCAGCAGGCCGACCAGCACGGTGAAGGGCAGGATATGTTGGCGCCAGAGCGAAGTCGTCATTTACACCTCCAGGGTGACGCTGGTTTTCGGGATGCAGGTGCAGAGCAGACAACTGCCCGGCTCCGGATCGAACTCGGGTGCCTGGCCATAGCTTACTTCGCCGCTCGTGATCGTAGTCTGGCAACTGCCGCAGCCGCCGGCACGGCAGCCGGAATCGACCGCGATGCCGTTGGCTTCGGCGAATTCCAGCAGGTTGCCGGCATCAGGCTGCCATTGGAATTGTTTGCCGGAGCGGGCGAAGGTGACGACGATGTCGCTTTGTGTCGTCACGGCTGGCTGCGCCGCAGCGGATCTGCGTTTGATCGATGCCGGGCCGAAGGCCTCGAAGTGGATATGCGCGTCGGGCACGCCCCAATCTTCCAGTGCCGGGACCAGACTCTCCATCAGCGGGGTGGGGCCGCAGATATAGAAGTGATAGGGCTTGAGCGGCAGCTCCGCGCGCAGCAGGCGCACGTCGATGCGGCTGGCGAAATGATAGTCGCGTCCGGCCACTTCTTCCGGCAGCGGATCGCTGAAGCAGAAGCGCAGATGGAAGTTGGGGTACGCGGCGGCCAGTTGTTCGAGATGGGACTTCATCACCAGTTCGCGGCTGTTGCGCACACCATAGAACAGCCATAGCTCGCGTCCGGGTTGTTCGTTCAGGCACCAGTTCAGCATGCTCAGCATCGGCGTGATGCCGATGCCGCCGCCGATCAGTACCACGGGAGCATCGCTGCGGTCAATATGGAAATGGCCGCTCGGCGCACGTACTTGCAGGACACTGCCGACAGCGACCTGATCGTGAAAGTGGTTCGAGGAACGGCCCGGGGGCACATCGCGACCAGCAGGTGCCGGCACGCGCTTGATTGAAACGCGGTAGTAATCCGGGCGTGGGGCATCCGACAGGGAATAACAGCGGATGATCTGCTCACTCGCCCCCTCCGCCGGCGAAACATCGAGGCGGAAGGTCAGAAACTGGCCAGGCAGAAAAGATGGCAGCGCTTCACCGTCCTCGGGTACGAGATAGAACGAGCAGACCGTCTGCGCGCCATCCTCGACGACCCTGCGTTCAACCCGGAATGGCCGGAGGCCGGACCAAGCCGCGATCAATGCCGGCTCGGATAACGCACCAAACTGCGGTGCGGCCGGCAGCAAGGAACCCACCTGCACCGGAACGCCGCTGCGCAGCCCCTGATATTCGAGCCAATGACGCCAGAATTCGATGCCAAGCCAGATCGCGACTTGCAGCGCGATGCCAAACGCGATCCAAAGCAAGAGGGAGGACGATGTCATGGTTCAGTCATGATCGTGGTGGTCGTGGTCACGTTTGGCACGACGCCTGCCGGAGTCGTTGATTGGCATCGGCTTATCGCCGTAGGCTGCACGATACACCTCGGCGGCCGAGAAACGGCACTCTGGCCGAGCAAGCTTCTGCAGCAACTCTGTATTCACCTTTGGCGGGACGCCGGTTTGAGCTTTGATTAGCGTTCTGATTTGATCGCAGGATTCTGTCTGTGAAGTAGCGGAATTAGCGTTCGTGACCGCCAGCCCGAACAGTCCGATGACCAGGATGCACTTGCGCATTTCGGATCCTTTCAATCAGGTAAGAAAAGGCATTGAGTGCATCCTGGCGTCCGACGCTTAAGTCAGCCTTAATCGGGCGTACGGAATTCAGTGCGGAATCGGCTTGAACCCGGGATCATCAAAATAGGTGCTGTATTTATCCAGCGCACCAATCACCCCAACAGCGCCACTCTGCCGTTTGACCTTGGTAATCTTGCCGGCCATCTGTTCGGCGCCTTC
>JAUSBR010000015.1 GCA_030651895.1 Sideroxyarcus sp. | reverse complement strand
CGGATGTGCGCAAGGCACTGGCCGCCGCAGGCCGCAACCCTTACGGCATGACCCAGTCCGAGATGGCTGCCGCTTTGAATGAAATCGGCGCGGATGCATACCCGCCCTTTGAGGAATCCATCCAAACCTTCCTGTCATTTCTTGATGACATGAAACGCGTGCGCGAGGTGGGCGGCCTGCACGTGGTCGGTTCCGAACGGCACGAAGCACGCCGAATTGATAATCAACTGCGCGGGCGCTCAGCCCGCCAGGGCGATCCGGGCTCTTCACGCTTCTATCTGAGCCTGGACGATTCGTTGATGCGCATCTTCGCGGGCGACCGCGTGCGCGCGATCATGGACCGCCTGAAGATGCCCGAGGGCGAGGCCATCGAGGCCGGCATCGTCACGCGCAGCATCGAATCGGCTCAGCGCAAGGTGGAGGCCCGCAATTTCGACATCCGCAAGCAACTGCTTGAGTACGATGACGTCGCCAACGACCAGCGCAAGGTGATCTATCAGCAGCGCGCCGAGTTGCTGGAAAGCAGCGACATCTCGGACACCATCGCCGCGATGCGCGAGGGCGTGCTGTCCGACATGGTCGCCGAATATATACCGCACGGCAGCATGGAAGAACAATGGGATGCGCCGGGTCTGGAAAAGGCGCTGGCCGCCGATTTCCAGTTGCATCTGCCGGTGGCGCAGTGGCTGGAGCAGGACAAGCAACTGGACGAGAACGGCGTGCGTGCCAAGGTGGCGGAGGTCGCGCAACAAAACTATCAGGCCAAGGTCGATCAGGTTGGCGGCGAGGTGATGCACGGCTACGAGCGCATCGTCATGCTGCAGAGTCTGGACCAGCACTGGCGCGAGCATCTGGCGGCGCTGGATCATCTGCGCCAGGGTATCCACCTGCGCGGCTATGCACAGAAGAATCCCAAGCAGGAATACAAGCGCGAGGCGTTCGAACTGTTCTCTACCATGCTGGAGGCGATCAAGCGCGACGTGACGCAGACCCTGCTCAATGTGCAGATACGCAGCGAGGCTGATGTGGCGGCGGCGGAAGCCCCCCACGCGCCGGAAAATGTGCAGTATCATCACGCCGACTACGAAGAGGCGCTGGCTTCGACCGACAAGTCTGAAGCCGAAGCAAAGCCCTTCGTGCGTGCGGGAGAGAAAGTCGGACGCAACGATCCGTGTCCGTGCGGTTCGGGCAAAAAATACAAGCAATGCCACGGCCGCTTGAATTGATGCAGACAACCACTCTGGGAGATAAAGAATGACGAAAGACGATCTGATCATACAAACTTTGCACAACTCCACGCTGACCGAGGAGTTGCGCGATGCCGAGATCGAATCGCTGGCGCGCATCATCGAGATCAAGGATTTCAAGGCGGGCGAAGTGCTGGTGCAACCCGGCGACGTGCGTCTGAAGAACGCACTGATCATCCTGGCCAGCGGCGAGGTGGAAGCGACAGCGACAGTGGGAACCGAGCAGGCGACCCTGCATCTGCTGCAGCCCGGCGATCTGGCCGGCATCATCACTTTCGCGGGCGGCAACGCTTCGCAGATCAGCGCCACTGTGGTGGCGAAGTCCGACAGCAAGGTGCTGACCCTGGACCGCTCGAAGTTCGAATCCCTGCTGAACACACAGCCGGCTATCGTCTACTACGTGATGCGCGGCATCGTGCGCCACACCCACGGCATCGTGCGCCGCATGAACATGCAATCGGTCGAGATGAGCAACTACATCCACCAGACCCACGGACGTTATTAGGAAGATAAAGCAATGCCGGTGAATCTCTCAGCGCCCGTCGCGGCACAACTGTTGCCCGTTGCGGGCGTTTCTCTGGGTATCGCCGAAGCGGGCATCAAGCGCCCCGGGCGCAAGGACCTGCTGGTCGTCAAGCTCGAAGACGGCGCGACCGTCGCCGGCGTGTTCACCACTAATCGCTTCTGCGCCGCACCTGTCACCGTTGCAAAAACCCACCTGGCCGCAGGCAAGGGCATCCGCGCGCTGGTGGTCAACACCGGCAACGCCAACGCCGGCACGGGCGAACAGGGCATGGCTGCTGCGCGCACCACCTGCGCCGAACTGGCGAAACTGCTGGGTTGCGCCCCAGAACAGGTGTTGCCGTATTCCACCGGCGTCATCATGGAGCTGTTGCCGGTCGATAAGATCGTCGCCGGCATGCCGCTGGCCATCGCTAATCTGAAAGCCGACAACTGGTTCGATGCGTCGCAAGCCATCATGACCACCGACATCGTCGCCAAGGCGGTGTCGAAGCAAGTGCAGATCGGCGGCAAAACTGTCACCGTCACCGGCATCTCCAAAGGCTCCGGCATGATCCATCCCAACATGGCCACCATGCTGGGCTACATCGCAACCGATGCCGCCATCGCGCAACCGTTGTTGCAGCAGATGGTGTCCGAGGCGGCCAATCGTTCGTTCAACTGCATCACCGTGGACGGCGACACATCCACCAACGATGCGCTGATGCTCATCGCTACTGGCAAAAGCGGGGCAGTCGTCGATGCGACGAACCGCGCAGTCATGCAGGCCGTCATCACCGAAGTCGCCACCCTGTTGGCCCAGGCCATCGTGCGTGACGGTGAGGGCGCCACCAAGTTCATCACCATCAAGGTCGAGGGCGGCAAGGATGAAGCCGAGTGCAAAAAGATCGGCTACGCCATCGCGCATTCTCCTCTGGTCAAAACGGCTTTCTTCGCTTCCGATCCCAACCTCGGACGCATCCTCGCTGCGATCGGTTATGCGGGTGTGGGCGATCTTGATGTCGCGATATTGAAACTCTATCTTGATGATGTGCTGGTGGCCGAGAACGGCGGGCGTGCCGCAAGTTACCGGGAAGAAGACGGCCAACGTGTGATGAAACAGAGCGATATCACCATACGCGTGGTACTGAACCGCGGCGCAGTCAACGCCACGCTGTGGACGTGCGACTTCTCTTACGATTACGTGAAGATCAACGCGAGCTACAGAAGCTGATGTGCAGCTCCCGCACGGGGGAAGTGTTCTATGGATAAGCTGGACAAATTTCTCTCCCGTGCCGAAGGCTTGCTTGTTCGCCTGGAAAATATTCTGCCCGGCGCACAACCGCAACCACCCGATTGGCAATCTGCCGCCGCCTTCCGCTGGGACCACCAGCAACGCTTGTTGCATCCCGTTTTGAATTTCCAGCGTATCGCGCTTTCCGACCTGCTTGGCATCGACGACCAGAAACAACGCATCCAACAGAACACGCAGCAATTCGTGCGCGGCGGTACGGCGAACAATGTGCTGCTTTCCGGCGCGCGCGGCACCGGCAAGTCGTCTCTCGTCAAAGCGCTATTGACCGAATACGCCGGACAGGGCTTGCGCGTGATCCAGATCGACAAACAGGGGCTGATCGATCTGGCGCACATCATCGGCTTGGTGCAGGGACGCGCCGAGCGTTTCATCCTGTATTGCGACGATCTTTCTTTCAATGATGCCGAACCCGGCTATCAAGCGCTCAAGGCGGCGCTGGACGGTGATCTGGTAGCGTTCTCCGACAACCTGCTCATCTATGCGACATCCAACCGCCGCCACTTGATGCCGCAATCGATGCAGGACAATCTCGCCACAAAATATGTGGGCGATGAGGTGCATCCGGCGGAGAGCGTGGAAGAGAAAGTGTCGCTGTCCGAACGCTTCGGCTTGTGGATCTCCTTTTATCCGTTCGCGCAGGATGAATATCTTGCGGTGGCCGCACACTGGCTGGCGCACCATGGCTGGAAGTCCGGGATGACGGATAAAGTGCGCACAGCCTCTCTGCAATGGTCACTGATGCGCGGTTCGCGTAGCGGCAGGGTGGCGGGGCAGTTCGCGCGGGACTGGTGCGGTCGACATGTCGAAAGATAAAGTCGTCGAAGTCTCCGCCGCTGTCCTGCAACGGCCCGACGGCAGCTTTCTCCTTGCACAGCGTCCTCCCGACAAGATCTGGGCAGGCTACTGGGAATTCCCCGGCGGCAAGGTGGAGGCTGGCGAGACCGCGCATCATGCATTGGTGCGCGAGCTGTACGAGGAGTTGGGCATCACCGTGCAGACCGCCTATCCCTGGATTACCCGCGTGTTCACCTATCCTCATGCGACCGTGCGGCTGAATTTCTTCCGTGTGACGGAGTGGTCCGGCGAAATGCATCCGCACGAGGGCCAGCAGTTCGCCTGGCAACAGCCGGGACATGCAAACGTCGCTCCTATCCTTCCCGCCAATGCGCCCATCCTGCGCGCGCTGGAATTGCCGACGCTGTATGCCATCAGCAATGCCGCCCAGCTGGGCGTGGAGTCATTTCTGACAATCCTGCAAACCAGGCTGGATGCGGGGTTGAAACTGATCCAGTTGCGCGAGAAAGATCTACCTGGGGAGCAGCTGCGCTCACTGGCGCAGCGTGTGGTTGCCCTGTCCCATGAGCGGGGCGCAAAGGTGTTGCTTAACGGCGACGTGGCGCTGGCGCGGGAGGTGGGGGCAGACGGTGTGCAGCTGACTTCCACCCAGCTCGCGGATATGAAGGAACGTCCCGACGTGGATCGGTGTGCGGCTTCCTGCCATAACTCACAGGAATTGCGTCGCGCCGAAGCCTTGGGCTGCGATTTTGCGCTGCTGAGTCCGGTGCTGCCGACACGATCGCATCCGGGTGCAGCGCATCTGGGCTGGGAGAATTTTGCCGCGATCGCGGCGGGTTCGTCTATACCGGTGTATGCATTGGGAGGATTGAAACAGGAAGATATGCCGAACGCGTGGAAACACGGCGCTCATGGCATCGCATTGCTGCGTCAGGTCTGGTGATCCGGATCGGGTATTTCCTGCTCGCGTTGTTCGACGCGATATTCTTCGTTCGCCCATTTTCCCAGATCGATGAGCTTGCAGCGCTCGCTGCAAAAGGGGCGGAAGCGGTTATTTGTGTCCCACACATGTTCCTTGCCGCAAGTCGGGCAAGTGACGACTGTCGGCTTGCTCATGCGAGAGAACAGAAGGTCAGGTCGAAGGCGACATCCTGGTCGTAAAGCGCGGTCTTGGCGGTGTACTTGGCCTCGACGAAGCGGATATTGAGGGCGTATTTGTTGGCGCTGATCTCGGGGATGCAGGGGATCTCGGCGTCCAGGCTGATGCGCAGCATCTGTGCGACGCGGCCGCCCTGCATCTGCTGGAAGCTGCCGTGGAATGCTGTGAAGTGGTGGGTACGCCCGCTTTCGCGCAGCAGCTTGAGCAGGATGGTGATGCCGTCGCGCAGGGGCAGCAGGGGAGCTAGCCATTCATTCAGGTTGTTTTGCCTGAATTCGGTGTTCTGGTGTTGCCAGTAATGGTAGGAGGGCAGGTCAAATTCGCAGACGCCGCCGGGAATGACGGCGCGCTGCTTGATGCCCATTAGCCATTCGTTGTCGCGCAGATGCTGGCCGATCTTGCCGGTCATCTTCAGCAGCGCCGCGCTGGTGTTTTCGATGTCGGCGATCAGCGCGTCCAGTGCGCTTTCGGATATCTCGGGATTGTTGTGCAAACCGTTGAGGACTTTCTTCTGCCGTTCAAGCTCTTGTAACAGCTCGGATTTAAGGTCGGCACGGCAGGCGACTTCGAGGATCTCGAACAAGATACCGAGCGCGGCGTGATGGTCTGGGCTCTCGTCGCTTTCGATGAAGCGGGCGATGCGAAAGAAGAGATCCTCCAGGCGCAACATGGTGCGCACTCGTTCGTTCAGAGGGAACTCGTAACTGATCACAATCGCCTAGCAGAGTTGGGGTTTTGTTGGTTGCGAAAGATATAGGCAGCCTTCCGCGCCGTCAATCGCTTTCCGTCGCCAAAGCCGATAAACGGCGGTGCATTCCGACGACCTGCGCCTTCAGGTCCTCCAGGGTTCCGTCGTTACGGATCACTTCGTCGGCCAGCGCTAGCCGTTCCGTCCGGTCGAGTTGATGCGCCAGGATGGCGCGAACCTCGGCTTCGCTCAGTTGGCTGCGCTGCATGGTGCGCGCGAGTTGGGCCTCTTGCGTGCAGTCAACGGCGATGGTGCGGTCCATCCAGCCGGCATATCTCCCGTTTTCGAACAGCAAAGGAACCACGATCAGAGTATATGGCGCTTTGCTTGGCTCGGCCGCCTGCTGCCGTGTCTGCGCGAGGATGAGGGGATGTAGGATGGCTTCCAGCTTGAGTTTGGCGGCAGAATCGGCAAATACCAATTGGCGCATGCGGCCGCGATCCAGCGCCCCTTGGGTATCGATATGACGGTCCCCGAATTCCTTGCGTATCAGTGGAATGGCTGTCCCGCCTGCTTGTGTGAGCCCGTGAGAGATGAGATCGGTGTCGATGACGCGCACACCTTGATCGGCAAACAGTCCAGCAACGGTGCTTTTGCCGCTACCGATACCGCCTGTCAGCCCGACCAGATAATTCACGGTGCCAACAGTTGCAGATAGTTCTGCGTCAGCGTCTGCCCCCAGAACAACGCTATCAGGCCGCCGCCGGCAAGGTAGGGGCCGAACGGGATGGGGATGTTGCGGCCGCGTTTGGCGAAGACGATGAGCGCGATACCTACCACGGCGCCGACCAGAGAAGAAAGCAGGATGACTAGCGGTAGCATCGTCCAGCCAAACCAGGCGCCGATCGCGGCCAATAATTTGAAATCGCCAAAACCCATGCCTTCCTTGCCGGTAGCAAGCTTGAACGCCCAGTACACACTCCACAGCACGAGGTAGCCTGCTACAGCACCGATGACAGCATTCGGCAGCGTGGTAAAGACACCATTGAGGTTGAGCAGCAGCCCCAGCCAGAGCAGGGGGAGAGTGATGTCGTCGGGAAGCAGTTGGGTGTCGAAATCGATGAAGGTGAGCGCGATGAGCGCCCAGACAAACACGATGGCTGCGATCCCGGCAGCGCCGAAACCAAAATGCCAGGCAGCGTAAGCGCTCAGGATGCCGCTGACGGCCTCCACGATCGGATAGCGCATCGAGATGGCCGCGCCGCAACCCTTGCATTTGCCTTTGAGGAAGAGATAGCTCACCACCGGGATGTTCTCCAGTGCGCCGATCGCATGACCGCAATGCGGGCAGGCGGAACGCGGCACCACGAGGTTATAGGGCGCAACAGGGGCGGGTGTCTGCCCGTTCAGCTCGGCACATTGCGCATGCCAGTCGTGTTCCATCATCTTGGGCAGGCGGTGGATGACGACGTTGAGAAAACTGCCGACGAGCAGGCCAAGCAATCCTGCAACTAGGACAAATACAAGCGGCGAGGTTTGGAGCAGTAGCAACATCTATGAGCACCCTGAATATATAAAAAAAGCGCGGCAAACGCCGCGCCTGTTCGCGAGCCGGTTACTTAACCAACCGCCTGGCCCATCTTGAAGATCGGCAGGTACATCGCCACCACCATACCGCCGATGAGGGTGCCCAATACCACCATGATGACCGGTTCCATCAGGCTGGACAGGGCTTCAACGGCATCGTCTACTTCCGCTTCGAAGAAATCGGCCACCTTGCCCAACATGCTGTCGAGCGCGCCGGACTCTTCGCCGATGGCGACCATCTGCAGCACCATGCTGGGGAAAGCCTCCGTGTTCTGCATGGCGACAGTGAGGTTGGTACCGCTGGTCACTTCACGCTGGATTGCCTTGGTGGCATCGTAATAAACTGCATTGCCCGACGCCCCTGCAACCGAATCAAAAGCCTCCACCAGCGGCACGCCAGCGGCGAACATGGTGGCGAGAGTGCGTGCCCAGCGCGCAATCGAAGCCTTGCGCACCAGCGGGCCGAACACCGGAATTTTCAACATTATTTGATCCATACGCCGCTGCATTTTTTTGTTGCGCTTCCAGGCGTAGAAGAAACCGTACAGACTTCCGCCGACAATTCCGAAGATCGCCCACCACCAGGCAACGAAGAAGTCGGAGATCGCCATCACAACCAAAGTCGGGCCGGGCAAATCGGCACCGAAATTCTTGAATAAATCTTTAAAGGCGGGAATCACGAAGATCATGATCACTGCGGTGATAACAAAGGCGATGACGATGATCGAAACCGGATAGAAGAGGGCGGATTTGATCTTGCTTTTGATCCCCAGGATCTTTTCCTTGTACGTTGCCAGGCGATCGAGCAGAGTGTCAAGAATACCGGCCGCTTCGCCAGCCCCCAGCAGGTTGCAATACAGGTCATCGAAGTAGAGCGGAAACTTGCGGAATGACTGTTCTAGACTGCTGCCGGTCTCGACATCTGTCTTGATGTCGAACAGCAGGCGAGCGACAGCCGGGTTGTCATGTCCTTTGCCCACAATATCGAATGCTTGCAACAGTGGCACGCCTGATTTCAGCATGGTGGCGAGTTGGCGCGTGAACAGGGTGATGTCCTTCTCCGTGATCTTGCCCCCGCCTGATGCGCTTTTCTTGATCTTGTTGACAGTGATGCCCTGACGGCGCAGATGTGCGGATACGCTGGCCTCGCCGGCGCCGCGCATCTCGCCTTTGACGATTTTGCCAGCCTTGTCCTTGCCTTCCCAGCTGTACTGGTACTCTTTGGTTTTTTCAGTTCTTTGGGTTGCCATCTTGTAACCTCAAATTGATTGCCATAGGGCGGAGTCTAAGAGATACGGTGCTGAATCACTGACGTGCCGGATTATAAAGGCCTTTTGCATGATGCATGGCTTTACCCCCTTTGTAAAGGCGGCCGCTGCTGCGCCGGGAACAATCTTGCAACCTTTACCGCACGGTCTTGCACCTGGATGATCTCGATAGGGTAATCGCCAATCTTCAGGCTGGTTCCGGCTTCGGGAATGTCCTGCAGATGCTCGAGGATCAGACCGTTGAGGGTCTTCGCTTCGCCCAGCGGCAGGTGCAAGCCCAGTTTGCGGTTCAGTTCGCGCAGGCTGCTGCTTCCCTCAAGCAGCAGGCTGCCGTCGTCGTGGCGCAGGAACTTGCCGGTCTGCGACGGCGACTGGGTGGTGAAGTCGCCGACGATCTCTTCCAGAATGTTCTCCAATGTGACCAAGCCCAACAGTTCGCCGTATTCGTCGACCACCAGGCCGAGACGGGTCTGACGTTCCTGGAACTGCTGCAATTGTTTGAGCAGGGGCGTGTCGGAAGGAATGAAATAGGGATCGTGCAACATCTCGCGCAACTGCGCCGTATCCAGCTCTTCCTCCTGCAACAAGGGCAACACCCGCTTGATGTGCAGGATGCCGATGACGTTGCTGGGCGTGTCGGCATAGATCGGGAGCAAAGTGTGGTGGCAGGTGATGATCTGCTGACGCAGCTCGGCCGGATCGGCTCCGATGTCCAGCGCCTCGATCTGGTTGCGCGGGATCATCACATCGTTGACGGTGATGCGCTCCAGATCGACCAGGTTCAGCAGCATCTTCTGGTGCTTGCGCGGCAGAAAATGCTCGGCCTCCAGCACCAGTCCGCGCAGTTCCTCGATCGTCATCTTTTGCTTGCTCTGGTCTGTTTCAATCCTGATGCGCAGCAGCCACAGCAAACCTTTCACCATGCCGCCGGCGATCAGCACGACCGGATGGAAGAGTGTGATCATTGGCGTCAGCACATAGCTTGCGGGCAAAGCGATGCGCTCTGGATAACTCGCCGCGATGATCTTTGGCATGATCTCGCTGAAGACCAGGATCACGAACGTGAGTGCCAATGTCCCCAGCAGGATCGCCCAGTCGTTTTGCCCGAACAGGCGCAGGATGATGATATTGGCCAGCGCGGCGGCGGCGACATTGACGAGCGTGTTGCCTAGCAGGATTGAGCCGAGCAATTTGTCGACCTTGCCGAGCAGGGCGTTGACCAGCTTGGCGCTGCGGTTCCCTTTGCGCACCAGCGTGTTCAGGCGATAGCGATTGATCGCCATCATGCTGGTCTCCGAGCCGGAGAAGAACGCGCTGCAGACCAGCAGTACCAGCAAGATGCCGAACAGCGTGCCTAAAGAGATGTCGTCCAAAATGGGGCCTTAAGTATGCGGTGCAAGAGTATCGTGGAGCCGATGCGGGGTGTCAACGCGACTACCATTCCTTGAACACGATACCGATGGCGAAAGTCGTCTGATAGTGGTTGTAGTCGATCAGGCTGTCGCCGTAGCCGGAGGTGAGCTGGAAATTGAGTTGCGAGGAGCGCCCGACCTTGAACGGGCTGGCCCAGTCGAGTTGCACGAACCCCTTGTGTCCGTGCGCGTTTAGATTGCTGCGAAGCAACATGATGATCTCGTCGTCCCGGTCCGGTAACCAATGCACGACCATCTCGGCGCGGCCCAGATAACGGGTCAGATCGGGGTTGTCGTCTTTGGATGTCTTTTCCGGCAAGCGCCACCAGCCGCGCCCGAGCACATAGACTTCATCCCATTCCCAGCCCCCTTGCAGATAAAGGCGGTTCCAACTGCGCGAGGCGGGTTCATTGCGCCCGTTCGATTGGTGCGAAAAACCGAGATTGAGCAGCTTCCAGCCCCGGGCATTGCCGGTGCCGAAAGTGCCGATCAGTTCTGGTTCATAGTTCGAATCGCGGAAAGGCGAGGAATTTCCGACATTGAAGGCCTGCCAGAATGCCTGTTGTGTGAAAGCGCCCCACAGGCGGAAATTCTTGAAGCCCAGGAATTCCAGGTCGCGGTAATTGCCGATCTCCGATTTGGCGCTGAACTGGAATTTCGTCTCGACCTTCGTGTAGGGATAAGGTGTCGCCACGGAGTGGTTTGGCGAAGGCGAGGTCGGGGATGCGTTGATGTTCGAGGTATAGCGGATCAGCGCATAGTTCTTGCGGTAAGGCTCCAGACGGCGGATGCCACCCGCATCGGGGTTGCCCTGGCCGTCAAGGTCCCAGGCGCGGGTCAGGTAGCTGCGCAAAACGGGTTTCACCTCGGCGGCATCGTCGTAGCAACGCAATCGATCATTCCTGTTCACGATGATGGAGCAGGCTTCCAGCGCCGCGTTCTCGGCATGCGCGAGACTGGCGCAGCAGGAGCAGATCAGTGAAAGAGCAAGAGCGCGGAGCATGGTCGGTGCCTAGCGGGCGCGGCGGTACGCCCAGATCATCAAACTGCCGCCGACCAGGACCATGGGCACACTCAGCCATTGTCCCATGCTGATGCCGAAGGTCATCAGGCCGAAGATGCCTTCGTCCGGGTTGCGCGTGAATTCGCCGAGGAAGCGGAAGCAGCCGTAAGCGGCGATGGAAAGGCCGAGTACCGATCCGGTCGGGCGCGGTTTGCGCGAGAACAGCCACAACAATATGAACAGCGCGACACCTTCCATGGCGAACTCATATAGTTGCGAAGGGTGGCGCGGCAGGTTGTCCACCTTGGGGAATACCATTGCCCACGGTACATCGGTCGGACGTCCCCATAACTCACCATTGATGAAATTGCCGATGCGCCCGAACGCCAGCCCGGGCGGCGTCAGCGGCGCGATGAAGTCCATCAGCGCCAGCCACTGGATACCGCGCTTCTTCGCGAACAGCGCCATCGCCGCCAGCACGCCGAGGAAGCCGCCGTGGAAGGACATGCCGCCTTCCCACACCGCGAGTATCTTCAGCGGGTGCGAGAAGTAATAGCCGGGGTTGTAGAACAGTACCTCGCCCAGACGACCGCCCAGCACCACGCCGAGCACGCCGTAGAACAGCAGATCGTCGAGGAACTGGTTGTCCCAACCGGGTTGGTTCAGCGTGCGCAGACGCATCCGTCCCAGCCAGATAAAAACCACAAAGCCGAGCAGGTACATCAGCCCGTACCAGTGGATGCCGAACGGGCCGAGATGGATGGCGACAGGGTCGAATTGGGGGTGAACGAGCATGGGGCGAATCGGTTAGAATTGAGCGGCAGATTATACGTGCATCACCATTACATTAGAGAGACATCATGCCTGCATATCGTTCCCGCACCTCCACCCACGGCCGCAACATGGCCGGCGCGCGCTCCCTGTGGCGCGCCACCGGCATGACCGAAGGCGACTTCGGCAAGCCCATCATCGCCATTGCCAATTCCTTCACCCAGTTCGTGCCGGGCCACGTGCACCTCAAAGACATGGGGCAACTGGTCGCGCGCGAGATCGAGAAGGCGGGCGGCATCGCCAAGGAATTCAACACCATCGCCATCGACGACGGCATCGCCATGGGACATGACGGCATGCTGTATTCGCTGCCCAGCCGCGACCTGATCGCCGACTCGGTGGAATACATGGTCAACGCGCACTGCGCCGACGCGCTGGTGTGCATCTCCAACTGCGACAAGATCACCCCCGGCATGCTGATGGCCGCGATGCGCCTGAACATCCCGGTCATCTTCGTTTCCGGCGGGCCGATGGAAGCGGGTAAGGTCAACTGGCAGGGCAAGGTGAAGGGACTCGATCTGGTGGATGCGATGGTCGCTGCAGCGGATAGCCGTGTGAGCGACGAAGAGGTGGAAGCCATCGAGCGTTCCGCCTGTCCGACCTGCGGTTCCTGCTCCGGCATGTTCACCGCCAATTCGATGAACTGTCTGACGGAAGCATTGGGCCTGTCTTTGCCGGGCAACGGTTCGCTGGTGGCGACGCACGCCGAGCGCAAGCAATTGTTCCTGCGCGCCGGACGACTGATCGTTGAACTCGCCAAGCGCTATTACGAACAGGACGATGTCTCGGTGCTGCCGCGCAGTATCGCCACCTTCGATGCGTTCGAGAACGCGATGACGCTGGATATCGCCATGGGCGGTTCCACCAACACCGTGCTGCACCTGCTCGCCATCGCGCGCGAAGCGGAAGTGGACTTCACCATGAAGGATATGGACCGCCTGTCGTGCCATGTACCGACCTTGTGCAAGGTCGCACCGTCATCCGAGTATCACATGGAAGATGTGCATCGCGCCGGCGGCATCGCGGCCATCCTCGGCGAACTGGACCGTGCCGGGCTGCTGCATGGCGAAGTCGGCTCGGTGCACAGCAAGACCTTGCGCGACGGGCTCAAGCAGTGGGATATCGTGCAAAGCAAAGATGAAGCGGTGCAAAAGTTCTTCCGCGCAGCACCCGGCGGCATCGTCACCACCATCGCCTTCTCGCAATCCATGCTCTATCCGGAAGTGGATGCGGATCGTGCAAAAGGTTGCATCCGCGACATGGCGCATGCTTACTCCAAGGACGGCGGCCTCGCGGTGCTGCACGGCAACATCGCCCTCGACGGCTGCATCGTGAAGACGGCGGGTGTGGATGAGAGCATCCTGAAATTCAGCGGGCGCGCACGCGTGTTCGAGAGCCAGGACGCGGCGACTGCGGGCATCCTCGCCGACCAGATCGTTGCGGGCGACGTGGTCGTCATTCGCTACGAAGGTCCCAAGGGCGGCCCCGGCATGCAGGAGATGCTGTACCCGACCTCGTACTTGAAATCCAAAGGTCTGGGCAAAGCCTGCGCGCTGCTCACCGATGGGCGTTTCTCCGGCGGCACCTCGGGTCTGAGCATCGGCCATGCCTCGCCGGAAGCGGCCAGCGGCGGCGCGATCGGTCTGGTGCAGGAAGGCGACCGCATCGAGATCGATATCCCCAATCGCACCATCAATCTGGCTATCACCGAGGCCGAACTGGGCCAGCGTCGTGCGGCCATGGAAGCCAAAGGCAAGCTGGCCTGGAAGCCGGCTGCCGAGCGTCCGCGCAAAGTGTCGGCGGCATTGCGCGCCTACGCGGCGATGGTGACCAGCGCCGACAAGGGCGCGGTGCGCGACGTTTCGCAAGTGGAGAAATAACCGGCTGTACAGATCGTAAGGGGGCGGTTGCATGAAAGCCATACTGATTGCGAATCCCAAAGGTGGCAGCGGCAAGACCACGCTGTCCACCAATATCGCGGGCTACCTCGCCTCGCGTGGCCAGCGCGTTGCGATATTGGACCTGGACCGGCAGAAATCGGCCACGCAATGGCTGGCGAACCGCCTGCGCAATCTGCCCGCTATCGAGCTGATGCAATCCGATGTTGAAAAAGACGCGCCGCTCGATACCCTTGTGATCGATTCTCCCGCCGGCTTGCACGGCAAGAATCTGGAACATGCCCTCAAGCTGGTACACAGGGTGATCGTGCCCATCGCGCCTTCCGCGTTCGACATCCAGGCCAGCCGCGATTTTCTGGAGGTGTTGCACCACGAGAAGATGGTGCGCAAGGGCAAGATATTCATCGGTGTGGTCGGCATGCGCATGGACCCGCGCACACGCGCGGCACTGACGCTGGAACAGTTCCTCAAAGGCCTGGATCTGCCCGTGTTGGCCTATCTGCGCGAGGCGCAGGCATACGTCAACGCTGCTTTTGAGGGCAAGACGCTGTTCGACCTGCCACCATCGCTCGCCCAGCGCGAGCTTGAACAATGGGCCTACCTGCTCAACTGGCTGGAAAAATCCGAGTAAGAAACTATTTGAAGGAGCAAGCGACATGAATAAAAATCCATATAACGTGTTGATTATGGCGCCATTATTGATCGTTCTGGGGGCATGCCAGCCGGACACTCCGGCGCAGCAGGCCGAGAAACCGGCAGTCGCTCCCGCCCCGGTGGTTGCGGCACCGACAGCAGTAGCGGCGGCTTCTGCCGGCAAGGTGGAGGTGGCAGAAGCCAGGGAGATCCAGTTGGCGAAGGCGAGCAAATGCTTCGCATGTCACGCGATAGACAAGAAACTCGTCGGCCCCGCCTGGAAAGAGATCGCGGTCAAATATCGCGGCCAGAAGGGGGTGGAGGCCAAGCTGATCGACAAGGTCGCCAAGGGCGGCAGTGGCGCATGGGGGGCAGTACCCATGCCGCCCAACACCCCCCAAGTCAGCCAAGGCGACATCAAAATCCTGGTGCGCTACATCCTGAGCCTCAAATAAGGCAGTTTGGGAGTCAACGCACTTCCGGGCACAGGCGTTATTGGCCGGCAGAACCGCGGGTTTGCAATTCACGCGGGGTTGTTTAGAATGCGGGCGGGGTCAGTGCTCCGCTCGTTTCAAATGAAGTCAAATCTATAAAATGGAGAGAAAATGAAATCTATCGTTATCAGCATGATCGCAGCTGCCGGCCTGATGGTTGCCGGTTCTGCAATGGCCGCAGAAATGCACCCGCTGGCCAAGAAGCACGGCTGCAGTGCTTGCCACACAATGGACAAGAAGCTGGTTGGCCCGTCCTATGGCGACGTTGCCAAGAAGTACAAGGGCGACAAGGGCGCAGCTGCCAAGCTGGAAGCCAAAGTAGCCAAGGGTGGTTCCGGCGTTTGGGGCCCGATGCCGATGCCGCCTAACTCTCCCAAGGTTCCGGAAGCAGACATCAAGGAACTGGTAAAGTGGGTCCTGAGCCTGTAATACCAAGCTTCGTCTGTAATGCAGAAAAGCCGACGCAAGTCGGCTTTTTTGTTGCCCCGGAAGGCTTAATTGACAAGGGATAGGGGCCTACGCATAATCCGGCCATCCTTAATTTACCGGCCGAATTTCACTATGTTGATCAACAGAATTGCACTGCTGGCGGCCTTAGCTGTCATTGTTGCCGGATGCGGCAAAAGCGAGACCTCCGCAACCGCAGCTTCCGATGAGCTGGTGATCAAGATCGGCGCCGCCGGCCCGCTCACCGGTCCGCAGGCGCATATCGGCAAGGACAACGAATACGGTACGCGCATGGCCATCGACGACGCCAACGCCAGGGGCGTAATGATCGGCGGCAAAAAGGCACGTTTCGAGTTGCTGAGCGAAGACGATCAGACCGACCCCAAGACTGCGACCATCGTGGCGCAGAAACTGGTCGATGCCAAAGTGAACGGCGTCATCGGCCACCTCAATTCCGGCACCAGCATCCCCGCTTCTTCCATCTACTTCAAGAACGGCATCCCGCAAATCTCTCCCTCCGCCACTGCAGTCAAATTCACCGCACAGGGCTACAACACAGCGTTCCGCGTGATGACCAACGACGCGCAGCAGGGCAAGGCACTGGGCGAATTCGCTGTCAAAGTGTTGGGGCTCAAGAACATCGCAGTGATCGACGACCGCACGGCTTATGGACAAGGGCTGGCGGACGAGTTCGTCAAAGCGGCCGAGGCGAACGGCGCGAAGATCATCGCGCGCGAATACACCACCGACAGATCGGTGGACTTCACCGCCGTGCTGACCTCGATCAAGGGCAAGCAGCCCGAGCTGCTATTCTTCGGCGGCATGGACCCGCAGGGGGTGCCGATGGTGAAACAGTTGCGTTCTCTCGGCATGAAGACCCAGTTCATGATGGGCGACGGCGGTTACACGCCCAAGCTGATCGACCTCGCCGGTGCGGCTGTTGAAGGTACTTATGCCTCCTTGCCCGGCGTGCCGCTGGACAAGATGCCGAGCGGACGCGACTTCGCCAAACGCTATGAAGCGCAATTCAAACAGCCTATCCAGCTCTACGCGCCGTATTGCTACGATGCCGTCAACGTGATGATCGCCGCGATGCAGAAAGCCGGTTCCGCCGAGCCTGCCAAATATCTGCCGGAGATCGGCAAGGTCGAGCTCGACGGCGTGACCGCGAAGCTCGCGTTCGACGAGAAGGGCGATATCAAGGGCGGTGCAGTCACCCTGTATCAGGCGCGCCAGGGCAAATGGCAAGTCGTGCAGACCATGGGCGGTGCGCCCGCGGCCAAGCCGTGAGACAGTTGGCAGTGAGCAAAAGCGACACCCTGTGTGTCGCTTTTTCTTTGTATAGATCGCGTAAATAACAGTGGATATCTTCTTTCAGCAGATCATCAACGGCTTGGTGCAGGGCAGCGTGTATGCGCTGGTGGCGCTGGGATACACCATGGTCTACGGCATCCTTGGCCTCATCAACTTCGCGCATGGCGAAGTGGTGATGATAGGTGCGATGGTTGCGCTTGCCGCCTTGCAAGCCTTGCTGGCGGCAGCGTTTGCTCCCGTGCTGGCAGTGTTGCTCAGTCTGCTGATTGCCGTCGCCGCCTGCATGGCGCTGGGCTACAGCATAGAACGCATCGCCTACCGCCCGCTGCGCAATGCGCCGCGCCTCGCGCCGCTGATCACCGCCATCGGCATGTCCATCGTGTTGCAGAATCTGGCGATGATGATCTGGGGGCGCGAATATCATTCGTTCAACCTGCCTTTCACCAGCAACTCGCACCATCTTGGCGGCGCGGTGATGAACGATGTTCAAATAGGCATCGTCGTCGTTGCGCTCGTCATCATGGCGGGGCTGATGTGGCTGGTGCATCACACCCGCACCGGCCGTGCCATGCGCGCCGTGGCTGAGAATCCCGCCGCCGCCACTTTGATGGGCGTCGACATCAACCGTGTCATTTCCGTCACCTTCATGCTCGGCTCGGCGCTCGCCGCCATCGCCGGTTTCATGGTCAGCGCCAACTACGGCATCGTGCATTACTACATGGGTTTCATGCTCGGCCTCAAAGCGTTCACCGCAGCGGTACTCGGCGGCATCGGCAACCTGCGCGGCGCGATGCTGGGTGGCGTGCTGCTGGGCCTGATCGAAAGTCTTGGCGCCGGCTACATCGGCGATATCACCGGCGGCTTCCTCGGCAGTCACTATCAGGACGTGTTTGCGTTCTTCGTGCTGATCGCGGTGCTGGTGTTCCGTCCGTCCGGATTGCTCGGCGAAAAACTGGCGGAGCGCGCATGAAACTGCATCGTTCCTCCGGCCATCTCACGCTCGCCATCGCCCTGCTGGCGCTGCCCTTCATCATCGACGCATTGTTCGGCCACGGCTGGGTGCGCATCGCCGACTTCGCGCTGCTCTACATCATGCTGGCACTCGGCCTCAACATCGTGGTCGGCTACGCGGGCCTGCTCGACCTGGGTTACATCGCGTTTTTCGCGGTGGGTGCCTACACCTATGCCTTGCTCGGTTCGCCGCAGTTCGGCCTGCACTGGCCGATGTACGTGGTGCTGCCGTTGGGGGCGCTGGTCGCCTGCGGTTTCGGCGTGCTGCTGGGCGCACCCACGCTCAAGTTGCGCGGCGACTACCTCGCCATTGTCACGCTCGGTTTCGGCGAGATCATCCGCATCTTCCTCAACAACCTGAACGCACCGGTCAATATCACCAACGGTCCGCAAGGCATCAGCGCCATCGACCCCTTGCAGATCGGCGGTTTCTCGTTCAGCAGCTCGTACGAATGGATGGGCTTGCGCGTGGACGATGTGCACCTGCATTACTACCTGTTCCTCGGCTTCACCCTGCTGGTGATCTTCGTCTCGCGCCGCCTGGAAGATTCGCGCATCGGCCGCGCCTGGGTGGCGATACGCGAAGACGAGGTCGCCGCCTCGGCGATGGGCATCAACACGCGCAATATCAAGCTGCTCGCGTTTGCCATGGGAGCGACCTTCGGCGGCATCTCCGGCGGATTGTTCGCGGGCTTCCAGGGTTTCGTCAGCCCCGAAAGCTTCAGCCTCATGGAATCCATCATGGTGCTGTGCATGGTGGTGCTGGGCGGTATGGGCAACGTCGGCGGCGTGGTGTTGGGCGGTGTGCTGCTGGTGGCACTGCCGGAACTGTTCCGCAATGCGGCCGGGCCGGTGCAGCAAATGTTGCTGGGCAAGGTCGTGGTCGATCCGGAAAGTCTGCGCATGCTGATGTTCGGCTTGGCATTGATACTGGTGATGCTGTGGCGTCCTGCCGGGATATGGCCATCGACGCAACGCCGCCGGGAATTTGCTGCCGATGATGGCGTGCTGCGGCAGGAACAGGAGACGGTGTATGACGCAAGCAAGTGACCGTCTGCTGGATCTGAATAGCGTAGGCAAACACTTCGGCGGCGTGATCGCGCTGGCCGATGTTTCGCTGCACATCAGACAAAGCGAGATCTACGGCCTCATCGGCCCCAACGGTGCAGGCAAGACCACACTGTTCAACGTCGTCACCGGTTTGTATCAGCTCGACAGCGGCTCGTTCCAATTCGCCGGACAAAGTTACACCCGCTGCAAACCGCACCTGCTCGCGCAAGCCGGTATCGCGCGCACCTTTCAGAACATCCGCTTGTTCGCCAACATGAGCGCGCTGGAGAACATCATGGTTGGTCGCCACCTGCGCACGCGCACCGGCATCTGGGGCGCACTCACAAGAAATGCCGCCGCCCGCGCCGAAGAGCGCGCCACCGTGCAACGCGCGCGCGAACTGCTGGAATACGTCGGCATCACCTGCGCGCACCAGACGCTGGCGAAGCACCTCTCCTACGGCGAACAGCGCCGTCTCGAAATCGCCCGCGCGCTCGCCACCGAACCCAAACTGCTCGCGCTGGACGAACCCGCCGCCGGCATGAACGCAACCGAAACTGTCGCCTTGAAAGCCTTGCTGCAAAAGATCCGCGCCAGCGGCGTCACCGTTCTGCTGATCGAACACGACGTCAAACTCATCATGGGCCTGTGCGACCGCGTTGCTGTGCTCGACTACGGCAAAAAGATCGCCGAAGGCGTGCCCGAAGAAGTGCGCCGCGACCCGGCTGTAATTGCCGCCTACCTTGGCGGCGAAACAACCACCTCCAACTTATCCCCTCTCCCGCAAGCGGGAGAGGGTTAGGGTGAGGGGCGAAAAATGACAGCAACTCCTCTCCTCGAAGTCCAAGACCTCAAAGTCTCCTACGGCGGCATCCAGGCGCTCAAAGGCATCAGTCTCAGCATCGCCCAGGGCGAACTCGTCACCCTCATCGGCAGCAACGGCGCAGGCAAAACCACCACCCTCAAAGCACTGGCCGGATTGCTGCATCCAACTTCCGGCAAACTGCATTATCAGGAACAATCCCTGCTGCACATCCCCGCCCACCAGCGCGTCGCCAACGGCATCTCGCTCGTACCCGAAGGCCGCGGCATCTTCGCCCGACTCACGGTGGAAGAGAACCTGCTGATGGGCGCCTACGTGCGCAGCGACAAAGCCGAAACCGCCGCCGACCTCGAACGCCAATACGTCCTGTTCCCGCGCCTCGCCGAACGTCGGGCGCAACTCGCCGGCACCCTCTCCGGCGGAGAGCAGCAGATGGTCGCCATGGCGCGCGCGCTGATGAGTCACCCGACCCTGCTCATGCTCGACGAACCCAGTATGGGTCTCGCCCCGCTGATGGTGGAAAAGATATTCGAGACCATCCGCGACATTTCCGCGCAGGGTGTCACTATCCTGCTGGTCGAGCAGAATGCCAAACTGGCACTGGAAGCCGCGCAACGCGGCTATGTGCTGGAAAGTGGGGCGATCACCCTGTCGGGTGCGGCGAGCGAGTTGCTGGGGAGTGATGCGGTGCAGCGGGCGTATCTTGGGGCTTGATATATATGATCGACAGAAGCCGAAGTGACTGAATCCAAAAATGTAGAACCCAATATAACGGAAGGTTTAACCTTCCCGCTGAATGAAACCTATATCGCTTTTGGTGATGGTAGTGTGAATTCTGCAGGGGCTTTTTATGGCCTAGTATTAATACCTGAAAGCGCAATTAACCAAGTTCAAGAATTAGTTTCTAGAATAAAGCTCAAGTACGGAGGTGAATTAGATACACCGATTCACTGTCGAGAAATCTATAGTGGCCATGCTCGCAGGAAGTCGGGATGGTCGCACCTTTCTGAAGGTGAGGCAGTGGCGCTTTGCGGCGATATTCTTCGTGCACTTCTGGCTTTTGAACCCAAATACCTCCTTGGGTATATCCCATCTACATGCTATCCGAAACGCTTTCGGCTTGTTGGGAAAAATGGACACCGCGATTTGGTTCACGACATAGATGATAAATGGCTGACGTTATGGTCGTATTTTAGAGTTGCCGCGCTATTAGACCCGATAGAAATTATTGAGCCTGATGATCCAATCACTACTCCACGCCCCAAGAATCTTCCTTTTTGGCAAATGGTGATAAGAAGACAGGAGCCGGGATTGCGGGTGCGTAATGTTTTTCTAGATCGGGAGCAAACCAAGGTTAGTTGGTTTTCGAAGTCCTTTCAGTGGACATCCGTAGCCAAGGAATTGGTTATCGAAAATTTGGCTGGCAGATCACATTTGCCGGTTGAAACAGCCTGCGAGGAGAAGCACCCATTGCTTGAAGTGGCAGATATATTTGTTTACTCAGTTGCCCGTTCTTTTTCAGATGGAAAGCCGCTCGAATATCAAAATTTTTCCGCCGAGGTTCATGTCGAATTAATATTGGGTATAGGTGAGGAAATCGTCTTGGGTGGCGGAAATGCTTCAACGAAGAGGTAACAGTGCGCCGAGGTCGAATTGTTTTGACTAGATATCAAATTTTCAAAGTCAACCCAACACCTTCAGCAACAACTTTGTCGCCAACACGATCAGCATCACCGCGAACAACTTCCGCAGCAATTCCACCTTCATGCGATGCGCAGCCTTGGCGCCGAACGGCGCGGTGAGCACGCTGGCGAGCGCGACCCAGAACAGGGCGGGCAGGTAGACGTAGCCCAGGTGCAGCTCCGGCAAGGATTCGATGTGCGAGCCGACGGCGATGTAGCCTATCGTGCCGCCGACGGCGATGGGGAAGCCGATGGCGGAGGCGGTGCCGATGGCGTGGCGTATCGGCACGTTGCACCAGATGAGGAAGGGCACGACGATCGCGCCGCCGCCGATGGAGACGAGGCTGCTGATCCATCCGGTGAAGGTGCCAGCGAGCGTCATGCCTGCCGGGCCGGGCAGTTGGCGCGACGGGTGCGGGTCACGGCCTAACAGTATCTGCGCGGCGACGAAGTAGACGAACACCGTGAAGAAAATGCCCAGCCCGCGCGCGGGGATGGAGGAGGCGAGCAGTGCGCCCAGCGCGGTGCCGAATAAAATGCCGGGGGTGATGCGGCGCACGACTTGCCAGTTCACCGCGCCGTGCTGGTGGTGTTTGCGCAGGCTGGAGAGCGAGGTGAAGATGATGGTCGCCATCGAGGTGCCGAGGGCGAGATGCAGGGTGTGTTCGGAATTGAAGTGTTGTGCATCGAACAGTATCAGCAGCACGGGGACCAGCACCAAGCCGCCGCCTACGCCGAACAGGCCGGCGAGGAAGCCGGTGAGGGCGCCGAGTATCAGATAGGCTAAATACCATTCCATGGCGGAGTCTCTAGTTGCGCACCAACTTCGCTGTGATGAATTTCCACTCCGCCGGATCGAGCGGGGTGATGGACAGGCGATTGCCTCTTTGCAGCGTGCGCATGTTCTCCAGTTCGGGATGGCGTTTCAGTTCCTCGATTGAGACGAGCGCGATCTTCTGCACCAGTTTCACGTCCACATTGAACCAGCGCGGTGTCTCTTGCGTGGCCTTCTCATCGAAGTATTTACTCTTCTTGTCGAACTGTTTGGCATCGGGGTAGGCGGTACTGCACACCTCGGCGATTCCGGCGATGCCGGGCTCCTTGCAGTTGGAGTGGTAGAACAGAACCCCGTCGCCGACACTCATCTGGTCGCGCATGAAGTTGCGTGCCTGGTAGTTGCGCACGCCGTACCAAGCGACGGTCTGGTCCTTCATCGCTGACAGATCGTCGATGCTGCAGTCAGTGGGTTCGGATTTCATCAACCAGTAGCGCATGTACTAACTCCGGAAAAGAAAATGCGGCCTAAGCCGCATTTTGAATGAAGTTCCCCGCCTGTGCCGTTGACTCAATATCTTGAACCGGGGTTCAAGAGGGTCGGTTCCCGGTCGCATCAGGTGCATCCGCGGGGGATGCTCACAACAGCGACTTTGATGGGGCGCAACCTAAGCATTAGCTCATTGGTTCAAAGAATTATGAGTCTGACGAACACCGCAGGGAACAAACCTTGAGAGCCTTGTTTAACCGTTTCCACGGCTATTCTTGCTCTTCAGAACAACTCATCCTGCTCTGCTACAGCAGCATCGATGGTTGCCTGCATGGCTTGCATTCTACGCTTGAACTCGGCGAGGTCAAATCCGCCGCCGAGGCGGGTGGTGAGAAGTTCGTGGGTGATGTTGAGTGCGGCCATGATGGCGATGCGTTCGACCGAGGCGATCTTGCCGGCGTCGCGGATCTCGCGCATTTTTTTGTCCAAATAAGCAACGGCATCCAGCAGTTCGGCACGTTCGTCATCGGGACAGGCGACGCGCATCTCGCGGTCGAGGATGGTGACATCCAGTGAGCTGATCTTGGGGGCATTCATTGCGCGTCCTCGGGGAGTTGGCTGAGGAGTTTTTCCAGACGCTTGGCAGCCTCATCTATTTTGTCCTGCCCTTTGCGCTGCTGGCTTACTGCTGACGCGACTTCCTGGCGCAATTGCAGATTCTCGGCGCGGAGACGCTGAGTGAGTTCTACCAGGCTGGCCAGTTTTTGGTCGAGGGCGTCGAGTTCGCTATGCATGGGCGAACTATAAATTTAAAAACCTTGTTAAGTCAATCGGTAACAGAGTGTTTTGCAAGTGCTTTGGAATTTTGAGAGGCAAACGCGGTTAAAAGCTCTGGTAGAATCCAGCCTGCTTCAAGGTGCAGAAAGGTGCGAGCCTTTCAGTTAAACGGGAAACAGGTGAGGAAGCGTTAACTCCGATGCCTGTGCTGCCCCCGCAACGGTAAGCAAGTGTGGACGCATCAATAAGCCACTGTGCGCAAGCATGGGAAGGCGATGCGTCAAGACTTGTGAGCCCGGATACCGGCCTTGAGCAAGGTTCAGGATATGCGCGTGGGGCGCATGAATGCCGGTATTCCCAGGTTCATTCTTCCTTCCCGCCGCTTTCCTGATTTTGTTCAACGTTCCAACGGGGTCGCTTGGAACTTAAATTGGGAAGCACCATGAAACAACGACACTTACTCGCCGCTCTTTTACTCGCGGCAACACCCCTGGCGCAAGCCGCAAATGAAACGCTGGACGAAGTGGTGGTCACCGCTACGCGTTTCGAGGACAAATCTACAAATAAACCCGTCAACGTGACGGTGATTACCCGTGAAGACATCCGCCAGAGCAGCGCGCGTACTTTGCCGGAGTTGCTCTCGACGCAGGCGGGCATCGCTACGCGCGACCTGTTTGGCAACAACGCGGCTTCCGCTTCGGTCGATATGCGCGGTTTTGGCGCCGCTTCCGGCCAGAACACGCTGATCCTGCTGGATGGGCGTCGCATCTCCGATCCCGACTTGTCGGGTGTGCAGTGGTCGTCGATCCCGTTCGCCGCAATCGAGCGCATCGAGATCGTGCGCGGCAGCGGCGGAGTACTGTACGGCGACGGTGCCAGTAGCGGGGTCATCAATATCATCACCCGTACGCCGTCGAAGCAGGGCGGCAACGGCGCGCTGAGCGTTCGCGGCGGCAGCTACGGCACCGGTGAAGCGCAAGTCAGCGGTGGCTACTTCAGCGGCAATGCCGGCATCGATACGACGGCCAGCAAGTACAGTTCTCAGGGATTCCGCAACAATAACCGCAACGACCAGACCAATGCCCGGGCGAATTTCCGCTGGCTGACCGAAGCGGGCGAGTTGGCATTCAAAGTGGGTATGGATCAGCAGAGCATCCATCTGCCCGGCGGGCGCGTAGTGCAACCTGCGCTGGGTATCGATCTGGTGAGTACCGATCCGCGCGGAACGGTCACGCCACTCGACTACGCCAGCCGCAATGGCAACCAGCTTGCGCTGGAGTGGCAGCAGAATCTGGCTGGGGCTGACGTGAACCTTGGCATTGCCCGCCGCAGCAAGAACCAGAGATCCTATTTTGATTTTGGCGGGTTTCCGGAGTATCGCGACGGCGATCTGGCCGTGAATTCGTTCACGCCGCGTGTGCGTGTCCCGCATGCGTTCGGCGGAGAGAGTTCGCTGGTGGTCGGTGTGGATGTGCACCGTTGGGATTACACGCAACGCACCTCCAACTCCCCGGCGAATATCAATCAACCCATCAATCGCATTGGCATGAGCCAGCATAACGACGCATGGTATGTGCAGAACACCACGCATCTTTCCGCTGCGACCATCTTGCTGGCCGGATTCCGCAATGAGCGGGTGTCGATGAACGGTACGGATGTCTACGACGGCGCGGCACCCGGTGCATTTTTCGGCACCGCTGCGCCTGCGGGTTCGTTCGCTGCTTCCAAAAGAGCGCATGAGCTTGGTCTGCGACACCAGCTCGATTCGGGTCTGGCGATCAACGGCAAGATCGGACGCAGTTTCCGTTTTGCCAATGTGGACGAGATATACGAGTTCAGTCCTTCCTTTAGTCACCAGTTCCAGTTCCTGCGTCCACAGACGGTGGCAGGCAAAGAACTGTGGCTGGACCGGAAGTTCCAGTCCGGAAGCTGGCGCGCTGCTGTGTTCAGCAACAAAGTCTACGACGAGATACACCTCGATCCCTTCGGCACGGGCGTGGGCAACACCAATCTGCCGCCCTCGCGCCGTCAGGGCGTGGAGCTGGACGGCAAGTGGCAGGCGCTGGCTGACGTGATGCTGAACGCGGCTTATACCTACACCGATGCGCGCTTCCTTTTCGGCGCGTGGGAGGGCAAGCGAGTCCCGTTGGTCGCCAGCCGCAAAGCCAGCCTGGGGGCGTCGTGGGCCGTCAGCGAGCAGACGCGGCTGAATACGGCTTTGAGTTTTGTCAGTTCCCAATTTATGGAGAACGACGAGCCCAACACGCTGGGGATGAAGATCCCGGCCTACTCGCTGGTCGATCTCAAACTGACGCATCAGGTAGGGGCTTTGCAAGTGAACGCGTCGGTGAACAACCTGTTCGATCGCAAGTACTTCAACTATGCAGTCAGCAGCCAGTTCACGGCGGGGAAATACAGCGCCTACCCCCTGCCGGGTCGCACCTTGTACCTGGGCCTGAACTACCAGATGTAACATTGCAACGGCGGAATTTCGCCTTTTCTGATAAAGTTCGCGCCAATTCAGCATTGGCGCGAACATTCAAGGAGACAACATGAAAGTCCTGCAAAACAAAACCCTGTGGATCGCAACGGCGCTGGTCGCGCTGATGGCGATGACGCGTTTCAACCACTTCGGTTCGTCGGTGGCTTTGCCCGATGCATCGTATGCCGTGTTCTTCCTGGGCGGCCTGTTCCTCGGTCGCGTGCGCGGAGCGCTGGCGATCCTGGCGGTGCTGCTGGTCGGGGCTGCGATGGTCGATTACTACGCGATCAATTTTGCCGGTGTCAGCGGCTGGTGCGTGACCCAGGCCTATGGTTTCCTGGTCTTCGCCTATTCCGCGTTGTGGTATGTCGGCCGCTGGTATGCGCCGCGCCATGACCTGAGCGGTAAAGGCATGCTCGGCTTGTTCGCTGCTGCTGTGGCGGCGGGCAGTCTGGCCTTCGTCATCGCCAATGTGAGCTTCTATCTGCTGGCCGGCTATTTCGGCAGCATGAGCGTCGCCGACTTCACCGCAAGTGTTGCGCAGTACTACGGTTCCTACGTGACCGTGGCAGTGATCTACATCGGCTGCGCGGTCGTCGTGCAGATGCTGCACGCCATGCTCACCGGCAAAACTCAACGCGATTCCAGGGCTGTCTGATTGTCGCAACGTGACGGAAGCAGCAGTACGCAGATGACCTCTACCCAGCTTTACCTGCGTCTGCTCGCCTACGTCCGGCCCTACTGGAAGGTGTTCGCGGTATCCATCGGCTGCATGGCGATCACCGCCGCCACCGAACCGTTGCTTCCCGCTTTGCTCAAGCCGTTCCTTGACGGCACTTTCATCCACAAGGATGACAGTGTCATCCGCTGGGCGCCGGTCTTTATCCTCGCCATCTTCTTCGTGCGCGGCGTGGCCGGATTCATCGGCACCTACGCCATCAACTGGGTGGGCAACAAGCTGGTGATGGATTTGCGCGCGGAGATGTTCCGCAAGCTGATGTCGCTGCCCACGCGTTTCTACGACGACCATGCCACCGGCTCGCTGATCTCCAAGCTGACCTTCGACGTCACGCAGGTCACCGCCGCCGCCACCAGCGTGGTCACCATCGTCATCCGCGACACCATCATCATCATCGGCCTGCTCGGCTGGCTGCTCTATCTCGACTGGAAACTGACCATGCTGACGCTGGTGATCGCGCCCATCGTGGCGGTGGTCATTCGCGTCATCAACCGCCGCCTGCGCGAATCCAGCCGCGACTCGCAGCGCGCCATGGGCAGCATCACCCAGGTGATCGAAGAGAGCGTGACCGCGCACAAGGTGGTCAAATTGTTCGGCGGCCAGAGTTACGAGCAGCAGCGCTTCAATGAAGAGACCAACTGGGTGCGCCGCCATGCCATGAAGCAAGCTGCGGCAGCTGCCGCCAACGTTCCCATCGTGCAGATGGTGGCGGCGATCGCGCTGGCAGTCATCGTCTATCTCGCCATCGCGCAGACCAAGACCGATGCGACCACGGTCGGCAGTTTCCTTTCTTTCGTCGCGGCCATGCTGATGCTGACCGCGCCGCTGAAGCGCCTCACCAGCGTCACCGAGTTCATGCAACGCGGGCTGGCGGCATCGGAGAGCGTGTTCGAGCTGATTGACACGGCGGGCGAGACGGATGAGGGCAAGACGGTGATGGATCGCGCCAGCGGCGCGCTGGCGTTCGAGCATATCAGTCTGTCCTACCAGGCGGACGACCGCATGGCGCTGGACGACGTCAACCTCGACATCCCGGCCGGCTTGTCGGTGGCGCTGGTCGGTGCTTCCGGCAGCGGCAAGAGCACCATGGCCAATCTGGTGCCGCGCTTCTACACGCCCACGGCCGGGCGCATCACGCTGGACGGCCAGGACATCCGTGATCTGACGCTTGCGAGCCTGCGTTCCAATATCGCGCTGGTGAGCCAGGAAGTGGTGCTGTTCAACGACACCATCTCCGCCAATATCGCCTACGGTCAGATGCGCGAAGTGCCGGAGGCCGAGATCGTCGCGGCCGCGACCGCGGCGCATGCCATGGAATTCATCCGCGACCTGCCGCTGGGTCTCAATACACTGGTCGGCGAGAAGGGCGTACGTCTGTCGGGCGGACAGCGCCAGCGCATCGCCATCGCGCGCGCGATCCTGAAAGATGCCCCGATCCTGATCCTGGACGAGGCGACCTCGGCGCTGGACAGCGAGTCCGAGCGCCATGTGCAGGCCGCGCTGGAGACGCTGATGCAGGGCCGCACCACGCTGGTCATCGCGCACCGCCTTTCCACCATCGAGAAGGCTGACCGCATCGTGGTCATGCAGAAGGGCAAGATCGTCGAGACCGGTACCCATGCCGAATTGCTGGCCAAAGGTGGCGTATATTCCCAGTTGCACCGCATCCAGTTCGACTGGAACGGGACCGTCAAAGAAAATTAACCGTTTGCCGGTTGACACTACTACGATATCTGGTAAATTCTATACCCAAGCAATTCAGTCAACCAAAACCCAACCAACCCCTCCAAGGAGATCAACATGGCCGTACTCGTAGGTAAGCAAGCCCCCGATTTCACAGCAACCGCCGTTCTTGGCAACAACGAAATCACCGACATCACCTTTTCCAAAGCCACCAAAGGCAAGTACGCAGTGGTGTTCTTCTACCCGCTCGACTTCACCTTTGTGTGCCCGTCTGAGCTGATCGCATTCGATCACCGTCTGGACGAGTTCAAGAAGCGCAATGTCGAAGTCATCGGCGTGTCCATCGACTCCCAATTCAGCCACCTGGCCTGGAAGAACACTCCCGTCAACAACGGCGGAATCGGCAAGGTTGGTTACACACTGGTCGCCGATATCAAGCATGAGATCTGCAAGGCCTATGACGTCGAAGCCGAAGGCGGCGTGGCTTATCGCGGTTCCTTCCTGATCGACAAGAGCGGCGTGGTGCAGCACCAGGTCGTCAACAACCTGCCACTGGGCCGCAACATCGACGAGATGCTGCGTATGATCGATGCGCTGCAATTCACCGAAGAGCACGGCGAAGTCTGCCCGGCAGGCTGGAGCAAGGGCAAGGCCGGTATGGGCGCCTCGACCGAAGGCGTGGCGAAGTATCTGGCAGCACACGCCAAAGAACTGTAAGCACCCCAGTTCGGCAAGCAAAAAGGCTCCTGCGGGAGCCTTTTTGTATTGGTGCCAAGACTGCTAGAATCCACGCCGTTCCGAATTTGAGTGAGCGTCCATCATGTTGATCGGTTTTGTCTTCCTGTATCTGGTTATCTCCATTGGCATCGGCATGTACGCGGCCACCAAGGTCCACAACGCGCGCGATTACATCACCGCCGGACGTTCGTTGCCAATCTACATCGTGCTGGCCATGGTGTTCGCCACCTGGTTCGGCGCCGAGACCGTGCTCGGCATCCCGGCCACTTTCATGGAAGAGGATCTGGGCGGGCTGATCTCCGACCCGTTCGGCGCCGCGCTGTGTCTGGTGCTGTTCGGTCTGTTCTTCGCGCGCAAACTCTACCGCATGAACCTGCTCACCATCGGCGACTTCTACCGCCAGCGCTACGGCCACAAGGTCGAGGTCATTGCCGGTATCGCCATCGCACTGTCCTATCTGGGCTGGGTGTCGGCCCAGGTCACCGCGCTGGGGCTGGTGTTCAACGTGTTGTCCGACGGCCAGATCACGCAGGCGCAGGGCATCATGATCGGTGCGGCGGTGGTGTTGCTCTATACCCTTTACGGCGGCATGTGGTCGGTGGCGCTGACCACGTTCTTCCAGATGATCATTATCGTGCTCGGCCTGCTCTATATTGCCTGGCTGGTGAGCGGCATGACCGGCGGTGTGGCACCCGTGATCGAACATGCGGTGCAGAACGAGAAATTCCACTTCTGGCCGGAGATGAACGCGGTGGCCATGGTCGCCTTCATTTCGGGGTTGCTGACCATGGGTTTCGGTTCCATCCCGCAGCAGGATGTGTTCCAGCGCGCCAATGCTTCGAAGAACGAAAACATCGCGGTGTGGGGCACGGTGTTGGGCGGGGTGGCCTACTTCGCCTTTGCCGCCGTGCCGATCTTCCTTGCCTACTCGGCCAATCTGATCGACCCGGAACTGGTGACCCGGTGGATGGCAGAGGACAGCCAGAAACTGTTGCCGGAACTGGTCAAGGGGCATCTGCCCCTGTTTGCGCAGATCGTCTTCTACGGCGCGCTGTTGTCGGTAATCATGAGCACCGCTTCCGGCACGCTGCTGGCACCTTCGGTCACGCTTGCGGAGAACGTGCTCAAAGGCTGGATCACGCGCAAGAATGTGTCCGACCAAAAGATGCTGCTGATGACGCGCTGGGTGGTGGGCATCTTCTCGGTGTGCGTCACGCTCTATGCGCTGTGGGCACTGGAACATGCAACCGGCATCCACCAGATGGTGGAGAATGCCTACAAGGTGACGCTGGTGCTGGCTTTCACGCCGCTGGTGGCGGGACTGTACTGGAAGCGGGCCACAACACTGGGCGCCTATCTGGCGATGGGAATGGGTGTGGCGACCTGGCTGCCGCTGGAGTTCCTTGCCCCCGAGGCCGATATCCCGCCGCAATTCGCCGGTTTTTTGATGAGCGTCTTTGGCATGGTGGCGGGCTCTTTACTGACGAATTTCGCCGATAGACACGCCGATACGCAGCGCAAAACGCGAAACCACACCTCGCCCGGGGAGATGGGCATCGGCGATTAAAAGCGTTTCTGTCATGTTACTGTCATAATTCTTTCATACCATCACAGGCAAGTTAAAGACGAACGATGGAGAAAAAGATGACGACAGCGAACATTCTGCTGGTGGAAGACGAACCGGCGATCCAGGAACTGCTGGCCTTCAATGTGGCGCAGTGCGGTTTCCGCGCCATCCAGGCCTACGACGTACCGAGCGCACTGGCCGAGATCAACCGTGCCTTGCCCGATCTCATCCTGCTCGACTGGATGCTGCCGGGTGCTTCCGGTATCGAAATGGCGCGCCGCCTGCGTGCCGACCAGCGCACGCGCGACATCCCCATCATCATGCTCACCGCGCGCACCGACGAGCGCGACAAGATACTCGGCCTGGAATCAGGTGCCGACGACTACATCACCAAACCTTTCTCGCCGCGCGAACTGATGGCGCGCATCCGTGCCGTGCTGCGCCGCCGCGCGCCGCAGATGAGCGACGAGACCGTGCGCGTGGAAGGCCTGGAACTGTCTCCCACCACCCACCGCGTCAGTGCCGAAGGCGCGAACATCGACCTCGGGCCGACCGAGTTCCGCCTGCTGCATTTCTTCATGACCCACGTCGAGCGCGTGTACAGCAGAGCGCAACTGCTCGACCAGGTATGGGGCGACCATGTGTTCGTCGAAGAGCGCACTGTCGATGTACATATCCGCCGCCTGCGCCAGGCGCTGGAGGCGTCCGGCAAGGATAGCCTGGTGCAGACCGTGCGCGGTAGCGGTTACCGTTTTTCCCGGGAATAGTTTTTCGGCGGATTCGCGGCAACCCGTATAATGCCGCCAGTCAATCTTCGAGGTTCCGCCGTGAGCGATTTCTGGCAGCGCGCTTTCGTTTATCCGTTCTTCCTGCTGCTGCTTTCCCTGCTGGCATGGGCCGTGGCGGGGGCACTGCCGGCGGCATTGTTCTTCGGCTTCGGCATCCTGATCCGCTTGTACTTCCATCTGCGCAATCTGGCACAACTCGACCATTGGCTGTCCGACCCGGAAAGGCTGCAGGTACCTGAGGGCAAAGGTTTGTGGGAGGATGCATTCTCGCAACTCAACAAGATCACCCGCCTGCATCTCAAAGAGCGCGAACAGCATGCCTCCGCGCTGTTGCAGATGAAACAGGCCACCTCGGCCTTGCCCGAGGGGGTCGCGATCCTGGACGAGGCGGACCGCATCGAATGGTGCAACCCGCTGGCCGAGCACCATTTCGGTCTCGACGGCGTGCGCGACAGAGGCCAGCAGATCACCTATCTGGCGCGCCAGCCCGAGTTCGTGCGCTATCTCGCGATGAAGAGTTTCACCGAACCCTTGATCCTGCGCGACACGCGCCAGGGTGATCTGGTGTTGTCCGTCAAGCTGATCGCCTACGGCGACAACAAACGCCTGCTGATCAGTCGCGACATCACCCATCTGGAGCGCATTGAGACCATGCGCCGCGACTTCGTCGCCAACGTCTCGCACGAACTGCGCACGCCGCTCACCGTGGTCAACGGTTTCGTCGAAACCTTGCAGGACATGCCCAACCTGGAGAACGATATGTCGCGCCGCGCCCTGAAGCTGATGGGCGAGCAGACCAGCCGCATGGAAAGTCTGGTGGACGACCTGCTGACCCTGTCACGCCTTGAGAACGAACAGAACGCGCTGCAGGAGGAAAAGGTCGATATCGCCGGGTTGTTGCAGATCTTGCTCGATGAGGGTCGTACCGTGAGCAAGGGTCAGCACCAGTTGCGGCTCGATGCGGCTTGCAAGACCGGCGTTCTCGGCAGCGCCAACGAACTGCACAGCGCATTCGGCAATCTCGTCACCAATGCCATCCGTTATACCCCGCCGGGCGGCGAGATTGTCTTGCGCTGGGAAGAATTGGCTGACGGGTATCTGCGCTTCAGCGTCAAGGATAGCGGTATCGGTATCGCGCCGCAGCATATCCCGCGCCTGACCGAGCGTTTCTACCGGGTCGACCGCAGCCGCTCGCGCGAGACCGGCGGCACGGGATTGGGGCTGGCCATCGTCAAACACATCGCCATGCGCCATCAGGCGCAACTCGATGTCGTCAGCGAAGAGGGCAAGGGGAGCACCTTCAGCATCGTCTTTCCGCTGAAGCGCAGAGGGGAATGAACTAGTTTTTGAGCGTGTAGCTCACGCGCTCGAAGTCGTTGCCTTTTTCCACGCTGATACCCAAGGTCACACTCAGTTTCTCTTTGTCATGCAGCGCGAGTTCGAGCGAGCGTCCGCTCTGGAACCAGTCGCGCGGCATCAGGATGCTCGGCGGGATGCGCAGATTGGCTATCTCAGGCAGGGCCAGCGCCGCTGCCGCACCAGAGAGAAGGTTGCCGGACGGACTGCCGCGTACGATGGCCGCCTGCGGGACGCCGGGCAGGTAGCGCACGCCGATATACAACTGGCCGCTGCGTGTCACGCTGACCAGCGTGGTGACGCCGACCCGGAATGATGCATCGTTCGGTTTGTGCACGCAGACAATCTGATTCAGGCCGAGGCGCGAACCCGATGTGGATTTGCGCAGCAGGCGTGCATGCAGCAGGCCGTCTTCCTCGATCAGCCAATCCTCCGCCAGAAAACCGAGTTGGGTCAGATTGATGCGGTCAGTCTCGTCCAGCACGCGGCCGAAGGTCTCGATCTGCCTCTGCGCTTCCTTGTCCGCGATGCCGGCAGTGTTTGGCGTCTTGAACGGCTTGCGCGCGATGTGGGCATAGATGCTCTCCAACTCCATGCACATCTGGGCGGGTAGCGCATCGCGCGGTTCGTCCGCAAGCGATTCGTGGCGTTGTTCGCACCAGCATCCGTGCAGGCGGTTGAGCAGATCGATACATTCCTTGCTGCTCTGTTCTTCGCCGAGTTCCAGTTGCTGCGGCGACTGCCCCTGCTGCAGCAGGATGGTCTTGACGCGAATCTGCTTGGACAGCGGTACCATCGCCATGAAACGCATGGTCGGATCGGCGGTGGCGCGCTGTATCGCGACGAAGCCGCGCGTGCCGGCGAGATCGACCGCCAGCGGCGGCGCATCGCCCCGGCTCATGCTGCAACGCGGTTCGATGGTGAAAGATTCGCCCCAGTGGTCCAGCCATTGATCGATGATATGCCACTGGCCGCGGCGCAGTCCGAGCAGGCGGGCGCGGTGCAGCAGCAGGATCTTGGAGTACACAGTACGGCAGGACAGTGCGAGTCCGCTGCGGTTGTACTTGTCCTTGATGGCCTGGGTTTGCAGTCCCGCTTCCTCGGCATGCGCGTAGATCGCATGCAGGCGCTGCCATGATTTGCCGTCGGGCTCGCAGCCCAAGTGCAGGAACTCGGCGATGAGCTGGCTGCTGTAAAGCAGGCAGCGATGGGTCAGCAGGGCGGTTTCGGAGGAAAGCGAGGAGTCGCCGTGAGCGGTCGATTGCAGGCAGCGCAGATAGCCGTTGAGCATGCTCTGCCACAGGCTGGTGAGGGTGATCAGCGACTTGAATTCCTCGTCGGCTAGCGGCAGTTTCTTGCCCGCGAGTTTCCTGGCGAAATCGGCCTGCACGGTGCTCACCGTCTCGCGCAGCGTTTCCAGTGTCTGCAGACGCTCTTTGCCGCGCAGGGGGTAACGGTTGAACTCGTCCAGTTGCGCGCGCAGCGTGCCCTGCGCCAGATTGAGATTGGTCAGTTGCAGCTGGCTCAACCATTTCGCGCAGGATGCCGCATCCTTGAATGCGGGTTTGGCGAGATCGTCGGTCGGTTCCAGAGACAACATTATCGGCTCCTATAACAACACGCGCTCGATGCCACCGTCGTTGGCTTTCGCCACGTAGTCTTCCATCCACGTGGGCCCCAGCAGATGCTTGGCCATCTCCACCACGATGTAGTCGGTGCTGGTGCCGCCGGCGTCATCGGCATAGCGGCTCAGGCCCTGGAAGCAGGCCGGGCAGGAAGTGAGTATCTTCACCTCGCCGGCGTAACCGTCGGCACGCAAGGCATCCGCCCCTTTGCTGATTTCTTCTTCCTTGCGGAAGCGCACCTG
The DNA here is from genome assembly GCA_030651895.1 of Sideroxyarcus sp. Classification (GTDB taxonomy): domain Bacteria; phylum Pseudomonadota; class Gammaproteobacteria; order Burkholderiales; family Gallionellaceae; genus Sideroxyarcus. The sequence continues at coordinate 13,679 of JAUSBR010000015.1, read as the reverse complement.
GGTGGCGATATGCGGCACGGCCAGACCGAAGGTGCCCGCTTCGCCGCAGCAGCGGTCGCTCAACGGGATCGGTGTCGCCATCAGTTCGCTCGCGACCTTGAGTGGTGCATGGGTCTTCATCGGCGAATGGCAGGGGTCGTGATACATGTAGCGTGTCCCGGTCGCCTGTCCCAACTTCACCCCTTTTTCGAGCAGGTACTCGTGGATGTCGAGCAGCCGGCAGCCGGGGAATATCTTGTCGAACTGGTATTGCAGCAACTGGTCCATGCAGGTGCCGCAGGAGACGATCACCGTCTTGATATCGAGGTAGTTCAGCGTGTTCGCCACGCGGTGGAACAGCACGCGGTTGTCGGTGGTGATCTGGCTGCCCTTGTCGTCGAAGCCGGCCGCAGTCTGCGGGTAGCCGCAGCACAGGTAACCGGGCGGCAGCACGGTGGTCGCGCCGACCTCGTACAGCATCGCCTGCGTCGCCAGCGCGACCGGCGAGTACATGCGCTCGGAGCCGCAGCCGGGGAAATAGAACACCGCCTCGGAATCCTCGCCGGCCTTGTTCGGGTTGCGGATCACCGGCACGATTGTGTTGTCCTCGATGTCGAGCAGCGCGCGCGCCGTCTTCTTCGGCAGATTGCCGGGCATCGGCTTGTTGATGAAGTGGATGATCTTGGCCTGGATGGGCGGCTTGCCCACGGTGGCGGGCGGATGCGCGACCTGCTGGCGGAACAGCCCCAGATGTTTGGCGATCCGGTAGCCCAGGCGCTGCGCCTTGTAGCTCCACTCCATCATCACCTTGCGCAACAGCTTGGTAGTGGTGGGATCGGTCGCACTGAGATAGAACATCGACAACGCGGTGACTGGGCTGAATTTTTTCTTGCCCTGTTTGCGCAGGAAGTTGCGCATCGCCACCGACACGTCGCCGAAGTCGATGTCGACCGGGCAGGGCTTCAGGCACTTGTGGCACACTGTGCAGTGGTCGGCCACATCGCCGAACTCGGCGAAATGCTGGATGGACACGCCGCGCCTGGTTTGCTCCTCGTACAGGAAAGCCTCGATGAGCAGCGAGGTGGCGAGGATCTTGTTGCGCGGCGAATAGAGCAGGTTGGCGCGCGGCACATGGGTGGAGCACACCGGCTTGCACTTGCCGCAGCGCAGACAGTCCTTGATCGAATCGGAGATCTCGCCCAGTTCGCTCTTCTCGAGGATCAGGCTTTCCAGCTCCATCAAATTGAAGCTGGGGGTGTAGGCGTGCTCGAGGTTGCTGCCTTTGAGCAGTTTGCCCTTGTTGAAATGCCCGTCCGGATCGACCTTCTGTTTGTAGGCGGTGAAGGGCGCGATCTCGCTCTCTTCGAGGAAATCGAACTTGGTGATGCCGATGCCGTGCTCGCCCGAGATCACGCCGCCGAGGTCCTTGGCCAGCTTCATGATGCGGTCCACTGCGCCGTAGGCCTGCTGTAGCATGGCATAGTCGTCGGAGTTCACCGGGATGTTGGTGTGCACGTTGCCATCACCCGCGTGCATGTGCAGCGCCACGAACACGCGGCTCTTCAGCACGCGCTGGTGGATGGCATCGCACTGCTCCAGTACAGGCAGATAGGTGCTGCCGCTGAAGATGTGGCGTAGCTGGTCGCGCAGTTCGCGTTTCCAAGAGGCGCGCAGCAGATGGCGCTGCACGGCTTCGAACACGGTGCGCGCATCTTGCGCGTCGTCAGGGGCGAAGGGACAGGACGACAGCGGCGCATCCAGATTCTCCAGCAGCCAAGTCCAGCGCTTGCGCACGTCGGCGAGCAGCTGCTGTGCCGCCTGCGGGCGGTTGCCCAGCAATTCCTCGTCGCCCAGTTGCGCATCGTCCTGGTAGCGCAGCGGCAGTTCACCCGCGAACAGTTCATCCAGTGCGCCGAGCAGCTTGATCTTGTTGGTGAGCGACAGCTCGATGTTGATACGCTCGATGCCGTCGCAATAGTCGCCCATGCGCGGCAGCGGGATGACCACGTCCTCGTTGATCTTGAACGCGTTGGTGTGCTTGGCGATGGCGGCGGTACGCGCGCGGTCCAGCCAGAACTTCTTGCGCGCTTCGGCGGAGACCGCGATGAAGCCTTCACCGTGGCGCAGGTTGGCCATGCGTACGATCTCGGAGGCGGCCTCGCCCACGGCGCGCTCGTCGTCGCCCACCACGTCGGCGACCAGCACCATCTTCGGGCGTGTGCCGCGTTTGGATTTGGTGGCATAGCCGACCGCTTTCAGATAGCGCTCGTCCAGGTGCTCAAGCCCGGCCAGCAGGGCGGGCGAACTGCCGTTGCGGCGGTCGAAATAGCCGGTGATCTCCACGATGGCAGGCACCGCCTCGCGCACCTGGCCGAAGAACTCCAGGCATACGGTGCGGGTGAACTTGTGTTCGCGGTGCAGGATGAAGCGCGCCGAGGTGATGATGCCGTCGCAGCCTTCCTTCTGGATGCCGGGCAGGCCGGAGAGGAACTTGTCGGTGACATCCTTGCCGAGTCCCGCCTTGCGGAAGTTGCCGCCGGGGATGGTCAAGATCTCCGGGGTGCCGTGTTGCGTTTTACCGTCCGCTTCGAAACGCGAAACGAGGAAGCGCGCCTCGGGCGCATCGTGAATCTTGCCGAGGTTGTGGTCGAGGCGTTCCACCGTCATCCACAGGCCGTCGGGGGTGACCATCTTCCACGAGGCCAGGTTGTCGAGCGCGGTGCCCCACAACACGGCCTTCTTGCCGCCCGCGTTCATCGCCACGTTGCCGCCGATGCAGGAAGCGTCGGCCGAGGTCGGGTCGACCGCGAACACCTGACGGGCGGCCTCCGCCGCTTCCATCACGCGCCGCGTCACCACGCCGGCGCCGCAATGGATGGTGGCATAGGGCTCGCTCAAACCCGGCAGCACCCGGTATTCCACGGGCGAGATCGCGTCCAGTTTCTCGGTGTTGACGACCGCGGAATACTTGGTCAGCGGGATGGCGCCGCCGGTATAGCCGGTGCCGCCACCGCGCGGGATCAAGGTCAGGCCGAGTTCGATGCAGGCACGCACCAGCGGTGCGACTTCTTCTTCGCTGTCCGGGTGCAGCACCACGAACGGGTATTCCACGCGCCAGTCGGTGGCGTCGGTAACGTGCGAGACGCGCGCCAGACCGTCGAACTGGATGTTGTCCTTGCGGGTGATGCGGCAGAGTGCCTTCAGCGCGCGCTTGCGCAACAGCAGGGTGTGTTCGAATTCGGCGGCGAACTGGTCGACCGCCACGCTGGCGAGTTCGAGCAGCCGCTTCACCTTGGGGTTGTTCTGGCGGCGCACCTCGATGGCATACAGCCGGTGGTGCAGCGCGCCGATCAGCGCTTCGCGGCGCTTGCGGTTGGCGAGCAGGTCGTCTTCCAGATAAGGGTTGCGCGTGAGCACCCAGATATCGCCCAGCACCTCGTACAGCATCTGTGCCGAGCGGCCGGTGCGGCGCTCTTCGCGCAGGGTGTTGATGATCTCCCACGCCTCATCGCCGAGCAGCCTCAGCACGATCTCGCGGTCGGAGAACGAAGTGTAGTTGTAGGGAATTTCGCGCAAACGTACGGTCATGGTCTTTACCGTTCAACAAGGCGCGCATTCTACAGCATCCGGCGAAACCCAAGAACAACTCCTCTGCGAACGGGAGGGCGAAAATCCCACATTTTCCGCACTGACGCGACCATGCCGAACTGATAAGCTGAGACCATGGGACCGACCCCAAAAGAGATTTCGCGGCGGCTGTTTTTCGCCCTGTGGCCGGACGCTGCTAGGCGTGCCGCCCTTGCCGCATGGCAGCCGTCCTTGCGCGCGTTGTGCGGCGGCAGCGCGATGCAGCCGGAGACCCTGCACGCCACGCTGGTGTTTCTGGGCGCGGTGGCCGAACGGCGCATGGAATCGCTGTTGCTGGCGGCGCAGGAAACGGTCGCCCGCCGTTTCGAATTGAAGCTGACCACAGCGCACTACTGGGGACATAACCACATCGTCTATGCCGCCCCGGAAGCGACACCCTCCGCGCTGGCCGAACTGGTGCGGGAACTGGAACACAATCTGCGCAGGCACCGCTTTCCGTTCGAGGACCGCTCCTACAAACCGCATGTCACGCTGCTGCGCCACGCCAGGTGGAGCGACGAGCCGCTTCCACCCATGCCTGCGGTGTGCTTGCCGGTGGGCGGCTTTGCGCTGGTACAGTCCCTTAGCGACGCGCAGGGTCCGCACTATGAAGTGTTGGCACGCTTCGACGCATCCGAATAGCCGCCTGCTAGAATGAGGGTCATTGAACGGGGAACTCTATGCTGCATGCTTTCACGCTGAAGAACGGACGCCTCAACCGCATCAAGATCGAAGTCGGGACCGATCTGGGCGACGACCAGCCGGTCTGGATCGATATGGTCGCCGCCACGACGGCAGAGGCGGAGTGGGTGGAGGGTATCTTCGACCTGCACCTGCCGCGCCCCGAGCACCTGCGCGACATCGAGGCCAGCGCGCGCTTCTTCGAGCATGAAGGCGACCTGCACCTGCGCTCCGATTTCCTCTCCGGCACCGAAAGTCACTCGCACAGCGTGGCGGTGGCCTTTGTGCTGTCCGGCGAGACGCTGATCAGTATCCACGAGGAAGACCTGCCGATCTTTCGTCTGTTGCGCATGCGGCTGCATGCCGAATCGGGCGACATCCTCGATGCCCGCGATGTGCTAGTTGACCTTTACGGCATGGACATCGAGTTCTCCGCCGACACACTGGAAGAGGTGTATGCCGACCTCGGTGCCGTGAGCCAGGACGTGCTCGGCTCGCCCTTGAGCGACAGCCAGGCGGTGAAGACACTGGCCGAGATCGCGCATGCCGAACATGTCAACGGCCGCATCCGTCGCAATGTGATGGACACCCAGCGCGCGCTGTCATTCCTGATCCGCGGCAAGCGTCTCAGTGCGGCGCAGATCGAGGAGGTGCACCAGATCCAGCAGGATATCGACTCGCTGGACGGCCATACCGCCTTCCTCTTCGACAAAATCAACTTCCTGATGGATACCACGGTGGGCTTCATCAACATCAACCAGAACCGTATCGTGCGCCTGTTCTCGGTGGTGTCGGTTGCCCTGCTGCCGCCGACCTTGATCGCGTCCATCTACGGCATGAACTTCCGCTTCATGCCCGAGCTGGAATGGAAGCTCGGGTACCCGTTCGCACTTATGCTGATGGGGCTCACGGTGGCAGTCCCGTTCTGGTTTTTCTGGCGCAAGGGCTGGTTGAAATAGCGATGCGCATCTGGTCTTTGCATCCGCAGCATCTCGATGCCAAAGGCCTGGTTGCGCTGTGGCGCGAGACTCTGCTGGCGCAGAAAGTGCTGCTAGGCCAGACCAAAGGCTACCGCAATCATCCGCAGCTCAACCGTTTCAAAGCTCACCCCGACCCGCTTGCAGCCATCGCAACTTATCTGCACGGGGTACAGCGTGAAGCAGAGCGGCGGGGTTATCGCTTCGATGCGAGCAAGATTGTGCATGCCCCCACCCGCGTCAAAATGAAGGTCACCGACGGGCAGGTGGCCTATGAACTCGCGCACCTCCGCGCCAAACTGGAAGCGCGTGACAGGGCAGCACTTGACAGGTTGAGGCAGTTCGAACAGCCGTCCGTGCATCCCTTGTTCAGGGTGGTCGGCGGCGGGGTGGAAGACTGGGAAGTGGTGTGACTATTCTTCCAGCAAGCGCTTGAGCACCGCTCCCGCCAGCATGAGACCGAACAGCGGCGGCATGTAACTGATGGTGCCGTTCACCGCGCGCGCACGGCCGCGGTCGGTGGGTTGCGGCGGCAGCGGGTCGCTCGCCTGTTCGTCCGAGAACACCGTCAGCACGCCTTTGTTGATCCCGTGATGTTTGCGCAACCGTGTCCGCATCTGGGCCGCCAGCGCGCACATGTTGGTTTTGCTGATATCGGCGATCTTGATTCGCGTCGGATCGCGGCGGTTGCCCGCCCCCATGCTCGAAGCCACCTTCAACCCGCGCTTGAAACTCTCCGCTACCAGTGCCTCCTTGCAGGTCAGCGAGTCGATGCAGTCGATCACGTAATCGCAATCGCCCGGCACCAGCTCGTTCACGTTCTCGGTGGTGAGGAAGGTGCGCAGCAGCGTCACCTGACAATCCGGGTTGATGTCGGCGATGCGCGCTGCCATCAGTTCAGCCTTGGATTGCCCGACGGTGGAAAGCAGCGCTGGCAACTGGCGGTTGATGTTGCTGGCCACCACCACATCGTGATCGAGCAGCGTCAGCCGACCGATGCCCGCACGCGCCAATGCCTCGGTGCAGTAAGAGCCGACGCCGCCCATGCCAGCAACGAATATGTGTTTGCTCTTGAGTCTCGCGATGCCTTCGTCGCCGAGCAGGATGTGGGTGCGGGTGAACTGGGGTGGGGTAGTGTTTGGCATGGGGCGGATTATAAGCGGGCGGGTCCTATTCCAGGCATAACGTCGATGGTGTTCGCTGTCGTCGCTTGCCCGATCTCTTCCAGCGACATGCTGCGTAGCTGTGCCAAAGTCTGCGCGATACGCGGCAGATACTTCGGTTCGTTCGGCAGTCCCTTCTCCAGAAAATCCGGCGGAATGTCGGGCGCATCGGTCTCCAGCACGATACTTTCCAGCGGCAGAGTGGCGGCAAGTTCGCGCAGGCGAGTAGCGCGCGGGTAAGTCATTGCGCCGCCGAAGCCGAGTTTGAAGCCGAGTTTGATGAACTCATCCGCCTGCTGGCGGCTGCCGTTGAAGGCGTGTGCGATGCCTCCCCGCACCCTGATCTGGCGCAGGTGTTTGAGGATGGTGTCCTGCGCACGGCGGATGTGCAGCAGCACGGGCAGGTCGAATTCGCGCGCCAGCTTGAGTTGTTCGACGAAGAAATGTTCCTGGCAGGTCTGGTTGTAATGCGGGATGAAGAAATCCAGGCCGATCTCGCCGATGGCGACAGGACGATGCTGTTGCAGATAGTCGCGCAGTATCTGCAGATCGTTCGGAGTGGCTGCATCGGTGTACATCGGATGGATGCCGTAGGCGGGGAAGCAGCCGGGATATTGCTCGCACAAGGTACGCACGATTTCGAAGTTGGAACGGGCAACCGAAGGAACGATGATGCGGCTCACACCGGCTGCTGCGGCATCGCGCACGATGTCGGCTTGCCTGACGCCGAATTCGGTGGCGTCCAGGTGGCAGTGGGTGTCGACGAATCCGGTCATCACATCGTCAGCACGATCTTGCCGGTCATGCCGCCCGCCTCGATCAAACGGTGCGCCTCGGCGGCCTGCTCCAGCGGCAGGCGGTGGGAGACCTGAACGCTTAATTGCCCTGCATCCACCAGTGCCGCAGCTTGCTCCAGCAGCTTGCGCTGGCGGATGCGATCCTCGTCCATGTGCATGACCTGTGGCGTGAGCATCAGCTCGAAGCTCAGACTAAGATTGTGCAGCCGTGCCTTTTGCGTGTCGGCCAGCGACATGGCGGTGGAGAGGATGCTGACCACATGGCCCGCGACCCGCGCGGCATCCAGCGACTTGAGGAAAGTGTCGCCGCCCACCGTGTCGAACACCACATCCGCGCCCTTGCCGCCAGTCCAGTCCAGCGTCTCCTGCACGAAATCCTGCGTCTTGTAGTTGATGATCCTTTCCGCCCCGAGGCTGCGTGCGATCCCGGCCTTGTGCTCGTCGCTCACGGTCACCGCGACATGCGCGCCGAGATGGCGGGCGATCTGTACGGCCATCTGTCCAACACCCCCTGCGGCGGCATGGATGAGTACGGTCTGCCCCGCCTGCAGCAGGGCGCGCTCGACCAGCGCTTCCCATGCGGTGATGAACACCAGCGGCAAGGCTGCGCAGTCTTGCAGGCTCATCCGGGCGGGTTTCTTCGCGCAGTAGTCTTCATGCAGCGTGGCGAACTCGGCATAGCTTCCCGGCTCGTCGCCAAAGCCGCCGTTGCAATAGAACACCTCGTCGCCGGCCTTGAAACGCGTCACCTTGCTGCCGACCGATTCGACCACGCCCGCGCCGTCGCAGCCGAGAATGGCGGGCAGTTTGTCAGGGTGATAGGCGGGTTTGGCGCGCAACTTGGTATCCACCGGGTTCACCCCCGCAGCGGCGAGCTTCACGCGGACGTGATGCGGCGACGGCAACTCCGGCTTGGGGATGTCGCGCAGTTGCAGGACTTCGGTGCCGCCGGGGGCGATGGCGAGGATGGCTTTCATGGCGATACTCACGAGTAAGCGGGGTAGGTTGCTATGTTAAACTTCATGCACTCTTTAAGCGAGACAACATCATGTCTGGAAACACATTCGGCACCCTCTTCACCGTCACCTCCTTCGGTGAATCCCATGGCGCGGCCATCGGCTGCATCGTCGACGGTTGTCCTCCTGGGATGGAGCTGAGCGCGGAATACATCCAGACCGACCTTGACCGCCGCAAACCCGGTACCTCGCGCCACGTCACCCAGCGCCGCGAATCGGACACGGTCGAGATACTCTCCGGTGTGTTCGAAGGCAAGACCACCGGCACCCCCATCGCGCTGCTGATCCGCAACGAAGATCAGCGCAGCAAAGACTACGGCAACATCGCCGACACCTTCCGCCCCGGCCACGCCGACTACACCTACTGGCAGAAATACGGTATCCGCGATCATCGCGGCGGCGGTCGCGCCTCGGCGCGCGAAACCGCTGCGCGCGTGGCGGCAGGTGCTATCGCCAAGAAATGGCTGCATGAAACCTACGGAGTCTCGGTGCGCGGCTACCTAGCGCAACTCGGCGAGATCGAGATCCCCTTCAAGAGCTGGGCGGAAGTGCACGAGGAAGGCAATAGCTTCTTCGTGGCTGATGCGAGTTATGTCGGGCAGCTTGAAGACTACATGGACGCCCTGCGCAAATCCGGCGACTCCATCGGTGCCAAACTCGCCGTGGTGGCGCACAACGTGCCCGTGGGCTGGGGCGAGCCGGTGTTCGATCGCCTCGATGCCGACATCGCGCATGCGCTGATGGGCATCAACGCGGTGAAGGGTGTCGAGATCGGCGCGGGGTTTAACTGCGTGACGCAGCGGGGCAGCGAGCACGGCGACGAACTTACACCGCAAGGCTTCAAGACCAATCACGCGGGCGGCATCCTCGGCGGCATTTCCACCGGGCAGGATATCGTTGCGCATTACGCAATCAAGCCGACTTCGAGCATCCGTATCGAACGCAATTCGATCAACAAGGCGGGCGAGGCGGTGAAGGTCTCAACCGAGGGGCGGCATGATCCTTGTGTGGGGATTCGGGCTACGCCGATCGCGGAGGCGATGGTGGCGTTGGTGCTGATTGATCATGCTCTGCGCAATCGGGCGCAGTGTGGGGATGTGGTTTGTGAGACGGTGAAGTTGAGGTAGGTTTTGAATCCGGCCGAGTTCTATGGTGTCATCGAACAATTAGCCCGTGAGGTTGTTCATCCCGGTCCGGCTCAAGAACTAATTCTTTCTCACATCGCCGAGGCTCAAAAATCACAACCGAGCGATCCTCCAGCAAAGGGGCTTTTAGCTGAACTCACCGCGGTTGCTGATGTTTCTCTAATTACAGAAATTCAATCCGTGCAAATTAGGAATATTGCTTACTACTGGGTTTGAGCAAGCAAGTGTAGCGACACCTATCGAAAACCGTCGGGCTACCCCCGACGGTTTTGATTTTGAATTGAAGTCACGCATACAAGAAGCACGCCGCTTCGCGGCGACCCTTCGACAGGCTCAGGGCGAACGGTACGGTGGATAAGTAAAGAATTACTCCTTCACCCTCCGATACAACCTGAACCTCTCCTTGGTATCGCCCTTACGCCCGCCTTCCCACATCTTCGCCCAACCGATCTCGTCCTCGATGGGCTTGGCGATGCGGTCGCCCTGCACCAGCAGCAGGTCGCACACGTTTGAGGCGTTGCGTTTCGGGTTGAGGTTGCCGAAGTATTGCAGCATGGCGCGCTGGCTGTCGCCGATGCGCACGCCGGCGATGCATTTGTATTTCTTCGGCAGGTTCTCTTTCAGGTCGTCCACCATGTGGCGGTAGCTCTTGCCGGTGTCCAGCCAGGGCAGCCAGATGGTCATCAGCAGTATCCACAGCAGGGTGACGCTGGCGGCCCAGTTGATGAGCGAACGGCGCACGGAGCGACCGACGCGCCATACCAGCACGATCCACAGCACGGTGGCGGTGACGGCGATCCAGAACGGGGTGGCGTAGAAGTCGGGCTCGAAGCCCGGTTGGTAGTCTTTCAGCCAGTGGGTGATCTTGGCGTTGTTGTTCAACAGCAAGCCGGCCCAACCCCACCATAGCGCGATGGCGAGCATGGCGAAGGTCATGATGCCGAACCAGTCGAGCGCATTGGCCGCACCGCGGCGCAGGGTGGAGAGCGAGGCGGTGGCGAGCAGGGCGATCGGCAGCAGCATGGGCAGGGCAAACACTTCCTTGATGTCCGGCACGATGCTCAGGGTCACCAGCATGACGATGAAGCTGACCAGCAGCAGCTGGAATTCGGCCTGATGCCAGACTCTCTTGCGTGCTTCCCACACCGCCCAGGCGGCGAGCGGCAGCGCGGGCCAGGCAAGCCACGGCAATATCTTCACGTAGTAGAAGACATCGCTGTAATCGCCGCCTTTGACGAAACCCAGCCAGCGTCCGATGTTGAGCGTCCACATCCATTCGACGAACAGTTGCGGCGAGTGCTGGAACAGCAGCCATGGCCATACCGTGAGCAACGGAAGTGCACAGACGATGGCGATACCTACAGTGGTCAGGAAAGCGCGCGTGCGCCATTCACGGAAGCTCAGCAGCGCGAGGCTGATGAGCACGAACAGGATGGGGGCGATGAAGCCCTTGCTGAGGAAGCCGATACCGATACCGATGCCCATCAGCAAGCCGGCGAGCCAGGGGCGGCGCAGGCTGAGGGCATAGGCGTAGATCATCATGGCGCAGCCGGCGAGCAGCGCATTATCGGTGATGATCTCGTGCGCGCGCACCAGCATGCCGAGGCAGCCGATCAGGGCGATGGCGGCAGGCCAGCCACGGTTCTCGCCGAACAGCTCGCGGCCGCTCAGGCCGACGAAGAGCATGGTCAGTGCAATGTAGAAGCCGCTCGCGAGGCGAGCGCCGTCATGCAACGGCAGGATGGGCGCGAAGAGTTTCGCGAAGATGGCCGCCGTCCAGTAGTACAGCGGCGGCTTGTCCATGTAGGGCTCGCCCGCCAGCGTGGGTACGATCCAATCGTGGTTCTGGATGATGTGATAGATCAGGCCGAAGCTGTAGGCTTCGTCCGGCTTCCATGGGTCGTGCCCGACGAGTCCGGTGAGCAGCCACACCACACACAGCAAGAGCAGGAATCCCGCCTTGATCGGGGTGATCTCGGGTTCTTTCAGTTTCGTGTAGTAGGCGTACATCCGTTTATTATTCGATGATTTTGAGTGTCTGCCCGACTATGGGTTCGCCTGTGGGGTACTGCGCATTGATGAGGCGCAGATAACTTTCCGCATTCTTACCTAATGGCGAGCGTTGCGCCAGTTTTGCGTAGCTCTCGCCCTTCTGCACGATGATGAGCCTGATGGTCAGCGGTTGGATCGATTTTTTTTCGTCGTCGCTCAGCACATGGAAACTGCGTATTGTTTCCTTCATCGCGCTGCGTTGCGCTTCCAGTGTCGCGGTGCTCTTGGCATTGCCCGCGATGTGGAACGCCTTGCGGTCGAAATAGACGATGCCGAGCACTACCTTGCCGGTGTCGCCGATGGCTGCATGCAGTCGTTCGATCTCCAGCGTTTCGATGCGGGCATCATTGCCCAACACGCGGCGGGTATATTCGGTGACATTGCCGGTTGGCTTGTCGTCGATCTTTAACTGGATCGCGGCATCGGCCTGGGGGCTGAGGGCGACGAGTTGGGTGGTTGAGTTCTTGATGTTCCAGCCCGGCGGGAAGGTGAGCGCGATGCCGAGGTCTTTGTGCATGAAGCGGTTGTCGCGCACGATGCCTTCCTCGACGCTGTCGTTGAACACCATGCCTTCGGTCTGTTTCAGGAATTCGCTTCTGCCCTCCCGGGGTTCGGCGACGGTCAGGCTGCCGGCCTCGCCTACAACCTGCTGCAGGCGCGTGTCATTGTCGGGGTGGGTGGCGAAGGTGCCGTGATAGCGGCGCGGCTCGCGCCCTTCCTGTTTGGCGAGCTCGGCATCGAGCAACTCCTGGTTCTTCAGCACACCGACCACGCGGATCATCGCCTGCGGGTCGTATGAGGTGCGCGCCAGATATTGGGCGCCGAGACGGTCGGATTCCAGTTCATGCTCGCGTCCGTAGCCGGAGAGCAAGGCGCCGCCCATCAGGTTTGAGAGGTCATGTCCCAGCTGGGTGTTGAGTTCGGGCAGGAAGATGGAGGCGATGGAGATGCCGAGGTTGGCGGCCTGCGCCGCGCTTTGCTGGCGCACGCCGTGGCGCGCGGTGACATGGCCGACCTCGTGCCCCAGCACAGCTGCCATCTCGGCTTCGGAGTTCAGATAGGCGAGGATGCCGCGCGTGATATAGACGTAACCGCCGGGCAGGGCGAAAGCGTTGATCTCGGGTGAGTCGAGTACGGTGAAACGGTAACGGATGTTGGGGCGGTGGCTGTGTTCGGCGACTTTCTGACCGACACGGTTGACATAGCTTTGCAGGGTGGGGTTGGCGTAGACCTTGTATTGCTTGCGCACCTCGGCATCCGACGAGCGGCCCAGCGCGATCTCCTGCGATTCCGACATCATCACGAAATCTTTTTCCCCGCTGACGGGGTTGGTGGCGCAGCCGCCCAGCAGCAGGGCGGCGATGACGATCAGCGGTATGCAGAGCTTGTACATGTTGTCGATCCGGAAAAGAAAAAGGCAGCCTTCGCTGCCTTTTGATCTCTGTGCCTAACGAAGTTCCATCAAGCGGCGGTTTTGCCTGCTGTGCCGTACTTGCTGCGGAACTTCTCGATGCGGCCCGCGGTGTCCACGATCTTCTGTGTGCCGGTGTAGAACGGGTGGCACTCGGAACAGACTTCAACGTGCAGTTCCGATTTGCTCATGGTGGAGCGGGTGGCGAACTTGTTGCCGCAGCTGCATGTCACTGCGATCTCTTTGTACTCGGGGTGAATGGCTGCTTTCATGTTGTCTTCCGTGCTAAAGGTGGGCGCGGCATTTGTACGCGCACGGATACCGATTAAGGGGGCGCATTATCCATAAAAAGAGGGGGTTGGGCAAATCCTTTTCGGAGGGCGAATCATGCCCTGTGGATAGGGGTTGAACGCCATCGCAGCAGGGCGTGGCGGTAACAACTTATATATAGGCAACGAACCGATATCGGCGAAACCTGCGTTCCGCATCCAAACTCTTGTTGACGGCACTGCGGTACTTCTGTAGAGTTCGCCCCCTTCTCAGACGCGGGGTGGAGCAGTCTGGCAGCTCGTCGGGCTCATAACCCGAAGGTCGTAGGTTCAAATCCTGCCCCCGCAACCCAAGCACTGAGAAGCAGAATTTAGTTTCAAATCCGGTGTGTGTAAAAATGAGTTGACGAAAGTCGTTCGCTCTATATAATGCGCACCTCTTCGCCGCTGAGGCAGCGAAAAAAGTTTCAGACCAGCTCTTTAAAAGATAGAAGAAACAACCGATTAGTGTGGGTGCTTGTGCTTGGGCAGACGAGATCATTTAGGTGATTGAGTCGAACTC
>JAUSBR010000009.1 GCA_030651895.1 Sideroxyarcus sp. | reverse complement strand
CCATGGGAGCGTATCGCCGACTGGATCGACCGTATCGGCTGGCCGCGTTTCTTCGAGAAGACCGGTCTGCCGTTCACCAAGTACCTGATCGACGACTGGCGCGGTTCTCGTTACAACCTGAACGCATCGACGCACATCCGTTTCTGAGCGAGGTAGAGTGATGAAATACGGAATCGTCGTTAACGAAGGTCCTTACCAGCATCAATCCAGCGACTCGGCCTATCTGTTCGCCAAGGCCGCCATCGAGAAGGGGCACGAAGTATGGCGCGTGTTCTTCTATCACGATGGCGTCAACAACGCGACCCGGCTGACCGAGCCGCCGCAGGATGACCGCCACATCGTGAACCGCTGGACCAAACTGGCGGAAGAGCACAAGGTCGACCTGGTGGTGTGCGTCGCGGCTGCGCTGCGTCGCGGTATCAAGGAAGAGAACCTGGCCCAGGGTTTCCGTATCTCGGGACTGGGGCAGCTGGTGGAAGCCGGTATCAAGTGTGACCGTCTGGTCACCTTCGGCGATTAAGGAGAGACGGAATGAGTGACGCAAAAAAATTCATGTTCGTCAACCGCAAGGCACCTTACGGCACGATCTACGCGCTGGAGTCGCTGGAAGTGGTGTTGATCACCGCAGCCTTCGACCAGGACGTATCTCTGGCCTTCCTGGATGACGGCGTATATCAGTTGAAGAAGGGTCAGCAGACCAAGGGCATCGAGACCAAGAACTTCTCGCCTGCCTACCGCGCACTGGAAGACTACGACATCGAGAAACTCTATGTCGAAAAGGAAGCCATGGCTGCACGCGGTCTGACTGAAGAAGATTTCCTGGTGCCCGTCACCGTGCTCAGCCGTGCCGAAATGGGCAAGCTGATGGACGAGCAGGACGTGGTCTTGAGTTTCTAAGGGGGATTACATGTTACATATCATCAACCAATCGCCCCTGAACAGCAGCACGCTGGATACTTGCCTTAACACGGCAGCGGGCGGGGACATTCTGTTCATCGAAGACGCGGTCTACGCGGTGACCAAGGGCAATGCTGCCGAAGCCAAGCTGAAAGCCGCGATGGGTAAATTCAAATTGCACGTGCTGCTGCCGGATCTGGAAGCGCGCGGTCTCGGCGACCGGCTCATGGACGGTGTCACCGGGGTGGATTACGGCGGTTTCGTCGATCTGACCAGCAATAACAAAACCTGCCAATCCTGGCTTTAAAACTGCAACACATTGAAGGAGAAATAGCATGGCTAACATCGAAGTCGCGGGCAAATCCTACGAAACAGACGAAGAAGGTTATCTGGTCAATCTGGCCGACTGGAACACGGACATCGCCAACTACATGGCGCAGACCGAAAGCATCACCATGACCGAACAGCATTGGGAAGTCGTCAACTTCCTGCGCGAATACTTCGAGGAATACCAGATCGCTCCGGCTGTGCGCGTGCTGACTAAGGCTATCGGCAAGAAGCTGGGCGCCGAAAAGGGCACCAGCGAGTACCTGTATGGTCTGTTCCCGTACGGCCCCGGCAAGCAGGCGTGCAAGATCGCCGGTCTGCCCAAGCCCACCGGTTGCATTTAATTCAGGTCTAGCGATAGGGATTCACTCATGGCGAGCATCGTTTTTGCGATCCTGTTCTACCTCGCTACGCTGTTGTTCGTCGTAGGTTTGCTCTATCGCATCAATACCTACGCCCGTACCCCGGCTCCGCTGAAGATACCGACCACACCCGCGCCGACCACCACGGGCGGCGTGGTGTTGCGCATGACGCGCGAGGTCGTGTTCTTCGAAAGTCTGTTCAAATCGAACTTGTGGATCTGGGGATTCGGCATGTTGTTCCATGCCAGCCTGGCACTGGTGACATTGCGCCATCTGCGCTATTTTACCGACCCGGTGTGGGCTTGGGTCGAATTCATCCAGCCGTTCGGCATCTATGCGGGCATCACCATGCTGCTGGGTCTGCTCGGTCTGTGGGGGCGCCGCCTGTTCGTCGAGCGCATCCGTTATATCTCCACGCCTTCCGATCATCTGATGCTGCTGCTGTTGATCGGCATCGCCGTATCCGGCCTGATGATGAAGTTCGTCGCGCACACCGATGTGGTCGCGGTGAAAGGATATTTCCTCGGTCTGATGCATTTCAATGTGCAGGTGCTGCCGTCCGACCTGTTGCTGGTCGCGCATCTGTCAATGGTTGTAGCGCTCCTGGTTGTGTTCCCCTTCAGCAAATTGCTGCACGCACCGGGAGTCTTTTTCTCACCAACACGCAATCAGAAAGACGATCCGCGCGAAAAGCGCCATCTGAGTGCGTGGGCTGCCAAACTGGAATCGGAGAAGAACTGAAATGGCAGATATCGTAGCGCCAGCCTACCGTACCATCCCCATCATCCCCGCGCTGATACCCGGCGCGATGGAAGGGAAGGGCCCGTTCGTCGCCAACGAGAAGATCAACGAAGCCCTCGGCTTCCCCGGTAAATTGGTTGATGACTGGCATGACAAGGCCATCGCCAAGATGGGTGATCTGCTGAACAAGTACCGTTCGTTCCGCGTGTTCATGGACGCCTGCGTGCACTGCGGCGCCTGCTCCGACAAATGCCACTACTTCATCGGCACACAGGATCCGAAGAACATGCCGGTGGCGCGCCAGGACCTGATGCGCAGCGTTTACCGCCGCTACTTCACCATTCCCGGCAAACTGTTCCCCAAACTCGTCGGCGCGCGCGATCTGACGCGCGAAGTGCTGGACGAGTGGTTCAACTATTACCACCAGTGTTCCGAGTGCCGCCGCTGCTCGGTGTTCTGCCCCTACGGTATCGACACCGCCGAAATCACCATGGCGGCGCGCGAGATCCTCGACCATATCGGCTACGGCCAGAAGTACTCCAACGAGATCATCGGCAAGGTGCACAAGATCGGCAACAACCTCGGCCTGCCCGGCCCGGCGCTGATCGACACGCTGGAAGGTCTGGAAGAAGACGTCAAAGATGCCACCGGCGTCGACGTGAAGTTCCCCATCGATGTGAAGGGCGCGGAAGTGCTGCTGATCACGCCGTCGGCCGACTTCTTCGCCGAACCGCATATCGACAGCCTGATCGGTTACGCCAAGGTGTTCCATGCGACCGGCACCAGCTGGACGCTGTCGTCGATGTCTTCCGAGGCGGGTAACTTCGGCATGTTCATCGGCAACTACGACCAGCTGCGCACCATCGCCATGCGTATCCGTCAGGCCGCGCTGGAACTGGGTGTCAAACGTATCGTGGTGGGCGAGTGCGGCCATGCCTGGCGCGTGGCCTACAGCTTCTGGAACACCCTGACCGGTGTGGGCGACGGCGCGGACGCCAACGACCGCTTCGCGCAGATGCTGCAGAAACAGCTGGACCACCGCTACAAACAGCCGTCGCATATCTGCGAGTTCACCTGGGACATGATCCAGGACGAGCGCCTGACTTTCGACAAGTCATTGAACGACAAGCACATCATCACCTTCCACGATTCATGCAACGTGGCGCGCGGCTCGCGCATGGGCGATCTGCCCGGCGGCCAGTTCGAGATCCCGCGCAATATCATCAAGGCGGTGGCAAACAATTTCGTCGAGATGGCACCCAACACCACGCGCGAGCAGACCTTCTGCTGCGGCGGCGGCGGCGGCGTGCTGACCGACGACCTGCTGGAACTGCGCGTCAAGGGTGCATTGCCGCGCATGGAAGTATTGAAGCAGTCTGTGGATGAACACGGCGTCAATTTCATGGCGACCATCTGTGCCATCTGCAAGGCGCAATTTACCAAGGTCCTGCCCATCTACGGTTTTGACCGCAAGATGGTGGGCGGAGTACATCAACTGGTCAGCAACGCGATCCAGCTGGGTCCGAAATAACAAGGAGAAGGCAATATGTCAGCAGTCAGCGAAACACCGCAAAAGATCACTTTCCGCCGTTACAAGGATGGCGACAGCAAAGTCCGTCGTATGAACGACAAGATCTTCCAGGCCGGCTATTCATACAAGTGCCCGACCTACATCCAGTCCACACCTCCCTGCCAGGGCAGCTGCCCGGCGGGTGAAGACATTCGCGGCTATCTCGGCATCGTGCGCGGCACCGAGAAGGTGCCGATGGGTGCCGACGGCAAGACGCCGATCATGCCGTGGCAGGAATATGCATGGCGTCGTCTGACCGAAGCCAACCCCTTCCCGGCAGTGATGGGCCGCGTGTGCCCGGCGCCGTGCGAAAGCGGTTGCAACCGCAACGAAGTGGAAGACCACGTCGGCATCAACTCGGTCGAGCACTTCCTCGGCGAGTATGCTGTCGCCAACAAGCTCAAGTATGTCAAACCCGACGTCAAACCGTCCGGCAAGAAGGTCGCTATCCTCGGCGGCGGACCTGCCGGTCTGTCCTGCGCCTATCAACTGGTGAAGATGGGCCACGAGGTCACCGTGTTCGACGAGCATGAACAGCTCGGCGGCATGATGCGTTACGGCATCCCCGGTTTCCGTACTCCGCGCGACGTGCTCGACGCAGAGATCCAGCGCATCCTCGACCTCGGTGTGAAGGTTCGCCTGAAGACCCGTGTCGGCAACGATGTGACCATGGAGCAGATCAACAAGGAATTCAACGCCGTGTTCCTCGGCATGGGCGCGCAGTCCGGCCGTGCACTGCCGATCGCCGACAGCGCAGCTCCCAACGTGGTGACTGCGACCGCCTTCCTGAAGGCGTTCAACGAAGGCCGTCTGCAGCATGTCGGCAAGCGCGTGGTCGTGGTCGGCGGTGGCGACACCTCCATCGACGTGGCGACCGTCGCCCGCCGTCTGGGCCACATCAAGAGTGCCAAGCCGACCGATGCCGAAGCGGCCATCGCCGGACGCATGGCGCATGACGTCGCCGAGATCTCCGCCAAGGAAGGTGCCGAAGTCGCGCTGACCTCGGTGTTCCCCATCGACCAGATGCAGGCCAACAAGCACGAGATCGAACAGGCGCAAGCCGAAGGTATCTATATCCTCGGCGGGCTGGCTCCGGTTTCCGTGGTCAAGGACGCCAACGGTCGTGCCACCGCGCTGCGCGTCACCAAGTGCGAAGCCAAGTTCGTCGGCGGCAAGCTGGAGATCAAGAACATCGAAGGCAGCGAGTACGACATCGAAGCCGACCTGATCGTCTCCGCGATCGGCCAGGCTGTCGACTTCACCGGTCTGGAAGCGTTCAACAACGGCAAGGGTGCAGTCTCGACCGACCGCAACTACGTGGTCAACGGCCAGCCCGGCGTGTTCGCCGGCGGCGACGTGATCCGGCCGCACCTGCTGACCACCGCTATCGGCCACGGCTCCATCGCCGCCGACGGTATCCACAACTTCCTGCAGGGCAAAGACCTGGAGAAGCGTCCGAAGATCGACGCGCACCAGTTCGACCTGATGCGCAAGCTGGCCGAGAAGGGCCTGGAGCCCAAGATGGCGGAAGAGCCGATGCGCGGTACCTGCGACTCCAATGTCGCGGTGCACAACTTCGACAACCGTTCCGACCGCTACATCATTCCGCATGACAAGCTGTTCCTCGGCCACTTCAACTATGTGCCGCGCAACATCCGCAACGTCGTCACGCTGGACAAGGTAAGCGCGCTGGGCAACTTCCAAGACCGCCTCGGCGTGCTGGGCGAGAAAGAGGCAGTCGCCGAAGCCAAGCGCTGCATGAGTTGCGGCATGTGCTTCGAGTGCGACAACTGCGTGGTGTACTGCCCGCAGACCGCCGTGTACCGCGTGAAGAAGACCGAGTCGACGCTGGGCCGTTACGTTGCCACCGACTACGACAAGTGCATCGGCTGCCACATCTGCGCCGACGTGTGCCCGACCGGTTACATTCAAATGGGCCTGGGTGAGTGATGAGACTGCTCGGTTCTCTGCTGTTGTGCCTGTGCATCCCGGCAGCCCTGGCTGCCGAGGCGAACGCACCCAAGCTGGATGTCGGCAAGGGCGGGGAGTGCGTGAAGGACACGCAGTGGATGCGCAAGAACCACATGCACATGCTCAAGCACCAGCGCAATGAGACGGTGCGCAAGGGCGTGCGTGTCGAGGCTGAAGCATTCAAGGCCTGCGTGGAGTGCCACGCCAGCACCAGCGACAACAGCGTGACGGCGCGCGAGGACAGCTTCTGCGTCGGCTGCCACCGCTATGCCGCAGTCAAGATCGATTGTTTCGAATGTCACGCCAGCAAGCGCAAGGAAGCGCTCGCCAAGAAGGAAACGAAATGAGCGATATCGATACCCAACGCAGACAGTTCCTGAAGACTTCGGCGGGTGCCGCGGCGATCGCCATCGCGCCGGGGATGATGCTGTATCAAACCGTGCGCGCAGATACCGCGGCGGCCAGTTCCAAGGTGCGCTGGGGCATGTTGATCGACACCGCCCAGTGCAAGGAAGGCTGCAACGACTGCGTGACTGCCTGCAACAAGGAGAACGGCCTGTCCGGCAAGACCGGGGCGACCGACTCGCAATGGATACGCAAGATCGAGATCAAGGACATCAGCAACGGACACACGGTGTCGCTGCCGATGATGTGCCAGCACTGCGAGCATCCTCCCTGCGTGGACGTGTGCCCGACCCAGGCATCGTTCAAACGTGCCGACGGCATCGTGCTGGTGGATCGCCACCTGTGCATCGGCTGCCGCTATTGCATGATGGCCTGCCCGTACAAGGCGCGTTCCTTCGTGCATGAGACGCTGACCGACCAGAACCCGGACGTGCCGCGCGGCAAGGGCACGGTGGAATCCTGCTCGCTGTGCGTGCACCGCATCGACAAGGGCCAGATCCCGGCCTGTGCCGAGGCTTGCCAGAACAAGGCCATCCTGTTCGGCGACCTCAACGACGCCAACAGCGAGATCTACAAGAAGGTGCGCAGCGCCGCCACCGTGCAGATACGTGCCGACCTGCAACTGAATCCCGGCGTCCGTTACCAAGGGCTATAAATCATGGTTGACCTTTCCAAACTGTACTCCATGAACCGACTGTATTACGTGCTGCTCGCCATCGGTGGGCTGGCCGTGCTGGGCGGTGCCTACGCCGTGTTAATGATGGAGCATCACGGCCACATCATCTCCGGCATGAACAACCAGATCGTCTGGGGCATGCCGCATGTGTTCGCTATCTTCCTGATCGTCGCTGCCTCCGGCGTGCTCAACGTCGCCTCCATTGGTTCAGTGTTCGGCAAGGCCGTGTACAAGGCGCGCGCGCCGCTGGCCAGTCTGCTGTCCATCGCGATGCTGGCGGGCGGTCTCGCCGTGCTGATGCTGGACCTGGGCAGGCCCGACCGCATCATCGTCGCCGCCACCAACTACAACCTCACCTCGGTGTTCGCCTGGAACGTGGTGTTGTATTCCGGCATGTTCTCGCTGGTCGTTGTCTATCTGTGGACGATGATGGAGCGCCGTATGAACCCGTTCAACAAGGCTGCCGGTCTGGCCGTGTTCATCTGGCGCTTTGTGCTGACCACCGGTACCGGCCTGATCTTCGCTTTCCTCACCGCGCGTCAGGCCTACGGCTCGGCTTTGCTGCCGCCGATGTTCATCGTGCTGTCGTTCGCCTGGGGGCTGGCGGTGTTCCATGTGGTGCAGAAAGTCATCTACGCATGGAACGAGAAGGCACTTGATCCCGCCATCCTGCAGCGCACCAAGAACCTGCTCGGCGTGTTCATCGTCGGCTCGCTGTACATGGTCGCGACCTATCATTTCACCAATATGTATTTCGCCCAGCAGAAGGGTTTCGAGCTGTTCATCCTGCGCGACGGCGGTATCTATCCAAATCTGTTCTGGTGGGGTTACGTCGTGTTCGGCAATGTGCTGCCGCTGCTGCTGATCTACTTCCCCGGCCTGGGCAAGACTAAGTGCGTGATGATTGCTTCGATGCTGGTGGTGCTGGGCGCTTTCGCCTTGCTGTACGTGTTCATCATCGGCGGCCAGGCTTACCCGCTCAACATCTTCCCCGGCTATGAAGTGAGCAGCACCTTCGCCGACGGCCAGATCGCAAGTTACACGCCATCGATCTACGAATTCCTGCTCGGCTTCGGCGGCCTGGCCATCGCGTTCCTGATCACCACGGTCAGCGTGCGCGTGCTGAACTTCATGCCGCAGGACAAGCCGTACATCTCGGATTAAAGCGGCGCAGGGCGGGGTCGGAACAGCGATCCCCGTCCGCCGACATCCATCAGGCTGATCGAGGTCACAGATGAACCGTTTTTTAATCTCGGCAGCGCATAAATCTTCCGGCAAGACCATGGTCAGTATCGGCCTGTGCGCGGCACTCGCCGCGCGCGGTCACGTGGTGCAGCCGTTCAAGAAAGGCCCCGACTACATCGACCCGATGTGGCTCGGCCAGGCCGCTGGTCACGCCTGTTTCAACCTTGATCTGTACTTGATGGAGAACGACGATGTCGTCTCTACCTTCGCGCGCCACAGCAAGGAAGTGAATCTGGTCGAGGGCAACAAGGGTCTGTACGACGGTCTCGCGCTCGACGGCAGCAACAGCAACGCCGCGCTGGCCAAGCTGCTCGACCTGCCGGTGATATTGGTGATCGACGCGCGCGGCATGACGCGCGGCATCGCACCGCTTATCCTGGGTTACCAGGCCTTCGACAAGGACATCAAGATCGCCGGGGTCATCCTCAACAACCTCGGCGGCCGCCGCCACGAATCCAAACTGCGCGAAGTCATCCAGCATTACACCGACGTGCCGGTGATCGGTGCCATCCAGTACGACGAGCGACTCTCCATCGAAGAGCGTCATCTGGGTCTGATGCCCAGCAACGAATCGCATGTCGCCACGGCCAAGATCAAACAGATCGGCGAGGCCATCGCCGAACAGGTCGATCTGGACAAGCTGCTGGCACTGTCGCAAAAAGAGCCGCTGGCCGCGCCGCACGACCCTCACTCCAACTCTCTCCCAGAGGGAGAGAGGGCAAACGTGAACAACATTATTCAATTTCCTGCGGAAGTGAGTCCGCTGCCCTGTGGGGAAAAAGTGCGCATCGCCATCGCGCGCGACCGCTCCTTCGGCTTCTACTACGCCGACGACCTCGAAGCGCTGGAGGCGGCAGGCGCGGAACTGGTGCCGTTCGACGCCATGCGCGACGGGCAACTGCCCGAAGTGGACGGTCTCTATATCGGCGGCGGATTTCCCGAGACCTGCGCCACCGAACTGGAAGCCAATGTCAGTCTGCGCTCACAGATCAGGCAGGCGATCGAGGGCGGCATGCCGGCCTATGCCGAATGCGGCGGCCTGATGTACCTGTCGCGCGGCATCGAATACGAAGGCCGCACCTACGAGATGGTCGGCGCCATCCCCGGCGACGTGAAGATGCACGCCAAGCCCATCGGCCGCGGCTATGTGCACCTGAAGGAGGACGAGGCGCACCCGTGGCCGCGTCCGGATACACCTGCCAAACAGATCAAGGCCCACGAATTCCATTACTCCAGCCTGGAGAACCTTCCGAAGGACTCCAGCTTCGCTTACCATGTCGAGCGCGGTTACGGCATCGACGGCGACCGCGACGGACTCATCCTGCATAACCTGCTGGCTTCCTACACCCATCTGCGCACCATCGGCAGTTGCTACTGGGCGACGCGGTTCGTCGCTTTCGTGCGCCGGTGCAAGGAGCAGCAATGCAAACCAATTTCAACTATCGGGAAGACATCATGACCAGCAATCTGTATCAGGCCGCCATCGCGGCATTCGACAAGGCCAACGCCGAAGATCCGAACAAGGAAACGGCGAATGGCAAGGAATATCCGAAGGAACTGCTCTACGCACAGCGCATGACCGAGATGCAGGAGCGCTATGCGCCCGAGGCGTCCGAAGCGGTGAAGCTGGCCTGCCGTGCCCAGCACATCCAGCGCTGGAAGTCCGCCCGCAGCGATTTCCCCATGGATCGCAACGGCTATCTGCAATGGCGTACCGGCTTGTACAAGTTCCACGCCGAGACGGCGGGCACTCTGATGAAGCAGGCAGGTTACGACGACGAGATGATCGAGCGTGTCAAAACCATCATCAGCAAGAAGGCGCTCAAGGTCAATCCCGAGACGCAGTTGATGGAAGATGTGGTCGATCTGGTGTTCATCGAGTATTACATGATCGGTTTCGCCACCAGCCATCCCGAGTATGACGAGGCCAAGTGGATCGAGATCATCAAGAAGACCTGGAACAAGATGTCGGCTCGCGCGCATGACTTCACGCTGGCAGGCAAGATCGCCTTGCCGGAAGCGCTGGTGCCGCTGATCCTGAAAGCAGTGAAAGGCTAACGTGGATTTTCTGCCGGTATTTCATAACGTCAAAGGCAGGTTGTGCCTCGTGGTCGGCGGCGGCAGTGTCGCCGTGCGCAAGGCGGGCGTGCTGCTGGAGGCGGGCGCGAAGGTGCGCGTGGTCGCGCCCGAGATCGACGAAGAACTAGCGCAGCAGGAAGGCGTCGAGCCCATCGTCGCGCGTTTCGATGCCAGACATCTCGATGGTGCGACGCTGGTCATCGCCGCCACCAACGACCGCGAAGTGAACCAACAGGTCTCGGTGCTGGCGCAGAACCGCAGCATCCCGGTGAATGTGGTCGATGATCCCGAGCTGTGCAGTTTCATCATGCCCGCCATCCTCGACCGCTCGCCGCTGATGATCGCCTTCTCCAGCGGCGGCGCCTCACCAGTGCTGACGCGCATGCTGCGCGGGAAACTCGAAACGATCATCCCGCAGAACTACAGCCGCTTGGCCGCATTCGCCGAACGTTTCCGCGAACTGGTGAAGACGCGCGTCACCAACCCGCCCAAGCGCCGCATCTTCTGGGAGAACGTGCTGGACGGCGTCGTCGCCGAGAAGGTGCTGACCGGCGACGAGGCCAGCGCCGAAGTGATGCTGCAGGAGATGCTGAAGGATGAGGACAACATTCAGCGCGGCGAAGTGTATCTGGTCGGTGCCGGTCCCGGCGATCCCGATCTGCTCACTTTCCGCGCCCTGCGCCTGATGCAGAAGGCCGATGTGGTGGTGTACGACGCACTGGTGTCCAAACCCATCGTCGAGATGACGCGGCGCGATGCTGATCGCATCTATGTCGGCAAGAAACGCAATGACCATACGCTGCAACAGGAAGAGATCAACGAGCTGCTGGTTCGTCTGGCCAAGGAAGGCAAACGCGTGCTGCGCCTCAAGGGCGGCGACCCGTTCATCTTCGGGCGCGGCGGCGAGGAGATCGAGACGCTGGCGGCGGAGGGCATCCCCTTCCAGGTGGTGCCCGGCATCACCGCAGCTTCCGGCGTGGCGTCCTACGCGGGCATCCCGCTCACGCACCGCGATTACGCACAGTCGTGCATGTTCGTCACCGGCCACCTCAAGGACGGCACCATGAATCTGGATTGGGCCGCGTTGGCGCGACCGAAACAGACCGTGGTGGTGTACATGGGGCTGCACGGACTCGACACTCTGTGCGCCAAGCTCATTGAGCACGGCATGCCGGATACCACGCCCATCGCCATCGTGCAGCACGGCACGCAACCCACTCAGCGCGTCATCACCGGGACACTGGCCACACTGCCCGCTATCGCCGAGCGCGAGAAACCGCAGGCGCCCACGCTCATCATCGTCGGCGGCGTGGTCACGCTGAGGGAAAAATTGGCGTGGTTCCATCCGCACGAATCGTAATAAAAAAACTATAAGTTGTTCCGCAGTTCAATAACCAACCAGGGAGAGCAAAGATGGTACGTATGACGATCAAGAAAGTGATGTTGTCCGCGTTGTTTCTGTTTATCGGCGCAGTGCAGGCCGACGATGTGAAGCTCAAACCATTCGTGCTCGCCTCGAAGAGTGAGGGTGCGGTGGCCGAGAAGTCCGCGCAGGTGAAGACCGCGCTGACTGCCGCCGGTTTCACCGTGGTCGGCGAATATGCACCGTACACCGGTGCCAATATCATCGTTGTCACCAATGACGAATTGAAGAAGAACGCCGCCGCTTCCGAAGCGGGCGGCTACGGCGCGGTGCAGCGCGTGTCGGTCACCGAGGCTGGCAAGGAAGTCCAGGTCAGTTACACCAACCCGGTCTACATGTCGCATGTATATCGCATGGAAGGCGATCTCGCCGGTGTATCGGCCGCGCTGGAAAAAGCGCTGGGCAGGGTGGAAGAGTTCGGTGCCAAGGGCATGACCGCAAAACAGGCGCGCAAATACCACTACACCATCGGCATGGAATATTTCGACGAGCCGAGCGAGCTGGCCGAATACGGCAGCTACGAAGAGGCTGTGCAGGCAGTGGATGCCAAACTGGCGAACAACCAGAACGGCGTGACCAAGGTCTACCGCGTCGATATCCCCGGCAAGCAGGAGACAGTGTTCGGCGCCGGCCTCAAAGGTAGCGAAGAAACCAAGGCCATGGACGACAAGTTCATCATGGACGAGATCGATTTCCGCGATGTGAAGTCAACCGCCCACCTGCCGTACGAAGTGCTGGTGTCGGGCAACAAGGTGTATGCGCTGTATGCGCGCTTCCGCATCGCCATCAACTTCCCCGATCTCAGCATGATGGGCAAGAACAGTTTCATGAACATCATGAAATCGCCTGAAGCGATCCGCAAGGCGCTGCAGAACACCGTCAAGAAATAGTCTTTTCAAAAGGAGGGCACATGTCTACAGAGCTGATAGCAGCAGTGAAAGCCGGTGATACCGCCACGGTGCGGCGTCTGCTGGCGGCCGGTGCGGGTGTCGATAGCCGCGACGAGACGGGTGCCACCCTGCTGATGCTGGCCGCCTATGCTGGCGACCAGGATCTGGCGGAAGCGCTGCTCGGCAGCGGTGCCGATGTCAATGCGACCGACAGCACAGGCTGGGGCGCCTTGATGAAAGCCTGCTACAACGCCGAGCTGAAGCGCGGCTTCGCCGACGTGGTCAAGCTGCTGATCGACGCGGGTGCCAATATCGAGGCGCCCATCGGTTATGGTGTGCGTCCGCTGATGCTGGCTGCGGGCTACGGCGAGACCGCCGTGGTCGAGGTGCTGCTGCAGGCGGGGGCGGACGTGCTGGCGAAGAACGAGGGTGGCTATACCGCGCTGATGATGGTGAAGCAGAAACACTATGTCGATGTCGTTAACCTGTTGCACGAAGCCGAACAGCTTGCGGGACTGGGCGAGGGCAGTTGCGCCAGCAAGAACGCGCCCGGAGCCAACGTCATCACCTTCATGAAGCGTCCCGGCGCTTAATTACGCAACGAGGTGACCATGGCCTATTTTATCTACCGAGTGACCGAATTCCCGATCAAGCAGTTGACCAAGCTGGAGCAGTACGATTCCTATCGCGAGGCGTCGGTGCGGGCCAAACAGTTGCGCGCCGAACTTGCGGATGATTCGCAGGCGCTGATCAAGATGATCCATGCCGAGTCCGAGCTGCACGCGGAAGACCTGCTCAACGAGATACGCGAGCCGGCCCCGCAACTGGGGGACGATTAAACATCATGGATGAAGCCGCCTACCGGCAGAAGTTCGCCGAGGTGGTAGCGCGTCCTTGTGTGTTCGAAAAAGCTTTGCTGGCAGGCTGCGTCGCCTGCGGGTGTGCACAGCGGAAGCAGATCGCCGAACGCGAAGCGGCGACATGCAGCGAGGCGGCGAGCCATTTCCGCTGTCATGAGTTGCACCACAGCCTGCGGCACAGTTTCGCGTTCGCGCTGGGCAAGATGCACGACGAGGAGGTGTTGCCGCACGCACAGGAGATGCGCGTGCAATGCGGCGGCCTCAAGGGCTTGCACCAGGTGCTGAGCGGAGGTTCCGACGTGGACGACGTGGACGCGCTGGTGGCAAACGCCTTGCGCCACTGGGGTGATTGGGCCGGGATGCCCTGGTCCGAGGTCGTGCATGCAGCGGCACAGTGCTACAAGGGCAGGCACGGCTGAAGGTAGTCGCTCGCGGAGCCGGTCCAGCCGCTACAATACGGGATGTCCGAAGCAGGCGAATCCGGGATGTCTTCCCGAATGAAAATCAACCAGGAGTGAATGATGAGCTTTACCGAAACAGATGTGCAGAACGCGTTGAAGAACCTGATCGACCCGAACACGAAGAAGGATTTCGTCAGCGGCAAATCGATCAAGAACGTCAAGGTCAGCGGCAACGACGTGACGCTGGACGTGCAACTGGGATACCCGGCCAAGAGCGTGTGGGCCGAGATCAAGGCGACCATCGAAGCCCACCTCAAGTCCGCCCTGCCGGGCGCGGGCAAGATCGAAGCGACTGTCGCCAGCAAGGTCGTGCCGCATGCGGTGCAGCGCGGCGTGAAGCTGGTGGACGGCGTGAAGAACATCATCGCCGTGGCGAGCGGCAAGGGCGGTGTGGGCAAGAGCACCACCGCGGTCAATCTGGCGCTGGCGCTGGCCGCCGAGGGCGCGCGCGTCGGCATGCTGGATGCCGACATCTACGGCCCCTCGCAACCGACCATGCTCGGCATCAGCGGACAGCCCGATTCAGAAGACGGCAAGACCATGCTGCCGATGACCAACCACGGCCTGCAAGCCATGTCGGTCGGTTTCCTCATCGACGCCAACGACACACCGATGATCTGGCGCGGCCCCATGGTCACCCAGGCGCTGGAACAACTGCTGCACCAGACCAAGTGGGACAACCTCGACTATCTGGTGGTGGATCTGCCGCCCGGTACCGGCGACATCCAACTCACCCTCGCGCAGAAAGTGCCGGTCACCGGCGCGGTCATCGTCACCACGCCGCAGGACATCGCGCTGCTGGACGCACGCAAGGGACTCAAGATGTTCGAGAAGGTCGGCATCAAGATCGTCGGCATCGTCGAGAACATGAGCACCCACATCTGCTCCAATTGCGGCCATGAAGAACACATCTTCGGCGCCGGCGGCGGCGAGAAGATGTGCGCCGAGTACAACACCGAATTCCTCGGCGGCCTGCCGCTGGATATCCGCATCCGCGAACAAGCGGACTCCGGAAAACCTTCCGTGGTCGCCGATCCCGACGGCAACATCGCCAAAGTCTACAAACAGATCGCCCGCCGCATCGCGGTGAAGATCGCCGACATGGCGCAGGATCACAGCGCGGCGTTCCCCAAGATAGTCGTGCAAAACACCTGATGAACGACCTGACGCATTTTTCCGATTCGGGCCGAGCCCGCATGGTGGATGTGTCGGAGAAGTCCAGCACCCAGCGCGTCGCCATCGCCAGCGGCGTGCTGCGCATGCAGCCGGAGACGCTGGCACGCATCCGCGCAGGCAAGATCGCCAAGGGCGACGTGCTGACCGTGGCGGATGTCGGCGCGGTCATGGCGGCCAAGCGTACGCCGGACATCATTCCGATGTGCCATGCCATCGCCCTTAGTGGCGTGCAGGTCGAGTTCAGCGAGATCGTTGAGCCGGATGCGCAGGGTTGCGTCGGCATCAAGGTCGTCACCACCGCCAGTTGTGTCGGCCAGACCGGCGTCGAGATGGAAGCGCTGACTGCCGCCAACGTCGCACTGCTCACCATCTACGATATGTGCAAGGCCATCGACCGCGGCATGCGCATCGAGAACGTGCAACTGGAAGAGAAGCGCGGGGGGAAAAGCGGCGTGTGGAAACGCGGGGAGGTGAGATGATCAAAGTATTGTTCTTCGGACCGGTGGCCGACCGCGTGCAGACGCACGAGATGCAGATGGATTTCTCTCCCGGCATGACCCTGCACAACGTCATCGCCCACCTCGGCATCCAGCATCCGGGTGCCTTCAGCATCGTCAGCCTCATCGCAGTCAACCAGAACCAGGTCCACGACAAACAGATGGCATTGCAGGACAACGACGAGATCGCCTTCATGGCGAAATTCAGCGGTGGTTGAGATGCTTGATCCGGTCCGCATCCAGGCAGAAGACTTTTCCCAGAACGAAGAAGTGGAAGCGCTCAAGGCCAGCTCCAGACGCATGGGCGGTATCGCCACCTTCATCGGCTGCGCGCGCGACTTCTCCGAAGGTCGCGAAGTGTCACAGATCGGCTTCGAAGCCTACGGCAGCATGGCGCTGGCCGAGATGAACAAACTGCGCAGCGAAGCCATCGAGAAGTTCGGCCTGCTCGACGCACGCATCGTGCACCGTGTCACCACCGTGCAGGCGGGCGACAACATCGTGTTCATCGCCGCCGGGGCCGCGCATCGCGCCGCCGCATTCGATGCCTGCCGCTGGATGATCGACGAGCTCAAACAGCGCGTGCCGATCTGGAAGAAAGAGATCACGCCGCAGGGGGATGCATGGGTTACTCCCCATCCGTGATCACCTTCGTCGGCCATTCCGGCTCCGGCAAAACCACCCTGGTGGAAAAACTCATCCGCGAACTTTGCAAGCGCGGCGTCAAGGTCGCCACCATCAAGCATGCGCATCACGATGTGCAGCTCGATACACCGGGCAAGGATAGCTGGCGCTACTCGCAGGCGGGGGCGGCGATGAGTATGCTGGTGACGGAGAACGGTGTGCAGTTGATCGATTCTAGGGGTGAAGCGCGCGAACCGGAGCAGTTGGCGCAGCGTTTCCTGGGTGAGGCCGATCTGGTGCTGGCAGAAGGGTTCTCGCATGGGCCGGGCATCAAGATCGAGGTGTTGCGGCGCGAATGCGGCAGACCCGCTCGTTGCGCTATCGAGGATGGGCTGATCGCCATCGTCACCGACATGGATGAGGCCTATCCGCAGTTGCCGCATTTCAAACTCGACGATGTGAGCGGTATCGTCGATTTCATTTTGATGCAGGCGGAGTCGGTATCCGTTCACCCTTCGACGGGCTCAGGGCGAACGGTGGATTTGAAATGATCGAGGATTGCACTGCGCTCATCCTCGCGGGCGGCGATTCGCGCCGCATGGGGCAGGACAAGGCGGCGCTGGTGCTGGAGGGCAAGACGCTGCTGGCGCATGTCACTGACACGATGCAACAGCTGTTTCCAAAGGTGATCGTCAGCGTGCGCCAACTGCGCGCCGGGGTGGATTTGCCGCAGGTGTGTGACGAGGTGGAAGCGAGCGGTCCGCTGGCCGGTTTGATCGCCGGTTTGGCGCAGGCTGATACGCCGTGGGTGTTTGCGGTCGCGTGCGATATGCCGTTCGTGACCGAGGCGGTCGTTCTGCATCTCGCATCCTGCCGGGGCGGGCATCAGGCCGTCGTGCCGATGGTCGGGGGTTATCCGCAACCGCTTGCTGCTTTCTATGCGACCGGCACTTTGGAGGCGATGCGCATCAGTCTGGCGGCCGGGGACAGGAGTCTGCGCGGCGTGCTGGAGAAACTGGATGTGCGTTATGTGAGCGAAGCTGAGTTGCGCGAATGCGATCCGCAATTGCGCAGTTTCTTTGATCTGGATACGCCGCAGGATTATCAGGCGGCGAAGAAGTGAGGAAGTAGATGGAACATCTGACAGTGACAGCCGCTCAGCAATGCGTGCTGGGATCGATCAAGTCGCTTGGCACCGAGAGTGTCAGGCTGGAACACTCGCTCGGACGAGTGCTGGCCGAGGACATTCGTGCCAACCGCGATCAGCCGCCTTATGACGTTTCGGCGATGGATGGTTTTGCACTGCGCAGTGTGGATGTGGCGAATGCGCCCGCCGTGCTGGAAATCATCGAGGACATCAAGGCGGGCGACATGCCGAGCAGGACCGTGCAGGCCGGACAGTGCGCGCGCATCATGACCGGCGCGCCGGTGCCGCAGGGGGCCGATGCGGTGATCCGCGTCGAGGACACGCAAACGCTGTCGGACACGCAGGTGCAGATCAACGTCGGCGTGAAGTCGCGCAACGACATCCGTGATCGCGGCGAGAGCATGAAGAACGGCGAGGTGGTGTTGCCGGTCGGTACCGAGATCACGCCCGGTGCGGTCGGCATGCTGGCGATGGTGAAGCGAGCCAGCGTGGAGGTGTATCGCATGCCGCGCGTGGCCATTCTTTCCACCGGCGACGAGCTGGAAGGGCTAAACGACCCGTTCGACGCCAACAAGATCCCCGATGCCAACAGCTACGCGCTGATGGCGCAGGTGCAGGCGCTGGGCATCACGCCCGACCTGTTCGGCATCGCGCGCGATGAACCGAGTCACCTGAAGGAGATGCTGCAGCGCGGCCTGCAATACGACGTGCTGCTGGTCTCCGGCGGCACCTCGGTCGGCGTGCACGACTACGTGCGCCCCACGCTGGAAGCGCTGGGCGTGCAGATGAAGTTCTGGCGTGTGGAGATGAAGCCGGGCCACCCGATGGCGTTCGGCATCGCACCGCTGACCTGGGTGTTCGGGCTGCCGGGCAATCCAGTATCGAGCATGGTCTGTTTCGAAGAATTCGTGCTGCCGGCATTGCGCCGCATGCTCGGCTGCACGCGCGTGCATCGCCGCACCCTCACCGCAAGACTGACGCATGATGTGAAGCACAAGCACAGCCGTACCGAGTTCGTGCGCGTGATGCTGAGCAGGGAAGCGGGCGGCTATGCGGCGACCTCGACAG
Organism: Sideroxyarcus sp.; assembly: GCA_030651895.1. Taxonomy (GTDB): domain Bacteria; phylum Pseudomonadota; class Gammaproteobacteria; order Burkholderiales; family Gallionellaceae; genus Sideroxyarcus. The sequence goes on along the minus strand of JAUSBR010000009.1, from coordinate 133,934 downwards.
GTGCACAGGGCAGCGGCATATTGGCTTCCATGTCCGTCGCGGAAGGACTGATGGTCGTGCCTGCTGCAAGCCGTGGCATGGCGGCGGGCGACCGGGTGACGGTGCAGTTGCTGGATGGTGCCGAGTATCAGAACGAAGCAGGCGGGGAATGGTGATGAAAAAACGCATCGGTTTTGTAACCATCTCCGACCGCGCCAGTCGTGGCGAATACGAGGACAAGGGCGGTCCTGCGATGCAGGCCTGGTTTACCCGCGTGCTGACCGGCGAATGGGAAGCGGTGGCGCGGGTGATTCCCGACGAGCAGTCCTTGATCGAAAAGACACTCATCGAATTGTGCGATGTGGAAGGTTGTTCGCTGGTGGTGACCACCGGCGGCACCGGCCCGGCGTTGCGCGATGTGACGCCGGAAGCGACCGAGGCGGTGTGCGAGAAAATGATGCCGGGATTCGGCGAACTGATGCGCGCGGCTTCACTCAAATTCGTGCCCACTGCGATCCTGTCGCGCCAGACCGCGGGCATCCGCGGCAAGAGTCTCATCCTCAATTTGCCCGGTAAACCCTCCGCGATAGACGATTGTCTTAATGCGGTATTTCCGGCCATTCCCTACTGCATTGACCTGATCGAAGGCGCCTATCTGGAATCCGATCCGGCGCAGTGCAAGGCCTTCCGTCCGGCGCATGCCAAGCCGCCAAAGTGACTGGCGACATGGCCGGTTTCCGCGCGTACAATTGCGGCAGTTTTTTATTCGATCCGACGCATCGTAAGGAGAGTATTTTGGTAAACATTCGCACCTGGCTGCTTGCTGCACTGTTCATATCCTGCGCTCCGGCATACGCCGCCGATGCAGTCGATCCGTTCCTGGACGTGGTCGCGCAATACAAGGCTGCAAAGCCGAAGCCGGAACTCTCGGAAGAGGCGCGCAAATTCAAGGTGCAGGCCGAATTTATGGCGCAGGAAAAGCAGACTGACAAAGCCATTGCTCTTTACGGCAAGGCGCTGGAACTCGCCCCCTGGTGGGCGGAAGGACGTTACAAACTTGGCCTGCTGCTGGGCGAAAAGAAGAAATATCGCGACGGCATGGTCGAGATGAAACGCTACCTGCTGCTCGCGCCGGAAGGTGCCGATGCGCGCGCCGCGCAGGACAAGATCTATCAATGGGAGATGGTTGCCGAGCCGGTCGCTGGCAAGGTGTACAGCGACTGCCCAGAGTGTCCCGAGATGGTCGAACTGCCCGCGGGCAGCTTCGACATGGGCTCAAAGGACGGCAAGCCCGACGAGCAACCCGTGCACCGTGTTACGGTCAAAGCGTTCGCCATCGGCAAGACCGAAATCACCCAGGCGCAATGGGTGGCTGTGATGGGTAGCAACCCGAGCAACTTCACGACTTGCGGCGATACCTGCCCGGTGGAGCAGGTCAGCTGGGATGATGCCCAGGCCTATATCAAGAAACTCAACGCCAAGACCGGCAAGCAATACCGTCTGCCGACCGAAGCTGAGTGGGAATATGCCTGCCGTGCGGGAACGGAATTCGAATACTGCGGCGGCGAAACTGCCGACAAGGTGTCCTGGAACGACTTCAATAGCGGCAGCTTCTTCTTCAACACGCCGCACCCCGTTGCTACCAAACAAGCCAACGCTTTCGGCCTTTACGACATGAGCGGCAACGTGTGGGAATGGGTGGAAGACACCTACCAGCCGAACTACGAAGGCGCCCCGACCGACGGCAGCGCGCGGGTGGACGGTTCCATGCGCGTGTTGCGCGGCGGCTCGTGGGGTTACGATCCCACCTTCGGTCGCGCTTCCGTGCGTATCCGGTTCAGCACTTCGTTCCGTTACTACAGCCACGGGTTCAGGCTGGCGAGGTCGATGTAGCAAGCTTGTCGCGGCGAAAGGGCTTCGATTGGCTCACTGCTGTACATGAAGAACAGCACAAGACACGCGATCTTGCAGCGGCTATTGGGCTTGTCTGGATTGGCGCTTTTCGCCGGGCCGCTTTGGCTAAAGCAATTGGGTTGTATAGCGCCGATACTTCAAATGTCCGGTTTCTTGCTGCTGGGCTTTGCGATCCTGAGCGGTTGGGGGATCGGCCCGTGGGGTCGTCACTATTCCAGGCTCGTCGTGTCCGAGCATGAGGCGTATCTGAAGTTGCTGGAGCCTAGGCAGCCCTGGCAGTAGCGATTTCGATATCCAGAAAAAACCGATGGCGCCCGCGGGCGCCATCGGTGTTTGAAAATTCAGCTGCTTCTACTTATCAGTCCTTCTTGCGCATCATGAAGATGATCGCGATGGCAGCGACGATGATGCCCAACAACCAGGCCCAGTATTTGGCCAGGAAACCCTGTTCTTCCACCGGAGCGATAGGTGCTTCGGCCATTGCGGGTGCCGGGGCCGCGGCAGGCTCTGCTACAGGAGCGGGTGTCGGGGCAGGCGCCGGGGCGGGTTCAGCAACAGGTGCAGGCTCAACCGGTTTTGGTGCAGCCTTGGCTGCTTTTCTCTTCTTCTTCACGACCGGCTTTGGTGCTTCTTCCTGAGTGCTGGCTGCCGGTGCGGGAGCCGCTTCGGCTACCACTTCAGGCGCGGGAGCAGGTGCCGGTTCGGCGACAGCAGCAGGTTGTGCGGCGACAGGTGCCGCGGCGGGCTCGGCAGCTTCTTCTTTTGGCTTGGTGGCGCAGGCGGACAGGGTCAGCGCAGCAAAAAGCAGTGCGGCCGGCAGGGCTAATTTGTTCATTGTAGACATGGTGTTCTCCAGATAGAGACGGTTGTAAAGAGGCAAGCGGGAACTATCCTCCCACAGTTGGCCGCGGCAGGCAAACATTCGCGCAGCCGTCCATGTGTGCGTAAACCAGGGTAATGCGGCATAGCGCCGATATCCTGAATATAATGCGGTACCTGTGTGACGGGCCTAGGGATACAAAATGTTCAGTCTGTTTGAAGGAAAGCCGGATCATCCCCTGTTCAATATTGATGAGGCGAAGCGGCTGATCGCCGAACTGCCGGAGGACGATCCGCGCAAGGCGCTGGACGACATCACCTTCTGGCTCGATTCGATCAAGTCCGCCAAGGGTTTCCATCCCGAGTTGCGCGCCGCCATCATCCTGTTGCTGGACGAGACCTCGCTGGCTGTCTACACCGGATTCCTGCACCAATATCTGGCCGTGCCGCATCTGCAGGACTTCAAGGGCGTGCATCAATGGCAGAGCATCCATGCCTACGCTAAGGCACTGGCCGAGGCCTATGCCGCCTGTGTGGAAGAATATCGCGCCACCGACAAGCACTCATTCGAGATGCGCCAGCAGATGCCTTTGCTCTGCGTGCGCTGGGCGCGCGCCATCGGCGAGCAGATGAAGCTGGAGCTGATGCGCTATCTCGATATCGAACCGACTGTGTGGCAACAGATCGCGGCCTGCCAACGTTTCATCGAGGCCGAGCAGATCGCCGAGAGCATGGTGCTGGCCTATACCGGCAATGTCATCCATGCCAGTCCGCAGCGCGAACTGCTGCGCGCGCTGATGATGTATGTCGCCGCGCCGGACGAACTGGCGCCGGACCAGATCGAGGTGAGCTACCGCATCGCCGGACGCCTGTGCAGTTTCTTCGACCTCAAGCCAGCGGCGGATGCCGACTGCCCTTATCAATTCGATCTCGCCGCAGGCGCAGCGCCGCAACGTGCCCATGGCGAGGCGACACCCGACATGCGTTATTTCGGCGCGGTGCGCGCGCTGGTCGCGGTGGAGAAGATTGAGAAACAGAACGAGGACGATCCGGTCTGGCAGGAGCGGCGCTTCGGCAGCGAGTTCACCCCAGGCGGCAAACTCACTGTGCTCAAACATCTGCTGACCTGGTGGGCGGCGCAGCCGCCGCTGCATCATCAGGACCATCGCGGCATCAATACCACCGTCGAGGTGATTCACGGCTTCCGCCTGATCAGCCAGATGGTCACGCGCATCGAACTGGTTGCCGCCGATGCCGAGCAGCAAAAATCAAACAAGATGGGTCTGGCCGCGGACGAGGAGATCGATTTCAGCGCCGAAGTGTGGACGGTCAGCGACATCAGTATCGACGAGATCGGCATCAAGCTGGCAAAGAGCGCGGGTGCCTGGGTCAAGGTCGGCGACCTGTGCGGCATCAAGACGCAGAACAATCCGCTGTGGTGGGTGGGCGCGATCCGGCGCATCCACACCGATACCGCGGACAACGTGCATCTGGTCGTCGCCATCATCGCCAAGAAACCGCTCTCCATCTGGTTGCGCGCGCTGGGCAAGGGCGCCGAGAAAGCCTCCAACTGGGAGACCAGCTCCGGCTCGTTCCAGTACACCTATCTGCCCGCCATCCTGATGCCGGATGCGCAGAACAGCCTGCGCAACGCCACCCTGCTCATGGAGACCGGCGCCTTCGTGCCCGGCAACTTCTATCAGGCGCTGATGGGCGACAACAGCCGCGATATCAAGCTGGTGCAGCTCATGGCCGAGGGCGAGGACTACGAGCAGGTGGGCATCGAGTGGGCGGGCCCGGCTTAAAACAAGCTGGAAGCAAACGGAAAAGGCGGCTAACATTCGGTCTTATCTAACGAATTCCAGTATTGCCTGGCTGTATTCCGATGCGCATCCTTATCAGTAACGACGACGGCTATTTCGCGCCGGGCCTGGCCTGCCTGGCCAAACACCTTTCCGCCATCGCCGAAGTCACGGTCGTCGCCCCCGAGCGCGACCGCAGCGGCGCCAGCAATTCGCTCACGCTCAACCGTCCGCTCAATCTGCGCAAGGCGGCCAGCGGTTTCTACTATGTCGACGGCACTCCCACCGACTGTGTGCACATGGCCGTCACCGGCATGCTGGACACACAGCCGGACATCGTGGTCTCCGGCATCAACTCCGGCGCCAACATGGGCGACGACACCATCTATTCCGGCACCGTGGCCGCCGCGACCGAAGGCTTCCTGCTCGGCATCCCCGCCATCGCCATCTCCATGACCGGGCACGAGGCGCAGCATTACGACACGGCGGGCAAAGTGGCGGTGGAACTGGTGCAGCGCTTCATGCAGGACAAGCAGATGCATCCCTGGTTGCTCAACGTGAACGTGCCCGATGTGCCCTACGAACAATTGACCGGCATGGAAGTCACCCGCCTGGGCAAGCGCCACAAGGCCGAGCCGGTCATCAAGAGCCTCAACCCGCACGGCCAACCGGTGTACTGGGTCGGCCCGGCGGGCAAGGCGCAGGACGCGGGCGAGGGCACCGATTTCCACGCCACGTCGCAGGGTCGCGTCTCCATCACGCCCTTGCAGATCGACCTCACCCAGTACAGCCAGCTAGATGCGGTAAAAGCATGGTTGACTTGACCAACCTCCGCCACGCCGGCATCGGCATGACCTCCGCGCGCACGCGCGGCAGGCTTATCGAGCGCCTGCGCAACGAAGGCATCAAGGACGAGACCGTGCTGGCGGCGATGAACGAGATTCCGCGCCACATCTTCATCGACGAAGCGCTGGGAACGCGTGCCTACGACGACGTGTCGCTGCCCATCGGCCACGGCCAGACCATCTCGCAACCCTACATCGTCGCGCGCATGACCGAAGTGCTGCGCAACGGCAAGCAGCTCAACCGCGTGCTGGAGATCGGCACCGGCTGCGGCTATCAGGCGGCGGTGCTGTCGCGCGTTGCGAAAGAGGTCTACTCGCTCGAACGCATCCAGCCGCTGTACGAACGCGCGCGTAAGACGCTGCGCGAACTCAAGATCAACAATGTCAATCTGCGTTATATCGACGGCTCTGCGGGCCTGCCGGATGCCGCGCCGTTCGACGGCGTCATCATGGCCTGCGCCGCGCCCGCACTGTCCGCCGTGCTGCGGGAGCAGCTTACCGTCGGTGGTAGAATGGTCCTGCCGATGGGGACGCAGGAACAATACCTCTACCTGATCGAGCGCGATGAGAACGGTTTTCGCGAGAGCCGTCTGGAAGCAGTCAAATTCGTACCGCTGGTGATGGGAAAAGCATGAACATGAAGATTTCGCAGTGGGGAACATTGGCTCTGGCCGCCGTCGTGCTGGCTGGATGTGCCGTCCCCGCAGCCAGCGGTCGGCGTGCGCCCGTCATGGAGTACGGTGCAGATAAACGTCCGCCCGTCGCGTCCGCGCAGATCCCGGAAAACAAAAAACCGGTGATGGATTCCGAATACGAGACCGTCACGCGCATCCATATTGTGCAGAAGGGCGACACCCTCTACAGCATCGCATTCATCAACGGCGTCGATTTCCGCGACGTGGCGGACTGGAACGATATCGACAATCCTGCAGCGATCAAGATCGGCCAGCAATTGCAACTGCGCATCCCGGTGGCCGGAGCATCGAATCAGGCCAATCTGCCCAGACCGATCATGGATTCGCAGGTGGCGGAACAGCCGGTTGAAGTGAAGAGCTACCCCAAGGTCGGCAAACTGGCCTATACCGAAAGCGCACTGGTGCAGGCCGAACGTTTACAGCAGGGCCCGCCTTCCCGCGCGGTGGCCGTGTCCAGGCCCGCGGTCGTCGCGGCGATACCAAAGAAGCAACCGGTCTCATCGGTCCCCAAAGTGGATGACGAATCCCCGCTCGAGTGGGGCATGCCGACCAGCGGCAAACTGGTCGCCGGTTTCTCCGAGAGCGACAACCGCAAGGGTGTGGACATCGTCGGCGCACGCGGCCAGCCGGTGGTGGCCAGCTCCTCCGGCAAAGTGGTGTACAGCGGCAGCGGCCTGCGCGGCTACGGCAAGCTCATCATCATCAAGCACAACAAGACCTACCTCAGCGCCTACGCGCACAACGACCGCATCCTGGTGAAAGAGGGCCAGAACGTGGGCAAGGGCCAGAAGATCGCCGAGATGGGCAATAGCGACGCCGACCAGGTCAAGCTGCACTTCGAGATCCGCAAGTTCGGCAAGCCGGTCGATCCGGCGAAGTATCTGCCGCTTATCAAGTCGTAGGCAAAACCGTAGGGCGCAATAACCAACGGGCATTGCGCCGAATGCCAACCTCCGCAATACTCCCGTTATGCCTGACTACCGCCGCGCCTGGCATCCGGGCGGAACCTACTTCTTCACCGTCAACTTGCTGCAACGGCAAGACAACGACCTGCTGACCCGACACATCGAAACACTACGCACCGTGGTTAAATCGGTGCAACAACGTCACCCGTTCCGGATACATGGCTGGGTGGTATTGCCCGAACACCTGCACTGCGTGATCGAATTGCCGCCCGGGGATGCGGACTTTGCGACACGCTGGCGGTTGATCAAGATGGACTTCTCCAAAGCCTTGCCCCGCAACGAAAGAATATCGGCCGTGCGCACCCGGCGCGGCGAGCGCGGCATCTGGCAACGGCGTTACTGGGAACACCTGATTCGGGATGAACGCGACTTTCGCGCGCATATGGACTACGTGCACATCAACCCGCTGAAGCATGGCTTGGTTGATCGTGTGGCAGAATGGCCTTATTCAACGTTTCACCGGCTGGTTGCCCAAGGCATCTATCCGGCGGATTGGGCGGACGGGAGTGAGGGAGAGTTGGAATATGGTGATTAACTTGGGGCCATTGAATGGAACTGCCGATTTTGTAGGGTGCAATAAGCACAGCGCATTGCACCGGATGTTTATTTCATACATGCGGCGCAATGCCCGTTGGTTATTGCGCCCTACGCGGGCTGAGACGTGGGTTGTCACTACACGGCCCGATGGCTCAACAGAGGTGCAAATACTCGATCCGACAGGACGGCCCAAGCCAATAGATACATCGCGAATACTGAGTTCAGGAATCAATCAGTCGGGAGCAAGACCATGATTCGCGCACCAATGGGAGATCAAGTTTATTGGGATAAAAGAGCAGAATTTTTATCGAATGCAATAAAGGAGAAATTTGAACTATTGAACAAACCTAGTTCTAACCCGACATATGAGGCGCAGTTCACTTTTGACTTATCAAAGTACCACGTCAATTTAGTTCTTCGTCGCTATTCCCGCGGTGACCCCATCCGCGACCTGAGCCAACCCTTCCTCGGCCTACTCGACGCCTGGGAGTTGTCGAACAAACTGTCCGCTGAGATATGCGCCAAGCACAACCTTAAGACCTGCCGCGATTGGACGTTTGAACTCTCCAACCTCAACCACTACAACTGGTGCTTCTGGCTGGTCGGTCTTGCTTTGGCCTTGGAGATACCAGAAGAACAATGGCAACGCCTGCTTGCCCTGATCGGCGGCGAAGGCGAAGACGTGTTGCTTGATCGCGTGATTGCCAGCCGCTCCCCCAATCGCAAGATCGGCATAGCCTTGCTCCATAAGAAGCCTTACGCCAGATTGCTCAAAGCAATCGATGCCACGAAAGACCAACAAGCCGTTCTGTTGCGCGATTTCGTCGAACACTGGTACGCCGAACTTGCGCGCAAGGGTAACCAGCAGTTGTGGTGGTACATCTACGGCGACCCCGTCAAACATCCCTTGGAAAAAGGCAGCTACTTCGGCCGCTGGTGCATCGAAGCCGTCGCCGCCGTCAAAGCCTTTGGCCTCGACGACAGTTTGTGCCTCGGACATGAACACTACCCCGGCGACCTGCTGAGGCCCGATGGCCCCAGCACCCATCCCGTGCGTCCCGAAGCCAAGCGAAGCCTGTGGGGGAAACTGTTCGGCAAGGCGATGTAAGCTGGTGTAGGGCGCAATAACCCACGGGCATTGCGCCGAATGATGTAATGCCTGTATCCGGCGCAATGCGCTATGCTTATTGCGCCCTACGAGGTTGTATCCACTGATGACTGAAATATCCAAATTGAACGTTACCGACCACAGCCGCGACAGCGCCGGGCTGCGCTATGTCTATCCCGTCGTCTCGCGCCGCGCGGGTGGTGTCTCCATCGGCGTCAATCTCAACACCAACAATGCCTGCAACTGGCGCTGCATCTATTGCCAGGTGCCGGAGCTCACGCGCGGCACCGCGCCGCCGGTCGATCTGGCTTTGCTGGAAAAGGAGCTCGGCGGTTTTCTGCACGATTTGCAGCACGGCGATTTCATGCAGCGCGTGCCGCCGGAGGCGCGGCGCATCAACGACATCGCGCTGTCCGGCAACGGCGAGCCGACCAGCGCGCAGGAATTCAACGAGGTCATCGAACTTGTCGGCAGGCTCAAACCTGCCGAACTGAAACTGGTTCTCATCACCAACGGCAGCCTGATGCAGCGAGACAACGTGCAGCAGGGACTGCGCCGCATGGCGCAGCTTAACGGCGAAGTCTGGTTCAAGCTGGACCGCGCCAGCGAGGCGGGCATGGCGCTGGTCAACGATACGAAGATGACGATGGACAAGGTGCAGCAGAACCTCGTCAGCGCGATCTCCTGCTGTCCGAACACCTGGTTGCAGACCTGCTGGTTCGCGATCGACGGCATCGCGCCAAGCAGCCGGGACGAAGACGACTATGTGGACTTCCTCAATGGCCTGCAGCGCGGGGGTATCCGGCCCCGGGGCGTGCTGATCTATGGTCTGGCACGGCCTTCGTTGCAGGAAGAGGCCCCGCGCCTGAGCGCATTGCCGGAAGCTGAGTTGGAGCGCTTTGCGGCGCGCATCCGGGCCTTGGGTGTGGATGTGCGGGTTTCGGCCTGACCTGCTCGCACATGCCTCCTGCATACGCAGTGGCAGAGTGGTGTTGTATTCTTGATGACGACGGCCCGTGGCTGGTCGGAGTCCATTTAAACTGTGCATACAGTTTAAATCCCCGCCCGCATTGGGTTCCATGCGGTATCTGATAAACGTTGTCGAGTTTATTTTTGCAGTTCTCTCTCGTTCATCAGTTCCTTTCGCAGCACTTTTTCGGGAAAATTTCCCCCAAATCGGCTCATTCGGCGGGGTCGAATGTTACAATTCAGCAGTTGCGTGCCGAATCAAAATTGGAAATCCCCGTGATTAAAAAAATACTCGTCGCCAACCGAGGAGAGATCGCAGTTCGCATCGTGCGTGCGTGCTCAGAGATGGGCATCAAGTCGGTCGCCATCTATACAGATGCGGATCGTCAGGCATTGCATGTCAAGAAAGCGGACGAAGCCTACAACCTCGGTGCAGAGCCGGTCTCCGGCTATCTGAATGCGCATAACATCGTCAATGTCGCCGTGACTTCCGGCTGCGATGCCCTGCATCCCGGCTACGGTTTCCTTTCCGAGAATCCCGAGCTGGCCGAGATCTGCGAACGCCGCGGCATCAAGTTCATCGGCCCGAGCGCCGATGTGATCCGCCAGATGGGCGACAAGATCCAGGCGCGCACCGCCATGATCAATGCCGGTATCCCCTGCGTGCCCGGCAGCGAAGGTAACCTTGCCGATGTCGAAGAAGCGCGTGTGCTGGCCAAACAGATCGGTTACCCCGTCATGCTCAAGGCCACCAACGGCGGCGGCGGGCGCGGCATCCGCCGTTGTGACAACGAGAAAGACCTGCTCGCCAACTACGACCGCGTGATCTCCGAGGCCAGTAAGGCCTTCGGCAAGCCGGAAGTATTCCTCGAGAAATGCGTGGTCAATCCCAAGCATATCGAAGTGCAGGTGCTGGGCGACAGCCACGGCAACGCCATCCACCTGTTCGAGCGCGACTGCTCCATCCAGCGCCGCAACCAGAAACTCATCGAGATCGCTCCCTCGCCGCAGATCACACCCGCGCAGCGCGAATACATCGGTTCGCTGGCGGTGAAGGCCTGCCATGCGGTCGGTTACGAGAACGCGGGCACGGTCGAGTTTTTGCTCGACCAGAGCGGCGATTTCTATTTCATGGAGATGAACACGCGCGTGCAGGTCGAGCACACCGTGACCGAATCCATCACCGGCATCGACATCGTGCAGGAGCAGATCCGCATCGCCGACGGTCTGCCGCTGCAATACAAACAGGAAGACGTGCAGTTCCGCGGTTACGCGATGGAGTTCCGCATCAACGCGGAAGATCCCAAGAACGGTTTCCTGCCCAGCTTCGGCAAGATCACGCGTTACTACGCACCCGGCGGTCCCGGTGTGCGTATCGACGCCGCCATGTACAGCGGCTATGTCATCCCGCCGTATTTCGATTCGATGTGCGCCAAGCTCACTGTCTGGGCGCTCACCTGGGAAGGCGTGGTCGAGCGCGGCCGCCGTGCGCTGAGCGACATGGTGGTGTACGGCGTGAAGACGACCATCCCGTATTACCAGGAGATCCTGCAGCATCCCGATTTCAGGAACGCGGATTTCAATACCAGCTTCGTCGAGTCCCACCCGGAACTGGTGGATTACATCACCAAGGTTCCGCCGGAACTCAGGGCGGCGGTGATCGCGGCCGCCATTGCGGCACACGAAGGCATCTAACATCAATCTTTACGTAAGCTAACACCATGGCAAAGACACAAATCTCCGAACTGGTACTGCGCGACGGACACCAATCCATGATCGCCACGCGCATGCGCACCGACGACATGCTGCCCATCTGTTCCAAGCTGGACAGCATCGGCTTCTGGTCGCTGGAAGCGTGGGGCGGGGCGACCTTCGATTCCTGCGTGCGCTTCCTGAAAGAAGACCCGTGGGAGCGTCTGAAGCGCCTGCGCAAGGCCTTGCCGAACACGCGCATCCAGATGCTGCTGCGCGGCCAGAATCTGCTCGGTTATCGCCACTATTCCGACGACGTGGTGCGTGCCTTCGTGAAGAAATCCGCCGACAACGGCGTGGACGTGTTCCGCATCTTCGACGCGATGAACGACATGCGCAATCTGCGCGTCTCCATCGAGGCGGTGAAGAAGTCGGGCAAGCATGCCGAAGGCTGTATCAGCTACACCACCAGCCCGGTGCACGACATCGCCACCTTCGCTACCATGGCTGCAGAACTGGAAGCGCTCGGCTGCGACTCCATCGCCATCAAGGACATGGCCGGCCTGCTCACGCCGTATTCCACCTTCGAGCTGGTCAAGGCCTTGCGCGCCGCCGTAAGCGTGCCGATCCACCTGCACAGCCACTCCACCTCCGGCCTGTCCGCGATGTGTATCCTCAAGGCAGTGGAAGCGGGCGCCACCATGATTGACACCTGCAACTCATCGTTCGGTGAAGGCGCCAGCCATTCCTCGACCGAGAGCGTGGTCGCCGCGCTGCGCGGTACCGAATACGACACTGGCCTCGACCTCGCGGCGATGCAGGAAGTCACTGCCTACTTCGTCGAAGTCCGCAAAAAATACTGGCAGTTCGAGAGCGCCTTCACCGGCGTCGATACGCGCGTGCTGGTCAACCAGGTGCCGGGCGGCATGATCTCCAATCTGTCCAACCAACTCAAGGAACTGGACGCGCTCAGCCGCATGAACGAGGTGCTGGCCGAGATCCCGCGCGTGCGCGAGGACATGGGTTATCCGCCGCTGGTCACACCGACCTCGCAGATCGTCGGCACCCAAGCGGTTCTCAATGTGCTCACCGGCGAGCGTTACAAGTCCGTCACCAACGAAGTGAAGAACTACCTGCTCGGCCAGTACGGCAAAGCGCCCGGCAAGATCAACGAGAAGATCAGGGCACAGGCGGTCGGTGATGCCGAAGTGATGACCTGCCGTCCAGCGGATATGCTGGAAGACGAGATGAGCCGCCTCAAGGTCGAGAGCGAGACCTTCGCGCAGAGCGAAGAAGACGTGCTCACCTACGCCATGTTCCCCGACCTGGGCAAGACCTTCCTGCAGGAGCGCAATGCCAACACGCTCAAGCCCGAAGTGCTGCAGCCCAAGGAAGCGGCCACCCACACCACCGAGCGTTACGCGCCCAACGAGTTCAAGGTCACCCTGCACGGCGAGACCTTCCACATCAAACTCACCGGCAGCGGCCACCACGGCGAAGAGCAGCGTCCGTTCTATGTCTCCGTCGACGGCATCTCCGAAGAGGTTATGATCGAGACGCTGAACGAGATCGAAGTGAGCGGCGGCAAACAAGGCGGCAAAAAGAAGGCTGCTGCGCAACAAGTCGGCGGCGGCAACCGTCCGCGCCCTTCACATCAAGGCTGCGTCACCACCGCCATGCCCGGCACCATCGTCGATGTCAAAGCCAAGATCGGCGACAAGGTGGAAGCGGGCGACGGCGTGCTGGTCATCGAAGCCATGAAGATGGAGAACGAGATCCAGGCCCCACTGAGCGGCGTCGTTATCAGCGTGCATGTGAAGAAGGGCGACAGCGTGTCGCCGGACGAGACGCTGGTGGAGATTCAGGCTACCGAGTAAGGTCAGTGTAGGGTGGGCACGTTCCTTGTGCCCACGCGGTCAGCTGCAAACGAAGAGGGGTGCGATATCGCACCCCTCTTCGCCATTGGAATTGGAAATACTCCCGTCCATTTTATTTTTTCGCATGCTGTAGCAATTCAATTACGACTTTGTGTTCTCGCTGTGTGGCTATATCAAAAGGTGTTTTGCCAGCATTATTTTTAGTATCAATTTGCCCGCCACCATCAAGGATGGCCTGAACATTTTCAGTTTTTCCACTCCACGCCGCCTGATGAATAGGGAGGTTGCCTTGATTATCTGATGCGTTAATCTCAGCCCCAGCTGCAATAAGTGTCTTAATAGACAGTGCATTTCCTTTTATAGCGGCAAAATGCAAGGGGCGACTCCCATTGAGGTCTATGGCGTTTGCACTGGCACCAGTGTTCACTAAAAATTGGATAAGCGCGGGATTGCCAGAAGTCGAGGCAAGATGAATCGCTTGAATGCCGGCAGCATTTGGGGCGGCAATTTTTGCACCAGACTTCACAAGGATGTTGATTGCATCCATGTTTCCCGTAATCGCCGCAAAGTGTAATGGCTGATCCCCCCAATTGTTTGCCACATCTGCTTTTGCGCCGATTGAGAGTAAATATTTGAGTATCTCAGTATTGGGGTTTGTTGCTGCTGCATGAATTAGTTGTATACCTTTGGCATCTGCTGTATCCACTTTCACGCCAGCAGCCAACAGTGCCTTTATCAATTCAGGAGTTGCGCTGAAAGCAGCTTTTTGAATTACACTTACTGTGTTCTTATCTGTTGCATCAATCTTTGCTCCGGCAGCAAGTAAATATCTCAGGATGTCATCCTTTCCACTCGCAATCCATGCTGCGAAGGCGAAATTCACAAGCGGTAATCCATTGCTAGCCTGAGCATTTGGATTTGCTCCAGCAGCTAATAGAGCCTTAACCATTTCACTGTGTTTTCCAATTACGGCAAAGTGAATGGGCTGCAAACCATCCTGGTTTGGGGCATCAATTTTTGCACCTGCTGAGAGTAGTACTTTAAGAAGCTCTGTATCACCACTTTTGCCTGCATGATGAATCGGTTGTTCTCCACGGTTGTCTGTGGCGTCAAATTTTGCCCCTGAGTCAAGAAGCAACTTGGCAAGTTGGGCATTTGCGTAATGGATTGGTTGAGTACCTGTCGAATCAATTGAATTCACATTGGCGCCGAGTGCGATTTCATTTTTTGCTTTTTGCAAATTGTTGTGGACTATCGCGTCTCGTAATCGTTGATCAGCCTCATTCGTGGCAATTGCTAAGGGAGAATGTAATGTGATCACTCCTGATAGCAATGCGAACAAGAATATGCTTCGAGTGGTGTGCTTCATTGTAATGATCATCGCGGTAATTTAAATCGAATCAAAGAGAAATTGTTGAATAGCGCAGCTGTGCCAAATGAAGAGAAAGGGCGTTCCGTTCCTAATCTCTTCATTTGTTGCAAGCAATAAGGCTATCTCAGTTCGGTTCCTGATACTTGTCCTCCAGCAACTTCGCCTGCGCCGCCGCCAGTCGTGCGATGGGCACGCGCGGGCCGGAGCAGGAGACGTAGTTGAGGCCGATGTGGTGGCAGAAGCGGATGGAGCCGGGGTGGCCGCCGTGTTCGCCGCAGATGCCGACTTTCAGTTCCGGGTTGGTCGTGCGACCTTTGCCTACCGCCATCTTCATCAGCTGTCCCACGCCCTTGATGTCGAGTACTTCGAACGGGTTATCTTCGAGGATGCCGGTCTCGGTGTAGGCGGGCAGGAACTTGTTCTCGGCATCTTCGCGGCTGAACGAGAAGGTGGCCTGGGTGAGGTCATTGGTGCCGAAGGAGAAGAACTCGGCGGTCTCGGCCATGCGTCCGGCGCGCACGCAGGCACGCACCACTTCTAGCATGGAGCCGAACTTGAACTTCACGTTGATACCGTGGGTCGCTTCCACTTCTTCATGGATGCGCTGCACATAGCTGTGGATGCGCTTAAGCTCTTCCACGGTGGCCACTTGCGGCACCATGATCTCTGGGTAGATCTCCAGTCCTTCCTTGGCGCACAGCGCGGCGGCTTCCAGCACGGCGCGTATCTGCATCGAGTAGATTTCGGGATAGGTGATGCCCAGGCGCACGCCGCGGTGGCCCAGCATCGGGTTGACCTCGGCCAGCGCGCGCACTTTCTTCAGCACAATCTCTTTTCTGCTGATCACATCCTCTTCCAGATGCGATTCCTTGAAGTCGCCCAGCCCGCCCATGAGCTTGGTCAGGCCGTCGGCATATTGCTGGTACAGCTTGGGGTTGAGCAGCTTGAGCGTGTCGGGCAGTTCTTCCAGTCCCTTGATGGTGTCGCGCAACTGGTGCAAGTGGGCGATCTCCAGTTCAAGTTGTGCTGCGGTGGGCAGGAACTCGTGCATCGGCGGATCGAGCAGGCGCACGGTGACGGGCAAACCCTTCATCGCCTTGAAGATGCCCTTGAAGTCGGCGCGCTGTATCGGCAGCAGGCGGTCGAGGGCGGCCTGGCGTTCTTCCGGCGTCTCCGACAGGATCATTTCCTGCACGATGGGCAGGCGGTCGGTGCTGTTGAACATGCGCTCGGTGCGGCACAGGCCGATACCCATCGCGCCGAATTCGCGCGCGCGCGCGGCATCGCCGGGGGTGTCGGCATTCGCCATCACCTTGAGGCGCGACACTTCATCCGCCCAAGACAACAGCGTGACCAGTTCCTCGGAGAACTCCGCCTCCACCGTCGGCACATCGCCCGCATACACATGGCCGGTGCTGCCGTTGATGGTGATGATGTCGCCTTCCTGCAATGTGGTGTCGCCGATCTGCGCGCTGCGCAGCACGTCGTTGATGACGATCTGGTCGCAACCCGAGACGCAGGGCTTGCCCATACCGCGCGCAACGACTGCTGCGTGCGAGGTCTTGCCGCCGCGGCTGGTCAGGATGCCCTGCGCCTGGAAGAAGCCGTGGATGTCTTCCGGTTTGGTCTCTTCGCGCACCAGGATGATCTTCTCGCCGGCGCGGCCGCGTGCTTCGGCGGTGTCGGCATCGAACACGATCTTGCCGGAGGCGGCACCCGGCGAGGCGGGCAGGCCCTGCGCCAGTGATTTGCCGTGGAAATTGGGCGCCAGTTGCGGCACCAGCAATTGCTCAAGGATGGCCGGTTCGATGCGCAGCAGTGCGCGTTCCTTGTCGATCAATCCCTCGTTGAACATTTCCACCGAGGTGCGCACCATGCCGCGCGCGTTCATCTTGCCGTTACGTGTCTGCAGGCAATACAGGATGCCTTTCTCGATGGTGAACTCGAAGTCCTGCACCTCGTGGTAATGCGATTCGAGGCGGTTGTGCAGCGTGATGAGCTGGCGGTAGATCTCCGGCATCTCCTTTTCCATCTCGGCGATGGCCTTGGGCGTGCGGATGCCAGCGACCACGTCCTCGCCCTGCGCGTTCACCAGATATTCGCCGTAGATCAGGTTCTCGCCGGTGCCGGGGTTGCGCGTGAAGCCGACGCCGGTGCCGGAATCGTTGCCCATGTTGCCGAACACCATGGTGCAGATGTTGACTGCGGTGCCGTTGGCCTGGTCTTTGGTGATCTTGAACTGCTTGCGGTAATCCACCGCGCGCTTGCCCATCCACGAACCGAACACCGCGCCCACCGCGATCTCCATTTGTTCGAAGGGGTCCTGCGGGAAGGGTTTGCCGTGGTGTTTCTCGACGATGGCGAGGTAGTCTTTCACCAGTTCTTTCAGGTGGTCAACGTTCAGGTCCAGGTCATGCGGCGCGCCGTATTTGCGCTTGATCGCGGTCATGCGTTCGTCGAAATGCTCGTCGTTGATGTCGAGCGCGATCTTGCCGAACAGCTGGATGAAACGGCGATAGGTGTCGTAGGCAAAACGCTCGTTGCCGGTCTGCTTGATCAGGCCCTTGAGCGAAGTCTCGTTAAGGCCGAGGTTGAGGATGGTGTCCATCATGCCGGGCATGGACATGGACGAACCGGAGCGCACCGAAACCAGCAGGGGATTGTCCTTGCCGCCGAAACTCTTGCCGGTCTTCTTCTCCAGCGCCTTCATGTGCGTTTTGACCGAATCCATCAACCCGGCGGGCAACTGGTTCTTTTCCAGATAGGCGTTGCAGGCTTCGGTGGTGATGGTGAATCCGGGAGGGACGTTGAGGCCGATCTGCGTCATCTCGCAGAGGTTCGCGCCTTTGCCTCCAAGCAGCATCTTGTTCTTGCCATCGCCATTCTCGAAATCGTAGATGAATTGCTTGGTGCCGGTCATTGTGCTTCCCCCTTGCTTGGCTGACATAAAAGAAACCTGCGTTACTGCGTTCGACTCACCCGAACCATTC
The DNA here is from genome assembly GCA_030651895.1 of Sideroxyarcus sp. Taxonomy (GTDB): domain Bacteria; phylum Pseudomonadota; class Gammaproteobacteria; order Burkholderiales; family Gallionellaceae; genus Sideroxyarcus. The sequence continues at coordinate 116,370 of JAUSBR010000009.1, read as the reverse complement.
TACGCGCCCTGTCAGTCCGGCTTCAAGCCTCATCGACAGAAACGATATATACGAATACTTGAGCTGGAAACACGACCAAAAAAATGCCGACCCGAAGGTCGGCGATTCAGGGAGGTGAAACAAACTTATGCGATCTCAGGCTGGCCCAGCACGGAACCCAGCAGTTCCAGCGTCTGCATGGCGGCCGTGGCTTCGACGCGCTCGTAGGCAAAGCCGCCAGCCTGCACCAGCACGTAATCGCCCAATGCCAGCGGGCTGTCGATGAGCATCAGGCTGACATCGCGCTGCTCGCCGAAGCATTCGACCGTGGCCATCTCGCCGGCCAGGGCAACGACGCGGGAAGGGATCGCCATGCACATGGTCAGGCCGCCTTGGGTACTCTGCTGCGGACTGCCACGCCCAGCTCATGCAATTCCGTCACCAGTAGGTCCAGCAGCTCGGGCAGGCGCGCTTCCACCTGCGGCGACAGCGACATGGAAGTTTCCAGCGACACCGGTTCGACGCCGATCACCGTCACGCCGCCGGGCTGCTCGCCGATGAAAGCCAATGTGGCTAGTACGTCGGACAGGCCGATCTGGTGCGGTGACAGTTTGGTCTTGAAGAACACCGGCACCTGCTCGTCGGCCAACCGGATGATGGCGGCGGGCGGTCTGCCGCTGCGCACCGCATCGACGATGATGATGTGGTCGGCATTGGAAAGGTCGTCCAGCATCTCCATGCCGGTGGTGCCACCGTCGATGACCACAACCTCCGGGGGGAGGTCGTAATCCTGCTGCAACTGCTCGATGGCTCGCACGCCGATGCCTTCATCGGAGAGCAGGGTGTTGCCGACACCTAATACGACGATGCGCATCACAACACCTTCACCTGTACAACGGGTTTGCCTTCGGCATCGAGCACGTGCACGGCGCAAGCCAGGCAGGGGTCGAACGAGTGCACGGTGCGCAGCACTTCGAGCGGACGCTCCTCATCGGCGACCGGTGTGTTCAATAGCGAAGCTTCGTAGGGGCCGGGCACGTCGCCTTCGTTGCGCGGGGCGGCGTTCCAAGTGGTCGGAACCACGGCCTGGTAGTTGGTGATCTTGCCATCGTCGATGACGACCCAGTGCGACAGCACGCCGCGCGGAGCTTCGTGGAAGCCGACGCCTTCGATCTCGCCCTTGGGGAACACCGGCTTGTTGAAGGTGTCGGTGTCACCCTTGGCGATGTTGTTCACCAGCAGGTTCCACTGGTTGGCCAGCTCGTCCACCTGCACCGCGCAAGACACGGCACGGGCGGCATGACGGCCGATGGTGGAATGCACGGCGGATAGCGGGATCTTGGTTTTGGCCAGCGAGCCTGCGGTATCCAGCACACCGGTCAGATATTTCAAGGTCGGTGCGTGGTTCTGCGCCGCCATCGCCAGCACGCGCGAGAGTGGGCCGACTTGGGCGGGATGGCCGTAGAAGGTCGGCGACTTCACCCAGGAATATTTGCCGTCGTCCTGGAAGTCGGTGTATTTCGGGATGGTCTCACCCTCGTACGGGTGCAGCGCGCCCTTGCCGCCCTTGTACCAGGAGTGCTTCACGCTCTCCTGCACGCCGTCGCGGAAATATTTGTCGTTGAACGAGGTAATTGGCTTGATGCCGGCCAGGTCGCCGCCCTTGAGGTAGCCGCCGGGCAGGGCGAACTTGGTGCCCTTGGTGTCGAGCGGCAGGTCGGGAACAGACAGATAATCCATCACGCCCGCGCCGATCGCGGTCCAGTCGGAATAGAACGCGCCGATCGCGGCCACATCCACCAGATACACGTTCTTCACGAAGTCATCGAGCTTGTCGATCCATTCCTTGACCGCCATCAGTCGCTCGACGGTCAGCACCGATTGCGAATCTAGCGAGATCGGGTTGGAGACGCCACCCACAGCCATGTTCTGGATGTGCGGCGACTTGGAGCCGAGGATGCTCACGATCTTGCTGGCGTAACGCTGTATCTCCAGCGCCTGCAAATAGTGGGTCACGGCCAGCAGGTTCACTTCCGGCGGCAGCTTCATCGCCGGATGGCCCCAGTAACCGTTGGTGAAGATGCCGAGCTGGCCGGTGCCGACGAAGCCGGACAGACGCTCTTTCACCTTGGTGAATTCCTGTTTGCTGTTGCCGCTCCAGCTCGACAGGCTTCCGGCGAGTACAGCGGTCTTGCCGGGATCGGCCTTGAGGGCGGAAACCACATCCACCCAGTCCAGCGCGGAGAGGTGGTAGAAGTGCACGATGTGGTCGTGGATGGCGTGCGCGGTGATGATGAGGTTGCGGATGTACTGCGCGTTGAGCGGCACTTCCATCTGCAGCGCGTTCTCGACCGCGCGCACCGAGGCAACCGCATGCACCGTGGTACACACGCCGCAGATACGCTGGGTGATCGCCCAGGCGTCGCGCGCATCGTGGCCGAGCAGGATCTGCTCGACGCCGCGCCACATCTGGCCGGAGGCCCAGGCCTTGGAAACTTTGCCGTTGTTCACTTCGCAGTCGATACGCAGGTGGCCTTCGATGCGGGTGATCGGATCGATTGTGATTCTTTTGCTCATTTAGATTCTCCCGGAGATTCTGGTTATTTATTGGCTGCCACGGCAGCGGATTCGGAATTGCCCGACATGATCGGCAAGTAGCGCACCAGCACGATGTATCCCAGCACCTCCAGCGCGATCATGCCGATGGAGACCATGATCTCGGAGACCGAGGGGAAGTAGTGCCAGCCCGGGCCGGTTTCGTAACCGACCAGGAATGAGTTGATGCGCAGGATGAAGCCCGCCAGCATCAGACTGCAGGCCGCGATGAAAAGCTTGTCCGGCTGCCTGCGGGACTGCTCTTTCCACAGCAGCACCAGCGGGGCGACAAACAGCGCGGTCTCGATCCAGAACATCAGCGCCTTGATGTTGAAACCGAACATGCTGCCCAGCGCGCCGCGCACCAGCAGGTCGCCGAAGCGCACCACCAGATAGGCGGCCAGCATGCCGAGCATCACCTTGGAGAGTTTGCCGAGCAGATGCATCTCCAGCGGACGCTTGAAGCCTGAGGACGACAGGCAGGCTTCGAAGATCACCACCGCGAAGCCGATGGTCAGCGCCGTCATCAGGTAGAACAGCGGCAGCAGAATGGACTGCCACAGCGGATGTACCTGATAACCGAACACCACCAGCAGCGAACCAAGCGAGGACTGGTGCATCGACGGCAGCAGCGTGCCGAGCGCGATGATGAAGAACAGCAGCTTGTTGAGCTTCTTCTTCACGTCGTGTCTGCCGAACTTCTCCAGGAAGGCGGGCGAGAACTCGATCCACATCACCACGATGTAGGCCGTGATACACACCGCCACCTCGAACATCACCGAGTTGGGCTGCGCATAGCCGGGCCAGAAGATGTGCCAGAAGTTCCAGTAGCGGCCGAGGTCGAAGATGACTCCGGCACCGGCCAGCGTGTAGCCGAACAGACTGGCCAGCAGCGCCGGTCGCACCATCGGGTGGTATTCGCCCTTGTTGAAGATGTACACCAGCAAGGCCACGGAGTAGCCGCCGCAGGCGAAGGCGGAACCGATCACCACGTCGTACACCACCCAGATACCCCAGGTGTAGCCGTCGTTGATGTTGGTCACCGCCCCGAGACCGAAGATGAAACGCACCAGCAGGATGACCCCGGCGATCGCGACCAGCGCCGCCAGTATCTTCGTGGTGGGCGTCCACAGCGGTCCGCCGAGCGGCGCGGGTGCGGGATGGTTATGGGATGCAGACATCGTTATCTCCTTATTCTTTCTTGTCGTCGGCGTCGTCGTCATGCTTGACGTTGCGCTTGGCGACATAGGTCAACACACCGAGGAAAGCCAGCGGCAGCGCCAGGGCGTTGCCGTAGAGGGTGTGCTGCATGGTTTCGGAGGTGGCTGCGTAGGAACGTTCCGGCAGTGTCGGCATGCCCAACTTCTCGAACGGCACGGCGGAGAGCTTGAGCATCTGCGTGCCGCCGACTTCCTTCTCGCCGTAGACCTGCGGCAGATACTTCGCTGCTGCTGCCGTGTGCGGAGACTGGTCGTGCGTGTCGAGGTTGCCGCGCGGGAAGCTGGTCTCTTCGCCGGGCTTCAACGCGACGCGGCGCTTGGCTTCGGCCTTCAGGGTCTTCACTTTGCCGTACAGCGTCGCGCCGGTCGGGCACACTTCCGCGCAGGCGGCATACTTGCCTTCGCCGATGCGGTGCTTGCACAACTGGCACTTGCTGATCTGCGGCAGCGCCTTGTCGTACTCGAAACGCGGTACGCCGAACGGGCAGGCGGCCACACAGTAACGGCAGCCGATGCAGGCGTCCTTGTCGTAGCCGACGATGCCGGTGACCGGGTCCTTGGTCATCGCCGATACCGGGCAGGCGGACACGCACGAGGGATCGACGCAGTGCAGGCAGGACACCTTCATGTAGGCGAAACCGTCCTTCACGCTGTCCTTGGTCGCACTGTTGCCATCTTGGTACAGCTTGATGACGTTGAGCGTCTTGCCGGAGATGTCGAGCGGGGTATCCCACAGTTGTGATTCGGAGGAGAACTCCGGAGGCATGTCGTTCACATCCTTGCAGGCGGCAACGCAGGCCTTGCAGCCGATGCACAGGGTGCTGTCATACAGCAGCCCCAGTGCTTCTTCCGGCATGGTCAGGTTCTCGCGCGCCTCGGCGGGCGCTGCCGTTGCAAGCATCGCGCCCCCGGCCAGCGCTCCTTTCAGGAAATCGCGCCGGCTGATGCTCATGATGGTTTCCTTTCCTCTGGCTTGCCCTCATCGAGCGGCACGTTCTTGCCGAGGTTCTTGGCCATCTGTGCGCCCGCGCCGAACGCGGCACCAGCCACGGCGGCGGTCAGCACGGCCGCGCCTATGGTCGCGCCCACGCCTTGCTCCTCGACGATGCGCGGGAAGCCGACGGGCGGACGCATGGTCTTCACATCGGCCAGGGCATGGATGGGTTTGGTGAAGGCGATACCCTTCTCGGTACAGCCGATACAGGGGTGGCCCGTACCGACCGGCCAGCTCGCATTGCCGACATCGCCGAACAGGATCGCCGGGCAGTTGGCATAAGTCTCCGGCCCTTTGCAGCCCAGCTTGTACAGGCACCAGCCCTGCTTGTGTCCCGCATCGCCGAACTCCATCGCGAAGCGGCCCGCATCGAAGTGCGGACGGCGTTCGCAGTTCTCGTGGATGAGACGCGAGTAGGCGAACTTGGGACGGCCGATGTCGTCCACATCCGGCAGTTTGCCGAAGGTGAGGAAGTGCACGACGGTGGAAAGGAAGTTGTAGGGGTTGGGCGGGCAGCCGGGGATGTTGGGGATGACCTTGCCGAGTACTTCGCCAGCGCTCTTCGCGCCGGTGGGGTTGGGCGGTGTGGCGGGCATGCCGCCCCACGATGCACAGCTGCCGATGGCGATGACTGCGGCCGCATCGGCCGCGCACTCTTTCAGCATCTCGATCGCGGTCTGGCCGCCGATCTTGCAGTAGATACCGTTGTCCTTGGTCGGGATCGCGCCTTCCACCACCAGGATGTATTTGCCCTTGTTCGCCTTCATCGCGGCACGGCGTGCTGCTTCGGCCTGGTGACCGGCGGCGGCGAACAGCGTTTCGTGATAGTCGAGGGAGATGATGTCGAGGATGAGTTTCTCAAGCGTGGGATGCTCGGCGCGCAGCAGCGATTCGGTGCAGCCGGTACATTCCTGGAAGTGCAGCCAGATCACCGAGGGACGTTTCTTGGTGGCGACGGCTTTCGCCATCGCGGCCACCGCATCGTTGGGCAAGCCCATCGTCGCCGCCATTGCGGTGATCAGTTGCAGGAAACTGCGGCGGGACATCCCCAGCCGTTTTTCCAGCGCTACCAGACTTTCGTCATTTTCAATGGTGTTCTCGTCCATCATGTCCTCTTCCCTTGTTATTGTCGGCAACAAAAAAGCGTTCAAAAAACTCGAATTTGCGTTTGTAAAACTGCGTGGCAATAAACAATTCCCATGCCACCTTTTTGATAGTGTGGGTAAACAACGGCTTAATGTAAAAATTGCGTTAAATTCAGTCGGGGATAGGGAAGACCTCTCTGCGCTTGTGGTTCATAACTGGTAAGTTTGTTTCCACCTGACAGGTGCCTGATTTTTACCAATAAACCCAGTCAAGAATGGGGTTTAAATTATCGGGATTTATCAGTTAAGCTGAGGCGTATTTCGGGGCTTGGCTGCTGAAATCCTGAGGCAGTCTTGCTGCTAAAATACTCTGCCGTTTTCGTTTTGATAACCGTTGCGAGGAAATGCAGATGTCGTCAGGTCTCACCGATCAGCAAGCGTACGAATACATCATCAAACTGCTCACCGCCATGAGCAAGGCGGGCGGTTCCGACCTGTTCATTTCCAACGACTTCCCGCCCAGCATGAAGTCGCACGGCGAGATGCAGCCGATGACCGCGCAGAAACTCAACGGTGCGATCACGCGCCAGCTCGCGCGTGCATTGATGAACGAAGACCAGCGCGCCGAATTCGAGAAAGAGATGGAATGCAACTTCGCCATCTCGGTGCCGGGCGTGTCGCGTTTCCGCGTCAACGTTTTCGTGCAGCAGCAGAATGTCGGCATGGTCATCCGCACCATCGCCGCCGAGATCCCCAACTTCGAGAAGCTTGACCTGCCTGAGATATTGAAGGAGGTCATCATGAACAAGCGCGGCCTGGTGCTGGTGGTCGGTGGCACCGGCTCCGGCAAGTCTACCTCGCTGGCCGCGATGATCGACCACCGCAACCGCACCTCCAAAGGACACATCATCACCGTCGAAGACCCGGTGGAGTATGTGCACCAGTCCAAACAGTCGCTGATCACACACCGCGAAGTGGGTGTGGACACGCATAGCTGGCATCACGCGCTGAAGAACACCTTGCGCCAGGCACCGGACGTGATCCTGATCGGCGAGATCCGCGACGCCGAGACCATGGAGCACGCCATCGCCTTCGCCGAGACCGGCCACCTGTGTCTGGGCACGTTGCACGCCAACAGCACCAACCAGACCATAGACCGCATCATCAATTTCTTTCCGGAAGAACGTCGCAACCAGTTGCTGATGGATCTTTCCGCCAATATGCGCGCGCTCATCTCGCAACGTCTGATCCGCACGCCGGACGGCAAGGGGCGCAAGGCCGCCATCGAGATTCTGCTCAACACGCCCATCATCGCCGACAAGATATTCAAGGGTGAATTCCACGAGATCAAAGGCATCATGGAAAAGTCGCGCGAGCTGGGCATGCGCACCTTCGACTGGTCGCTGTTCGAGTTATACAACGACGGCCATATCTCTTACGAAGAAGCCATCCGCAACGCCGATTCGGCCAACGAGTTGCGTCTGAACATAAAGCTCAAGAGCAAGCGCGGCGAACCAGCCACAGCATCGAGCGTGGAGTTGTCGCTGCACGTGCACAAGAGCCCGGAAGAGCTGGAAGCGGAACGGCAGGCAGAACTGGTGGCACAGGAGGAACACAAACGCCAGTTCGAAGCGGCGCAACTCACCAAACAGCAACAGGAGAAACAGCAACAGCAGCAGGAAGCCGCCGGGGCCGAGAAGCCGCAAGCGCCCCCCATCCAGTTGGACAAGCTGCAACTGTCGCTGGAGTAGGCCCGGTCCATTCAGATAACGATCAGCAAGGAGCCATCATGTCCGAAGAGAACTACCTCAGCCTGCAACCCAGCGAGAGCGTCATCGCCAGCATGGCCTCGCGCATCTTCTCCGCCTATGTGCAAAAGGGCGAAGTCGGCGATGACAACATCGACCACTATGTGAAAAAATCCACCCACATCGCGCTCAAGATCGCCAACTACACCGACAGCGTCAGCAAGAGCGACGGCGAATGGATGGTGGAGAAGGGCGCCGGCCCGGCGAGTTTGCTGTAGCCAAGGCGGCGCGGTGCCGACCTCAGATCGGGCAGCTCTGCATCCCGCGCAGGTAGTTCAGATATTCCTCCACGCGTTCGGGTAACTTCTCCGGTTCGGCGACGATGTCGTGCGACAGCGAGAACAGCGGATAGGCGCGCCAGTCGAACACCTTGAACTTTTCCACCATGCGCAGGGTATGCACACCCTCGCCGGAGATATCGTCCAGTTCGCCGCGCACCAGTTTGCAACCGAGTTCGTGATGGTGTGAATCCGTGCTCGTTGCCGTGGTCAGCAGGTCGCCCAGCCCGGCATAGCTGTAAGGCGTGTGCGCCTGCCCGCCGAAGGACTGAACGATGCCGGAGAGTTCCGCCATGGCGGCGACCATCAGGTGGCCGCGCATGTTCTTGCCCAGTTTCATCTCGTCCGCCACGCCGAACAGGATGGCATAAACGTTCTTCAGGATCACCGACCAGCTGCGTCCGTGCATGTCGCTCGCCTGCTGGCACACCAGCGTGCTGCCACGGAACAGGTTGTTCATCACGTCGAAATCCGCCATGTCGGACAAAACCGCATCGGCAAAGGCATGCCGGCCAGCACGGATCTCTTCCGAGATCATCGGGCCGTAGATCACGCCGTAGTGATGGCTGCCGGCGAACACGTTGTCGAACACCTGCGCTGCCGTGCGTCCCGATTCGTCCAGCCCCTTGGCGATGGAAAGGCACAGGCTGCCTTTGGGCAGATGCGGTGCGATGCGCGTGGCGATCTCGTGGTGCGGGTTCACCGGCAGGCAGAACAGCACCACTTGCGCTTCGGTGACCTCACCCTCCAGCTTGCGGTGCCTGCCGCGCACTACCTCGCCCATGTTCCAGATGCGCACGTCGTGGCGCGTGCCCAGCAGGTATTCCATGGCATGTCCCATCTCGCCATAGCCAAGGATCAATACTCGTAATCTCATAACCGCTCCCGGGATAGATAGACGAAAGATATCCTAAATTGCGGATACTTGGCAGGCCGAATCGCGGGTGTAACCACCCGTGTCGACCGCCTGCGGGCGACTGTTGCTTTTCCGCCGTTGTGCCCCGGCGATTCCTTGTTATCATGCACCCGTTGAGCAGTGGAACCAGAGGCGAAAAGATGAGTGAACAGAGCAGCCAACCCGATCTTCAGGACCGACAGCTGATCCCGGCGCGGTCGCGGGTGAGCTTGTCCAGAGAGATAGGCGATGCGGTAATCACCCACAACATCTTCGGCAAAGCCAAGGTGCGCATCATTCGCAAGAACGACAAGCTGCATCGCACTATGTGGCTGTTGGCGGTGATTGGAGCTGGCATCGTCGCGGCTGTGGCCTGGCAGGGCTGGGTCTCTTCGCAACCGATCGTGGCGGATGTGCCGACGGCCGCTCCTGGTGCCGAGGTGGCGGAAGTCGCACCAGCCCCCCCGCCCGAAGCAGCCCCAACAATCGCGGCGCCCGCGCCTGTGAATGCTCAGCCGTCAATTGTCCCTGCCAGCGCAGTGCCGGTCGCAGTCGCCCCTCCCAAGCCGGTGCTGGTGCCACGCCCTGTGATGGTCAAGCCGCAGTCGGCCCCGCAGGAGACCGGCGGTTTGCTGGCGCCCACTCAGTTTGCAACGTCGCTGCCCGCCAAGCCCGCACCCAGACCAATCGTCACTCCGGCGCCGGTCCCCAAGCCGCAAACCGCGGCCAGCAGTCCGGCCATCGCCGTGCCGCTCTCTTCCCCGTTGGCAAAGGATTCTGCCACGGAAGTCGAGCCGGCCAATCCGCAAGGCAAATAATCGAGGCACTATTCGAAATCATGATGAACAAGAACAGCATGGACAAGACAGTAAAGATTCCCATCTATAACAACGGTGCAGTTGTCGAGGAAACGCAGGACAAGACAACGAAAGACCGCGACCTTCTTTTTGAGCTGGCGAAGAAGGAGTCGCTGCTCGAAGAAGAGAAGAGCAAATCGTTGGACCTGCTGAAGACCATCGTGCAATTGCGCGAAAGCCTCAAGCAGGAGCAGATCAAGACCACCGACATCGTCAAGAAGGCGGCCGATCTGGAAGCCAATGCGAAGGAATCACTGGTGCTGGCGGAAAAGGAGCTCGTCCGGAAGACGACCCAGTTTGAGGAAGAAAAGAAACAGTCGCTCGAATTCATGCGCATCATCGAGCAGCTCAAGGAGACACTTAAACAGGAACAGGCAAAGAAGAGCGACGCGGTTGATCACACCGCCGAGCTTGAAGCCAGAACCAAAGAGATCGCCGCGCTGGAGGCCAAGGTGAAAGATCTGTCCGCCTCGCTCAGCAAGATCGCCGGTATCGCCGCCGCGGGCAAACTGGTCGGCGAAGTCTGATTCAGAACCTCAATTCCAGCGCCTTGCACAGGAAGCGCATGTAGGGCGCCGCCTGGCGGAAGCGTTCCACCACCTGCTCACGTAATTTCCCCGAAGTCACCATCGCCTCGCTCAACGGCGTCAGGCAGATAAAATCCTTGCGCTTCATATCTTCTACCAGCGGATGGTCTTTGGCGAAACCGCGCGGCGCGTTGGCGAGCGAATCGCCTTCCAGCGTGAAATGCTTGCGGAAAATCTTGTCGTCGCGCGCCGCCAGCCATTCGTCGCCCTTCTGCGCGATGGTGTCGCGTATCTTGAACAGCGCATCCGCATCCGGGTGCCACAGCCCGATGCCCACAAAACACTCACCCGGTTCGATGTGCAGGTAGTACCCGGGTGCATGGATGTCCTTACCCACCTCGTGACGGAACTGGATGCCGACATTGGTTTTGTACGGCGTCTTGTCGCGCGAAAAGCGCGTGTCGCGATAGATGCGCATCAGCGAGCCGCCTACCTTCTTCGGCTGCGCCAGGAAATGGCGCGAGATCGCGGGCATCTCGTCCGACATGTCGCTGATGAAGTCCAGTGCGGGCGTGCGCACGAAGTCTTCGTATTCCTGCTGGTGTTGCTCGAACCAGGCGCGCTGGTTGTTCTCTGCCAGTGCAGAGAGGAAGGTGAAAGTCTGCTTCGAAAAGTAACGCTCAGCCAAGTTGTCGCTCCTTGAGGGAATGTCCCTCGGGAATCGTAGCATGACCCCGCTCATTCCCTAATCGCTTATCCGCCCCTTCAGCGACTCGCGGGTGTGCTGCGCCTTTTCCGCGATCAGCTGCGTGGCGGCACCCACCTGGCCCCAGGTGTTCCACAGCAGCACGCCGCGCACGTAGCCGTCGCGCAGATAGTAGATCACGCCCTTGTGGAACGTCTCCTGCCAGTCTTCGACAGTATCGAGACTGCTATCAAGCACGCCCACCGCTTCGTAACCCAGCTCGAACAGGTCGGTATAGAAGTAGGGCTGGTGGCTGTAGATATCCGTCTGTCCGGCCATGTTGCGGCCCGCCATCTCGCCCATCACATTGGCGTTGTCCTCGTGCTCCACGCGCATGCGTTTATCCAGCGCGGCGCTGTGGAAGTTCGCCACATCGCCCGCCGCGAAGATATTCGGGTCGCTGGTGCGCAGCAGCTCGTCCACGATGATGCCGTTGTTGATGTCGAGCCCGGCCTGTTCGGCCAGCGCGGTGTTGGGCAGGATACCCAGCCCGGCCACGACACCGTCGGCAGTCAGTTCGCGCCCGCTGCCCGTGGTCACGACCATCTTGCCGCCCAGCTTGCGCACCGATTTGACCGTCTCGGATGCGAGCAGGGTGACGCCTTTCTCCTCGTAATACGAATTCAGGAACGTCATGAGGTTGGGGGGATACACGCGCGAACCGATGCCGTTGGACGGGAAGACCATCGTGACGTGCTTGCCGTTCATGGCCAGCGCTGCCGCCACTTCCGAACCGATGAAGCCGCCGCCGATCACCACAAAATCCTTGCCGCGCTCGCTCAGTGCGCGCAGCTTGCGGTAGTCATTGGCGGTCCGGAAATAGATCACCTGCTCGTCGGCATCCGGCAACAGGCGCGGGGAGCCGCCCGTGGCAAGCAGCAGCTTCTCGTAGCCGTAGACGTTGCCGGCATCGTCGGTCACCGTTTTCTTTGCCGCATTGAGGGTGACTACCTTGCGGCCGCGCAGCACCTCGACGTTGAGCGTGGCGGTGTCGCGCCAGATGGTTTCGAGCGGCTTGTCCTTCCACAAAGACTTGGACAGGGGCGGGCGGTCATACGGGGGATCGCGCTCTTCGCAGATCATGGTGATGCTGCCGCTGGCGTCGACCTTGCGGATGCCGCGCGCGGCAGAGTCGGCAGTCATGCCGCCGCCGACGATGAGGTATCTGGAGTCTTTCATGTCTGCCCCTTTCAGTTGTCAGGCTCGCCATGTCGAATAGTTCATGACGTGCTGCATCAAGGAAACAAGGTGTGGATTGCCAACTTGAAGTGCAATCTTACGCCGTTAATCTCCGGACGGAGCAAGCGTTGCGGATGAATATAACTATCGCGAGTGGGGCTTTGGAACGATAGCGTTCAGCTCTTCACCCAGAAGTCGAACCCCGCGCGCAGGAACTCGTCGTGCGGGATGTAGTGCGAACCGTCGCAGGAGAAGGTGAGACCGACGATGCCGTTGAACACGTTCAGCGTGCCCGAGCGCAGGTAGAAGGTATCGTCCATGAAGCGCAGTTCGCGGAACAGGTCCAGCACGGCGCGGATGCGTTCGCGCGGCACCAGCGCATCGGCGGGGTAGGATTTGCGCGGATAGGCGAGGCAGATGTTCGGATCGACCAGTGCATCGAAGTCGAGCAGGCGATAACGGTAGGGATCGCCCATCTCCCAGATCACCGCGCGGTTACTGGAGAAATGCAGCTTCACGTGGTACACGCCGTGGTAGATCATCAGTTCCTCGATCACGCCGAGCACGGTATCGAGTTGCCGGTCCAGCGCGCTCTCCACCCGGCTCTGGTGATACACCGTGCTGCGGATCGAGGGGTCGCCTTTGATCTGGCGCCAAACGACCGGCTCGTCGTAGAGCTTGCGCGTCAGCGGCAGGTCGCGCAGATCGAAATCCGTGCCGATGAATCCCAACGCCGTTCCCGCTGCGTCACGCACGATCTGCAAGGCGGAGAGCGAAGGACGCCGCCCGAGCTGGCTGATGTAGGCCTCCGACAGCAGCGTGCCCGAGATCGGCAACACTTCCGTCATGTAAGGCCGCTTCGAGCGGTCGCGCCCGAAGGAAGCCGGCATCAGCCCCTCGGCGCTCACGTTGCTGCTCACCTGGATGCCGCGGGTATCCAGCGCATACAGCGAACGGCCGTAAGTCAGCGACGGCAGTCCCTCGCCCAGTACCGCATCCAGCCTGTCGCGCTCCGCCCACACTGCGGCACAACGTGCAGCCAGTTGCCGCAACGGCTCCTGCATGGTTTCCAGCAGTTCCCGCCGTTGCTGTGCGATGCTCTCCTGCAATGTCTCGCGCGTCTTTGTCATGCCATCGACTCGACGACCCACTTGGTCACCGTGCCGGTGGCATGCGCGCACTGGTTGCCGCGCGCCGTATCGAAGGCTTTGTACTCCTCGGCATTCCACATGTCATAGGTGCGCCCGGTGAACTGCTGCTGCAACTGCTGGCAGGTCACACCGCCGAACTCCTGGCGGAAGCGCTCGGTGAGTTCCTTCGCCTTCTTGAAATTATTGATGTGGCGGCCGCTGTCCAGCTTGTCGCGGTCGCGGCCATACTTCGCGCTCAACGCCAGCAGCCCGCCGGTGAGCGCACCGCAGACACCCTCGCCCAGCAGTCCGCCGCCGCCGGAAAGCCCGTGGCTCGCCTTCACCGTCTGGTCGTCGATGATGCCGATGGTCTCCTGTACCGTCGCCAGCACGCATTGCGGACAACAGCCGTAATCCAGCTCGTACTTCAGGGCCTTCGCATAAGCCTGCTCGCCGAGCGCACTCTTTGCATCGATGTCCATGATGAGCTCCTTTATATTAGAGGATTCTAATATGATGATACGACCAGGATGGTGAAGCTGCAATGACTGATTTGGGTTAGTCAGGGAGGGGGATGTTACGGCGCTTAAATGAAGGGAATATGTCGGACAGGGAAGCGTCGACCGGTTGAATCACATTAAAGTGCAGCGGTTATGTTCAGTTTGACGTTCAGAATCAACTGCCGCTGACCCGGAACCATCCGGCGATGCTGCGGCGGGTGGCGTGCGAGATGAGTACTTCGTGCGGAAAAGACTCGCTCAGGAATATGATCATCGTGCCGAACGTCGGGTTGACCGTGGTGAGGATCGATTTTCCGGTCGATTCGAACACAACCAGCTCGCCACCGTCGCTGGCGTGCCAGTCTTCATTCAGATAGAGCACGGTCGTCAGTATTCGGTTCTTCTTGCCCTGCAGCACATCGGAATGTTTTGCGTAGCCGTCGCCTTCGCAGTAGATGGCATAGTGACACTCGTAATCGAACAAGCCCAGAAAAAGCGACTCATTCAGCCCCAGGCGCAACTCTTCCATGCAGGCCAGATAGATCTGATCGGTGCCGTTGGATGCATCCAGCCAGTCGATCACATCGCTGCGTATCGAACCGGCCTGCTGTTTCGCCGCGCCCCTGCCCACCTGCGCCGCGTGGAATCGCCCGGAGTCATCATCGTGGCAACGCGTGAAAAGTTTTGCCAATAGCTCATCGACCAGCGGTTTGGCCAGAACGATGTAGCCGGTGTCCTCAAGCTGTCTGGAGATCTGCGGGATGTCCATGCGCTGGAGTCTAGCAGCTATGGGGTGGCGGCCTGTGATTGATTGAGTGCGGGGTAAGCCGATGGCGGTAGAATCTGCGCATCACCGATCGGCAAGGGGCGAACCATGAAATACCGGCACTACAAGGGAGGCATCTACGAGATCGTCTGCGAGGCGAAGCTGGAGGCCGACCCCGACATCATCATGATGGTCTACAGATCCGAGCAAGGGCAGATATGGACGCGCCCCAAGTCCGCCTTCCACGAGCCGGTGCAGCACGAAGGCAAAACCGTGCCGCGCTTTGCTCCCCTGAACTAAGCAACCTCGGCAACGGGAATCATCATGGACTTCGCGAGTTTATTGGTACTGGCCGTATTGGGACTGGGGGTCTGGTTCTGGCTGCACAGCATCCGCATCCTCGAGATCGCGCGCAATGCCGGCAAGCAAGCCTGCATCAAGATGGATGTGCAGTTTCTGGACGACACCGTCGCCGGCACCAAGCTGGCACTGGCACGCGACAGCAACGGCCGCCGGGTGCTGCGCCGCAGCTATCGCTTCGAATTTAGCGAGACGGGCAACAGCAGAAGGGTTGGGGAAGTGGTCATGCTCGGTGAGCGCGTCGAAAGGGTCGCGATGGAGCCGTATGAGATTCTGGAGTGAGGGTGGTATAGCCCGTCTCTGATTATGTTCGTTAGCGGACGGAGTGATTGCTGGTAATTCATTACCCTTCAAGCCATGGTCAATAGCTGGTCATAAAGGTGATGGAGATGAATGACAAGACAGATGGCCGGGCAAAAGATTTCCCCATCGTGTGTGTAGGAGGATCGGCGGGCGGCCTCGATGCCTATATTCGCTTGTTGCAAAATCTTCCGGATGATATGGGCGTGGCGATCGTCATCGTGAATCACATCACGGAAATGCCTACCCACCTGCATGAAGTTCTTCCCAACTTTACAACCATGCCGGTTACGCTCATTTCGGATCGTTTGGAAATCAAACCGAACTGCGTATTTATCATTCCCGAAAATCGCGACCTGCACGTCCTCGACGGCGAGTTCATGCTCAAGCCCATATCCAAGCCGCGCGGCTGGCCCGATGTCATCACCGTTTTTCTGCGCTCACTTACCCGTTACTGGGACGGCAAGCTGGTTGCCGTGATCGTCTCCGGCTACGATGGCGACGGGGCTGCTGCAATGTGCGGCATCAAACAAGTCGGCGGCATCACCATCGCGCAGAAACTCAGTACCGCAAAACAACCGGACATGCCGGAAAGCGCAATCGAAAGCGGTTGCATCGACTTCATCTTGTCGCCGGAAGATATAGCCAAAGAGATCATACGAATCGCGCGGGTTGAAGCCTGAGTATCCTTGCGGCCCGTTATTGGCACAGCATTCCCGCAGCATTTCATGACCGGCAACAATTCCCAACCCGGCTAACCGTGCACGACGTTCGATAACGCACAGAACATTACGCAGACAAATGTCAAAGTACGAAGGTGGATACGCAGGGCTGACTTTAGGCCTGTGGCTTCGGCAACAAATGAACATCCAGCAAGAACATATGGAAAATATCCGGATAACGCTGCAGATGCCGAAACGACAGGAACGATTTAGTTGGCCGCTGAAAAGCGAGGGCAAAATGAAATCAATTCATTCAAGATCATTTAAAACGATTGCTCAAATCACTCGCTGGAGTATTGCGGGTATCTTTCTGGTCATTTTTGCATTGCCCGCCATTGCCACTTTCAACAGTTGAATTTGAGACTCGATGATGGCTTCCGACCGCTACCGTCTCCGACTGTGGTGAATCGGCTGTTGTGGGCGGCGAGATGGTCTAGCTTGTTTTCATGTCCGCCCGTCCGGCAAAGACTCGAACTGCTACGGAAACTCCACGCTATTCGATGGATAGCTGCACTACGCCGTATGCAAGCATGAGCCTTCTAAAGGCATCCGCGATGCCGACCCGCAGGAGGAAACATCATGCACGTCTCTCCCTTACTTTCCGCCGTAGCACTCGCCAACGTCAGATCACAGGTGCTCGGCTCCATGCGGGGTTCGACTCCGGATTTCAGCAGCTTTTTCGATGCGGCCTATTCGTCCGCTTTCACCGGTAGCGATTTGTTGAGCGCATTCATGCCGGGCAGCGCTACCCAGGCGGGCGCGCTGCACGCAGGCCGCAACATGGCGCTGTACGACCCCGAATCCGCCTACAAGATGATGACCCTCATCAACAACAAAGAGGTGCTCTACAAAGCGCAATACGCCGAACTGAGCCAGATGGGCGAGAGCGTCGCCAGGATGGAGCAAGCCGGAACAGACCTGGCCAGTATCGCCGGCAGCAATGCCGACATCAAAACAGGCCTGCAAGACTTCATTACCCGCTATAACGAATGGACGCAACGCTTCGATCCGGATATGCAGCAAGATGGCCTGTTGGCCGGCACACAGGCAGCACAGGTCGCCCGTTACGAGCTGGAACAGAGCGTCAAAAACATCTTCTTCGGAGCGAAAGACGGCGTGCGCGGCATGGCCGCTCTCGGTATCAGCGTCGACCCCGTCAGCGGAGCACTCGCCTTGGATAGCGCCAAACTCGATGCCATGCTCGCATCCAACAAACAAGGCGTGGTGAGTACCCTTCAGGAATTCGGTGGGAACTTCGCCCGATCAGCCAGCCTGCTCAATGCGAACAACAACTTCATTCCCAACCAACTCGACAATCTCGATCGCGCCATCGACTACATCGCAGACAACGGCACCGACCTGCGCGCAGAGTTCGGCACAGGCGACGCCGCCAGACCCACCGGACAGATCGCGCAGGCACTGGCGGCATACAACCAGCGCTACGCAGACTAAAGCTGACTATATTGGCGGAACCGCCTACATGAACTTGGCCAGTTCATGCAGATCCCGAATCAAGCTGCGGGAAATGCGATTGAACTCGTCTAACGACTGATCCAGACTTTCCCTTGAGCCGTTTTGAATCTTGATCACGATGTCCCCGGCGATCTTGTGAAACTCGGCGTGGGTCTTCTTGAGATCTTCAAAATGGGGTTGGTCGTGGAATATCTTCGAAAAGGGGCTGTGGATCCATTTTCCCAACTCGCATCCCGTATCGATATAGGCTTCCTCGGGACTGAACTTCTCCTTTGAAACGCCATCGATCGCACTCTGGAATCGCGTTTTCCATTTGATATGAGCCTGGATTGCTTCCATCAAGTCCAAGCCGGAGCGCTGCCCGGAATTGTCCGCTTCGATGACGCCTTTCTTCTTTTTCAGTCCCAGACGGTACAGGAGTCCCGAGTTGGTCTGATAGGTCTGAATGTTCTCGAACAGTTCAAAGTGCCTGACGAAGGGCCGACTCAGCAGCGGGTTCTTCAGCATCTGGGCGTAATCGCCTTTTTGGAACTGCAACTGATGGGAAGCGAATGCGATGCCCAGGTTGTAAAGCGAAAAGCCATTCTCGATCCAGCCCTTCCAGTTGTCTTCCGTTGCGCGCAGATCCCAATCGACCTCGCCGATGCTGGTTCCGGAAAGCGTCGAAGTCGCCATTCCGTCCTCAATCACGAGTACGCCCCGCGGCTGGGGTTCCCCAACGAAACCGTAACCGACACGGGAAGAAAACGCAGCCTTCTGCAAAGGCTCGAAGACTTGGGGTGCCGAGTTCCAGGCATCCTTCAGGGCGGACATCCATTGTTCAGAGAATAACAGGATCATGACTGTGGGCCTCTTGAGTGGCGAGGGAAAAAGCATAACCGGAATATCGGCCAAAACGGTAATACTTTTTCCGCAAAGTACGGACTTGGCGTCAATTACCAATGATATGCACGAGGTCTTTTGGCGGGGGCTGGCGATCGGTGACGCGATTCGCCCCTGTTGACTGAACCTGTGGCAGGTATGCGAAGCAGAGCCCGTTAGCTGTTCCCGCCCAACGCGATCATCGCACCGACGCCCAATCCGTAAGGGAGATGAGAAAGCGTGCTTGCCAGCAAGGCATTCGAGCCGCGCGGTCCGCGCCGCCCGAATATCCCCCAGCCAAACGCGGGCAGCAGAATGAACCAGGGCAGCGCTGAAGTGGCAAGGCCGAACAGCGCGCCGCCAAGCAGATGATTGCCGGGAAAGGGCAGGCCGGTGATTTGAAAGAAGAGCGGATAGAGCAACGCCACCCCGCCACCGCCAACCAGAAAATGAAACACCCACCCGGCTTTCACTTCATTGGAAAGCGGGGCGGAATCGAGAATGTTGGAGTAAGCGAAACGCCCGTGCAGCAAGCCCAGAAACCAGCGCCCCACCAAGGCGATGTTGACGCCGCTGGTGATGCCGAACTTCGCAGCGTAAGACTCGGTGACATCCATCAGCACGGCACCGACGATGCCGCCGAGAAACGCCCAAGCTAGAATTTCCATTGCTTACCTTTGCGGAGTGCAGAACAATCCTAACCCGCCCCCATTAGCTCTTGAAAACGTGGTGTGAGCACTTTAGCGTTTTTCGGCGATATTAATTAGCGTCAAACGATAGATATGACGTGAAGAAATCGGCTGTTTGTTTTTCGGTTTCTATATGGGGAGAAAAGTGCTGAATGGAAATTTGTTTGTCGGCCCCATCTTCGATAAATATTGCTTCTGCACTAAAGTCTAAATATTCGCATTTGGCAATTGTGTTGGTTAACGAGCCTGAAATAGACATTTCGAGCTTTCTATTGTTTCCCGTTGCCTCTTTAAGCTTAAAGCTAATGCCTAGTATGAGAATGTTTTCAGGCCTATTCTCACTTCGGCGCATTAGTTTTTGAGTGGATGGAAGGAGTGCTTCCTTAATCAACTTTTCAGGTATGTCTCGTCTCAATTTGTCGAAGTTGATATTGAGTGCTTCTGCTCCCCATTCTTGGAAGAACTTATCCAAACCATCAAAGAAATGTACGTCAAGTCCAAGAGTCTTTGCTTCTTTGTGTAAGTCTGGATGAAGTGATGGTTTGCCGTCGCAGAAATCTCTCGTATTTGAAGAGATGAGGACTATCGGAGCTTCTTTGAAGCCGGGGCGACTTGAAAGTGAAAGAACACACTTCCATAGTATGGAATCTTTAAACCCTTTGTCATTTTCTGTGGAAAACGGTTTTTGATGAGTAAGAGATCGCTTGTATATTTCCTCATACCACTTATTCTCTATTTCCAAAAAGTCTTGTGTTTTTAATTGCAGCTTCGACTTGATATGGGCGAGGTATCGCTCCATTAACTCTTTAGGTGTAAGAGTTGAAATGGGAGGCTCAATCCTATGCAGTTGTCCATAAAATTGGTGGTGTTCACTCTGGAAGTTGATGAGGTTGTTGAATTGCTCTGTGCTTTCTTGTGCTTTTCGAAGATGTTCGTTAATCCGTTTTTTGTAGTTGACGCCAATTTCATCCCAGACCACTCTGGGCATTTTTACGACAGCGTCAGTTTTACGAACATAGTCGATAAGATTCTTCCATCGTATTTCAGACAAAGATAGATCACGAATGAACTGATTTGTGTCGAGGATAATCGTGCACTCATGTTTTTTGTCATGCGCGAATTTATCCATGGAATTTCACTTTCTAAAATATGATTAGGGAGGCTACACCAACTTCTTCAACTGATAAATCCTCTCCAGCGCTTCCTTCGGACTCATCTCATCCGGCTGCAGGTCGCGCAGTGCCGACAGCAGCGGATGTTCTTCCGGCTCCGGTGCTTCCGGCGCGGCGGTGAAGAGGTCACCCTGTGGGTTTTGTGCGGCGCTGTTCTGTTCCAGTTTCACCAGTTGTTTCTTCGCAGAGCGAATGACGCTGTTCGGCACGCCCGCGAGTGCGGCGACTTGCAGGCCGTAGCTCTGGCTGGCGGCGCCTTCGTTCACAGAGTGCAGGAAGACGATGCTGTGCTGGTGTTCGATGGCGGCGAGGTGGACGTTGGCGAGCTGAGTGAATTCTTCGGCCAGCCGCGTGAGTTCGAAATAGTGCGTGGCGAACAGGGTGTAGCTGCGGTTGATCTCCAGCAGGTGGCGCGCGATGGCGTAGGCGAGGGCGAGACCGTCGAAGGTGCTGGTACCGCGCCCGATCTCGTCCACCAGTACCAGACTCTTTTCGGTGGCGTTGTGCAGGATGTTGGCGGCCTCGGTCATCTCGACCATGAAGGTGGAACGTCCGGAGGCTAGGTCGTCCGATGCGCCGATGCGCGTGAATATCTGGTCAATCTCGCCCAGCACCGCTGCCTGCGCGGGGACGAAGCAGCCGACATGCGCGAGCAGCGCGATGATGGCGACCTGGCGCATGTAGGTCGATTTACCGCCCATGTTGGGGCCGGTGATGAGCAGTGTGCGGCGCGCGTCGTTGAGCGTGGTGTCGTTGGGGGTGAAGGTGTCCACTTGCGCTTGCACCACCGGATGACGGCCTTGCTTGATGACGAGTTGCGCGTCGTCGCTGAACTGCGGCGCGCAGAAGTTGAGCGTGGCGGCGCGTTCGGCGAAGGTGGCGAGCACGTCCAGCTCGGCGATGGCGGCGGCGATGCGCTGCAGTTGCGGGATGAAGGGCGCGAGCTGGTCGAGCAGTTGTTCGTAGAGGAATTTTTCGCGCGCCAGTGCGCGGTCGTTGGCGGAGAGCGCTTTGTCCTCGAAGGCCTTGAGTTCCGGCGTGATGTAGCGCTCGACGTTCTTCAGCGTCTGGCGGCGGCGGTAGTCGTCCGGTACCTTGTCGGCATTGGCAAAGCTGACCTCGATGTAGAAGCCGTGGACGCGGTTGTATTCAACTTTCAGTTTATCGATGCCGGTGCGGGCGCGTTCGCGCAGTTCCAATTCCATCAGGAAATCGCCGCAGTTGGTCTGGATGCCGCGTAGTTCGTCCAGCTCGGCGTCGAAGCCGTCGGCGATTACGCTGCCTTCTCTTAATACGGAGGAGGGCTCTTCTTTGATTGTTCTTTGTAGCAACTCCACTAACTCTATTCCCGTTCGCCCTGAGCCTGTCGAAGGGTTGGCGGGCGCGCCGGTCTGGTGGGTACCTTCAGGTCCGCCGGCGCTTTGCGCCGATCCTTCGACAGGCTCAGGACGAACGGTCTGGTGAGGGGCTGTTTGGTTAAGTTCGGCGGCCAGGTGTTTGATGCGTGGCGCATCCACGTTTGCCAGCAGCGTGTGCAACTGCGGCAAGGTCTTGAGCGTCTCGCGCAAACCGGAGAGGTCGCGCGGCCTTGCACTGCGCAGCGCGATACGGGCGGTGATGCGTTCCACGTCCACGCTGGGTTTGAGTTGTTCACGCACGGTGTGGTGCAGGCTGCCCAGTTGTTCGACTGCATCCAGTCTGGCTTGCAGCGTTGTCCGGTTACGCAACGGATGATGCAGCCAGTGCGCCAGCAAACGGCTGCCCATGTTGGTGCCGCAGGTGTCGAGCAGCGAGAGCAAGGTCGGCGCGGGTTCGCCGCGCAGGGTCTGGGTGATCTCCAGGTTGCGTCTTGTGGCGGCGTCCATGCGCACGTATTCGTCGGCGTGATAGACCTGCGCGCTGCGGATGTGGGCGATGCTCTGGCCCTGGGTCAGTTTGGCGTAGCCGAGCAGTGCGCCTGCGGCTTCCAAACCCACAGAGAAATCGTCACAGCCGAATCCGGCGAGGTCGCGTGTGCCGAATTGCTGGCACAGCGCACGGTGCGCGGTGTCGCGGGCGAAGTGCCACTCGGGCAGGGATTTACTTGCCGCGTTCCTGAACTGCGGCGCAGTGGAGCTTTCGGCGTAGAGAATCTCGGAAGGTTGCAGGCGTTCGAGTTCGGCGGGCAGTTGTTTGGCGGCGACTTCGGCGAGGGTGAAGGTGCCTGCGGCGAGGTTGAGCCAGGCGAGGCCGACTTCGTTGTTGCGCTGGTGCAGCGCGAGCAGCAGGTTGTCGCGCTTCTCTTCGAGCAATGCGGAGTCGGTGACGGTGCCGGGGGTGACGATGCGCACGACTTTGCGTTCGACCGGGCCTTTGCTGGTAGCGGGGTCGCCGATCTGTTCGCAGATGGCGACCGACTCGCCCATCTTCACCAATCGCGCGAGGTATTGCTCGGCGGCGTGATAGGGCACACCCGCCATCTTGATCGGCTGGCCGTTGGAGGCGCCGCGTTGGGTGAGGGTGATGTCGAGCAGTTTGGCGACGCGCACGGCGTCGTCATGGAACAGTTCGTAGAAGTCGCCCATGCGGTAGAACAGCAACTTGTCGGCGTGGTCTGCCTTCAGTCGCAGGTACTGCTGCATCATGGGCGTGTGTTTTTCGAGTGCGGTGTCGGACATGGTTCTAATCGAGCGCGACGTAGGTGCCGGTGAATTCGACGGCAGGTTTGTCCTGCTGGCGGATGATGATGTTGAGCGTGATGCGAGCACGTCCGCGCTGTTGCAGGGGCTGCAGAAAATCCTGCCAGGCCTCGGGCACTAGGCGGCATTCCGCCTGCAGTTCTCCGGTGACCGGTAACAGGTAGCGGGTATCGGCTTCCTGAATGACGATGTTCTTTCTTTCCAGTCCGGCCTCGTCCAGCCTGAGCCGCAGCAGGCTCCAGCCGCATAGCACGGCGAGGTTGTAGAGGCTGCCGCCGAAAGCGGTGGATTTATCGTTGACGTTGGGGGCGAGCGGGGCGCTCAGGAGCAGACTCTGGCCGTCGTAAGCGCGCGCGGTGATCTGCATCGCCTGCGATAGCGGGATGTGCGCGTGCAGAAAGCGGGTGAGTTCTGCGGTCTGGCTCATCGTTCAGCTTATCTTCACCACGATGTCGTGCAGTGTGTTGGCGCATTGCGCCATGTGGTGCGCGGCGTTGGTCAGGTGGCGGTAGATCTCGCGGCGCTTGAACATGCTGACGTAGTCGCTGCCCTCGAACAGAGTGGAGAGAGCGATACGGTATTGTTTCTCGGCTCGGCGCTCGGCCTTGCGCGCGGCATCGGCATCGTGCGCGGCAGCGGCGGGGGTCGTGGCCAGCTTGGCGAAGCCGCTGGACAGGGCTTCCACGCCTTCCTTGATGCAGTGCGAGATGTCGCGCATGAAAGGGTCCGGTTTGACGCCGAGCACGTCCATCTCGTGCACGGTGGTCTTGCAATACATCACGATCTCGTCCAGCGTCATGATGGCACGGTAGATGTCCTCGCGGTCGATGGGCGTGGAGAAGGCGTCGTTGAGTTCGTGCAGGTTGCGCGCCTTGATGAGGTCGGCCTCGTGCACGTCGAGCTTGAGCGCATCGGCCACTTCGGGGCCGTCGTGCTCCATGTATTCGACCAGCAGATCGACTGTGTGCGCGACCTTGAGGTTCTGCTCGGTGAGCATGTGGAAGAAATCCGGCACCTTGGGGAAGACGCGGTCAAGGATGCGGGCCAGCATGGTCTGGGATGCTTTGAGTGCGGCATTCATGGGGTGGCCTCTAGACGAAGAAGTGGACGAGAAGATAGCAGCTAATCGACATCAGCGCTGCACCGGGGATGGTGATGATCCAGGTGGCGATGATCTCGAAGGCCTTGCTCCAGCGTACCGCCTTGGGCCGCTCGGAGGCGCCGATGCCCATGATGGAGGTGGCGACCACATGGGTGGTGGAGACCGGGGCGCCGGCCAGCGATGAAGCGAAGATGACGCCGGCAGCGGTCATCTGCGAATCGAGCGCGTGCAGCGGACGGATCTTGTAGATGGAGAAGCCAAGCGTGCGCACGATCTGCCAGCCGCCGGAGAGGATGCCCAGCGTGATGGCGAAGGAGCAGGTCAGCATCACCCAGAACGGCACCTCGAAGGTGGGAATGAAGCCGCCCAGCACCAGCACCAGCGTCAATATGCCCATGCTCTTCTGCGCGTCGTTGGCGCCGTGCGAGAAAGCCAGCCCGGCCGAGGTGACAAACTGCAGGTGGCGCAGGTCGCGGTTGATGGAAGGGCGCGCGCCGCGCAGCAGCCCCAGCATGACCCGGTGCAGCACAAAACCGACCCAGAAGCCGATGATGGGCGAGAGGATGAGCGCGACGATAACTTTGGCGACGCCGTTGAGTTCGCCGTGCAGCAAGTCGCCAAAGCCCCAGGCCACATGGTCGCCACCGGCGGCGACCATCACCACGCCGGCCAGCCCGCCGACCAGTGCATGCGAGGACGAGGAGGGGATACCGAACCACCAGGTGATGAGGTTCCAGGCGATGGCGCCGGAAAGGCCGCACAGCACGATGACGAGCGCGAGCGTGCGGTCGATGTCGTCCAGCGTGATGAACTTGCCGATGGTGTTGGCCACAGCAGTGCCGCCCAGCAGCGGGCCGAGGAATTCAAAGAAGGCCACCAGCACCACCGCCTGCACCGGCGTCATCGCGCGCGAGGCGATGACGGTGGCGATGATGTTGGCGGCGTCATGGAAACCGTTGGTGTACTCGAAGATCAGGACGATGGCGATGGTCGCGATCGCGAGGATGAGCAGGGTGTCCATGGTGGCGGTCGGAAGCGCTGTTTATTGACCCTTGAGTCCGGCAGTCAGGTGCGGGGCGATGACTTCCAGCAGTTGCGGGTGGATGAAGGGGTTGCCCGCGCAGATGTGGCCGCTCTTGATATAGGTGTCCGAGCCGTGCAGGTCGCTGACCATGCCGCCCGCTTCGATGATGAGCAGCGCGCCGGCGGCGAGATCCCAGGGTTTGAGCGCGGTCTCGAAGAAACCGTCGAAACGTCCGGCGGCCGTCCAGGCCAGATCGAGCGAGGCGGCACCGGGACGACGCAGGCCGGCGGTCTTTTGCATGACGTCGGTGAAGATCGCCATGTAGGCGTCCTTGTGTTCGAAATTGGTGTAGGGGAAGCCGGTGCCGATGAGGCTGTCGGCCAGTTCCTTGCGCTTGCTCACGCGGATGCGCTTGTCGTTAAGGAAAGCGCCGCGGCCGCGGGTGGCGGTGAAGAGGTCGTTCTTGGTCGGGTCGTACACGACAGCCTGGGTCAGCACACCATTGTGCTGCAGGGCGATGGAGACGGCATATTGCTGCACGCCGTGCAGGAAGTTGGTGGTGCCGTCGAGCGGATCGATGATCCAGACGTACTCCGACTCGCCTTGGGCGCCGCTCTCTTCTGCTAGAATCGCATGCGTCGGATAGGCTTGCTGCAAGGCTTCGATGATGATGCGCTCGGCGGCGCGATCCACTTCGCTGACGTAATCCGCGTGGGATTTTTTGGTCACGGTGAGGTGATCGAGGTTGTCGGCGGCACGGTAAATCATCTTGCCGGCGCGAATAGCGGCCTTCACCGCGATGTTGAGCATGGGGTGCATATCAGTACGACCTTTTTAATGAGCGCGAAACTTTGATTAACCTACTGCGCGGCCCGATTGCTGCGTTGCGCGGTGCTCGGAATCCTCATGTACTTATGAGTACACTCCGGTTCCTGTGCGCCGTGCGCCTTGCACTCAAGCCGCTCGCTACGGTTACTCAAAGTTTCGAATTGGTGTAACCGCCCCGCATTTTAGTTGGTATTCCGCTTTGAATAAACCTAATCCTTTGAATAACGTCCGCGTCGTCCTCAGCCATACCACCCATCCGGGCAACATCGGCGCGGCCGCGCGGGCGATGAAGACCATGGGATTGGGCCGGCTGTATCTCATCAATCCACGTCATTTCCCGGATCCGCAGGCGACGGCGATGGCCGCCGGGGCGGACGATATCCTGCAGAATGCCGTGGTTTGCGCGTCCATCGACGAGGCGCTGCAGGGCGTGGCCTTCACCGTGGCGATGACGGCGCGGCTGCGCGACATCTCCATCGAGGTGCAGATGCCGCGCGAGGCGATGCCGCAGGTGCTGCAGCAGGCGCAGGCCGCGCCGGTGGCGCTGCTGTTCGGCACCGAGATGTCGGGCCTGACCAACGAGGAGATGGGCCATGCCCAGCTGGGAGTGAACATCCCGGCCAATCCCGATTTTTCCTCGCTCAACATCGCGGCATCGGTGCAGGTGATCGCTTACGAGCTGAGCGTGGCGGCGCAGAGCTACCGGCCGCAGGCGGCGGAGATCGTTCCGGCCGCGCACGAGCGCGTGGAAGGGCTTTACGCGCATCTGGAAAAGACCCTGTTCGAGATCGGTTTCTTCACCACGCAGAACCCGGCGCGGCTGATGCAGCGCCTGCGCCGCCTGTATTCGCGCACGCGCCTGGAAGACGAGGAGGTCAACATCCTGCGCGGTATCCTGACCGTCACAACCGAGTACAATGCTCGCCTCAAGGCTCGTTATCAGCAAGAACATAAAGATGTTTAAGAATATCCGTGAGGACATCGCCAGCGTATTCGCCCGCGACCCGGCGGCGCGCACCACCTTCGAGGTGCTGACCTGCTATCCGGGGTTGCACGCTCGCATCTTCCATCGCCTTTCCAACTGGCTGTGGCACGTCGAGCTGAAATGGATGGCGCGTTTCACTTCGCATTTCGCACGCTGGTTCACCGGTATCGAGATCCATCCGGGCGCGACCATCGGCCGCCGCTTCTTCATCGACCACGGCATGGGGGTGGTGATCGGCGAGACTGCCGAGATCGGCGACGATGTGACGCTGTATCACGGTGTCACGCTGGGCGGTACATCGTGGAAGGAAGGCAAACGCCATCCGACACTGGGCAACGGTGTGGTGGTGGGGGCGGGCGCCAAGATCCTCGGCCCCATATATATAGGCGAAAACGCCAAGATCGGCTCGAATGCGGTGGTGGTGAAGGACGTTCCGGCCGGGGCGACGGCGGCGGGTATTCCGGCGCGCATCCTCGACGAAGCCAAGAAAACGACCGGTTTCAATGCCTACGGCATCAGCAATGACCAGAACGATCCGGTCGCCAAAGCCTTGCACGGCTTGATCGGGCACAGTGTGACCGTGGACCAGCGCATAGAACATATCCTGCAACAACTCGAAAAGCTCGGTGTGCGTGTGGAAGACGAGCAGGCTACCGCCGACAAGTTCGATCCAAACTATCTCAACAAGATTGTTGATTAAAAGTATCAGGTATTCTATTATATCCTCAGAAGTTGCAGGGATAAGCGTGCGGCTATTGCCGACCAACTAGAAAATAATTTTTAAGGGATCGAGATTATGAGACTTACTACCAAAGGTCGTTTTGCAGTTACAGCGATGGTCGATCTGGCAATGCGCGGCGGCAAAGGCCCGGTGACACTGGCCGGCATCAGCGAGCGTCAGAAGATTTCCTTGTCATATCTGGAGCAGTTGTTCGGCAAGTTGCGCCGCAACAACGTGGTCGCCAGCGTGCGCGGTCCCGGCGGCGGTTATTGCCTGGCGCGCCCGGCGAACAAGATCTCCGTGGTCGACATCATCGTTGCCGTGGATGAAGCACTGGATGCCACCAATTGCGAGGCGCGCGGTACTTGCCAGGATGGCAAGCCCTGCCTGACGCATGATCTGTGGTTCGGTCTCAACGAGACGATCCACGAGTATCTGGGCAAGATCAATCTGCAACAGTTGGTGGATGGGCAGCTGCGTTCCGATTCGCCCGAATCGATCGTAAAAGTGAGCAAGTCTGCGCAACAGGCTGTCGCCTGAATTTAGAGGTAATCAATGGCACTGCATCTTCCCATCTATCTGGACTATTCGGCGACTACACCGGTCGATCCGCGTGTTGCCGAAGCGATGATCCCCTACCTGACCGAGAAGTTCGGCAATCCGGCTTCGCGTTCGCATTCGTTCGGCTGGACGGCGGATGAGGCGGTGGAGCGGGCGCGCGATCAGGTGGCGGCGCTAGTCAATGCCGATCCGAAAGAGATCGTGTGGACCTCCGGCGCGACGGAGTCGAACAACCTCGCGATCAAGGGTGCCGCACATTTCTACGCCGACAAGGGCAAGCACATCATCACCGTGCAGACCGAACACAAGGCGGTGCTGGATACCGTTCGCGAACTGGAGCGGCAGGGATTTTCGGCAACCTATCTCGATCCGGAGCCGAACGGTCTGATCGATCTGGAGAAGCTGAAGGCGGCGCTGCGTCCCGACACCACCATCGTTTCGGTGATGCTGGTGAACAACGAGATCGGCGTCATTCAGGACATCGCCGCCATCGGCGAAATCTGTCGAGCCAAGGGTATCCTGTTCCATGTCGATGCGGCACAGGCGACCGGCAAGATGGTCATCGATCTGCAAAAGCTCAAGGTCGACCTGATGTCGTTCTCGGCGCACAAGACCTACGGCCCCAAGGGCATCGGCGCGCTGTACGTGCGGCGCAAACCGCGTGTGCGTCTGGAAGCGCAGATGCACGGCGGCGGCCACGAGCGCGGTTTCCGTTCCGGCACGCTGGCGACGCACCAGATCGTCGGTATGGGCGAGGCCTTCCGTATCGCCAAAGAAGAGATGGCGAGCGAGAACGAGCGCATCCGCATGCTGCGCGACCGCCTGTGGAAAGGTCTCTCCGGTATGGAAGAGGTCTACCTCAACGGCGACATGGAACAACGCGTGCCGCACAACCTGAACGTGAGCTTCAACTTCGTCGAAGGCGAATCGCTGATCATGGCGGTGAAGGACATCGCGGTCTCCAGCGGATCGGCCTGCACTTCGGCCAGTCTGGAGCCGTCTTATGTGTTGCGCGCGCTCGGACGCAACGACGAACTGGCGCACAGCTCCATCCGTTTTACCATCGGGCGCTTTACCACTGTCGAAGAAGTGGATTACACCGTGAAACTGTTGCAGGAAAAGATTGCCAAACTCCGTGACCTCTCCCCGTTGTGGGATATGTTCAAAGAGGGCGTGGATCTGAATACTGTGCAGTGGGCTGCACACTAGAGAATCGCGCTTTGCCGGTCGGCAAGCAGTCGATTCCCCAGAAAGAATAGGAGGATGTTATGGCTTACAGTGAAAAAGTACTGGATCACTACGAGAATCCGCGCAACGTCGGTTCTCTCGATAAGGACGATGCACTCGTCGGTACCGGCATGGTCGGCGCGCCCGCCTGCGGCGACGTGATGAAGTTGCAGATCAAGGTCGGCA
Organism: Sideroxyarcus sp.; assembly: GCA_030651895.1. Classification (GTDB taxonomy): domain Bacteria; phylum Pseudomonadota; class Gammaproteobacteria; order Burkholderiales; family Gallionellaceae; genus Sideroxyarcus. The sequence continues at coordinate 86,923 of JAUSBR010000009.1, read as the reverse complement.
AGGACGGCATCATCGAGGATGCGAAGTTCAAGACCTACGGTTGCGGCTCCGCCATTGCGTCGAGTTCGCTGGTTACGGAGTGGGTGAAGGGCAAGACCGTCGATCAGGCGCTGGCGATCAAGAACACACATATCGCCGAGGAGTTGGCATTGCCGCCGGTGAAGATCCACTGCTCCATCCTGGCGGAAGACGCCATCAAGGCGGCGGTGGCAGATTACAAGGCAAAGAGCGGCGCGATGGTCGAGACCGCGGCCTGCAACGGAAACAAATAGGAGAGCAATGTGGCGATTTCTTTGACAGAAAATGCGGCAAAACACGTGCAGAATTTCCTGACCAAACGCGGCAAGGGCGTGGGGCTGCGTCTTGGTGTGCGCACCAGCGGCTGTTCCGGCATGGCTTACAAGCTTGAATTCGCCGATGCGGTGGACAGCGAGGATCTCCAGTTCGTCAGCAATGGCGTGACCGTATTGGTGGACCAGCACAGCCTGCCGTACATCGACGGCATGGAACTGGACTACACGCGCGAGGGATTGAACGAGGGTTTCAAGTTCAACAATCCTAACGTCAAGGATTCTTGCGGCTGCGGCGAGAGCTTCAAGGTCTGAATTCCTTCTGCCACGGCCGGGCGCTGACAAGCGCCGCAAAGAAGTTTCCGATGTCCGTGGCGGATAATCGTTCGCATTTGTGAGAACCTATTGATGCTACCCAGCGGCGCCGATTTCCAGCAGGACTTCTTCTCACTCTTCAATCAACCTGCGCGATTCCAGATCGACGCAACCGCGCTTGAGCGCAGCTATCTGGCGCTGCAGGCACAGGTGCATCCCGACAAGTTCGCCCATCTTCCCGAAGCCGAGCGCCGGCTTTCCATGCAGTGGACCACACGGGTCAACGAGGGCTATCAGACCCTGCGCAGTCCGCTCAATCGCGCGCGCTATCTGCTCTCGCTGCAGGGCGTGGATACGCAGGAGGAAAGCAACACCTCCATGCCGACCGACTTCCTGATGCAGCAGATGGAATGGCGCGAGGCGTTGGAAGAGGCACTGCAGGGCAAGGACCTCGGCGTGCTGGAGGAACTGGAGCAGCGCGTGCAGCGCGAAGTGCGGTTTTTGCAACAGCAACTGGCGGTCGATATCGACGACACTCGCGATTTCACTGCCGCTTCCGGTATAGTGCGCAAGCTCAAATTCCTTGAAAAACTTGCGGAAGAAATCGGCTCCGCATTCGACGAACTCGATTCATAAATGGCACTGCTCCAGATATCAGAACCCGGCCTCAGCGCCGAACCGCACCAGCACCGCCTGGCCGTCGGCATCGACCTAGGCACCACCAATTCACTTGTAGCCACCGTGCGTAGCGGCATCAGTACGGTGCTGAACGACGAGCAGGGCTGCGCATTGCTGCCTTCCGTGGTGCATTACGCAGCGGACGGCGAAGTGCTGGTCGGTCAACTGGCGCAGGAAGAGCAGACCGCCTATCCGCACAACACCATCGTCTCGGTGAAACGCTTCATGGGGCGCGGTCTCAAGGATGTCGGCGACGTCAGCAATCTGCCCTACCGTTTCGTCGAGGCTCCTTCGACAAGCTCAGGACAGGCACCGGGAATGCTGCAGTTGCGCACGGCGGCGGGCGTGAAGAGTCCGGTCGAAGTCTCCGCCGAGATACTCCGGGTGTTGCGCGTCCGTGCCGAGCTGGCGCTCGGCGGAGAACTGGTCGGCGCGGTGATCACCGTGCCCGCCTACTTCGACGATGCGCAGCGTCAGGCGACCAAGGATGCGGCGAAACTGGCCGGACTGAATGTGCTGCGCCTGCTCAACGAACCCACCGCCGCCGCGATCGCCTACGGGCTGGATAACGCGGCCGAAGGCGTGTACGCGGTATACGACCTCGGCGGCGGCACTTTCGATATCTCCATCCTGCGCCTGTCGCGCGGCGTGTTCGAAGTGTTGGCGACCAACGGCGACTCGGGGCTGGGCGGCGACGATTTCGACCACCGCATCTATTGCCGGCTTTTGGAGAAAAACGGCCTTTCCGCTTTGCCCGCGCCGGATATCCGTTCCTTGCTGACCCATGCGCGCACCGCCAAGGAACAACTGACCGATCATCTGGAAACACGTGTTACGGCCGTGCTGTCCAGCGGCGAGGTCATCGACAATGTGCTCACCCGCGCCGAATTCCACGAAATGTCGCAGAACCTGGTGCAGCGAACCCTGCAGGCGCTGCGCAAGGCATTGCGCGACGCCAAGCTGACCGCGTCCGAGGTCAAGGGTGTGGTGATGGTGGGCGGCGCGACGCGCATGCCGCATATCCAGCAGGCGGTCGGTGACTTCTTCGGACAATCGCCGTTGAATAATCTCGATCCGGACAAGGTGGTGGCGCTTGGCGCGGCGATCCAGGCCAACGTGTTGGCAGGCAACCGCAGCGGCGAAGACTGGTTGCTGCTCGATGTCATCCCGCTCAGCCTGGGCATCGAGACCATGGGCGGGCTGGTCGAAAAGATCGTACCCCGCAACAGCACCATCCCCAGCGCCCGCGCGCAGGAGTTCACCACCTACAAGGACGGCCAGACCGCGATGAGCATCCACGTGGTGCAGGGCGAGCGCGAACTGGTGAGCGATTGCCGTTCGCTGGCGAAGTTCGAACTGCGCGGCATCCCGGCGATGGTGGCCGGGTCGGCGCGTATTCGCGTCACCTTTCAGATAGATGCCGACGGCCTGCTCAGCGTCTCCGCGCGCGAGATGGCGAGCGGCACCGAGGCGAGCATCGTGGTCAAGCCCTCGTACGGCTTGAGCGACGAGGAGATCACGCGCATGCTGCACGACTCCAACCGGCATGCGCGCGACGACATGATGGCGCGCGCGCTGCGCGAGCAGCAGACCGAGGCTGCGCAGTTGCTGGAAGCGGTGGATAATGCCCTGCAGCAGGATGGCGAGGCCCTGCTGGATGCCGCCGCGCAGGCGCGTATCCGCGGCAGCATGGACGGATTGCACGCGGTGATCGCGGGCAGCGACCATCAGGCCATCAAGCGTGCGGTCGAGGCCCTGAATCAGGTCACCACCGAGTTCGCGCAAAAGCGCATGGACAAGAGCGTGAAGAGCGCATTGGCCGGACACAGACTATCGGAGCTGGAATGACACAGATCATCATACTGCCGCATGAGGAGCTATGTCCCCAGGGCGCGCTGTTCGACGCTGCACCGGGCACGTCCATCTGCGACGCTCTGCTGGAACACGGCATCGAGATCGAGCATGCCTGCGAGAAATCCTGCGCCTGCACCACCTGCCACGTCATCGTGCGTGAGGGTCTCGGCAGCCTGGCGGAAGCGACCGAACTGGAAGAGGATATGCTGGACAAGGCCTGGGGGCTGGAATCCAGCTCGCGCCTGAGTTGTCAGGCCATAGTCGCAGACAAAGAGCTGGTGATCGAGATACCCAAGTACACCATCAACATGGCGAAGGAGGGACATTCAAAATGAAATGGACCGATGTGCGCGACATCGCGATCTCGCTGAGCGAGAAGCATTCCGATATCGACCCGAAGACCGTGCGCTTCGTCGACCTGCACAACTTCGTGGTCGACCTGCCGGACTTTGACGACGACCATCACCGCGGCGGCGAGAAGGTGCTGGAAGCGATCCAGGCTGCGTGGATAGACGAGTCCGAGTGACATGTTGAAATTCTGGAACGGTATCCCCGGTAGCTGGCTATATCTGGCCGGAGCAGTGGTCGTGACCGGATTGTTCGGTTTCGGTCTGTATCTGCAATACGTGCTGCATCTGGAACCCTGTCCGCTGTGCATGATCCAGCGCGTCATCTTCATCGCCATCGGTGTGTTGTTTCTCATTGCCGCGCTGCACAGTCCGAAACAGGCAGGCGCGAAGGTCTATTCCATTTTGATCGCGCTTGTTTCATTGGGCGGGGTGGCAGTCGCATCGCGCCATATCTGGATACAGCACCTGCCGAAAGATCAGGTTCCCGGTTGCGGTCCCGGTCTGGATTACATGTTGCAGAACTTTCCCTTGTCCGAGGTCTGGCAGGAACTGCTGCATGGTTCCGGCGAATGCGCGGAGAAGAGCTGGACCTTCCTCACGCTCGGCATCCCGGAATGGTCGCTGCTCTGGTATGTGCTGCTCGGCGTGTTCGCACTGATGGCCGCATACAGGAAGGTCGTTTGAGGATTCCCAGTCGCTAAATCTGTCCCCAGTTAGAATATTGACCGGGACATTCATCGGTGTTTATCGTGAATCAGTCAAAGCAGCCAAAGACCGATCCGGTCAGAATAGGACTGATGCCTCCCCTGACCGGGCTGGTCGCCATTTATGGCGAGGAGATATCCAACGCGGCGCGCATCGCCGTTGACGAGATCAACGAGCGCGGCGGCGTTTTGGGAAGGCCACTCGAACTCATCATCGAAGACGATGGCAGTTTGCCCGATACCGCCGTTCCCGCCGCGCTACGTCTTGTCGAGCACCATCACTGTGCCGCGATCATCGGCAATCTGCTGTCCAATTCACGAATCGCGGTCGCCAGCGAGGTGGCTGAGCCGCTACGCATCCCCTATCTGAATTTCTCCTTCTACGAGGGCAGCATCGCCGGGCGCTATTTCTTTCACTTCGCCGCACTGCCGAACCAGCAGATCGACAAGATGATCCCCTTCATGGCGCGTCATTACGGCCTGAAGATGTTCTTCGCGGGCAGCAACTATGAGTGGCCGCGCGGCTCCATCGATGCGGCGAAGCGCTCGCTGAGTATTTTGGGGGGCGACATCGTCGGTGAGGAATATTTGCCTATCGGTGCCAGTGCCGGTGAGATCGATGGCTTGCTTGAGCATGTGGCCCGTTCCGGTGCCGATGTGTTCGTGCCCTATTTTGCCGGTGCCGACCAGAGCGCCCTGTTGACTCGCTTCACCGAGATGGGCTTGAAGAATCGCATGGCCGTGGTGATGGGGCATTACGACGAGATGATGGTCAGCGGGCTGCCGCCAAAGGTTCGCGAAGGTTTCTATTCCAGCAATACCTATTTCATGTCGGTGGAAACCGGGGCCAATCGCAGCTATCTGCAGCGACTGGCGCGGCTGCCGGGTATCACCGGCATCTGGCCGAAGGGTAACGGCATCCTCACCAATTTTGGCGAAGGCACTTACCTGTGTGTGCTTGCGTTCGCCCAGGCCGCGGAACTGGCAGGCACGACGGAGCCGGAAGCTTTGGTTGCGGCGCTTGAAAAGGTGCGCGTGGTCGGCCCGCAGGGCGAGGTGGAGATGGATGCGCTGACGCACCATGCCTGCGTGAACAGCTATCTTGCGCGCTGCGATGCCGATGGTACTTTTGCCATCGTCGAGCGATTCGGCAGTATTCCGCCACAGATACCCGAACGTTACCGCGGGCAGGTCGCCGGTGCCAAGCTGCATGAATCGCCGCCCACCGCGCAGGCGGTGGCGCGCATCGCTGCCGAGGCGAATGCCGCCATACGCAGGCTAGGCACGGCACAGCAGATCCTTGCCGTCGCCGATGTGGCGGTCATCGCGACCGACGAAAAAGGCATCATCAGCGAAGTCAACCAGAGCGCGTGCCATCTGTTCGGTTACACCGCGCAGGAAATGATCGGAATGCCGGTTCACCAGTTGTTGCCGCCGCATCTGCGCCAGAACCATGCGGCGCTGATGCAGGGTTTCGTTGAAGGTGCGGAGACTACGCGGCGCATGGCTGAGCGCAGCCAGATCACCGGATACCGCAAGGATGGCAGTTTCTTCTCGATGGAGGCGTCCATCACAAAGCTGCACAACGGTAGAGAGTGGCTGCTGGTGGTCACCATGCGCGACATCACCGAGCGCAAGATCGCCGAGGAAGAGATGTTGTGGCGAGCCTCGCACGATTTGCTGACCGGTTTGCCGAATCGGGCTTTGATTCGCGAACGCCTGGCCAATGCACTGGTGCGTTCGCAACGGCAAGGGCTGAGTGTGGCACTGCTATTCGTTGATCTAGACGGTTTCAAGCTGATCAATGACACCTACGGACATGAAGCCGGGGACGCGCTGCTGGAAGTTGTCGCCGCCCGACTCATCGAGGAAGTGCGCCCCGGCGACACGGTCGCGCGGCTGGCCGGTGACGAGTTCGTCATCCTCTGCGAACAACTGGAGCAACCGGCATCGATCTCGGCACTGGCCGAACGGATCAATGTCGCGCTGCGGCAGCCGGTCGCATACGGCGATGTCTCGCTGTTCGTTACCGGCAGTATCGGCATCGCGGTGGGGCACGGTACTACGCACAGTGCCGATGACATGTTGCGTTCCGCCGATTCGGCGATGTATGCAGTCAAGGAAAAAGGACGCGACGGTTGGCAGTTCTTCAGCGACAGTCTCGAAGAGAAGGTCCGTCAGCGGCTATCAGTGACGCAGGGGCTGCGTCTGGCGATCGAGCGCAACGAACTTTCCTGTCGCTTTCAGCCCATCGTGGCGGCGGATAGTCGCCGCATCGTCGGCGCGGAACTGTTGCTGCGCTGGCACCCCGCCGCGGGCGATATCTCTCCTGCAGTATTCATTCCCATCGCCGAGATGACCGGCAGTATCGTCCCGATCGGAACCTGGGTGTTCCGTCAGGGGTGTTTGGCCGAAGTTGACTGGCGGCAGCGCTGGGGTGAACGTGCCCCGTCATACATCTCGGTCAACGTGTCTACGCGCCAGTTGAGCGAGGAGAATCTGGCGGATGAATTCGCCGCCATCCTGAAGGAGACCGGTGCCGATCCTTCGCGCATCCTGATCGAGATCACCGAGACATCGTTGATGGCCGATGTGGAAAGCAATCTGCGGGTGCTGCGCCGTCTGGCGCAACTCGGACTGCGCGTGGCGGTGGACGACTTCGGTACCGGATATTCTTCACTGGCACAATTGCAGCGCATGCCGGTGAGTGTGCTGAAGATCGACAAGGCTTTTGTGGATGGCGTGGGGAAGCAAACGGAAAGCCGCGTCGTGATCCGCGCCATCATCGGTCTCGGTCACGCGCTCGGACTCAAACTTGTGGCCGAAGGGGTGGAGGATGAGGCGCAATTGATGGAGTTGCGTGCCAGCGGTTGCGATTTCATCCAAGGGTATCTGTTCTTCCGTCCACTGGAGGCACAGGCATTCGTCGAAAACTTCGAGCGACAATTGCTGCAGGGACGTCCCGAAGTCAGCGCTCCGCTGTTCTTCCTGCTCTATGTTAGCGAGACCAGCAAAGCTATGAGCGGGGACGAGATCGCCAAAATCCTGCGCATCTCGAGAAAGAACAATCAGGCTCTGGGCATCACCGGTTGCCTGCTCTATCAGGATGGCTGTTTCATGCAGATGCTGGAAGGCAAGCGCGAGGCGGTACTGTCACTGATGGAGCTGGTAAAGAGAGACCCGCGCCACCGCAATGTGCGCATCGTGGTTCAGGGTGATGCCCAACGCCGGGTGTTCATGGATTGGAGCATGGGCTTTCACGACATGTCGAAACTGGAAGCGGAGCCTGACTTCGGCGATTGGCGCAAACGGATTATCAGTTTTCTGGAACTGGCTGATGATGCACGTACCTGCTACACCTACATCACGGCCTTCAAAAACTCGGTCGGTATCGATAGGCAATGAGTGTGCGTCACCAACTTATGGCGTCGTGATTCTAGCCACCACCCTGCGCACGAACGGGGCGACGAACAGCACGGTGGGAAAGGCGATGGGCCAGGCGGTGATGAAGCCCTTGAACCAGCGGCCGAAGAAATCCGCGTCGTATCCCTGATTGATCAGCACCACCGTCCCCGAGATGATCGTGACCATGATGATGGAGAGCATGGCTCCGAACAATATGTTGCTGTAGCGGGCGGGTATCTTCTTCATTTCATTTTCCTCATAAAGCGTGCCACGGTTGCGGGTCGTGCGTCACGGCCACACCCACCATATAGATGAATATCATCTGTGCGATCAGCCAGGAAAACAGCCGGATGAGCTTGGTCTTGCCGCGTTTCAAAGCCACCGAACCGATGACGATGTAGCCCAGCAGCGCGACGATCTTGGCGGCCAGCCAGCTGTGCTCCAGCGGCGAGATGCCGAGCTGCCAGGCCAGCGCGATGGCGCTGCCGAGCAGGAAGGTGTCCACCGTGTGCGGCACATATCTCGCCCAGCCTTGCCTCATCATCGGCGAATCGCGCAGCATCCACCCCCCGCGCAGGAAGAACAGCGAGTAGCTGAGCGTCACGCAGGTGAGGTGGATGGATTTGAGAAGGCTGGTGTCCAAAATAAAAAGGGCGGCGCCGAGGCCGCCCATCGCGAATGGGTGCGGCTCAGTCGAAACGCTTGATCATGATACGGCGCAGCAGGTTGTCCTTGACGACGAGCTGGTGGTACAGCGTCGCCACGACGTGGAATGCGACGAGCAGGAGCAGTATGCCGATGAACAGCTCGTGATATCCCTTGGCGCCGACAGTGGCGAAGTCGGGGATCAGTGACGGGTCATTTGCTTTCAGCGCATCGATCACACCGGAGGTGGCTGCGGTAGCCATGCCGGACACCACCACCGCGATGAGCGCGATGTTCAGCAGGCCGTGCGTGGCGGCAGCTAGTTTGTTCAGCAGCGGATTAGCGTTGGCCGGTGCCGGTTCACCGTCCTTCTTGCGGAAATAGATGCGCACCAGGACCAACAGCAGGATCAGGTCGCCGATCAGGAAGTGCAGCGGATACATGGAGAGCTTTTGCGCGCCGTCCTTGCTTTCATCAAGTTGATGGCCGAAGTAGAAAGCGGCGATGACGAGCAGGAAGATCAGCCAGTGCATGATGGCGGTGCGTTTGCTGTATTGCTTCATGTTTCTATCCTTTCAGTTTGGAAAAGCGCCGCGCATTGTAACGCATGAATATGTCGCGGCTTGCCGTGGCGGCAGCGCTAACCCTGTGCCTGGCGGGGTTGTTGCAGCCAGAGCGCGGCACCGGTTCCGGCCGCGCGGCCGCTGGCGAAACAGGCTGAGAGCAGGTAGCCGCCGGTGGGTGCCTCCCAGTCCAGCATCTCGCCGGCGGGGAAGATGCCGGGCAATCGTTTCAGCATCAGGTTCGCGTCCAACGCCTCGAAGGGGATGCCGCCCGCAGTGCTGATCGCTTCGGCCAAAGGGCGGGGTGCGTCGAGCCGCAGCGGCAACGCCTTGATGGACTGCGCCAGCAGCGCGGTGTCGTGCATCTGCTCCGCACTCAACACTTCGCGCAACAGGTTGGCCTTCACGCCTTTCAATCCCAAACGACTTTGCAGATGGCTGGAGAGCGAGCGCGCACCGCGCGGATGCGACACTTCGTCTTTCACACGCTGCGCGGTGAAGTCCGGCAGCAGATCGAGATGCAATGTCGCCTGACCGCCGTGCTCGATCTCGTCGCGCAGCGCGGCGGAAAGCGCGTAGATCAGGCCGCCCTCGATGCCGTGTTCGGTGATGATGCACTCGCCCTGTTTGCGTACACCGCCGAAAGTGGCGGCGACGGATTTGAGCGGTTCGCCGACGAAGCGTTCGCGCAGGTGAGCGCTCCACTGCACGTCAAAACCGCAATTGGACGGACGCAGCGGTGCGATGTCTATGCCGCGTTGTCCCAGCAACTTCACCCATGCCCCGTCCGATCCGAGTTGCGGCCAGCTTGCACCGCCCAAAGCCAGCACAGTCGCATCTGTCTGCACGACGAGTTCGCCATCGGGGGTGGTGAAACGCAAAGCGTCATGATCATCCCAACCGCACCACCGATGCCGCGCATGGAAATGGACGCCCAGTTCGCGCAGACGGTGCAGCCACGCGCGCAGCAGCGGTGCGGCTTTCATATCGGCGGGGAAGACGCGATTGGAGGTGCCGACGAAAGTCTCGATTCCGAGCCCGTGTATCCACGCGCGCAAGGCATCCGGCGGGAAAGCGCGCAGCAGCGGTTCGATATCGGCGCTGCGCACGGCGTAGCGGGTGATGAAGACCTCGAACGGCTCGGCATGGGTGATGTTCATGCCGCCCTTGCCGGCCATCAGGAACTTGCGCCCCACGCTGGGCATCGCGTCGTACAGATCCACGCGCACGCCGGCTTGCGCCAGTGCCTCGGCAGCCATCAATCCGGCCGGTCCGCCGCCGATGACGGCAACGGTGGGGGTGCTGGGCGGTGAGGAATGCAGGCTCATGTTCTGTAAGGTATTGTTGGTTAAGGTGATTATAGAGCCTCTCGCTTGCGCGGAGCGCTAACGGTGCGGGGGCGTATAATGCTGCCATTCAAACCCCGACTATAACGAAGAGAACGATATTGAACACCGTTAGTTTTGCCGACTTGAAGTTGGCTCCGGAAATCCTCAAGGCACTTACCGAATCCGGTTACACCACTCCCACCCCGGTCCAGGCACAAGCCATTCCAGTCGTGCTCGAAGGCCATGATTTAATGGCGGGCGCGCAGACCGGCACCGGCAAGACTGCCGCTTTCGCGCTGCCCCTGCTACAGAAACTGCTGCCGCATGCGAGTTCCAGCACCTCGCCCGCGCGCCATCCGGTGCGCGCGCTGATCCTGGTGCCGACACGCGAACTTGCAGTACAGGTTGAAGAGAGCGTCAAAGCCTACGCCAAGCACACGCACCTGCGTTCGTTGGTGGTGTACGGCGGCGTGGACATCAAGACACAGACGCCGCACCTGAAGACCGGTGTGGAGATACTGGTGGCGACACCGGGCCGCTTGCTGGACCACATCGAACAGAAGACGGTGTTGCTGAACCAAGTGCAGGTGCTGGTGCTGGACGAGGCTGACCGCATGCTGGACATGGGCTTCATGCCCGCGCTGAAACGCATCCTTGCACTGCTGCCGCGCCAGCGCCAGAGCCTGATGTTCTCCGCCACCTTTTCCAACGAGATCAAGAAATTGTCGGAAGATTTCATGAACTACCCGACCCTGATCGAGGTTGCGCGCAGCAATGCTTCCGCCGAGAACATCACGCAGAAAGTCTATCTGGTCGAGCAGACTGACAAGCATCAACTGCTGGCGCAACTGTTGCGCGGCGACGATGCGAAGCAGGTCATCGTGTTCACCAAGACCAAGCTCACCGCCAGCCGTCTGGCCAAGCAGTTGCAGCGCGAGGGCGTTTCTGCCGATGCCATTCACGGCGACAAGACCCAGCTCGAGCGCATGCAGGCGCTGGACGCCTTCAAGCAGGGCAAGGTCGCCGTGCTGATCGCGACCGACGTGGCCGCGCGCGGTCTGGATATCGACCATCTGCCGATGGTGATCAATTACGAGATTCCGCACGCGGCAGAAGACTATGTGCACCGTATCGGTCGTACCGGCCGCGCCGGCGCATCCGGCACGGCGATCTCGCTGGTGTCGCCGGAAGAAGAAAGATATCTGGCCGATATCGAGAAGCTGATCAAGACCGAGATCAAGAAAGAAAAAGCGAATCTGCCCGCGCACAACAGCAGACCGCAACGCGAGCCGCGCGGCGAACACGCCGAGCACAGTCGCGGTTACCACACACCCGCACCGAAGAAACCGGCGCACGATCCGTGGTTCGACAAGCCATATGTGCCGAGCATCAGCGCTCCGGCGGCAGAACCGGCGAAGAAGCCCCACGAGCCGGTGACGAGCAAGCCGAAACCGCAGATCCCGGCGTTGTTCATGAAGCGCCAGGGCTGATCACTCGGGACTGATTTCGTTTCGTGCTCAGCTGCCGCGCGCTGTAGCGGTACTTCGGATTATCAATCGGTCTTCTTGTTGAGCATCGCCTTCAGGTCGGCGAAGGGGTTGTGCGTCGCCACGGCCTGAGCGCCTTCCTTCCTATCCCGCACCACCTCATCCATCACGCGCGAATGCTCGTTGTCGTGGCAATACAGGCAGAGCAGTTCCCAGTTGCTGCCGTCCGGCGGATTATTGTCGTGATTGTGATCCTTGTGATGCACGGTCAGCTCGCGCAAACGCACGCCGGAAAACTCCCTGCCGCATCTCCCGCATATCCACGGAAACAGTTTGAGCGCCTTCTCGCGATAGCCGGCCTCGCGCAGTTCGCGCTGCTTGCGCGCTTCGGCGACGACGCGGTCGAGTCGGGCGTGATCTGGTGTGGTGTGTTTACTCATGGCGGCAGAGGATAGTGTCGTTGGGATAACTATAGCAGGGTGCGTGAACGCTGAAAGCACTTCTCGCAGAGTGGTTAATTGTGTGCGCTAGCCATCACTTGATGTGCCTGTTCGTCATGCTACACTCGGCTTGCCTTAATGATGGATCACCTTGTGAACTGTGAACACGGGAGTTGGCGAGAGTGATCTGCATGATGACCGTTTCGTTCGAGGCTGGGATGCAAACGTTTTTTTGTTGTCAAAAAAATATATGAGGGGTCCAAGATGAAAAAGAATTTCGCCGCACACATTCTGCTGGTCTGTAGTGCACTGTTAGGAATGTCGCTCTCTGTTGGCGCCTCTGCTGCCGCACCCAAGGCAGCGGAATCATGCACCGCCTGTCACGGCGCCGACGGCAACAGTACCGACGCCAACGTGCCCAGCATCGCCAGCTACTCCGAAGAATATCTCGAGCGCAGCCTGACCAAGTATCAGAAGAAAGAACGGCCCTGCGTCGAGTCGGAATACCTGTCCGGCAGCAAGAAAGGCACAAAAACAAATATGTGCAAAGTTGCCAGCGAACTGAGCGCGGCAGACATCACGCAGATCGGCGCATATTTTGTCGCGCAGCCGTTCGTGCGCACCGCGCAGACCACCGATCCGGAATTGGTGAAGAAAGGCAAGTCAGTCTACAAGCTGAAGTGCTACACCTGCCATAGCGAAGATGGCGGCTTCCCGGGAGATCACGCCGGTATCCTGGCAGGTCAGAAAATGACTTATATCAAACAGCAGATCAAGTATTTCAAGGATGGCACACGTGTAGCTCCCAAAAAGATGCTGCCGAAACTTGAAGCACTCAGTGAAGGCGAAGTCGAGGCTGTCATCCATTACTTCGGCAGCATCCAGTAATCAACAATAGGCGGTTAGAGATAAAGCCCGGGAAGCTTCAGGTTCCCGGGCTTTGTCGTTGAATTACATGTTGTGTTGTTTCAGGGGCGGCCGACAACAAGGCCGAACAAAGGGGAGAATAAAATGAATATCAAACAAACACTGAAAAAGTGGGGGCAAGTATTGCGCAGTCCGTCGGCAAAGTATTCGATGCTTGCACTGCTGGGGGGCGGATTTATAGCCGGCATCATCTTCTGGGGCGGCTTCAACACCGGCATGGAAGCGACCAACAAGATGGAGTTCTGCGTCTCGTGCCACGAGATGCGCGATACCGTTTACGAGGAATACAAGCTTTCCGTGCATTACTCCAACCGTACCGGCGTGCGCGCAATCTGCTCCGACTGCCATGTACCCAAGGACTGGGTGCACAAGATGAAGCGCAAGATCCAGGCGAGCGGCGAACTGTGGGGCAAGATCACCGGATCCATTGATACCAAGGAGAAGTTCGAAGCCAAACGGCTGGAGTTGGCCAAGCATGAATGGGCGCGTATGAAGGCATCCGATTCGCGCGAATGCCGCAACTGCCACAGCTTCGAGGGGATGGATACCGAAGTGCAGGACCCGAGTGCCAAGACCAAGCATGCGCAGGCGGCAAAACCCGGTTCCGGCAAGACCTGTATCGATTGCCACAAAGGCATCACGCATGAACTGCCCGCAGGGGCGGAAGACTTCATGGAGTAGTCGGTGATTTATCCATCCGAAATAAAAAACCGCCCGAGGGCGGTTTTTTATTTCGCTTGAGATTGCCCAGTTAGCCGCACGCCCCGATCGCCCCGCAACTGGTGCAGAACTCGCAACCGTCCTTCTTGATCAGCGTGGCGTTACCGCATTCCTTGCAAAGCTTGCCGACGATGGGCTTGATGGCGGTGGGTTTGATGTGGCCTTCGGGAATCTCCAGCACGCCCATCTGCTGCACCGGGTAGCCGTGCTCGTCGAGGATGCCGAGCATGGCATAGCGGTGGATGATGAGCTTGGCAACGTAGGAGACGGTGGACGGATAGCTTTCCATCTTGTTGCCGCCCGGCACGCGCGCCATGAAGTCGCCCAGTGGTTCGCCGAAGTTGAGCAGCTTGCGCAGCTTCATGCCGATCCAGGCCGGGTCGATCACGCGCATGTCGAGACTCAGCACTTTGCACAAGCCGTCGAGCGAACGCGGATACACACCGGACAGCCACATCGAATAGGGGCGGCGCTGTCCGTCCGGCAGCATCAGTTCCTTCAGACCCAGCACGAAGTCGTCACCGGCCCCGGCGTTGGAGATGTCCACTGTCCAGCTCATGGTGCCGTCGGTGCCGGTCTTGGGTTCCTTGCGGGCGAACAGTGCATCCATCATCGGCGTGGTCACGCCGTCGCAGACTTCCAGCGCGCCCAGTTCTTCGATGCGGTACTTGAGCAGATGTGCGAACGCGGCCACCAGACTTGGCATGCGTTTCACTTCGCCTTCCGGTGGCATCGGCATGTCGAAGGCGTCGTCGCCCGCCGATTTCATCAGCATCTCGAGTTTCATTCGTATCCACACCGGGTCGCGCGTACGCATGTCCATCGACAGCGATTTTGCCAATGCGCCGAGACCGCGCGGTTGCTCCGAGCCGTTCACCCAGACTTCGAACGGATGGTTGCAGCCGTTCTTGGTGTGCGACACGAAGGCGACGAAACTGCCCAGTGAGTGTTTCACTACCGGTGATGTCCAGCCTTCGCTGCCGGCGGGAAGCGAGGGGCGGCCGGGCCAGCGTAGGGAGGCGAGCGCCGGCTTGGGCGCGGTCTCCAGCACGATGCGTCGATCCTGGTCGAACACGAAGTCCTGCGGCTGCTCTTCTGCCTTCTTCTCCGGCGTGACCGACAGCACCGAGCCCAGCACGCTGTTCGGGCGGTAGGTCGCCAAGCCTTTCAATCCGGCCTTCCACGCTTCGGTGTAGAGGTCTTTGAAATCTTCGTAGGGATAGTCGGCGGGCACGTTCACCGTCTTGCTGATCGATGTGTCGATGAACGGCGCCACGGCAGCGACCATCTTCATGTGATCGATGGCAGAGATCTCCAGCGCGGTGACGAAAGCGGGTGGCAGTTTGTTTGTGTCGCCACCCTGCTGTTTGTAGACGCGCCAGGCGTGGTCTTCCACCGGGTAATCCTTGGTGCTGCCATCCATCATGCGTTTCTTGCGCGTGTAGAACCAGGAGAACGCGGGCTCGATGCCGTTCGATGCGTTGTCGGCAAAGGCCAGCGAGATGGTGCCGGTCGGCGCGATGGAAAGCAGGTGGCTGTTGCGGATGCCGTGCTTGCGGATCTTGTCCTTGAGTTCGTCCGGCAGGCGCGAGGCGAAGCGCGGTGCGGAAAGATATTTCCCGGCATCCAGCAGCGGGAAGGCGCCGCGTTCCTGCGCCAGATCGACCGAGGCGAGATAGGCCTCGTCGCGCATGATGCGCGTGATGTCGGCGGCGAAATTGCGCGCCTCGTCCGTGTCGTAACGCAGACCCAGCATCACCAGCGCATCGCCGAGGCCGGTGAAACCCAGTCCGACGCGGCGCTTGTTCTGCGCTTCCTGCTGTTGTTCCGGGAGCGGCCAGGCGGTCACATCGAGCACGTTGTCGAGCATGCGCACCGAGACGCGCACCAGTTGCTTGAAGGGTTCGTAGTCGAAGCCCGCATGTTTGGAGAACGGGTTCTTCACCATGCGCGAGAGGTCGATGGAGCCGAGGCAGCAGCAGCCGTAGGGCGGCAGCGGCTGTTCGGCGCATGGATTCGTAGCCTCGATGAGTTCGCAATACGACAGGTTGTTGTCGCGGTTCATCAGGTCAATGAACAGCACGCCAGGCTCGGCATGATCGTAGGTGCTGGCGATGATCTGCTTCCACAGGTCGGTGGCGCGGACTTTGCGATAGATCCACTTGCCGTCGGCGCGCTGGGTCGCGCCGGCGGCCTTGATGGCGTCGGAAGGCGCGGCGCTGTGCACCAGTTCGAACTCTTCGTCCTTTTCCACGGCCAGCATCAGCGCATCGGTCACGCCGACGGAGATGTTGAAGTTGCGCAGGTCGCCCTGGTCCTTGGCGCTGATGAATCTCTCGATGTCGGGGTGGTCGCAGCGCAACACGCCCATCTGCGCGCCTCGGCGTGCACCGGCAGACTCGACGGTCTCGCAAGAGCGGTCGAACACGCGCATGTAGGAGATGGGGCCGCTGGCACGCGAGTTGGTGCCTTTGACATGCGCGCCTTCGGGGCGGATGGAAGAGAAGTCGTAACCGACACCGCCGCCGCGGCGCATGGTCTCGGCGGCCTGCTGCAGCGCATCGTAGATGCCCGGCTTGCCGTCGCTGAGGCCGGAGATGGCATCGCCCACCGGTTGTACGAAGCAGTTGATGAGCGTGGCCTGTATCTTCAGTCCGGCGGCGGAGTTGATGCGCCCGGCGGGGACGAAGCCGTTCTCCTGCGCGTCGAAGAAAGCCTGTTCCCATTTGGCGCGCTGCTCCGGCTTCTCGGCCTGCGCCAGTCCGCGCGCCACGCGGCGGCGCACGTCCTGTACCGATTTCTCGTCCGCCTCCGCGTATTTTTCCAGCAGTACTTCGGTGCTGATCTCTTGCGTCGTTATTGCACTTTTATTGCCCATGTTATTTACCTGTTCGTCCGGGGAGTGGTCTCCGGGGTTTTGACCTTCGCCTTTTTGGAGGGATCTTGGCTGACTTTTTTGCTTGGTTATCGGGTGTCGACCGGAGGGCTTTTTGTGTATGACAGTGGATTCTGAATCGCTTTGGGTGGACGAGGAGACGCTCTCGGAATCGAACACGACACTACCCCCTTGATTGCATGGAATACTTCAGTCGCAAAAGCAAAAACCACTATATCTAGTGGTCGACTGCTTGGATTCGACTAATTGTAGGGGGTCGAAAAGTTTTTTCAAGCGATAAATTCTCGCCCGAAAATTGACTTGGCTGGCGGGAAGCGTTAGAGGAAATCCCTGAAAACCGACCGTTCTTATCCGGCGCAGTTCAAACGAAGTTTGTCATTCTTGCCGCTGAGGGCGGAAAGCGCGGCGGAATAGACCGCATTGCCGTCGCCGCATCTCCATTCGGCGGCAAAATCCTTGCTGCAGGTCGGGGCGGGGTCTTCCAGCGTGGCCGGATCGATCACGAAATCACAGCTGCCCTGTCCGTCGCAGGCCTTGGCCAGTTGCGCGGTGGCATTGCCGGCTTTGGCGTTGCAGTTGCGGCCATAGGTGCCGGAGACTACTTTGATGGGAATCACCGGGACAGCGGCACTCGCTGGTACGACCGCAACCGTGTTCGGCTGGATAGTGGCGATCAGGTTGGGCGGAAGCTTGGAGTACATCTCCGGTGTTTCACCGTATTGCATCACGAGGCCGATCACGATCAGCACCGCGCCCAGAATGGCGGCGCCGATGCGGCCCATGCGGCCCGGTTCGATCTTTCCTTCGATCTTGCCCAGCACTGCGATCATCAGAAAGATGATGCCCGCCAGCACGAACATGCGCACCATGGGTACATCGACCAGCCTCAACATGACATCTTTCATGACTATCCTTTCAGTCTGAATCGCAGCGAACGCGGCTACTTTAGCACATCAAAATCTGATTGGAATCGCGCGGGTCGGACTGCTCAATTGCCCAGCAGATTGACCAATCCATCCAGACCAACGAAGTTCAGCGCATAACTGGCCTGCGCGCGCACTACCGGTTTGGCGTGGTAGGCGATACTCACGCCCGCCTGCGCCATCATCTTCAGGTCGTTGGCTCCGTCGCCCATCGCGATGACCTGCGCGGATTGCAGTCCGAGTTCCTCGCGTACATGGTTCAGCCAGTCTGCTTTGCCCTGCGCATCCACGATCTTGCCGGACACATTGCCGGTGAGCTTGCCATCGACGATCTCCAGTTCGTTGGCATGGGCGAAGTCGAGCCCCAGTCTTGCCTTCAGTCGTTCGGTGAAGAACACGAAACCGCCCGAGACCAGCAGCGTCCTGACGCCGTGCTTCATCAGCGCGGAGAGCATCGTCTCGGCACCCGGATTGAGTTTCAGCCGTTCGTCGTACACGCGCAGCAGCGCGCTCTCGTCCAAACCCTTCAGCAATGCCACGCGGCGGCGCAGGCTCTCGGCGAAATCGATCTCGCCACGCATGGCCGACTCGGTGATCTCCGCCACCAGCGGCTTGATACCCTGCATGTCGGCGATCTCGTCGATGCACTCGATGTTGATGAGCGTCGAATCCATGTCCATCACCAGCAGCCCGAAATCGGCAATCTGCTTGCCCTGCGGTACGAAACCGTAATCGATCTGGTGCTCGAAACAGTAGGCGGCGATGTTCGCCTGCGGATTGACCGCGCGCAAGCGATACAGATGCGCGGCGACCTGTTCGATGCGGGCGGCATTGGCGACACTGGCGAGATGCTCGACCTGGGCGGAGGGGATGTTGTGCAGGGCTTGAAGGATGAGGTTCATGTTCTGTTATTCGTTTCCGCCGCAGCGGGGATTCAAATCAAAAGCGCTGCATTTTAATTCAACGGGGGCGGAGGACGGGAAGAAGTTGCAGGGCGGGGTGGCAAGCCCTTGGCGGTTCGCCTATCATGCCCTTGCGCTATCGTTTTCGAACGGTCCGATCATTCAAAGGAGGCAAGATGAACACCGCAGATCCCATCCGCACCCGTCTGCTCGCCGGGTTGTTCGCAGCGCTGGCCTTGGCAGGCTGCAAGACGGCTTCACAGATCGTGGCCGACGACAAGCGAGTCACATTGCCTTCGCTCAGGGTAGCAGTCAGTCTCGACGATGGCACACAGACTCCTTCCGACCCGCAGACGGGCAAAGCCATCGAGTTCGGGCTGGTGCGGGCAAAAGGCAATGGTGAACAGACCCTTGCCACCGGACGCCCGCCCATCATCTACAACAATACGACGTTCCTGGCGCCGGAGCAGCTCAAGAACGATTTCGACATCAACTATGCAGACATCTCGTTCCGCTGGCGCAAATTCTTCCGCGAGCGGGCGCTGGGTCTGGAGTTGTCCGGCGGCATCGGCCATACCTCCATGGGCCTGACCGTGTCCTCGGCTACGCAAAATGCTTCCGCCCGCTTCAACAATTATGGTGCACAAGGCGGAGTCGGTCTCATCTGGCGCATGCGCCCCGGCACCAGCCTGCACGCGCATGTGTCCGGTTTCGCCGGGCGTGATGAGGTCGGTCTCAGAGACATGGGGCGCTACCAGTTGTTCCTGGCGCAGGCGCTCGGGGACAACCTCGCCCTGCGCGCGGGCTATGCCAAATGGGAAGTGAACGGCAAGAGCGGATATGGGGCATCGGATTTCCGCATGACGTTCAGCGGGCCGACGCTTGATGTGGGCTTGAATTTCTAGGAACAGTCAATCATCAAGGCCGCCGCTGTGCGGTCAGAGGAAAGATCGGGGCATGCCCCGGTCTTTCTTGGCCGCGTTTCAGGCCTGGCGCTTCTGCTGCGCCAGCATGATCTTCGGCAGGTTGACCTCGATCCAGTCGGTCAACGACTCCACCTGACTGCCGATCTGCTCACCCAGCGGCGTCAATGAATACTCCACATGCGGCGGCACCACCGGGTACGACACCCGGTCGACAAAGCCGTCCTGCTCCAGTTGCACCAGCGTCTGCGCCAGCATCTTCTCGCTCACCCCACCGATCTTGCGCCTCAGCTCGCTGAAACGGTGCGTCCCTTCCCGTAGCGCGACCAGCACCAGCACCCCCCAGCGGCTGGTCACATGATTGAGGATCGCGCGCGAGGGACATTCGGCGGCGAAGACCTCCCCGCGCCTGATCTTGGTCAGTACTTTCCCATTACCCGTATTCGCCATGACACTTACCTTTTTGTACGTACTTACGGAAAGTTAGCACAACGATTATGCTTCGTCCAGCTGTTCATTATTCAACCAAGACAAGAAAGGAAACATCATGATCGTCATCACCGGAGCAACCGGCCAACTGGGCCGCCTCGTCATCGCCGCGCTGCTGAAGAAAGTCCCCGCAGCGCAGATCGTCGCCGCCGTGCGCAATGTGGAGAAAGCAAAAGACCTCGCCGCGCTGGGCGTGCAAGTGCGCCAGGCCGATTACACTCAGCCTGCAAACTGGGATGCCGCGCTGAAAGGCGCGGACAAAGTGCTGCTCATCTCCTCCAGCGAGATCGGGCAGCGTGCAAGACAACACCAAGCCGTTATCGACGCGGCCAAGCGCGCAGGCGTGAAACTGCTGGCCTACACCAGCGTGCTGCACGCCGACACCTCAGTGCTCGGACTGGCCGCCGAACATCGCGACACCGAAGCCGCCATCCGCGCCTCCGGCGTTCCCTTCGTGCTGCTGCGCCACGGCTGGTACACCGAGAACTACGCGATGGGCATACCCACTGCATTGAAGCTGGGCGCGGTGTATGGCTGCGCGGGCGATGGCCGCATCTCATCCGCCACCCGCGCCGACTACGCCGAAGCGGATGTTGCCGTGCTGACCGCAGACAATCAGGCCGGCAAAGTCTATGAACTGGCGGGCGACACCGCTTACACACTGACCGAGTTCGCCGCGGAGATAACGCGCCAGTCCGGCAAGGACATCAACTACGTCAACCTGCCGGAAACGGAATACAAGAAGGCGCTGCTCGGCGCAGGCCTGCCGGAACCGCTGGCGGCATTGCTGGCGGATTCCGATACGGGCGTTTCAAAAGGAGCGCTGTTCGATGACGGCAAGCAATTGAGCAAGCTCATCGGCAGACCGACGACGCCGTTGGTGACGGCAGTCAAGGCCGCGCTTTAGAGGCAAAAGGGCAGGCTAAGGCCTGCCCTTTTGCCGCAGCCTTGACTGCAAGAATGAATCCACCTATCGTTTGGCCATCAACCTTTATAGGAAAAGCCATGTCAGCCAAACTTGCAGAACTACAGGCACAGGCCAAACAGCTAGGTTCGGAAGAACGGGCGCAACTAGCTAGTTTTTTGCTTGAAACCTTGGAGCCATCCGAGAGCGGCGATGTCAACCAAGCATGGGAAGCCGAAATCAAAGCGCGCTGGGCAGAGATCGAACGAGGAGATGTTGAATTGATTCCCGCAACTAAAGTGTTTGCCGACATCCGCCGCAAGCTTTCGTGAATCAGCCGCAGTTTCATCCCAAGGCGAGTGCCGAGTTTGAAAAATCGGCGCTCTTTTATGACGGGAAGTTTCCCGGCCTTGGTTTGGAATTTTCTATCGAAGTGCAAGCTGCCGTTGCATTCGCTTTTTCACATCCAGAAGCAGGTGCGCCAGTTGCAGGCGGATATCGCCGCGTAATCGTCCGCCGATTCCCGTATTCAGTCGTTTATCGCAGCAAAGGTGAGCATATCTACATCATCGCTGTCGCCCATCAGCGGCGGCATCCGAACTATTGGGATGATCGGGTGTGAGCAAGAAAACTATTGCGATGCTGAGCTGTTCAGCCCCCCGTCATGAGCCTCCTTCCAGAAATCGCTCCAAGAACCAACACTGGGTGTCACAGTTCTATCTCAGCTACTTTGCTACACCGGCGACGCGAGGTACCAAAAAACCGCAGGTATGGATGTTTTCAAAGGATTCATCCAATTGTGATGAAAATCCTACAAACGTCAGAAACGTGTGCGGCAAGCGATATCTTTATGCACCGAAGGATCAAGACGGTAACAGAAACTGGGATGTCGACGATCAGATCGGTGACCTAGAAGCCTTGCTCGGCCAACTATGGCCTGACCTAGCCACTGGTTACGTTAATTTGGGTGATGAGAGCATTCGAAAAGCAGTATCGCTGTTCATCGCAGTAATGCACTTAAGACACATAGACAACCTTCACAAGGTGGAAGAAATTCATGCGCAACTTGTCGCATTCTACGAGCCTGGGCCACTAAAAACAGACGCCGCTCCCGTAGTTGGCTCGTTTGAAATCGACGGACGGACTTGTCAGATGGACACGAGCGATTGGCATAAGTACAAGAATGCAGACAAGGATGACCATCATCGCTCCTTTGTCTCGTTCATTCGATCAGAGGCGGGCAGCATGGCAAAGCACTTGCTGGACAAACGATGGTCCATTGTCGTTAGCGAGATAGATACCTTTATAACGACCGACAAACCCGTGGTGGTGTCTCATCCAACGCGAGAGCGTTTCGGTTACGGAACGCCTGGCTCGATTATCAGCTTCCCCCTTAGTCCTACCAGGCTTCTGGTGCTGGATGATTTACACGCTGAAGCAGTCAACCAGTACTATTCTCTGATTAGCCAAAACGCAGGAGCTTTCAACCTGATGCTGTGGCAGGGTGCTAGTAGATTTTTCGTAACTGGCAGGCAGCTAGAAGAGGTGCTAACGGAGATATGTGCTCTTGAGGAAAGAGCCAAGTAGGGTAAGCAGCAACTCACGTAGAGAGCAATGACCAACGGACTTTGCGTCGCATGGTTGGTTTGGGGATTGGTGCAATGCGCAACGCTGATTGCACCCTACTTGGGTTTACTTCAACTCCCCAAAGAAATTCTTAACCGCCAACACCCGCTGCTGCAAATCCCCATACTTCAACTCGATCCGCAGCTTGTCCTGTCCCGCCATCTTGATGTGCCGTTTGCTCTGGATCATGGTGATGACCTTCATTGGGTCGATGGGCGGGTTGGGCACGAACTGGATGACGATGGCTTCGCTTGACGCATCCACTTTGCTGATGCCGAGCGGCTTGGCCATGATGCGCAGGCGGTGGCTGTCGAGCAGGGTTTGCGCAGGTTCGGGCAGCAGACCGAAGCGGTCGATCAACTCTTGCTGCATGTCGTCCAGGTCTTGCTGCGTATTGCAGTGCGCGAGGCGCTTGTAGATGACAAGGCGCTGGTGGATGTCGCCGCAATAGTCGTTGGGCAGCAGCGCAGGCGTATGCAGGTTGATCTCGGTGGTCACGCCCAGCGGGTGCGCCATGTCCGGCTCGTGGCCTTGCCTGAGCGAGGAGATGGCGGCGCTCAGCATGTCGTTGTAGAGCGAGAAACCGATCTCCTGCATCTCGCCGCTTTGCGATTCGCCCAACACTTCGCCCGCGCCGCGTATCTCCAGGTCGTGCATGGCGAGGAAGAAGCCGCTGCCCAGTTGTTCCATCGCCTGGATCGCTTCGAGACGTTTCTTCGCCTGCGCGGTGAGGCCGTCCATGCTGTCCACCAGCAGGTAGGCATAAGCCTGATGGTGCGAACGGCCGACGCGGCCGCGCAATTGGTGCAGTTGTGCGAGGCCGAAGCGGTCGGCGCGGTTCATGATGATGGTGTTGGCGGTGGGTACGTCGATGCCGGTTTCGATGATCGTGGAGCACAGCAGCACGTTGAAGCGCTGGTGGGTGAAGTCGCGCATCACCGCTTCCAGATCGCGTTCGCCCATCTGGCCGTGCGCCACGCGGATGCGTGCTTCCGGCAGCAGCGTCTCCAGTTTCTCCAGCATATTGTTGATGGTATCGACTTCGTTGTGCAGGAAGTACACCTGTCCGCCGCGCTTGAGTTCGCGCAGCACGGCTTCGCGGATGATGCCCTGGCTGAAGCCGGCGACGAAGGTCTTGATGGACAAGCGGCGCTGCGGCGCGGTGGCGATCACGGAGAAATCGCGCAGGCCTTCCAGCGACATCGCCAGCGTGCGTGGTATGGGCGTGGCGGTGAGCGTGAGCACATCGACTTCGGCGCGCAAGGCCTTGAGGCGTTCCTTCTGTTGCACGCCGAAGCGATGCTCTTCGTCGAGGATGACCAGGCCGAGGTTGTGGAACTTCACGTCCTTCTGAATCAGTTTGTGCGTTCCGATCACGATGTCGAGCTTGCCATCGGCGAGGTCCTTCAGTGCCTGTGTCACTTCCTTTGCCGAGCGGAAACGCGACAGCTCGGCGATCTTGATCGGCCAGTCGGCGAAGCGGTCGGAGAAATTCTGGAAGTGTTGCTCGGCCAGCAGTGTGGTCGGTACCAGCACCGCGACCTGTTTTCCATCCATCACCGCGACGAAGGCGGCGCGCAAGGCGACTTCGGTTTTGCCGAAGCCCACGTCGCCGCAGATGAGGCGGTCCATCGGTTTGCCGGATTGCAGGTCGAGCAGCACCGCTTCGATGGCGGCGGCCTGGTCGGCCGTTTCCTCGAAACCGAATCCGGCGGAGAAAGCCTCGTAGTCGTGATAGGTGAGCTTGAAGGCGTGACCTTTGCGCGTGGCGCGCTGTGCGTAGATGTTCAATAGCTCGGCAGCAGTGTCGCGCACCTGCTGCATGGCGCGGCGCTTGGCCTTGTCCCACGCGCCGCTGCCCAGTTTGTGCAGCGGCGCGGCTTCGGGCGCGCCGCCGCTGTAGCGGCTGATGACGTGCAGTTGCGAAACCGGAACGTAGAGCTTGTCGCTGCCCGCATATTCCAGCAGCAAAAATTCGTTCTCGCCCTCGCCGAGGTCGAGGTTGACCAGTCCCTGATAGCGCGCGATGCCGTGCTGCTCATGCACCACCGGATCGCCCGGCTTGAGCTCGGACAGGTCGCGCAACATGCCTTCCACGTTGCTCTTCTTGGCGGCACGCGCGGCGCGGCTTCTGGGCTGGGCGGCATACAGTTCGGTCTCGGTGACGATGGCGAGTTTGTCATCCGGCAGCGCAAATCCGATCTGGAGTGGGCCGACACCGAGCATGAACTTGTCTTTTACGGCGAGGAACGAGGCGTAGTCTTCGCATACGGCGGGCAGCAGGCCGTATTCCTTGAGGTAGCCGGACATGATTTCGCGGCGGCCGAGGCTGTCGGCGAGAAGGAGTACGCGGCCGGTATAAACTTCCAGGAAGTTTTGGAAGGCGTGGGTGGGGACCTCGGCTTTGCGGTCTACGGCGATGGGGGGGATGGTGGCCGTTGAGCAGGGGGTAATGTTTTTCGCTGTGCTTGCTACCGACTCTTGATTAAGCCGTTCGTGCTGAGCGCCGTTCGTTCCTTCGACATCGCCTTTAGTCCTGAGCAAGGTCGAAGGGTCAGGACGAACGGGGTTGGAGAGCTCAGGGCGAACGGTTTGCTGATTGCTGGCGACGATGTCCACCCGAGCAAACCCCTTCGCCCGAATAAAAAACTGCTCCCCATCCAGAAACAATTCCTTGGTCTCCAGCAACGGCCTTTGCGGATCGCCGCGCAGCAGGTTGTAGCGCGAGGCGGCATCCTTGCCGAAGGTGGCGATGGCCTCGTCCACGTCATGGTGCAGGCACAGCGTGGCGTTCCTGGGCAGGTAGTCGAACAGCGTGGCGGTCTGCTCGAAGAACAGCGGCAGGTAATACTCGATGCCGGAGGGGGCGATACCCTTGCTTACGTCCTTATAGATGCGCGACTTGGACGGGTCGCCCTCGAAGCGGTCGCGGAAGTTCTGGCGGAAGGTGGCTTGACCCTTCTCGTCCATGGGGAATTCGCGCGCGGGCAGCAGGCGGATCTCCGGCACCGGATACAGGGTGCGCTGGGTGTCCACGTCGAAAGTGGCGATGGACTCGATCTCATCGTCGAACAGATCGAGGCGATAGGGCAGCACGCTGCCCATGGCGAACAGGTCGATAATGCCGCCGCGCACGCAATATTCGCCGGGGGTGAGTACCTGCTGCACGTGGTTGTAACCGGCCAGCGTCATCTGCTGGCGGAAGGCATTAAGGTCCAGACGTTCGCCCTTCTTTAAGAAGAAGGTGTAGGCGGCCAGATAAGACACCGGGGGCAACGGGTACAAGGCGGTGGTGATCGGCACGATGACCACATCGCTGGCATTGGTACGGATGTGGTGCAGCGTGGCCAGACGCTCGGAGACCAGGTCCTGATGCGGTGAGAAGTGATCGTAGGGCAGGGTCTCCCAGTCCGGCAGCAGATGCACGCGCAGCTTGGGATCAAAGAACGGGATCTCTTCCACCAGCCGCTGCGCTTCCAGCGCATTGGCCGCGATGACGACCAGCGGCGACTGCTTGGCAGCGAGTTGCGCCAGGCCGAGAGCATCGGATGAGCCTGTCAGGTTCGTGTAACGCGGACGGGAGTGGGAAGACTGGAAAAGCATGGGGGACTGTCGGTGCAAAGGTGCACATTATAAGCCACGCAGCCCGTCCTCCTGTTTTACAATTCGACCATGTCCGAATTCCACGCTTTAGTCCCCGCTGCCGGTTTCGGCGCCCGCATGGGCAACGAATTGCCCAAGCAATATCTCGATCTGGCCGGACGGCCCATGATCTGGCACGCGCTTTCCACTTTGTGCGCCAATTCAAATATCAAGACCGTGTTCGTCGTGCTTGCTCCGGGCGACGAGTATTTCGCGCGCTACGACTGGTCACATTGCGAGGGCAAGCTGGCACCGCTGTATTGCGGCGGCGCGACCCGCGCCGAGAGCGTGGCCAACGGACTGTTGGTATCCGGGTTGGAAGCGGACGATTGGGTGCTGGTGCACGATGCGGCGCGGCCCTGCCTGACCCAGCACCTGTTGTCGCGCATGATCGCCGAACTGCGCAACGATGCGGTCGGCGGCATCCTCGCCGTGCCGGTGGCGGATACGCTCAAGCGTGCCGACTCGCAGCAGCGCATCGCCCACACCGAGCCGCGCGAAGGGCTGTGGCAGGCGCAGACGCCGCAGATGTTCCGCGCCGGTCTGTTGGCGGAAGCGCTGGTGCGCTGCAACACCGTCACCGACGAAGCTTCGGCCATCGAAGCGATGGGGCTGCAACCGAAACTGGTGGGCAGCGACAGCAGCAATTTCAAGGTCACTTATCCGCAGGACATCGAGTTGGCAGAATTACTACTGAAGGAATGAAAATGAGGATTGGCCAAGGTTTCGACGTTCACCAGTTGGTCGCGGGCCGCAAGCTCATCATCGGCGGCGTGGATATCCCGCACGAAAAAGGCCTGCTCGGCCACTCCGATGCCGACGTCTTGCTGCATGCCATTTGCGACGCGATACTGGGTGCCGCGGCGCTGGGCGATATCGGCAAGCATTTCTCCGACACCGATGCGAAATACAAGGACATCGACAGCCGTCTGCTGCTGCGCGTGGTGGCGGGCAAGATCAGGGAATCCGGGTTCCGTGTCGGTAACGTGGATGCCACCATTATCGCGCAAGCGCCAAGGATGGCACCGCACATCCCCCAGATGGTCGCCAACATCGCCGCCGATCTGGGCATTGAGCAGACTGCGGTGAACGTGAAGGCGACCACCACCGAACATCTTGGCTACACCGGACGCGGCGAAGGCATCGGCGCGCAGGCGGTGGCGTTGCTGCTGGTCTGATGAAGATACTCGCTGTCGAGACTTCCACCGAATATTGTTCTGTCGCCCTGTGGCAGGACGGTAAGGTGAGCGAGCGTTGCGAGTTGGTCGGACAGAAACATTCCGAAGTATTGATGGCGATGCTGGATGCGTTGCTGAAAGATGCGGGTATCAAAGTCAAACAGGTCGATGGCATCGCCTACGGCAAGGGGCCCGGTTCTTTCACCGGGGTGCGCATCGCCTGCGGGGTGGCTCAAGGTCTGGCACTCGGTGCCGATGTCGGTGTGGTGGGCGTATGCACGCTGCAAGCACTGGCCGGGGCTTCCGGCAAAGATAAGATCATCGCCGCGCTGGATGCGCGCATGGGCGAGCTGTATCTGGCGGCTTACGAGAGACGCAACGGCGAGTGGACGGAAGCGATAGCACCTTGTCTGTGCAAGGCGGACGTCGCGCCTGCGCTGGCAGGGGACGGCTGGTTCGGTGTCGGCAGCGGTTTCTCGGTTGCCGGTGAGGCATTGCAGGCGCGTTACGGCAAGTCGCTGTGCGGAATGGATGCGCAAGCCGTGCCGCAAGCCAGTTCTGTCGTCCGGCTTGCAGCGGGTGAATTTGCCAGAGGTAATGCCGTGGATGCGGCGCTGGCCTTGCCGCTTTATCTGCGCGACAAGGTGGCGCTGAAGACCAGTGAGCGGAACGCATGATATTGCGCGACATGAGCGAGGCGGATCTGGATGCCGTGTTGCGCATCGAACGCGAGGTACATGCACATCCGTGGACGGCGGGGAATTTCAGCGATGCCCTGCGCAGCAAGTATGTCTGCAAGGTGTACGAGAACGAAGGCCGGATGCTGGGCTATGCCGTGCTGATGTTGGCGGTGGACGAGGCGGAGCTGCTCGATATCGCCATCGCAGCTGGGCAACAGCGGCATGGCCGGGGACGCAAGTTGCTGGAAGAGATGATGGCGCTGGCGCGGCGCCAGAACATGCAGCGCATGGTGCTGGAGGTGCGAGCCTCCAATGCGGCGGCGATCGCGCTATACCGCAAGGCGGGTTTTTCAGATATCGGATTGCGCCGTGATTATTATCCGGCAGAGAATGGTCGCGAGGATGCGATCCTGATGGGGCGGGACCTTTGAATATAAGAGACGAAAACGTATTGCGCGAGTTGAATCTGTACCCGCTCTGGGTACGGCGCGACGCGTCCGTGGCGGCGGAACATGAGGCTGCGCCTGTCGTTGCGGCAAGGGAAGTGCCAGTCGCCGAATCGCTTCCGGTTGCGCCGGTAGTGGTCGCTCCGGCAGCTCGGACGGAGCAGGCAGCCGTCGCGACTGACTGGCCCGCCCTCAAACAGCAAGTGCGCGATTGCGCCGCCTGCAAACTTCGTGCGGGCTGCACGCAGACGGTGTTCGGCGTCGGCGACGAGAACGCCGACTGGCTATTCGTGGGCGAAGGTCCCGGTGCGGACGAGGATGCGCAGGGCGAACCCTTTGTCGGTCAGGCAGGCAAGTTGCTCGACAACATGCTGGCCGCGATCAAACTCAAGCGCGGTGCCAACGTCTACATCGCCAACATCGTCAAATGCCGTCCACCCGACAACCGCAACCCCGAGCCGGACGAGATCGCCACCTGCCTGCCCTATCTGCAGCAGCAGATCGCGCTGATCAAACCCAAGCTCATCGTCGCGCTGGGCAAGACAGCCGCGACTTCACTGCTGGGGCGCGACGCCACGCTGGGTTCCCTGCGCGGCACGGTGCATGAATATCGGGGCGTGCCTCTGATCGTTACCTATCACCCCGCCTACCTGCTGCGCAGTCCGGCCGAAAAAGCCAAAGCGTGGCAGGACCTGTGTTTCGCCGTACAAAGGATGAACCCGTGAGACTCGGCATCGGACTCTCCACGCGCATCACGCTGGCGGCATTGCTGCTGGTGCTGGGGGGCGGTTTGCTGTGGATAGGCAAAGAGAACGACCAGTTGCACCAGAACTTTCTGAGCGATCGCAATGCCGACCTGGAGACAGCGTTGCATGTTGAAAAGGTGCGTTTGGGACAATCCATCGAGGTGTTGCGGCAGGATGTGGTGTTCCTCGCCAACACACCTCCCATCACGGGCCTCATCCGCGCCAGCGCCAATTACGGCCTCGATCCGCGCGACAAGAACAGCTATGCCACATGGGAAGCGCGCCTGCAGGAGATCTTCGCCGCCTTCCTGCGCGCGCACCCCGACTACTATCAGGTGCGCTACATCGGCGCGGCAGGCGAGGGTATGGAGCTGGTGCGGGTGGAGCGGCGCGACGGTCGCGTCGAAGCGGTTCCGCATGATTCCCTGCAAGCCAAAGGCGACCAGGAATATTTCAGAGACGGACTGATGCTGACCGCCGGGCGCGTGCAACTGTCCGAATTCGATCTCAACAAGGAGCATGGCAAGATCGAAGTGCCGCATCGTCCCACCCTGCGCGCGGTGACGACGGTGTTCGACGCGAGCGGTCGCGTGTTCGGCATGGTGGTGATCAACAAGGACCTGGGCCCGCTGTTCGATCTGTCGTCGACCGGTTTGCCTCCCGGGGTGCAGGCGCTCATCGCCGACCAGTACGGGCATTATCTGCATCATCCGGAAGCGCAGCGCGCGTTCGAGTTCGAGCTGGGCAGCAGTAGAAAGATCACCGACGATTTTCCCTCGCTCGAACCGATGTTCGAATCGCAGTCGAAGCTGAACAAACTCTCCTTCCATGCGGTGGACAGCGCGAACTCCGGCTATCTGGCGGCGGAGCGGGTGTTCTTCGACGCCAGCGATCCCTCGCGTTTCCTGTTGCTGGCCTATCACGTCCCCGAACGGCTGGTCTCGCGCCAGGTGACCGGCATTCCCTTGCCGAACATCGTGCAGGCGGTGTTCGTGATGCTGGCGGTGAGTCTGCTGTTCATGCTGATGCTGCGTTACACCTTTGCCCCGCTCAAGCGCATCACCGCAGCCGCGATGGAGATCGCCGCCGGGAATCGCAATATCCGCCTGCCGAAAAAAGGCGGCGGCGAGGTCGGTGAGTTGGCGGAAGCCTTGAACATCATGCTCGACAAGTTGCTTAGCGGCGACCAGATCGAGCGCGAGAGCGCGTTCCGCAAGGAGCTGATCGAATCGCTGCCCGGCGTTTTTTACATGCTCGACACACAGGGGCGCTTCCAGATGTGGAATCGCAACCTGGAGCAGGTGCTGCAGTGCGCCCCGGAAGAGCTGGCCAACCGTTCTGCGCTGGAATTCTTCAAGGGCGAGAACAAGGTCAAGATCGAGAACGCCATCCAGCAAGCGCTGGAGCTGGGTAGTGCCTCGGTAGAGGCGATACTGCTGTCCAGGGACGGTACGGCGACACCGTATCACTTCACCGGCCGTTTCGTCGTGCGCGGAGAGACACCGCTCGTGATCGGTCTGGGGCGCGACATCACCGAGCAACGCCGGGCCGAGGCGGTGATGAGCAGGCACAAAGTGGTGATCGAGACGGCGCATGACGGCTACTGGCTGACTGATGCGGAGGGCAATCTGCAGGAGGCGAACGAGGCTTACGCGGAGCTGTCAGGCTATTCGGTCGAAGAATTGAAAGGCATGCACATCAGTCAGTTGGAAGCGCGGGAGCAATCGCGCGAGGAGGTGCTGGTGCATATCACCAAGATCATCGCCGTGGGATACGATGTGTTCGAGACGCGCCATCGCCACAAGCACGGTCATGTGATCGATGTTGAGGTGTCCACCACCTTCATGAACGAGTCCCAGCAGTTCGTCGCGTTCGTGCGCGATATCTCGGCGCGCAAGCGTGCCGAGGAAGAGTTGCGCATCGCCGCGGCCACTTTCGAGACGCATGACGCCATCCTCATCACCGATGCGCGGATCAACATCATCCGTGTCAACCGCGCATTCACCGAGATCACCGGTTATTCCGCCGACGAGGTACTCGGCAATAATCCGGGCATGATGCGCTCCGGCCGTCACGACAAGTCGTTCTATGCGGCGATGTGGCGGCAACTGAATGAGACCGGCGCGTGGGCCGGGGAGATATGGGACCGGCGCAAGAACGGCGAGATCTATCCGAAATGGATGGCGATCACTGCCGTGAAGAACGAACACGGCAAGACCGTGCAGTATGTGGCCATCTTCAGCGACATCACCGTGCGCAAGCAGGAAGAGGAAGAGATACGCAGCCTGGCGTTCTACGATGCCCTGACCAGACTGCCCAACCGCCGCTTGTTCCTCGAGCGCTTCCAGGCGGCGCTGGCATCGTCAGCCCGTTACGGCGACCACGGCGCGATCCTGTTCATCGATCTGGACAATTTCAAACAACTGAACGACACCCGGGGGCACGATTACGGCGACCTGCTGCTGGTCGAGGTGGCGCAGCGCATCAAGTCCTGCGTGCGCGAGATCGATACCGTGGCGCGGCTGGGCGGCGACGAGTTCGTCGTGTTGCTGGAGAACATCAGCAGCGAGCGCGAGGATGCGTCGCTCAAGGCCGGATTGGTGGCGGAGAAGATACGCGAGGCGCTGGCACTGCCCTATCAATTGAAAGAGTGCGAACACGACAGCTCGCCCAGCATCGGCATCAGCCTGTTTCAGGGCAATACCGAATCGATGGAGGATCTGCTGAAGTATGCCGATCTGGCGATGTATCAGGCCAAGAGCGCGGGGCGCAACGCAGTGCGCTATCACGATCCTGATCTGCAGCGCTACTGGGAATCGATGGCCGGAAAACTGCTCGGTGGCACGCAGTAGTTCGGAGAATTCCGCTTTCGGCAGCGGTGCAAGAACGTCTTCCCCGAGCGTGATCGCAAGCTGAACTTGAGCAACAGACCGTGCTGCTTGATATGTTGTGACTGCGCTGCGGCGTTAGGATTTATAATAGCCCAAAATCCCAAAAAGCCCGGACATGAAAAAAAGGACAGAGGCACTCAAAGTGCTGGTGGTTGAGGACAGCAAGGTCACCCTCAAGGTGCTGTGCAATTTCCTCGAACGCATGGGGATCACTCAGCCGCTGACCGCCGAGACGGGGCAGGACGCCATCGCCCAGTACCGCAAGGAAAAGCCGGACATCATTCTGCTGGATGCGCAGTTGCCCGACATCGACGGTTTCGACATCGCCAAACAGATCCGAGCGAGCGAACAGAAGGACGACTGGACCGCCATCATCTTCCTCACCAGTATGACCAAGGACGACGATCTCGCGCGTGGCATCGAGGTCGGCGGCGACGATTATCTGATGAAGCCGGTCAGCGAAGTGGTGCTGCATGCCAAGGTGCGCGCCATGCGCCGGCTGGTCGAGATGCAGCGCGATCTGGTTGACGTCTCGCACCAGTTGAATGCCGCCAACAAGGAGCTGCAGCGCCTGTCGACCACCGACGGGCTCACCGGTATCTCCAACCGCCGCATGTTCGACGAGTTGTCGTTGCGCGAATGGCGCCGTTGCGAGCGGATGAATAAGCCCATGGCGCTGGTGATGATAGACATCGACAGCTTCAAGTTATACAACGACCAGTTCGGGCATCAGGCTGGTGACGATTGTCTGCGTGCGGTGGCCGGACAGGTGGCGCGTGCTGCGCCGCGCGCCTCCGACTTGGCTGCACGCTATGGTGGCGAGGAGTTCGTGCTGGTGCTGGGTGAGACCGATGCCGACGGTGCGCGTTGGGTGGCGGAGAACGTGCGCCAGCATGTGGCCGATCTGGGTATCCCGCATGCCACGGCGAACCGCCATGTCACGATCAGTTGCGGTGTCGCTTCGGTTCAGCCCGGGAAAGGTGTAGCGCTGGAGGTGCTGTTGCGGGCCGCCGACCATGCTTTGTATGAGGCCAAGGAAGCAGGGCGCGACCGTGTGGTGGTGGGGACCTACGGCAAGTCGTGATCCGCCCAGCTGTCCGCCACTTGAGCCGGCACTACTTCTTTCCAGCAGGGTCTTTTTTCCGGCACATGTATTTCCCCGATTTTCAGGGAGTCAAAGAGGGCGTATTGGGCTTTGGTCCAATATCCCGACCTGGGTTATTTAGCTAGCATTCCCAAATTCTGAAATCGGCGCTGCCACAGCGCCGGAGGCCCCGTTTCGATGTCTTGCGGGAGTCCGGAAAAGGAATCGCCGGCGTGCACAAGTTCCTGGCGTGAATGGCAACATCCATACCATGACTTAGGAGTGAATGATGATCCATGAAATGACCGGAGATATCCTGCTCAGTGACGCGCATGTCATCGCGCATGGCATCTCTCCGAATGATGACTTCCACCAGGGTTTAGCCTTGCAATTACGGGAATCACTACCCGAGATGTACAAGGCCTTCCGGCATTTTTGCCAGACCATGCATCCCAAGCCTGGAAGCTTTATGGCCTGGAGGCTGGGGCAAACGCGGGTGCTGGCCCATTTGTTTACGCAAGCGCCAGCTTACGATCATGGCAGAAAGCCCGGGCGTGCCACGGTCAGTGATGTCAACCACGCGCTACATGCATTGCGGAACTTCGTCCAGAAAGAAAATGCTGCCAGTATTGCTTTGCCCAAGCTGGCATGCGGTGTGGGCGGATTGGAATGGCAAGAAGTCCGGCCGTTGATCTCCAAACATCTCGGCGATCTTGGTATCCCCGTGTATGTGTATGTGAACTACAATAAAAACCTGAAGGCCCAAGAACCCAAGTGAGCGTAGTCTGAAGGTGGAGGAGGGGAAGTGGTGAATGCCGAGCTGGCAAGGGTGGTGGTCGTTATCGATGGGGACGCCGCGACCTTCAAAGGGATCGCGCGCATCGCCGGGCAGGCTGGTTTTGCCGCAATGACTTTTCCGGATTGCTGGAGTCTTGCCAAGTGGCTCAACGCACGGGCCGGGGGAGACCCGGTCGCTTCCGGCGCATTCTGCCTGGTGATCGATGTCAGGTCGTTGCCGCCGGACGCTGAATGGTACGCGAGTGAGCATATCCGCCCGATACCCAAGATATGCGTCGGCACACCTGCGGCGAATTCCTCCACGGGGCAGTTGATGAATTCCTTCCAGGGCGAATTCGTGAGAAAGCCTTTCACGCTGGAATCGATCCGAGTCCAGATTGAAGCTGCGTTTACCCGTTATGCGAACAAGGTCAGCGAGGAGTCCGAGGACAGGAGTGCGGTAGGAACGTTCGCGCTACTGACGAACCGGGAGCACGAAGTGGCCGTATTGGTCGGCAGGGGATGCGCCAATCTGGAGATTGCCGGGATGCTTGGCATCACGCTGAAGACAGTCAAGGCGCATCGTGCGAAAGTGATGGAGAAGACGCAATCAGGCACGATCGCGGATTTCGTACGCAGATACGAACGATACAGGCAGGCCGCCCGCAAGATCGAGGAAGTCTCACCCGTCCGTGCGGACAGGAACAAGGAGGAGGTATGAAGCATGCCGCCTTCCCAAGCATCGGGTCAATCGCCCAGAAGACGATCCTGCGCTGTGATCCGGGTATCAGCGTGCGGGATGCCGCCATGCTGATGGACAGGAACAAGGTCAGCAGTGTCATCATTGAGATTGCCGGAGAGCGCCATATCTTCACGGTGGAAGATCTGCTGGATTTTGTACATGGCGGCGGCGCCTACGATACCGTGCTCTCCGACTTTCCGGTCAGGCGACTGAATTGCATTCCGGAGAAGGAGAAGTTGCTGGTGGTGCTGGAGCATCTGGAGAGCACTGGCGATTCCCATCTGGGCGTGGTGGACCCCCACCAAAATCTGGTCGGGATCGTGACGCGCACCGATATCCTGTCTTCGATCGATCCTGCCATATTGCTGGAGAGGAAGAAGATCGGGGACATGATCATCCGGAGCGAGCCGGTCATGTTCACATCTGACTGGATACTCGAAGATGTCATGCATCATTTCCGCAAGGCGGAGGATGCCATCATCGTTGTCGACGAGGGCAGGCCCATCGGCATCGTGACTACCAAGGATGTGTTCGGGATCATTTCTTCCGGGGATGATGTGAGCAAGCCGTTGTCGTCATACATGGCTACCCCCGTCATCACCACGCCGCGTTTCGCTTCTGTCAACGACGCCATGCTTCAGCTCAAGCAATATCGGATCAAGCGGGCGATCGTGGTGGACGAGACCGGCCAACTGGTCGGGGTCATATCGCAGAGCGAACTCATCAGCTATGCATATGGTGCATGGATCAACATCCTGAAGAACCACTCGTCGGAACTGCATGAGCTGGTGGACATGCTTGAAGAGAAGGCGCGCAGTCTGGAGCATCTTTCCGTCACCGACGTACTGACGGGGCTGGGCAACCGGAGACTGCTGCAAGTAAGGATGGATGAAGAGCGTGAGCGCGTCAGGCGATATGGTGCAGCGCCGTTCTCGCTGGTGATGCTGGATATCGATTTCTTCAAGCAGATCAACGACACGCACGGACATCTGGTTGGCGATGCGGTGTTGAAGCTGCTCAGTACCGAGATAAACAGATCGATCCGCAAGGTGGATACCGCAGTGCGTTGGGGGGGCGAGGAGTTCGCCATAATGCTGAGCAATACACCTACGGAGGTGGCGGTCGGATTCTGCAACCGGCTGCGTTCCTCCATCGAACGTCTGGAACTGGTGAACGGCATCCGGCTTACCATCAGCCTTGGGCTATCCGAGTATGCCCCTGAGGAAGATGAGTCTGCCTTGCTGGACCGTGCCGATCGGGCTTTGTACAGCGCAAAGAAAAAAGGACGCAACAGGGTGGAGGTCGAGCGGGTTCTCAAGCACTCTGTGTAGCCCTGTCCTGCCATTTTGAGTCAGGGCGGCCCCGATCTTCACGATGAGCCACTTCGGCTTCGTCCCGGAATCGTGTCTGGATCTCCGTGATTGCCGGCTGATTGTCGAGCAGTATCTCCACGCATCTCCTGTCCAGCTTCCATTTGGATAACGCGTCAATCTCGGCAAACGCAGAGGCATTGTCCCATGCCGGTTTGTAGCAGCGTCTGGATGTCAGGGCATCGAATACATCTGCCGTTGCGATGATGCGTGCCTCGATCGGAATCGCCTCGCCTTTCAGGCCGCAAGGATAGCCGCTGCCGTCAAAGTTCTCATGGTGATACTCGGCGATACTGGTCATCACCGGAGCGAGGCTGGCGTTGCCCAGATTGAAGTTGCGCAGCATGCTGTCGATGATTTCCCTTCCCTTGGTCGTGTGCGTCTTCATCGATTCGAATTCGTCAGGCGTGAATTTGCCCGGCTTTAGGAGGATGTGGTCCGGGATGGCTATCTTGCCGATATCGTGCATGGGGGCCGCCCACAAGATGGCTTCGGCAAATTCATCGGTGAGCCCGCGGTCTTTGGCGATCTCGCATGCGATCAGCCTGGAGAAGTGCGACATGCGGTCCAGGTGTGCCCCGGTTTCGGGGTCCCTGTAACTGGAAAAACTTGCCGCCGTCCTGAGCGCGCCCTGCATCATCGTCACTAGGTTGAGTTCCATACCGATCAGCAAAGAGATCAGTCTGGCCATCATGTCCAGATGGGAGAGGGTGGGCTCGTTCAGGACATTGGGCAGACGCGAGTTGAAGAAGATGAACCCCGTGAGTTGTTCATTCATGTACATGGGGGTGGTGTAGCTGGAGCGGAAGCCGTGCTCCACGATTCGCCTGGTATGCGGCTGTTCTCTGCCCGAGAAGGCGGCAAGGTCATGGATGACTCGTGGTTTTCCGCTCAGGGATATTCTGTGCAGCGATGGGATGTCGGCCAGTCTGGCCTGATAGGACGGGAGCGGATTCCCGTCGTCGGTGCTGTGAACCAGTGTCTTCAGCAGGTCGAGCTTGGGGTCATAGATCGCGACCGAGATGCGGTGAATGAAATCGCAGCAACTGTGGGCAGCATCATGGATGGCAAGGATCTTTTCCGAGAGTGATCCGTTGTTGTTCAGTTGGGCCAGTATGTCGGTTCGATTGAATTCAATCTCTGAGTCCATACAATCCTTTATGGTTTAAATCGTAGTCTTGTTGAGTTTCGTAGTGCTTTTATCGGGAATGGAGGTCTTCGTCTATTGGGCCAAAGGCCAATGTGATTTATGTCGATGTTCCGCTAGCATAAGACTCGAAAATATCGTGTCTGTATCGGATGGCACGACCCGCAATGCATGTGAATGAAATATCAAGCGAAAGAATACAAATGGAAAAATCGAGTAGAACTTCGGCTGCGGCAACGCAAAGTGCATCCACAGCGGCACCTCGCCGCAGATCGGCCACCCGAGAGGTTTCGGCTGGGGATATCCCGCCGAAGCTGACTCGCGCAGCGATAGAGGACTTTACGGTGGATCAGGCAGTGAGTGCCGCCCACGGCGCGCAGTCTGCCGCGATGCATGGCATCCTCTCGATGATCGATCCGGGCGATACCGATGCCTTGAGCAAGGCGCTCACGGTGATCCTGGAAGAAGCATCACCTGACGAAGCGGTGAGACTTCGCGCCGAGTTGATGCGACATCCGGTGCTGACCAGGAAGAACGCGGATCATCCGGACGAAGAATTGGCCGATGATTGGCGCAGCGGCGGCTATCCCTACCGCAACCTGCTTTCACGCAAGAGTTACGAGAAGCAGAAATTCCAGCTGCAGGTGGAATTGCTGAAGCTGCAGGCTTGGGTGAAGGAAACCGGGCAAAAGGTGGTGATCCTGTTCGAGGGGCGGGATGCGGCAGGCAAAGGGGGCACGATCAAGCGCTTCATGGAGCATCTCAATCCGCGCGGTGCGCGTGTCATCGCCCTGGAAAAACCCTCTGATGTTGAGCGCGGGCAATGGTATTTCCAGCGCTACGTGCAGGAGCTGCCCACTGCCGGCGAGATCGTGCTATTTGATCGCTCCTGGTACAACCGCGCTGGGGTCGAGCAGGTCATGGGGTTCTGCACACCGGACGAGTACAACGAATTCATGCGACAGGCACCCGAGTTCGAGCGCAATCTGGTGCGTAGCGGGATTCACCTGATCAAGTTCTGGTTCTCTGTCAGTCGTGAAGAGCAGCGGCGGCGTTTCAAGGAGCGCAAGGTTCATCCGCTCAAACACTGGAAGCTGTCACCGATCGATCTTGCCTCGCTGGACAAGTGGGACAGTTACACCAAGGCAAAGGAAGCTATGTTCTTCCATACCGACACTGCCGACACACCATGGACTGTTATCAAATCGGACTGCAAAAAGCGGGCGCGTCTGAATGCGATGCGCTATGTACTGCACAAGATGCTGTATTCGAACAAGGACCTTGGCCGCATCGGTCCGGTCGATCCCTTGCTGGTCGGGCGTGCACATGTGGTGTATGAACGCGGCGAAAAAGATGCAGCCATACTCTGAAAATGGTGCCGCTCCCGCGTTGGTGCGTGAGATTCGCCAGCATGCACATGATGAAGGCGCGTCAGGCAGGAACCTGTGTGCCGCGGTCGTCATAGCCAGTTGCTCGATGTCTACTGCAGATGTGGATTTGCTTGCAGTCCTGAACGACGCCGAAGAGCGAGGCGCCGTATATTGAAAGCCGACTAGCGCGTGTAATCGGCCCAGTTGTTCGGCGTCTCGAACAGACGCACGCGTTCAAGTCTGAGATGGTTGCCGAAAGTGTCGCGGTAGGCATCGTGCAGCAGATCGAAGGCGACCTTGGCCAGATTCTCCGCCGTCGGTATGACATCCAGCACCACCGTCTTGTGGCCCGGCAGCGTGTTCAGAAAGTCCAGCACCGCCTTGTCCCCGCGGTACACCAGGAAGGCGTGATCCCAGACATCGACCACGCGCTCCTTGGCGATATGTTTCACATCCGAAAAATCCATCACCATCCCTTCTTCCGAAACACCCGCGGCGGTGATGATCTCGCCCGACAAAGTGATCTCGATGGCGTAGCGGTGGCCGTGCAGATGCTTGCACTGGCTGTTGTGGTTGGGGATGCGGTGACCGGCATCGAATTCAAGTCTTCGGGTGATCTGCATGGCGGGCGTGCTCGGTTGGACAGGCGCGGATTATAGCTTGAAGGCGCGCACCGCATCCTTGAAAGCGGGCAGGCCGTCCTGCTCGGCTTCGCCGCCGTAGCGCAGCGAGGCGTAACGCGCGGCGATGTCGTAGATGTCTTCGGCCAGGTCGGGATGGGCGGCGGCGATGCGCGCGGCATAGTCCATCGGCCCTTCATGCGGCGCGCGCGGCAGTCCGGCCTTCTCCAGTTTGCGGCACACCTTTAGCCAGGCGGCCTGCACCGCGTCGGTCCGGCGTGCGGCGAGGCGGCGCAGCATGACGAGGGTGAAGACGCCCACCAGCAGCGCGATGCCGGCCAGCATGTTGAGCGCCATCTTCTGCCAGGTGATCTCTTCCATGCCCATGCGGGTGAGGAAGGCGAACTGGCGCTCGGTGTTGTAGCCGAGCACCCACTGGTTCCACTGGTTGGAGAGTGCGTCCCAGTTCAGACGCATGCTGCGCAACCATTCCGGCGGGTTGCGCGCCATGAAGGGCAGCGCGGCATTGTCCGGCAGCGCGGAAGACAGCCCGTTCTGGATGCGCTCGGGCGAGATCGCGGCGGTGGGGTCGACGCGTACCCAGCCGCGCTCACGCAGCCATACCTCCGCCCAGGCGTGGGCATCGGCTTGGCGGATGATGAAATAGCCGCCGAGCTCGTTGAATTCGCCGCCCTGATAACCCGTCACTACGCGCGCCGGAATGCCGGCTGCGCGCATCAACACCACGAAGCTGCCGGCATAGTGTTCGCAGAATCCTTTTTTCGTCTCGAACAGGAATTCATCCACACCATTGATGCCGAGTGGCGGCGGTTCCAGTGTGTACTCGAACTCCTGCTGGTTGAAATAGGCGAGCGCGGTGCGTATCAGCGCTTCCGGGCTGTCGCTCTGCACGCGCCACTCCGCGGCGAGCCTGCGGGCCTGAGGGTTGTAGCCTTGCGGCAAAGTCAGCGCGCGCTGCAATTGCTGCGGCGGCTCCTCCAGGCTGGCGCGATAGGACAGCAGCGAGCTCGCGTCGTAGCGGGTTCGCGCAGTCACCGGTCTTCGGCTAAGCAACTGGAAATCCGGCGCCATCTCGGCGGAGATCGATATCTTCGCCGGCATATCCATGGCGAACAGCCAGCGCTTGTTGTGCGGCTCCAGCGTGACGGTATAGTCCACCGGCAGCGAAGTGTCGGAGAGCGTTGGTTGGCGCAATGTGGCGTTGTTGCCGCGTGTCCAGGTCATGCCGTCGTAATCCCACAGCACCGGTCCGCGCCAGTACATCTGCTCGCGCAACGGCACAGTGTCGTTGAAGGCCACCCGGAAGGCGACCGCGTCGGACAGCGACAACTTGCTCACGCTGCCCGGTGCCATGGTGTCGGACAGCCCGCTGGTGGCGTAGGCATCCTGCGGCATGCCCCATAGCGGTCCCTGCACGCGCGGGAACAACACGAAGATGATGAGCGACAGCGGGATGGCCTGCAGCAGCAAAACGATCGCGATGCGCAGCCTTGGCCTGAGCGCGAGCGTGCCGGTCTGCATGTGCACCCAGGTCGCCATGATGACCAGCAGCGTGAGCAGCATGAACATCGCGGTGGGGATGCTCTGCGAATAGAAGAAGTTGGTGATGATGATGAAGCAGGAAAGATAGATAAGCACCGTGGCATCGCGCACGGCTTTCAGTTCCAGCAGTTTCAGCGTGGACAGCAGAATCAGCAGCGCGACGCCGACCTCGCGGCCGAACAGGGTGCGGAAAGTGACCGCGATGGCCAGCACGCAGGCGACGGTGACGCTCAGCAGCAGCCAGCGTGCAGGCAGCGGATAGCCGCCCCAGGTGAGATAGGCGCGCCAGGCCAGCAGTGCCACGCAAACCGTGCTGATCCACAAGGGCAGATGCTCCGCATGCGGCGCACTCACCAGCAGGATGCAGGCAATGAGGCCGAAGGTGAGCGGGGCGTTGAGTTTCATCATTCCTCCCCGCCGAACAACGCCAGCCGCCGCAGACACTCCGCGCGGTGCGCCGCATTATGTTGCGGCATCACATCGCCACCTGGCAAACGCAGGCCGTACTGCAACCCCTGCACATCCGCATCCAGCACCCAGC
Source organism: Sideroxyarcus sp. (assembly GCA_030651895.1). Taxonomy (GTDB): domain Bacteria; phylum Pseudomonadota; class Gammaproteobacteria; order Burkholderiales; family Gallionellaceae; genus Sideroxyarcus. The sequence continues at coordinate 45,757 of JAUSBR010000009.1, read as the reverse complement.
GGGTGAGCAGTTCCAGTTTCCTTTCCGGCGCGATGTCGGGCAGTTGCGACCAGTCCAGCCACAACTCCTGTCCCTGATAAGCAGAGAATTGCTTCACCTGCAGACCCTGTTCGCGCGCCAGCGCCTTCCACGCGATGCGCGGCATCGCGTCGCCCGCCACATAGTTGCGCAGACCGGCGAAATCCTCGTCGCCCCGAGCCGGCAGTTTGCCGCTACCGTCCTGCGTTGCGGCGGCTGGCAAGGGCTGCGGTGCGGCCGGTGTGGGATAGACGAGACAGCGCACATCGAAATGGATATAGCTCCAGGCATGGAACAGTCCGAGCGGGAATTCGGTGTGCAGCGTCAGCCGCCCGCTATCCAGCCAGCCGCGCTGCGGGGCGGGAATGTCGAATTGCACCGGTGTGGAAGACTGTGCGGGCAGATCAAATACGACATGGTGACCGTCGTCGTCATGCAGATGGATCTGGTGGCGCTCCAGACTACCGGGGTTGTTGAAATGGAACACGAAGCGCGCTGTCTCCCCGGCGAACACGGGCTCTATCTGCCCGGCATGGATCTCGATCTGCGCCATGTTGCGAAAGGCATGCAGCATGCTGATGCCGCCGGTGGTGGCGAGTAAAAAGGTGAGCACATAACCCAGGTTCAGGTTGTAGTTGATGTCGCCCAGCAACATCAGCACCAGCACGAACGCAAAAGCGAAACCCTGCCGCGTGGGCAGGATGTAGATGCGGCGCTGGTTGAGCACCACCGTGCCGGTCTCGACGGTGCGGCGGAATGCCCAGTTGCGGAACTTTTGTCTGAATGAGCGGAGCACAGGATTAGAGATGCTTGCGCGCAGTGCTTCGTTCGCCTCCTCGCCCGCTTGCGGGAGAGGATTGCACCCGCAAGGGGTAGGCCGTAGTTGTAAAGCCGACAAGTCGGCAACAACTACGCACAGGTGAGGGAGCGAGCTTGGAAATTGAAGGCATGATTGCCATGCTCGCTAGGGGATGGCGACCGCCTCGATCAGCTCGCGCGCCAGCTTGTCGCCGTCGGAGGTGTGCACATCCTGCACGCTTTGCAGGCGGTGGCTGGCGACACCGGGGAGCACGGCCTGGATGTCTTCCGGGATGGCGGCATTGCGGCCGTCGAGCAGGGCCCAGGCGCGGGCGGCGGCGAGCAGCGAGAGTCCCGCACGGGGCGAGAGGCCATGTACATAGCGTGCCGATTCGCGCGTGTGGCGCAGGATGGCTTGCGCGTAGTCGAGCAAGGCGGGCGAGACCAGCACCTGCCTGACCTGCTTTTGCAGCGCCATCAACTCGGCGGTCTCCATCTGCGGTTTGAGGTTTGCAATCAGATCGCGCCGCTCGATGCCGGCGAGCAGGCCGCGCTCGGCCTGCGCGTCGGGGTAGCCGAGTTGGATGCGCATCAGGAAACGGTCGAGTTGCGATTCCGGCAAGGGAAAAGTGCCAATCTGGTTGGTGGGGTTCTGCGTGGCGATGACGAAGAACGGCGTCGGCAGCGGGCGCGTCTCGCCCTCGCTGGTGACCTGCTGCTCCTCCATCGCTTCCAGCAATGCGCTCTGCGTCTTGGGGGTGGCACGGTTCACTTCGTCGGCGAGGATCATCTGCGCGAAGATGGGGCCGGCGTGGAACTTGAATTCGCCGCTGTCGCGCTGGTAGATGGAGACACCGAGGATGTCGGCGGGCAGCATGTCGCTGGTGAACTGGATGCGCTGGAATTGCAGGCCGAGGGTTTTGGCCAGTACGTGCGCCAGTGTGGTCTTGCCGACGCCGGGCAGGTCTTCGATGAGCAGATGCCCGCGCGCCAGCAGGCAGGTAAGGGCGAGCCTGATCTGGCGGGGTTTGCCGAGGATGACTTGTTCGGTCTGGGCGATGACGGCGTGCAGGGGATGGGCCATTCGGTTTCCTTATATCAAGACTGCCGCAACCACTTTACGGTCTTCGGCGACGAGGATGTTGTAGGTACGGCAGGCGGCCGGGGTGTTCATGAATTCGATGCTGATGCCGGCCTGGATGAGCTCGCGGTAAAGGCCGGGATGGGCGAACTGCTGCTTCGCGCCGGTGCCCAGCAGTACCACTTCCGGCTTGAGATCAAGGAAGTAGCTGAAATGCGCGGGTTCGAGCGAGGCGAAATCGCTGGCGGGCCAGTCGGTACGGACGCCCTGTGCCATGACTACCAGCGGTTGCCGGAAGCGCCTGTCGTTGACCGCGACATAACCTTCGCCGTGTCCGGTGAAGAGATACATGTTGGTATCCGTGTTCAGATGCAGTGCCAAAGCAGGGTTCTCCATTTGCGGCATATAGCGGCGGCGCGGTAGAATCGCGGCCTTTGCAACGCCTTGTCTGTATGCGGTGGATTCTACCATCCGCACCGGCTCGGCAGATGAGGAAGCCTCCAAGTGAAACACGAAAAAGATACTCCAACGCCCGTGCTGAAATCCACCAAGCTGGCGAATGTCTGCTACGACATCCGCGGCCCGGTCATGGCGCGAGCGAAGCAGATGGAGGAAGAGGGGCAACGCATCATCAAGCTGAACATCGGCAATCTCGCGCCGTTCGGTTTCGACGCGCCGGAAGAGGTGCAGCAGGACGTGATCCTGAATCTGCCGAACTCGTCCGGCTATTCCGATTCCAAGGGTCTGTTCGCCGCGCGCAAGGCGATCATGCATTACACCCAGTTGAAGAAGATCCAGGGCGTCACCATCGACGACATCTTCATCGGCAACGGCGCCTCCGAGCTCATTGTCATGTCCATGCAGGGCCTGCTCAATCCCGGCGACGAAGTGCTGGTTCCGGCGCCCGACTATCCGCTGTGGACGGCGGCAGTGACATTGGCAGGGGGCACGCCGCGCCATTACATCTGCGACGAGGCCAACGAGTGGAATCCCGACCTCAAGGATATGCGCAGCAAGATCACGCCGAACACCAAGGCGATTGTCGTCATCAATCCCAACAATCCGACGGGCGCGGTGTATTCCGACGAGATCCTGAAAGAGATCATCCAGCTCGCGCGCGAGCACAACCTCATCGTCTTCGCAGATGAGATCTACGACAAGGTGCTGTACGACGGCGCGACGCACACTTCCATGGCTTCCATGGCTGACGATGTGCTGTTCGTCACGCTCAACGGCCTGTCGAAGAACTATCGCGCCTGCGGCTACCGTTCCGGCTGGATGGTCATCTCCGGCGCGAAGAAGAACGCGCAGGACTACATCGACGGTCTGAACATCCTGGCCTCGATGCGCCTGTGTTCCAACGTGCCGGGACAGTACGCGATTCAGACCGCGCTCGGCGGCTACCAGAGCATCAACGACCTGGTCGCGCCCGGCGGGCGTTTGTACCGCCAGCGCGAGCTGGCCTACAACCTGCTCACCGCGATTCCCGGCGTGACTTGCGTCAAACCCAAGGCCGCCCTGTACCTGTTCCCCAGGCTCGATCCCAAGATGTACCCGATAGAGAACGACCAGAAGTTCATTCTCGAACTGCTCGAAGCGGAAAAGGTGCTGATCGTGCAGGGCAGCGGTTTCAACTGGAAGCAAACCGATCACTTCCGCATTGTGTTCCTGCCCAATTCGGACGACCTCACCGAGGCCATCCATCGCATCGCGCGCTTCCTCGAACATTATCGCAAGCAGCACGGAACGAATTAAAAAGTAGGGTGGGCACGTATTTGTGCCCACGCGGATAAACGGTGGGCACACATGCCCACCCTACAACAAGCGAAAGAGAGTCATGAGCATCAAACCAATCAATGTAGGTCTTCTCGGCATCGGCACCGTCGGCGGCGGCACCTTCACCGTGCTGCAACGCAACGCGGAAGAGATCACCCGCCGTGCCGGTCGTCCCATCCGCATCACCGTGGTGGCGGACAAGAACGTGGAAATGGCGAAGAAAGTCACCGGCGGCACCTGCCGCGTGACCGACGATGCCTTCTCCGTGGTGGCCGATCCCGAAGTCGATATCGTCATCGAACTCATTGGCGGCTACGGCGTGGCCAAAGAACTGGTGCTCAAGGCCATCGCCAACGGCAAACATGTGGTCACCGCCAACAAGGCGCTACTGGCCGTGCACGGCAACGAGATCTTCAAGGCCGCGCAGGACAAGGGCGTGATGGTTGCCTTCGAGGCGGCCGTGGCCGGCGGTATCCCCATCATCAAGGCACTGCGCGAAGGTCTCTCCGCCAATCGCATCGAATGGATCGCGGGCATCATCAACGGCACCACCAACTTCATCCTGTCCGAGATGCGCGACAAGGGCCTGAGCTTCGACACCGTGCTGAAAGAGGCGCAACGTCTGGGCTATGCCGAAGCCGACCCGACCTTCGACATCGAAGGTGTGGATGCGGCGCACAAGATCACGATTCTTTCTTCGCTCGCGTTCGGCATCCCGATGCAGTTCGACAAGGCTTATATCGAGGGCATCTCCAAGCTGGATGCGACGGATATCAAATATGCCGAACAACTCGGCTACCGCATCAAGCTGCTCGGCATCACCAAACGTACCGACGAAGGCGTCGAGCTGCGCGTGCATCCAACTTTGATCCCGTCCAAACGCCTGATCGCCAACGTCGAAGGCGCGATGAACGCCGTGCTGGTGCAGGGTGATGCCGTCGGCTCCACGCTTTACTATGGCAAGGGCGCCGGCGCGGAACCCACCGCCAGCGCGGTGATCGCCGACCTGGTGGACGTGACACGCATGGCGACTTCCGATCCGCAGAACCGCGTGCCGCATCTGGCGTTCCAGCCGAACGCGATGGCCGATATCAAGGTGCTGCCGATGGATGAAGTCATCACCAGCTACTATCTGCGCCTGCGCGTGCAGGACAAGCCGGGCGTGCTGGCCGACATCACGCGCATCCTCGCCGACGAACAGATCTCCATCGATGCCGTGATCCAGAAGGAACCGGAAGAAGGCGAAGAGCAGACCGACCTCATCATGCTGACGCACCAGACGCGCGAGAAGCGCATCAATGCGGCGATCAAGAAGATCGAGGCATTGGGTGTGGTGGCGGGCAAGGTGACCAAGCTGCGTCTGGAAGAACTTGGAAAATAAATAATGAAATACATCTCCACCCGCGGCAACGCGCCCGCCAAGACCTTCACCGAGATCCTGCTGGGCGGCCTCGCGCCAGACGGCGGCTTGTACTTGCCCGAGCAATATCCACAGGTAACGCGCGCCGAGCTGGATGCCTGGCGCAAGCTGTCGTACGCCGACCTCGCCTTTGCCGTGCTGTCCAAGTTCGCCACCGACATCCCGGCGGCCGACCTCAAAGCCATCATCAGCAAGACCTACACCGCGCAGGTTTACAGCAACGGCCGCGCCGATTCGGATGCCACGCAGATCACGCCCCTGCGCAAGCTGAGTGAAGGCGTATACCTTCAGGAGCTTTCCAACGGCCCGACGCTGGCGTTCAAGGACATGGCGATGCAGTTGCTGGGCAACCTGTTCGAGTATGCGCTGGCGAAGCAGAAGGAAGAGCTGAACATCCTCGGTGCGACCTCGGGTGACACCGGTTCCGCCGCCGAATACGCAATGCGCGGCAAAAAGGGCATCCGCGTGTTCATGCTCTCGCCGAACGGCAAGATGAGCGCGTTCCAGCGCGCGCAGATGTATTCGCTGCAGGACCCTAACATCCATAACATCGCCATCAACGGTTTCTTCGATGATGCTCAAGATATGGTGAAGGCGGTCTCCAACGACCACGCCTTCAAGGCCAAGTACAAGATCGGCACGGTCAATTCCATCAATTGGGGGCGCGTGTCGGCGCAGATTGTGTATTACTTCAAGGGTTACTTCGCCGCGACCAAGAGCAACGACGAGCACGTCGCGTTCTCGGTGCCGTCCGGCAACTTCGGCAACATCTGCGCCGGCCACATCGCGCGCATGATGGGCCTGCCCATCGGCCAACTCATCCTCGCGACGAACGAGAACGATGTGCTCGACGAGTTCTTCCGCACCGGCGTCTATCGCCCGCGCGGCACCGACCACACCTACGAGACCAGTAGTCCCTCGATGGACATCAGCAAGGCCTCCAACTTCGAGCGCTTCGTGTTCGACCTGGTCGGTCGCGATGGCGCCAAGGTGCGCGAGTTCTGGAGCAAGGTCGATGCGGGCGGTTCCTTCGACATCAAGGGCACCGACTACTGGCACGCGCTGGCAAAGTTCGATTTCGCCTCCGGCAAGAGCACGCATCAGGACCGCCTGAAGACGATCCGCGAGGTGTGGGAAGAATACGGCGTGATGATAGACACGCATACCGCCGACGGCCTGAAAGTGGGCCTGGAGCAGCGCCGCCCCAGCCTGCCGCTGATCTGCCTGGAGACCGCACTGCCAGCCAAGTTCGCTGAGACCATCCAGGAAGCATTGGGCTGCCAACCGGAACGTCCAGCAGCGATGGAAGGTATCGAGGATCTGCCGCAGCGTTGTGAAGTGATGGATGCGGATCTGGCGAAGCTCAAAGCTTTCATTACGGCGAACGTGCCGTTATAGCTAACTACTCCGGAATATAGCCAACGATCATGTTGTTGGCTTACAACTGTATATCGTGGTCATTTCGCCTGAATTACAAGCGTTGGTAACAATGGTTTAGGTGGAATCATTAGTAACGTTATTTCTGTTGAAATCATCCTTGGATAGTTGTACTTTGCCAGCAAGGCAGATTGAATTATTTATCTGAAGCTGGGTTCAGTATGTTCTATTGATCCTGATGAATGGGGACTCCATACTAACCGTACAATATCGGGGGGCTGGGATGATGAGATTCATGAAGTTGTCATGTTGCGCCTTGTCAGGTTTATTGCTGATAGTGGGTGTCGCGCATGCCCAGGATGCGGTTAGCCAGAGCGACAGCATCAAGGCTTCTGCCGAAGCCGGACGTCAAGCGGAAGCCGCTTCACGGCAGAAACTGCTTCAAGATGCGGACAAGCTGATCAAATCCGGCATGGCGGCGGAAGCTTACGCGTTGCTGGAACCTGAACAATCCATACGTGCCGGAGATCCGGATTACGATTACCTGCTGGGTATCGCGGCGCTGGATAGCGGCAAGCCGACCTTGGCAATATTTGCGCTGGAGCGCGTTCTGGCTGTCCAGCCAAAGCATTTGCAGGCGCGTGCCGAGATTGCTCGGGCTTATTTTGCCTCCGGAGAAAAGGTCGCGGCAAAGAAGGAGTTTGAATCCGTCCAGAGTCAGAACCCGCCCAAAGAAGTGAATGCCACCATCCAGAAATTCCTGGACGCCATCAATCAGGGGCGGGATGGAAAAGACACGGTGCTGAGCGGATATCTTGATGTCTCAATTGGTAACGACAGTAACGTCAACAGCGCAACGGCCAATAATCAGGTTGCTATCCCGGCCTTCGGCGGAGCGATCGCAACCCTGAGTGCCAGCGGTGTAGAAACGCGGGATAGTTTTTCAACCGTCAGCGGCGGTGCAAATGTTCGCCATGCGATTTCTTCAGATTTACTGCTGTTCGGCGGTGCGAACATTAACCAGCGCATGTATTCGACTCAGAACAGTTTCAACACCGGCGGGGTGGATGGCAACGTCGGCCTCAACTTGACCAGAGGGGTGGACAATTATTCGGCCGCCTTGCAGGTTCAGAGCTTCAGCGTTGACAATAAACGGTATCGCAACGGCACCGGCATGACTGTGCAGTGGCAACGCGATTTGAAGAACAGCAGTCAGGCCAGCAGCTATTTTCAATATACCGATTTGAAATATCCGGACCAGTCAATGCGTGATGCCAGTCGCTATGTGCTGGGTGCGGCTTATGCCGGCGTGATGGGGGGCGACTATGCACCGGCTGTCTATGCAGGCCTTTATGCAGGCCGGGAGAAGGAAAAACAGGCCGGTGTTCCCTATCTCGGACACAAGCTTTACGGGGTAAGAGCAGGCGGTGAGTTGAATGTCTACCCGGAGACCAAACTGTTTGGCTCGGTGAGTGTCGAGTCGCGCCGCCACGGTGGCGAGGATCCTATCTTTCTGGTTGCCCGCAAAGATACCCAGACTGACCTGAAACTGGGGGTCCGTTATGTGATGGACAAGCTCTGGACGCTCACCCCCCAATTCGGCTACACCAAGAACAAATCAAATATCGCCATCAGCGACTATAAGCGCAGCATCATCTCTGTCGGTCTGCGCCGCGATTTTTATTAACCCGTTCCTTGTCTTGTATAGCGGAGAGCGAACATGATGCCCAATAAACGTTTCAAACTCACCCGTCAGGCGATCTTGCTGGCGACGATCTCGGCCGCTTTCCCGGTGTCCGGATATGCAGCTTCCGGTCGTGTGGATTTTGCGATCGGTACTGTGGAGTCGGTCGCGGCGAATGGCAGTCGGCGACCGCTTGCAAAAGGCGCCGAGATCGATGCCGGTGAGACGATCAGTACGGCAGCCGGCGCGCGTGCACAGGTTCGCTTTGCGGACGGAGGTTTCATTTCGCTTCAACCCAATACCCAGTTCCGGGTGGATGAATTCAAGTACAAGAACAAAGCGGATGGCGAGGAAAAGGGTTTTTTCAGTCTGTTGAAGGGCGGTTTCAGAGCGGTCACCGGTGTGATCGGTCATGCCAATAAGCAGGCCTATCGGGTCAAGACACCCGCGGCAACCATCGGCATTCGCGGTACCGGATATAACATGGAGTTGCGTGACGATGGCTTGTTCGTGAATGTCGGGGAAGGCGCGATCTCTCTGAACAACAACGCGGGACTGCTAGTGGTCACTGCTGGCGGTTCGGCATTCGTGGCCGACTTTAATACCGCGCCGACTTTGACTGACGTGCAGCCTTACACGCCGCCAAGCGGGTTGCAGGACCCCACTTTCTCCGTGGCCGACGAGCGCGACAGTTCGGGTGGTCTGGGCGTCTTGCCCAGCTTGGTATCGGGCTCCGGCTATGTGATGGCAAATGCATATACTGCGAACGAGGGGATATCCGCCGATCTGAAAATAGATGTGACGGGCACATTCTCAACCTCCAGCCAGTTGACTGCATACCTCTGGTATCCGGACGGGGCTGCAACGGGGGAACTGGGTTCTGCCACGGTCTCCTTCTCGGCCACTGATGGCATCATTGGCTGGGGGCGCTGGGTGGGTGATACAGCAGGAACGTACCCGCTGACGAATGGCGTGTTCGATTACGTGGTGGGCATTCCGACCGCAGCCATGCCGGCGTCAGGCACTGCCACCTACAGCTTGATGGGCTACACCAGCCCGACGGCGACTGATGGATCGAGCGGTTACAGCGTCAATGGGAACCTTGCGGTCGATTTCGGAGCAGCATCGGTCGGTGTGAATATGACAGTGGCGAATGCCGCGGATTCATACGGAATCAACGGTTCGGCATCAATAAACGCTGGCGCGTCGACCTTTACCGGGTTCATCAGTACCAGCAGCACCAATGGTTGTTTCTCAGGCTGCAGCACATCGATCAACGGTTTCTTTGCTGGAGCCAATGCCTCGCGGGCAGGGGTGTCCTACTCGATCACTGGCGCTGGAGTCAGCGGGTTTGATAGCATCCAGGGCGTTGCTGCCTTCGCAAAAAATTAGGTCGCCCGCTTTCTCGAAATCAGGCATTGATGAATGCTGAACCTCGCCGCGCAGTTGCTGGAACAAGGCAAGATTCAGCAGGCCCTGCCTGTGCTTGTCGAGCAGTGTGAAAAAACTCCCCGCGATGCACATGCCTGGTTTCTGCTGGGCGCGTGCAATCATCAAGCCAATAAACTCGAAGACGCCCTGCAGGCGCTGGAGCGCGCACTTGCCATAGGGCCACGCCATATTCAGGCCAGATGCGCCAAGGGTTCTGTATTGTGCGACCTCGGCCGACTGCAGGAAGCTTTGCATGTTTACCGTAAGGCGCTGCATCTGGCCCCCGATGATGCGCAATTGCTGCTGAATCTGGGGGTGCTGCTGGAACGGATGGGCGACCCGCGCGCAGCGCTTGAACGCTATGAACTCGCGCTCAAACACCATCCGGAATTTTCGCCCGCACTGCTGAACCGCGGCGTCTTGCTGATCAGGCTGGGCCGGTTGCAAGAAGCGTTGAACAATAACCGGCAACTGGTGAATCTGCACCCTGACTGGGAACATGCCCAATTCAATCTGGGTGAAGTTCTGCTGGCTTTGAGCCGTTGGGGAGAAGCACTTTCCGCTTACGAGCGCTCCGTTTCAATTGACCCGAATTTCGCCAAGGCTCATTTCGCCGCGGGGCTTGCACTCGCCATGTTGCAACGGTTCGATCAGGCACAGCAGGAGTTTCTGACAGCCAAAGCCATTGACCCGGTGGTATTTGAGCAGTGCATCAGCAATGCCGCCCGGTTGGCTGAGGGAGAATTGCACGATTTCACCCCCAGGGTGATTTACCTGCTCAAGGAAGTCTTGCGACTGGATTCCTGCGACTGGGAAAATTGGACCAATCTTTCGACAGACTTCGAATCATTGATTGAAAGCACGCTCGGTCACCCCTGCGAAATTGCCGAGCCTGCATTGGCGTTTCGCGCTGTTGCCTTGCCTGTTTCCGCTGCTGCCAGTCAAACGCTCGCAAAATGTGTCGCGGCACGGATCGCGCAAAAGACTGCGCTGTTTCCGCCATTCGTCCATGACGGAAAATCCAACGGCAAGTTGAAGATAGGCTATGTATCGCCGGATTTCAGGATTCACCCGACCGCAACACTGACACGCCGCTTGTATGCGCTGCATGACCGCGACCGATTCGAGGTCTATGGATACTCGCTGCATCCCGGGGATGGCAGCGATGTCCGGCGCGACATAGAGCACGGTTGCGATGTTTTCAGAGAGCTTAGCGGGCTGGATGATCGCAAGGCTGCAGAGACGATCCATGGCGATGGCATCGACATCCTGATCGACCTGGCCGGCTATACCAAGTTCTCGCGCCCGGAGATTTTTTCCATGCGGCCGGCCCCACTTCAGGTCTGCTATCTGGGATACCCGCAGACGACCGGAGCGGATTGCATCGACTACTTCCTGGCGGACCGAGTCGTCATTCCGGCAGCATCTGCGGGCACCTTTTCCGAATGTATCGCATATTTCCCCAACAGCTATTGCATGTTTGACAACCGGCAGGAGATTTCCCCGCGGCAACTCGCGCGCGAGGAATTGGGTTTGCCAGCACAGGGTTTCGTATTCTGCTGCCACAACACCAACTACAAGATCACCCCCGTGGACTTCGACATCTGGATGCGTGTGCTGAAGCGCGTGGCCGGCAGCGTGTTGTGGCTTTACAAAGGCGGCGAGGTGGTTGTCACCAATCTGCGCAGGGAGGCCGAAGCGCGCGGGGTAAACCCGGATCGACTGGTGTTCGCACCCTCGATGCCGAATGCGGAGCATCTTGCGCGTTATCGTATCGCCGATCTGTTTCTGGATACGACATTTTGCAATGCTCACACAACGGCAGCCGAAGCGTTATGGGCGGGTTTGCCGGTTCTGACTTGTCCGGGTGGAACCATGGCCTCGCGCGTGGCCGCCAGCCAGTTGACTGCCCTCGGCCTGGAAGAAATGATCACAGCCAGCCCGCAGCAATACGAAGAGCGCGCATGTTATTTCGCCACCCATCCAACTGAGCTGGCGCAGATCAGGGCCAAACTGGCCGACAATCGTCTTTCCATGCCGCTGTTCGATACCGAACGCCAGGTGCGCAACCTGGAGGCAGCCTACCAGTCTATGTGGCAGCGACATGCGGCTGGGCTGCCTGCCGATACGTTCCCGATTGTTTAGCACTACAAATATAGAGAGTGCCAATTCCCAAGGTACTCTGGAGACGGGCGGCCTGTGTCAAAATGACACCCCATGAATAATCTCATCCTACTCATCCTCTGTTTCATCGCCGGCATGGCACTGCGCCGCTACCGGCGCATGCCGGACAATGCGCCCGCCACGCTCAACAGCTTCATCATCCACGTCTCGCTGCCCGCGCTGACGCTGTTGTACATCCACGAGCTGCACATCTCCGGCGACGTCGTGCTGATCGCGGCGATGGCGTGGATCGTGTTTGGCCTCTCGGCGGCGTTCTTCTGGTTGCTGGGCAGATGGCTGCAACTGCCGCGCGCCACGGTCGGCGCGCTGATGCTGGTGGGCGGCCTCGGCAACACTTCGTTCTTCGGCCTGCCCATGGTCGAGGCTTATTTCGGCACCGAAGGGTTGGCCACTGCCATCGTCGCCGACCAGCTCGGTTCCTTCTTCGCGCTCTCCGTGCTTGGCATCACCGTCGCCGGCATCTACTCCTCCGGCAGACCAACGGCAGCGGAGATCGTCAAGCGCATCGCGCTGTTCCCGCCGTTCATCTCGCTGGCCATCGCGCTGCTGCTGATCCCGGTCGAATATGCGCCGTGGTTCACCACCTTGCTGAAGCGGCTGGGCGACACGCTCGCGCCGCTGGCACTGCTGTCGGTCGGCATGCAGTTGCGCCTCGGGCATATCGCCGAACACAAGCGCAATCTTGCGCTTGGGCTGACGTTCAAACTCTTCCTCGCCCCGCTGGCGATCTATCTCCTGTATGTGCAGATGCTCGGCGCACAGGGCCTGGCCATCCAGGTCACCATCTTCGAGGCGGCCATGCCGTCGATGATCACTGCCTCCATCGTGGCGAGCGAGCACGACCTCGATCCGGCGCTGGCGAATCTGATGGTGGCAGTGGGATTGATACTTTCCTTCATCACGCTGAGCGCGTGGTGGTTACTGTTGAGGACGATATGAGCATCTGGAACGAAAGATATGCGGGCGAGGATTTCTTCTACGGCACAGAACCGAACGCATTTCTGGTCTCGCAAAAGGCGCTGCTCAAACCGGGAATGAGATGTCTGGCGGTGGCCGACGGCGAAGGACGCAACGGCGTGTGGCTGGCAGAACAGGGGTTGGAAGTGTTGTCGGCGGATGGTTCGCATGTCGCGCAGGCCAAGGCGAAGAAGCTGGCACAACAGCGCGGTGTGGCGATGCTGTTCGAACAGGTCGATCTGCTGCAATGGGACTGGGGGGAGGATAACTACGACGTGGTCGTGGCGATTTTCATCCAGTTCGTCACCTCGCCCGAGCGCGAGCAGATGTTCGCCGCCATCAAGCGTTGCCTCAAGCCGGGCGGTTTGCTCCTGCTGCAAGGCTACACGCCGCGCCAATTGGAATACAAGACCGGCGGGCCATCGCAGGTCGAGAACCTCTACACGGAAGCTATGCTGGCCAAGGCCTTTGCCGATATGGACATCCTGCAACTGCACGAACACGACAGCCTCATCCGCGAAGGCTCCGGCCACAGCGGCATGTCAGCGCTGATCGACCTGGTGGCACGCAAGCCAGCCTGACTGAAACTACTGTTCGCGTTCTTTCTTGTAGTCGTCGTAAGCCGGTGCGGGTGTCATCGCGCGCTCGTTGGGCGGGCGCTTGGCTTCGTTGCTGCTCTTGATGCCTTCGTACAGATTGCGTTCCGGATCGGCGCATGCAGTCAGGGCCAGTGTTGCGAGGATTGCGAACAGGTATCTCATCGTTATTCCATTCATGATTTTGCTTTCACCCATGCTTCAAGATAGACGGCATCGATCGCGCCAGCTCTGCGAGCCACTTCCCGCCCATCCTTGAACAATACGATGGTCGGGATATATTGGATGTCGTATTGCGCGACGATCTGCTCTGCTTCTTCCGTGTTCAGTTTGGCAACGCGCAATCCGGGCTCCATACGTTGGGCGACTTTATCATAGGCTGGCGCCATCATTCTGCACGGGCCGCACGACGGTGACCAGAAATCCACCAGCACCGGGATATCGTTGCGCGAGATATGCAGCATGAAGTTGCCCTCGTTCAACTCGACCGGATGGGCGGTAAAGAGCGGCTGCCTGCACTTGTCGCAGACGATGTTCCCGGAAAGCGCGTCCGTCGAAACACTGTTCACGCCATCACAATGGGGGCAGACGATATGTATCGAGTCGCTCATGGGAGTTCCCGGAGATCAGAGACCTTATTATCGGGAGTGTCTTGGATAATATCAAGCGAGCAACAGACCGATCATGCTTTCGATCTCGCCCACGCCACGATGTTGGCTGCGTCCATCGCCCCGGCTTGGCGTGCCGTTTCGCGTCCACCCTTGAACAGCGCCAGCGTCGGGATGCTGCGGATGTTGTATTGCGCGGCAAGCTGTTGCGCTTCTTCGGTATTGAGCTTGACCACGCGCATGGCCGGCTCAAGCTGTTGTGTGGCCTGCTCGAAGGCGGGGGCCATCATCTTGCACGGGCCACACCAGGGGGCCCAGAAATCCACCAGCACCGGGATATCGCTGTTGCCGATATGGCGCATGAAATTGCCCTCGTTCAGTTCCACCGGGTGCGCCGTGAACAAAGGCTGCTTGCACTTGCCGCAGGTGGGTTGCGCAGCGAGTTTGTCGGCGGGGACTCGGTTCACCGCATCGCAATGCGGGCAGACGATATGTTTCGGGTCGCTCATGTTACCTCCAGAAAATTAGTATATTCTAATATATGGAGGGTGCGGCGAAATTTCAAGTCTGGAATTCACGGGTCTTTGAACCGTTCGTCCTGCCCCTTTGATTGGCTCAGGACTAAAGGCAGTCGAAGGAACGAGCGGCGCGCAGGGCTTTGGACATTCACCCTTCGACAGGCTCAGGGCGAACGGCCAGTTTTCAGGGCAGCTCGACGCGCATCGACAGATCGACGGCCTTGATATCCTTCGTGAGCGCCCCGATGGAGATGCGATCCACCCCGGTCTCGGCCACGCGGCGCACATTCTCCAGTGTGATGCCGCCCGAGGCTTCCAACTCGGCGCGCTTTGCCGCATGGGTCACCGCGAGATGCATATCCGCCAGCGAAAAATTGTCGAGCAGGATGAGTTTGGCACCCGCCAGCAATGCCTCGTCCAGCTCGGCCATTGTCTCCACCTCGATCTGGATCGGGACATGCGGCGGTGTGGTCTGAAAAGCCAGTTCCATCACCTCGCTGATGCCGCCTGCCGCCGCGATGTGGTTCTCCTTGATCAGCACGCCGTCGAACAGGCCGACGCGCTGATTATGTCCGCCGCCCACCTTCACCGCATATTTCTGTGCCATGCGCAGGCCGGGCAGCGTCTTGCGCGTGTCCATGATCTTTGTTGGCAGGCCTTTGGTCGCCTCCACATAATGCCGTGTCTGAGTGGCGACAGCCGAGAGCGTCTGCAAAAAATTCAGCGCCGGACGCTCGGCCGAGAGCATCGCGCGCGCGTCGCCGTGAATCTCGCACAGCATCTGGTTCGCTTCCACGAGTTGGCCTTCCTGTACTTTCCAGTTGACCTTACAGTCCGGGTCTAGCGTGAGGAAACAGTCCTCGAACCACAGCGTGCCGCAGATCACGGCCGCCTCGCGCGTGATCACCGTGGCGCGGGCCTGGGTATGCTCGGCGATCAGTTGAGCGGTCAGGTCGCCGTTACCGATGTCCTCATCAAGGGCGGCGCGGACATTGGTGTGGATGTGCTGGGCAAGATTGGTGTGTGGCATCGAACATTCCCTGAATTGACGGCGTAGTATAAGGGAAGTGCAGGGGGGTTGAAATCGCCGCGAGTCGCCCCATTTAGCCCTCAGACCGATATTCAAATGACCTTCGCATAACGTTACGAGCGCAGGTCAGACGAGGCGGAGCGAGGCGAAAAACCGGAATGTATGCTTTATACATGAGGATTTTGAGCCTCGCTCCAACGAAGGATCATCAAGCGCAGTAGTTATGCGAAGGCCATTTTGAGGAGTGCATTATGCGTTTCGATAAGTTCACCACCAAATTGCAACAAGCCCTGTCCGATGCCCAGAGTCTGGCCGTTGGCGGCGACAACCAGTTCATCGAGCCGCAGCACCTGTTGCTGGCTCTGCTCAATGATGCCGATAGCGGGGCAGGTTCGCTGTTGGCCCGTGCGGGCGGCAATACCAATGCGCTCAAGACTGCCCTTAACGATGCCGTGTCGCGCCTGCCCAAAGTGGAAGGCCATAGCGGCGAAGTGCAGGTCGGCCGCGATCTGGGCAATCTGTTCAATCTGACTGATAAAGAAGCGCAGAAACGCGGCGACCAGTTCATCGCCTCGGAGATGTTTTTACTGGCGCTGACAGGCGACAAAGGCGAATGCGGTCGTCTGCTCAAACAGCATGGTGTCACGCGTGCTCCGCTGGAAACCGCCATCAATGCCGTGCGTGGCGGCGAGTCGGTGGGTTCGCAGGAAGCTGAAGGCCAGCGCGAGTCGTTGAAGAAATACTGCGTCGACCTGACCGAGCGCGCACGCCAAGGCAAGCTCGATCCCGTTATCGGCCGCGACGACGAGATCCGCCGCGCCATCCAGGTGCTGCAACGCCGCACCAAGAACAACCCGGTGCTCATCGGCGAACCCGGCGTGGGCAAGACCGCGATTGTCGAAGGATTGGCGCAGCGCATCATCAACGGCGAAGTGCCGGATTCGCTCAGGAACAAAAAGGTTCTGAGTCTGGATATGGCCGCCTTGCTGGCCGGGGCGAAATATCGCGGCGAGTTCGAGGAGCGCCTGAAGAACGTGCTCAAAGAGATCGCTCAGGAAGAAGGCAAGATCATTGTCTTCATCGACGAACTGCACACCATGGTCGGCGCGGGCAAGGCTGAAGGCGCGATGGATGCGGGCAACATGCTCAAGCCCGCACTGGCGCGCGGCGAGTTGCATTGCGTGGGCGCGACCACGCTGGATGAATACCGCAAGTACATCGAAAAGGATGCCGCACTGGAACGTCGCTTCCAAAAAGTATTGGTGGACGAGCCCTCCGTGGAATCCACCATCGCCATCCTGCGCGGTTTGAAAGAGAAATATGAAGTGCATCACGGGGTGGTGATCACCGACCCCGCCATCGTTGCCGCGGCCGAGTTGTCGCACCGTTACATCACCGACCGCTTCCTGCCGGACAAGGCCATCGACCTCATCGACGAGGCCGCTTCGCGCATGAAGATGGAGATCGACTCCAAGCCCGAGGTGATGGATAAACTCGAACGCCGCATGATCCAGTTGAAGATCGAGCGCGAAGCGGTGAAGAAAGAGAAGGATGAAGGCTCGAAGAAGCGCCATGCCCTGATCGAAAGCGAAATCAAGATACTGGAGCGCGAGTACGCCGACCTTGAAGAGATATGGAAGGCCGAGAAGGGCGCAGCACAAGGCGCGGCCAACGTGAAGGAAGAGATCGAGAACGCGCGTGCCGAGATCGTCAGACTGCAGCGCGAAGGCAAACTGGAGAAAGTGGCAGAGATCCAGTACGGCAAGCTGCCGCAACTCGAAGCAAAGCTGAAAGAAGCCGCCCAGCGCGAGGCCGAAGGAGGCGCGAGCAAGAACAGATTGTTGCGCACCCAGGTCGGCGCGGAAGAAATCGCCGAAGTGGTGAGCCGTGCCACGGGCATTCCCGTGAGCAAGATGATGACGGGCGAGCGCGAAAAGCTGCTGCACATGGAAGACAAACTGCACGAGCGCGTGGTGGGGCAGGACGAAGCCGTGCGTCTGGTGTCCGACGCCATCCGCCGTTCGCGCTCAGGCCTGTCCGATCCGAATCGTCCCTACGGTTCGTTCCTGTTCCTCGGCCCCACCGGCGTGGGCAAGACCGAGCTGTGCAAGGCGTTGGCCGGCTTCATGTTCGACTCGGAAGACCATCTCATCCGCATCGACATGAGCGAATACATGGAGAAACATTCCGTGGCACGCCTGATCGGTGCGCCGCCCGGCTATGTGGGCTATGAAGAAGGCGGCGGTTTGACCGAGGCCGTGCGCCGCAAGCCTTATTCCGTCATCCTGCTGGATGAAGTGGAGAAGGCGCACCCGGACGTGTTCAACGTGTTGCTGCAAGCGCTGGACGACGGCCGCATGACCGACGGTCAGGGCCGCACTGTGGACTTCAAGAACACCGTGATTGTGATGACCTCCAATCTGGGTTCGCAGATGATCCAGCAGATGTCCGGCGACGATTACCAGGTGGTGAAGCTGGCCGTGATGGGCGAAGTGAAGAGCTACTTCCGACCCGAGTTCATCAACCGTATCGACGAGGTGGTGGTGTTCCATGCGCTGGACGAGAAGAACATCAAGTCCATCGCGCGCATCCAGTTGCAGTATCTGGAAAAACGCCTGGCCGCGATGGAAATGAAACTGACCGTCAGCGAATCCGCGCTGGCCGAAATCGCCAACGCGGGTTTCGACCCGGTGTACGGTGCAAGACCGCTCAAGCGCGCCATCCAGGCACAACTGGAAAATCCGCTCGCCAAGCAACTGCTCGAAGGGCATTTCGCCGCCAAGGACACCATCAACGTGGACTGCAAGGGCGGGGTGATGAAGTTCGATAAGGGCTAATCAAAGCAATACAACACGGACTGACTGAATGCAGATCAAATACATATCGGGTTCTCCAACTCCTCCCGGCCCATTGCGCAAGCTGGTAGCGTTGGTCATCACAGTGGCCGTGCTTGCCTTGGTCCTGATGTTCTCGGCCGTGTTGCTCGTCGTCATTGTCATCCTCGGCACGCTGGGCTGGGCTTGGCTGTGGTGGAAGACGCGCGAGCTGCGCAAACGGCTGCGCGAAGCCTCGCAGCAAGGCGTTATGCCCGGGGCCAAGGCGAGCAATGACGACGTGTTCGAGGGCGAAGTGATCCGCGTGGTCGATCCCAAAGAGGAGAAATGAATCCGTATCCGATTCGGCAATAAAAAAGCCCGGCAATGCCGGGCTTTTTATTGTAAGTGCCGCTTGGAGAGCGTTCAGCTGCGCGTTTGCGCAAGATCGACGTGCTGCGTTCCCGACAGTTCCTCGTTGCTCGCTTTCAATCTGCGCAGTGTCGCGTCGCCGATCCGGCTCGGTGTCGAATCTTCTGTCTCCCAAAGCAGTTGGAAGACAGTCATCGTGTCTTGCTTGCCGCGGAAGGATGCGCGGGCGATCGGAATCGCCTTGTGGACGAAATCCGCTGGCAGGGCATCGATGAGCTCTTGTGTGGTCATGGTCTGCCGCGCTCTGGTGATCGATGCGATACGGGCGGCAACGTTCACGGTGTCGCCGAATACATCGTTGGCCTTTAGAATGACATCGCCGAAATGGAGGCCGATGCGGACAGTGATGGGATGCTCGCCGCCGGGTTTCTTCGCGTCGACCACAAGATGCATGGCGCGGGCAGCCTGGGCCGCGCGCAAGGCGTTCGGGAAGGTGCACATGATCTCGTCGCCGATCGTTTTGATCAGGGTGCCCTTGTGCCGGGCGACTTCCTGCTTCAGCAGATTCAGCGTTCCCGTGATCATGTTCAGCGCTGTCTCATTGCCCAGCTGTTCGTACAGCGCGGTGCTGCCGCTGATATCGGCGAACAGGACCGCCATCTTCCGCGTCTGTTGCGACGAGTAGACAGCCCGGTTCTGGATGGACATGTTCTGGGTCTCTGCGTAATGCAGGATCTTCGCGATACGAGCGAAGCGGAGCTTCAAGGCGAATTCGGTGGGGGTCAGTCCGTGGTGGTTCTTTATCCGGAGCTTCGCGCCGTGGATCAGCAGTAGCAGGACCAGGTCGACATTGCCCTTTTCGATGGCGAGGAAGAGGGGAATATGCCCTTCCTGGCTGAAATTGACTTCCACATCCGAGACGAGCAACTGGTGCAGGGCGGCAAAGTCGCCGGTGCTGATGGCAGAGAGGACCGAGAACCTGGAATCGATGGTGTCACGCAGATGGCTGCCAGCCACGGGCACTTCCATGGTCGATTCGAACTCGTGCTCATCTGTGGTCTCGCTTTCCTGTTTGCGCTGGTAATACAGTTTGTACACCAACGACATCGCCACCAGCAAGCCGGATGCCACGATCATTGCGGTCCGGCTGATACCGAGCTGGAAGGCCAGTTGGTCCGGCAGGTTGGCGCCGATGGCCAGCACCGAAACGGTGAGGAACAGCATCAGCTTGAGATAGCGGAACAGCGAAACGAAGACGGTCACCGTCAGCGCTATCAGCAGCAGATTGCGATCGACAAGACTGCCGATCATCTCGGCAGGGAGATTGGCACCGAGTGCCATCAGCGAAACGATGATCAGAAGCCAGAGTTCGCCGCTTTTGATGTTGAGTTGCATGATTCCTCCACTTTCCGCAACGCTACCGGAAAGAGAGATGCAAAAGATCAGGTGGACGATGCTGAGGGCTAACGGGAACCATTATGGCTGCGTGGCTACCGGCAGTCCCGCTGTCGTAGAGCCGTCTGGGCTCCTTAGACCGGAAACTTTGCGCCCCTACTTTTCAATAGGTTTGCCTTTTAAGTACTACTTATTTCAAAACTTGCGGGCATTATCAACCCATTTTCCCAGCCTCCGCAAGGGGTTTTTTCAAGAGGCGTTTGTCCCCGTTTTGGCCGTCCTGGCCCGCAATTGCCCGCATGCCCCCTCCACCTCCTGCCCGGCCGAATCGCGGATGCGGGTGTAGATGCCTTGCCGGTTCAGGGCGCGGCTGATGTCCGCGATGCGTTCGGACGCGGGGCGGCGATAGGACAGACCGTCTATCTCGTTGAAAGGAATGAAATTCATCACCGCGTATTTGCCGGCAAGCAGCCGTGCGATGCGCGCCATCTCGGCATCGCTGTCGTTCACCCCCTCGATCAGCGTCCACTGGTATTGGGTCGGATAACCGGTCGCGCGCGCATATGCCTCGCACCGTTCCACCAGCTCTTCCACGGCGATTTGCGGCGCATTCGGCAGCAGCTTGGCGCGCAATGCTGCATCGGTGGTATGCAAAGAGAGCGCGAGGGCGGGTTTCACCGTTCCAAGCGGCAGGCGTTCAAACACCCGCACATCCCCCACCGTGGAAAACACCAGTTCCTTGTGCCCGATATTGCCCTGCATCCCCAGCACATCGATCGCCTCCAGCACATTGTCGAGATTGTGTGCCGGTTCGCCCATGCCCATGAACACCACCTTGCTCACCGCGCGTCGTTTGCGCGCCAGCACCACCTGCGCCACGATCTCGGCGCTACCGAGCTGGCGCAGCAGGCCGTTGCGGCCGCTCATGCAGAACACGCAACCCACCGCACAACCCACCTGGGTCGAAACGCAAAGTCCGCCGCGCGGCAGCAGCACACTCTCCACCATCTGGCCGTCGTGCAGTTCAACCAGCAAGCGCGCCACCTCGGCGTCGGCGGGATACTCGCCGTGCAGACGCGCCAGCCCGTTCAACTCCGCCTCGATGGCAGGCAACTCCTTGCGCATTGCAGCGGGAAAGAAAGTCGCGGCGGGGCTGTGCTTGCGGTCGTACGAACTCACCTGGCTCCAGCCGCGCAACAGACGGTCTTCGTGGCATGGCTTGGCACCGAGGTCTTGCAGGCGTTGGCGAAGTTGGAAGATGCGCATCGCCTGATTCTAACCCAGGATGCGGCAAGGGCCGTGCCGCGAGCCTGTCCATGCGCTGCGATTTGGCGCTATCATCCGCTCCCTTCAACCTTGGAAATCTTTTCATGTCCACGCGCAAGCCGATCAACATCCCCGTCGTTTCCGCCACACCGCCGCAGGACACCATGGAAGACAGCAACTGCTCCGGCAATGAACTGGTCGCGCTGATGGTGCTGGGCGACAGCATGGAGCCCGAGTTCATCGAGGGCGAGATTCTGGTCATCGAAATGGGCAGACCGGCAACGGATGGAGCGTTCGTGATCGCCGAAGTGGCGAAGGAAGACTTCATCTTCCGCCAGCTCAAGGGCGACGAGAAAGGCGGCTGGCGGCTCGTCGCACTCAACCCGGCTTATCCCGATACCGCCATCAAGGGGCTGGAGATACTCAAGGGCGTGGTCACACACAAGCGGCATCCGCGCTCGCGCAAGACGGTCAAATTCTACATACCGCAGGCAACGCACTGACGTTGCACATCCGCGCAATTGACCATGTACAATTCGCGGGTATGTGTTCTGCTGGGAGGACAGGGCAACGGGCGAGAGTAGTTCTAATGTGGTTTTCGCAAATAGGGTGCTGAGCATGTCCATACCTGTCGTTTCAAGTATCAACCCCGCCGTTCACGCAAGACAAACGGCCTTGCTCTACCGCAACGCAAAGTTGGGCCAGGTGATCACGATGCTGGCGGCGGCGCCGACCGCCTATCTCGGTTATATCAGCCGTCCCGGCCCCATCATCCTGGGCTGGCTGTTCCTGATGGCCATCAACACCTATCTGCGCTATCACCTGTCGCAGCAATATCAGGCCGCCAAACCCTCCGACACCGAAGCCATCCACTGGGCACACCGATATATCCGGCTGATCGGGGTGCAGGGTGTGTTGTGGATCATCGGATGCAGCGCGATCATGTGGGGCAACGAAGACTCGTATCGATTCCTGGCGGTGCTGGTGCTGGCGGGCATGGTGGCCGGGGCGGTATCCATCCTGTCCACGTTCAGGAGCGCGTTCCGCGCCTTCGCTTTCCCGATCATCATCGGCGGCACGGTCATCACCTTTATCGATGCCTCCACGCCGGTCCACTATGTGCTCGGTATCACGCTCATCGTCTTCCTCGGCGGTGTGATGCGCAGTTCGCGCTACTTCAACGAGTTACTGATCGAATCGATCACGGTGGAACTGGAGAAGAGCCATCTGGTGAAGAAGGCCGAAGCGGCGGTGCGTGCCAAAGATGCGTTCCTGGCAAATATGAGTCACGAGATACGCACACCGATGAACAGCATCCTCGGCATGGCGCAATTGGCATTCAAGGCCGAGCAGAATCCGCGGCAGCGTGAATACCTCAGAAAGATTCAACTTTCCGGCGAGCACCTGCTGGGCATCATCGACGACATTCTGGATATCTCCAAGATCGATGCGGGCAAGCTGTCCATCGATGTGGTCGATTTCGAACTGGCCATGGTCATCGAGACACTGAACAACCTGCTTGCCAAAAAAGCCGAGGACAAAGACCTCAAGCTGAACTTTCACATCGATCCCGCCGTTCCGCCTTATTTGCGCGGCGACCCGCGGCGGCTATGCCAGGTGCTGACCAACCTGGCCAGCAACGCCATCAAGTTCACCGACAAAGGCGAAGTCAATGTCCGCATCCAACGGCTCGGCGAAGACAGGAATCAAGCCGTGCTGCGCTTCGAGGTGCAGGACACCGGCGTAGGTATGAGCAGGGACGAGATCGCCCAACTGTTCCAGCCTTTCCAGCAGGTGGATTGCTCCACCACGCGCAAATACGGCGGGACAGGGCTGGGCCTGGTCATCAGCAAGCAGCTCGTCGAAATGATGGAAGGCGGCACGATCGGGGTCGACAGTTTCCCCGCGCAGGGCAGCACCTTCTGGTTCACGCTGAAGATGACAGAAGGCGTCCATCCCGCCGAGCCGCAGGCGCCAGAGAGCGCAAAGAACGAATCGGGTGTACTCGCCAAGCTCAAGGGCTCGCACCTTCTGCTGGTCGACGACAACGACTTCAACCTCGAAGTGGCGGTCGAATTTCTACAGGGTGCCGGCGCCGAAGTGACCACCAGCGGCAATGGCAAAGAAGCGATAGAACTGATCCGACGGCAACGCTTCGACTGCGTGCTGATGGACGTGCAGATGCCGGTGATGGACGGTGTCGAAGCGGTCCAACTGATCCGCAAAGATCCCGCCATCAAACAGGTGCGGGTGATCGCCCTGACTGCCAACGCATCCAGAGAAGACCGCGAGCGGTATCTGGCCGCCGGTATGGACGACGTCATCATCAAGCCTTTCAATTACCAGACGCTCTTCACCACCATCGCCAAGTGGCTGGGGCGCAAGGAAGCCGCCACAGGTGGGGCGACCGTCGAAGTGCAGGCGTTCCAGCTCGATGTCAGCGAAGATACAAAAGCGGCATTGAAAGGCGACCCGCAGATCATCGATCTGTCGGTGCTGGTCGAGACGGCAGGCGGTGATCGAAAAAAGATCGCCGAGCGCACTGGCAAATTCCTGGTGTCGCTGCAGAAGGATATGACCGACATCGACGCCGCGCTGCAACGTGAAGACCTGCCCGCACTGGGCGCGCTGGGACACCGCAGCAAGACCCCGGCCAGGATGGTCGGGGCGAAAGGATTCGCCGATCTGTGCCAGGCACTGGAAGACAACGCCCTCGACGGCAATCTGGAAAATGCGCGCAACATCGTCGTCCAACTTCGACTGTTGCCGGCGAAGATCAAGGAACATATCACCAGGGTGCTGCCTTAGCCGGACCCTTCGACAGGCTCAGGGCGAACGGAATAAATCATTGTCTTACCCCAGCAATAAAAAGCCCGGCATCGCCGGGCTTTTTATTTTGCTGCGTGTCACGTACTACTCTTTAGAAGGCTTCACAAAATTGAGTACGTTCGAATTAGGTTGTTCGCCGTCCGTGTAATAGGGTTTTGAGTGGTCGAAGCCGAGCATGTCGGCCAGTTCCCGTTCCCGCTCCGAGATCAGGGTGAAACAATCCTTGATGTCCTGGATGGTGCTCGCGGTCAGCGGGTTGGGGCGGCCACCTAGCGGGGTGGCGTCCTTGACCACGTTGCCCAGCGTCTTGCGCATCAGGCGCAGGATCTGTTGTTCCTTGCTTAACTCTTCTGTGTTCATGGATATCTACCGGTGTGAATGCAGGAAATAACTTTACTGGAATTATCGCGCGCGGGCGCGAAATATTTTTTGGCAAGCGGCGAAACCTCAGACTGCAAGTACCTTCAATATCCAGTACATCACCAGCGCCCCCACGAAGACACCGGAAATGAAGTTGCGCATCGCTATCGATTTGCCGGATTCCGGTTCGGGGTCTGCAACGGGCGGTTGTATCGCTTCCCACTCGCCGATGATCTGCTTGGCCGCAGCTTGGTCCTCATCGGCAACCAGCACGCGCACGAACCCCATCGCCGCAAGTTCCCCGATACCGCCCTGCAGATACTCGCCCTCCACACGTCCCGAGATGCCGCGCTGCTCAAGCAGGTTCAGGATCATGTGGGCATCCAGCCCGGAGGAAGCTTCATATACGCTTTTCATAAGGTCACCTTAGTAAAACCAAGTTCCACGCAGACACACCGAACTTGACTTGCTCCCTTCCCCCGCAAGCGGGGGAAGGGCAGGGGATGAGGGGCTGTGAACATTAGCAATATTTGCTGTGTCTCGACATCCCTCACCCCAACCCCTCTCCCGCTTGCGGGCGAGGGGAAAAACACCGTTCGACCTGATAACCAGCGACTTGGCAGCTTGCTGCCTTAGTCGAATGGCTAGTAGTTTCATCAGAGGGTTAGGGTGAGGGGAGTTGAGTTGAATATCGTTTTGTTCAGCGCACAGTCCCTCATCCCCAACCCTTCTCCCGCCTGCGGGAGAAGGGAGACCCCCAGCGCTTGCCTATCTTTCTTTGCGCCGTTCCACCGGCGCATTGAACTTCCTTAAATTCTCCTCCGCCTGCTTCAGCGCACTGATGTCCTGCACGAGCGCCAGGAATCTTTCGACCCCGTCATCCGCCTTGATCAATTGCAGGGTCACCTCCACCGGATAGCTGCTGCCATCCGCGCGTGCCTGCACGGTCTGGTAGATGACCGACTCCTGCTCGCCGCGGCGCAACGGTTCAATCTTTTCTGCAAACGACTCGATGCCCGATTCCGGATGCAGGGAAAGCAGGGTCATCTGCTGCAACTGCGCCAGCGTATAGCCCAGATCTTCCAGCGCATGCTCGTTGGCCGAGGTGATCTGCAGGGTGTCGGTATCGAACATGAAGACCTCGTTCGGGTTGCGGTCGCGCAGGGCGTGTTCGTAGCTGCGCTGCAGCTCCTTGCGGCGCTTCTCTGCAGACCACGCGCGGCGCTGCGACTTCAGGCTGTAAAAAGCGAAAGTGCAAGCCAGCACCAGCGCCATCAGGAAGTAGGGCGCATGCATATCGCGCCACCATGCCGTCTGGATCTCCGTCACCGGCATCTCCACGAACAGCGTGAGCGGATAGTTCTGCAGGCGGTGCAGCACCATCAAACTCGTCGTCCCGGTGACCTCGTTGCTGATCTCGATCTGCTCTTGCACGGGCTGCTTGTTCGCACGCGGAGGTGCCGTCTTCGCCCCCTGGGCCGGCTGGCCATACAGCAGGTCCTGCGTGGCCGCATCCGGTTCGGGATACATGCTCACCAGATATCCGTCGTCGCGCAACAGCCCCAGCGCCGTGATCCCGGGTGTGATGGAATCCACCCAGTAGCGTTGCAGCATATCCATCGGCAGATTGGCGCTGATGATGTAGGCCAGCTTGCCCGAGTGGTCGCTAAAGGCATAGCGCGCCGCGATCACCCAGCGCTTGTCAAAGGTCCCCATCACGGGTTGGCCGATCGCAAAGTGCGGGCTGGGCTGCAGCTCGTCCAGTATCTTCTTGAATGCGGGGTCACCGGCAAGTGTGGGCAGCCCCCTGCGGCTGGTGTTCGCACCGGTCAGCAATATCTGCCCATCGGCGCGGATCAGCATCACATTGCGCAACTCGGTGTGCTGCCCCTGAAAACGGTTGAGCAACGCAGAGGCACGGTCGAGATCGGGCTTCTGGTTCGACACAGACAAGTCCGCCCCCAGATTCATCATGCCGACCTTCAACTGGGTGAAATAGAGATCGACGGCATTTCCGGTCAGCGCCGCGATGATCGACATCTGGCGCGCCTGCTCAGCTTTGGCCGCGCGCCAGGACTGCGAGACAAGGAAAGCCGCGTAGGCCAGCAGCACAAACACCAGCAAGGGTGCCAAATACTTCATAAACCGGCCGGGGCGATGTTCATTACTGGTGTTTGGCATTGGTGTCTCTCTTGCGTTGATGTGGGCGTTGGTACGACAAGTGTTAGCTGTCCCAATAGTGTACTTCAAGACAATTCTCCCCCGTTACCTTTGATGGCCGGGCTTGTCTATCGTGGAAGGCATTTCGAAGCCGACCCCAAATCACTTAATCGTCTGGGTGGGTTAGCGTACTGTTTCGAAATCAAACCTGGTGCACCTTAGTGGCGGCACCAAGGGCTCTCCCCTGGTTTTGGTACAGAACGCACAACAGGATTTTGAAATGCCTGATTCGCTCACGCTTGATTCTCATTACGCGCCAAAGAACCTGCGCGACAGGATCGCTTTCGGTTTCATCCGCTTCCTGCGGTTCTGCGCCGACGCCTTCTTTTCCAAACGCTATGGACATCGCGCGATCGTGTTGGAAACAGTCGCGGCATTGCCCGGCATGGTGGGTGGCACGCTGCAGCATTTGCGTTCTCTGCGCCGTATGAA
The DNA here is from genome assembly GCA_030651895.1 of Sideroxyarcus sp. GTDB lineage: Bacteria > Pseudomonadota > Gammaproteobacteria > Burkholderiales > Gallionellaceae > Sideroxyarcus. The sequence goes on along the minus strand of JAUSBR010000009.1, from coordinate 18,592 downwards.
AACGGATAGCGGCTGGATACACACGCTTCTCGACGAGGCCGAGAATGAACGCCAGCACTTGTTGACTTTCATGCATATTGCCAAACCGACATGGTTCGAGAAGCTGTTGGTGCGCATCGTGCAGGTTGTTTTCTACATGGTTTACTTTCTGCTATATCTGATCTCGCCCAGAACCGCCCATCGGGTCGTGGGATATCTGGAAGAAGAAGCCGTCCACAGCTACAGCCAGTATCTGGCCGGTGTGGAAGACGGAACCTACGCCAACGTGGCAGCGCCGGAGATCGCCATCGCCTACTGGAAACTCGCACCCGATGCACGCCTGCGAGAAGTGATCATCGCGGTGCGTGCCGATGAATGCCTGCACCGCGACGTGAATCACGACTTCGCCAACGAACTGGACAGAGCTTTGCACTGAAGCAGCGGATGCATGCAGGGGATGGTCAACCGGTTTGCGGCTTGAAGATCGGAGAGCTGTTTGCGCTAAGAAAAGGAAACTTCAAACTTATCCGTTCGCCCTGACCCTTCGACTTCGCTCAGGACTAAAGGCAATGTCGAAGGGTTGCGGATTCTCATCCAGCATGCGAGCACATTCGGCCATCACAGACTGCCCCAGCTCGGACTGGTAGCGGGGATCCAACGCCTCTTGCAGCTCATGGCTGACATACATCCCTGCCTCGCGCGTGGTGGATTCGGCAAGCTGCCGCGCCAGATGGTCGCTCAAGCCGGCAAGGTGCTGACGCTGCGCCAGCAATAGCTTGCGCTTGCTGCGTGCCAGCCAGTCTGCGGCGAGAGTGCTGCACTGCGCCTGGGTGAGCCATTGCCCGTGCTCGTAATGCACGCGCAGACGCTCCGCCACTAGGGCGAAGATCAGCGCGACCAGCACGCCGCGCTCGGTCTCAGGGGCGGTGGGGGCTTGGGGTTCGGTCATGGAGTGGTTTCATTCAAGGGGAGCAGTGTGGCAGGGAATTCTATTCGAGCCCCTTTAGTCTTTTCCGTTCGCCGTTCGCCCTGAGCCTGTCGAAGGGTGCCGTTACGGTTTGCGACGTTTGGAGGACAGGTGCTGTCTACCCTGCACCAGTTCCTTCTTTGGAATCCAGCTGCTCTTCGACTTGGGCTTGTCGGTCTGTATGTTCTTGCCCTGTGGGCTGTGTTGAGCCGCCTTGTAGCTCTGAATCGCCGCCAGCAACTGCTCCTGGGTGACCTGAATACTTGGGTGCTTGTCCTTGGGATCAAAGTTGGCGAGCTGTTGCTTGAGGCGGGCCAGCCGGGTGGCGCTGTCGTCCTTGGCGCGCTGCCCCGTCATCATCGCCTGTGCCTCGGCAGATAGGGTATAGCAACCCTCTGCCTCGGCGATCAGGCCACAAACACCCATGCGCGCAAACGCGTCCACCAGTTTGGACTTGGCCGGAATCTCGCCCTGCTGGGCCATGGCCAGCGCGGTGATGATCTCGTCCAGCGCGGCCGGGCGACGCTTGGCCGCAACGGTGAGGGACAACAGCAGGGCGGCATCGTCGTCGTAAACGGGGTACATGGTGAACCTTTGCAGAGTTAGCGTGCGTCCGAGACGGACTTGAGGGCGAGAGTGTAATGGATGCGGGCCGGTTAAGGCGGGTATCCGGTAGACTTTGCCACAGTTTCCATGGCCTGACGCGGGTGATGGTTGTTGCGGTGCAGGGCTTTCAGGCGCACTTCGACGTCCTGATATTGGTGCTCAATATAATTGGTTATGGCGAAGATTGGCGCGATCTGTGCACAGCGCTCGGCGGGGGGGCGTTTAGTACACTGAAAAGAAGAAGCCCGGCGATGCCGGGCATTTTTCATAGAAAGTATTTCGATGCTGATCCCATATCACTCTGATTGATTCACCCCGTGCAATTCTGACGATTACTTAAGCACTTTTTTGGTCAAAGTGTAGTCAACGTGTTTGATTAATCCAGGAGGGGGGTCTTTGAAAATCTTCTCAGCTCGCTCTTTTGACTTAACCGGCTTATTTATTCCATTCAAAGCTTGCTCAACTCCTCTGACAGGCAAATTAATAACCTGCGTGGTGAAGAGTCCGTTTCCATCGTGAGAATAAAGGGTCCTTTTGTATGCTGCGTGATAAGGCGCGACAGCAACGGACCCTCCATAGAATCCAGTGTTGCATACAACAACATTGCAATAGACCGTCCGTGATAGGGAGTCTGCTAGAGATCTAAACATTCCCAGGTCTTTGTTATAAGCCAACACAAAAAGGTGATGTACGCGTCCGCGATACAAGACTGCGCGTTCAAGGTCCATAAAGTCGTAGCAAATGCTCACGCCAATTCGACCAAGATGTTCCGCGTCAAAAATGTAGACCTTGTCGTCCCCGCGATATGACCACGGAGGGGAGAGCCCTTCAAGCGCAGCACTTTCTGCTGGTGCTGCATGCGTCTTGCCAAAAGCAACGCGCGTGCAACCACGTGAGCGCTTCCCTTCCCAGAAACGATTAGGGATGAATACCATACCCTCATTCCATACACGCTTTGCTGTACGATCTAATCGATAGTCAACACCAACAAATGCAATGACATTAAGGCTGGCAACCAGCTTCTCAAAGTCATTGAGTCGTGTTCGAGGCAGGGTCAACTCTGGAAGAACAACCAACTTGGGTGCATCATCTCCGTCCTTAAATGCCCTCATAGCCTTGCAGATTTCCTGCCATACGTGCGCGTCTTGCGGTGACGACATTTGCGGAAATGAAGTATTTCGAGGCCAAGCTAGCAATGAATTTACAGTAGTTTGGATGATGCCTACTGGCAGGTACTCGTCGTATTCCAATTTAGTGCTCATTCGCCCCGCCTTCATCTTGTAAGTCACCGAATGCCTTTGTCCAGTTCGGCTTGGACAAAAGTCGAATGCTTATTGGCGTCAATTGTCTCGCTCGATGGTTAATTGTAGAAAGTTGGTTTTTTTCCAGAGTGGATTTGCACTTCTCAATTGCATGGCGTACTTGTTTGGCATCAATGAATTTTATCGGATCATGACCGGAGTCATCGTCAAGGTAAATCCCCAAGGATTCCTCCACGAGGAAGAATAGGTTCTCCATAGCACGTGGTTGTAAACATCCCTGCAAGACTCCTAGCGTCAACGATGAATATGTCATTTCACTTAGCAAATGCCGAGGTAGTAGGTTCAGCACATCGGCGTGACCTGGCCCGTTCCAAACAGAAGGTAAGCTGAAGTCGTGGCGCAACAGCCCATAAAGCAGCAAGCCAAGGCCGCGAACAGGATTAACAGAATCGAAGAGAGCATTCTCCGGACTCGAGACCGGCGCATAGCGAAAATCTATTACATGGAGGTCATCCGGTACTTTTGCTATTTGTACAGCCGACTGGTTGTCGCAAATTGCATCTACCCAGTCGCCCCACGTGAGCGATTCCAATTCCAGCCATTCTCTAGGAACGCGAAAATTCGCAGGATGCAAGCATAGAGGGGTGGTACGTATGTTTTTCTGTTTCGCGGCATACTCAGTACTAAATGGCTGTGAGTCAGTTATGAGCTTACATATCTGCCGGACGATTTCTAGAGCAGTCCACTCACTGGCTCTGGGATCTGAAGGGTCTTGTTCATAAATCTTTCTAATATCATCGCACCACTCGTGCAGTGATACAAAACGCGAATTGCTCGCAGATTGGAGATTCCTCACGGCACTGGCAATTTCGGGCGAGCGCTCTTTTAACATTAGACTTTTCGCGAAATCTCCCCTTGCACTAAGTGCGTCGTACCACCAGCCCGCCATCTGAGCTACATTTTGCGAATGTTTCCTGTTAGTACTCATGCTCAGCAGCACTGCCTCTGGAGCGTCGAATGGGAAGAAGCGCCAGAATGCGAAAGATTTGTACGATGGCGGTAATAGGCGGCCAATTTCTATGACCCAGCTTGGCGCGTGGCTAGATAGCTCCCGCAAAGCTGGTTTTGCTGCCCACCACGCCAAACTCTGGAATTGCTCCGTAACTGTATTGTCGACTAGACACAGCTCACCTTCCGCGATTACTTTGGCAGGCAATACCAATCTGTAGCAATCATTTTCTGGCAAAGTCGACTTGATGATTAAATCCGCACAAAATATGCCGAAGCAGAATTGTTTCCAACTGGTATGCAGAAACCAGCGTCGCCCAAAAGATGGCGGCTCGTTTAGAGGCACATTCGAAATATCTGTCAGGAAAGAGCGTGCGGCTTTTCTCCGCCATTCCGCGACATTGGGGTCGACAAGAAGTCGTGCTGCAATGATTGCTTCGGAACCTAACAGCGAGTAGGTGTTTGCGAGTAAGTATTCAGCGGCCAAGGAAGCAGCCAAAGAGTTGTTGATTTCGTTTTTTACTCGAAGGATGTCATCGAAAATATCTTTTAAACCCATAACACCAGTCTGGCGACACATAAGAATCGCTCTTGTCCAAAGCCTAACTCGGTCAGGGCGTTCCTGAAGGACTTTGCGCAATAGGCCAAATGCCCTACGAACTTCTCGTTCGAGTGCAAGATGTTGTTTCTGCAATTTGTCTTGGTTGTCTTTTAATTCCGCTGCCAGATTTTGCCGCTGTTCAGTTGATAGGTCCTTGTCGGCCAAGTTTGCGTCTAGGTACTGTCCTTGGCAGGCGAGTTGCACCAAACTTGCATTACTTGAGAGGCGACACTCTGCCAATCTGACAAGCCTGGTAGCTGCGAAGGAAAGCCGTGTCTTCTCAGGTATCTCTGCTTCAGGCAAGTCAACTAAGAGCATATGTTCGAGCTGATCTGTCAGAGCAATTAGCTCACCTTCATCAAGCAAATCGAACTCAATTCTCGCGATTGCGGACACGAGCGCGAGTGTCTTAGTCATCAGTGGTGTTGGAAATTGCGGGTTTAATTTACATGCCTTCGCAGCGCTGTCAAAGTCGTCGCGTAGACTCTTTCTGGATTTCCTTCTGGAAGAAAAATATGTTGCAAGAGCTTCTGGTTCGATCTTTTCTGGATTGACTCTTGCACCCGTACCCGAATCAGCCAATAAGCCTACATACTCATCTATCCAGTTAACGAGGTCGTCAAAGCTGTATGCCAAGACAATATGGTCATCAACAAAGCGAAAATGGGCGACATTCAGGGATTTCAGCCGTTCTGCAACCGCGAGATCCACTTTGAGAAGCCCCACATTCGCAAGGAAGCCAGCCACAAAAAGGCCCGTTGGGATTGCATTAAAGGAACGTTGGTTGGCTTTTAGGCCAATTTCTGCAAGTTCTTTTTTGGCCCATTCCTCGGTGTCCAATTTGAATTTCATCATCGAATCGATCAGGTTCGCAGCATCGACTTTGATATCGGCAGGGAGATAGTCGATTATGTTCTGGCGAACGACCGCGAGCTTTAGTGAAGGATAGAACTTTTCCAAATCGACGCTGCACCAGAACAGACTTTCTTTACTATCTGCTGGCTTCTTGCTAACCCAATACTCTTTCTGAACGAAAGGGCAGCGGTGTTCATCCTTTAACCGCGTCTGCAGGTCTAGCTCCTCCGAATCCTCTTGCGTCATCTGATCAGTTGACGCTGATCCCGCTTTGGCATTCATTGCCATCGTGGTGAGAAACACATGTCGCCGAAATACAGGCCAGCTTTGTCCAAACGGGAGGTAAATTTGTCCGGACGTGTGGCGATACCTGCCAATCTTCCGACGGTGTATCCCGTCGTTATCTGTATCTACCCAGATGCTGCGGAACAGGCGGTTCCCATAACTCCACGCAGGCATCTGCGGGTCAAGATATGGACCAATTACGTTTACAACCGCTGTCCATGCGATTTGGTCGCGAACGGCTACATTGAAATACTGTCGCACTCGCTGTTCGCCTTCTTTCGAGGGGTTCTTGGGGAAAGCCATTGGGCGAAGGGGGCGTAGACGATAGCGTCCCTTTCGAATCTCAGCGGCGATGCTTTGGAGATTGCGCTCCAATTCGAGTTCAAATTCTGCCAGTTCGATTTCGTCAATCCAGACGTCTCCCGGCACTGAAGCTCGTCGTACCTTTTCCCAAGCCCACCGTAGGTTCAATTGATCGGTAACTAATTGCAAAAAACTCATTTGGCACTACCTCCCTGAGCTAACACATCCGCAACATCCTTCCCCTTCGGTAGCGACATACATTGCACCGGCTTGCCGCGTTCCATGAAGAATCGGGAAATGTCACTCGCAAATTTCGCGCCTGCTTGGTCGCCGTCGCCGAGGACGATTACCCTGAATTTCAGGAACCGATCCACCCACTCAGCTCGAAATGATGTAGCACCTAAAATGCCGATTCCGATTAGATTCTGAGACTCAAGAGCGATTGCATCAGGAACGCCTTCGCAGAGATGTACCGTATGACCTGGCTGAAGTCCGCTAAGTCGATCTATGTTGAATAACGGTTTAACAATGCCACGTAGGTTTAGGAATTTTTTGTCTCCGCCAATCATCCGGGCTTGAATGTACGTGATCTGCCCATCGTTGTAGAAGGGGAATAAAAGCGCGTATGAGTTCCAAATCAACCTGTCTGCGTGACCATCTTTGCACCAGGCAATTCCACTGCTGCAAACTCGTTGCTCGCCCCATGTCTCCACTAGCTTTTGCAACGCATATCCAGGCTTACTCAACTGACGGATGTTAAACCGTTGAGCAGTCTCTGATGAGATGCCATGAGAATCGAGATATTTGATCCCAGCTGCGCTTGTGACTAAATCGCACTTGCTGATAAACCACGCATACAACTCAGGGTCCGCAATATATTCTGACTCTGGCAGTGGTGCTGCCATGATTGTACTTTTCTTGGTTATGCATGAACGCGTTTGCCTGCGCTGACCACGACGGCCTGGCTCAACATCGATAGCAAAGTTTTGAGCAAGCCACTCAACAGCGGACTTGAAGTCCACACCTTCCTTCTCCATAACCAATGCGATGGTGTCACCATGCTTGCCGCATGCACCAAAGCATCGCCAAGTATTGTGGGCCTTATGAAAGGATAAACTTGGTGAATTCTTGTCGTGCCCGGAGAAGCACATGGCCTTGGTGCCACGTACTTGAATGCCAAGGCGAGTGGCTACCTCGATTACTGGAATCTCCCTTATTGAGGATAAATTCATGCGGGCGTAGGGCATTCAGGTGCCCACAGTTTTTTTGCAGTTATCACTTCACCCCCACCCCCAACCAAGCATCCGAAGTCAGCGGCCCCTTCAGCGTAGGCAGTGTCTCCTCCAGCCAGGCCAGCGCGAGCTTTTCTTTCTCGCGCCACAACGCTTCACCCAATCCCTTCTTCATCATCTGAATCGGTGCGCTGCCCTTGACCATGTTGTCCCAGAATTCGCCGGTGCTGCCGGTGGGGAAGGCTTTGGTGACGCTGCGTATCTCGATGTTGCGGAATCCGGCTTCTTCCATCTCTTGTTTGAAGCGTTCGGGGTTCTCCAGTGTGGTGACGGAGCGTTGCGGTTGCGGCAGGTCGGGCTTGATGGCGCGCAGTGCGCCGAACATGGTTTGCATGGCGGGCGATTGGTCCACGGGCGCCCAACTGGTGATGGCGATGCTGCCGCCCGGTTTGAGGGTGCGGTGGATTTCGGCGAAGCCCTTTTGCCTGTCGGGGAAGAACATGAGGCCGAACAGCGAGAAGGCGGCGTCGAAGCTTGCATCCGCATAGGGCAGGGTCTGCGCATCGCCGCAGTGCAGGGCGATGTTGCGGTGTCCGGCTTGTTCGATCTTGTTGCGGAAGACGGCGAGCATGGCTTCGGAGAAGTCGATGCCGTGGACTTGTTCGGCATGCTGCGCAAGCCTGAGCGCGAGTGTGCCGGGGCCACAGGCGACATCGAGTACGGTGGAGTTCGGTTTGAGGTTGCTGGCGGCGATGGCTTCGTCGGCGAATTGCTCGAACACGAGCATGGTGGTCTCGGCGTAGCCGTCGGCGACGAGGTTCCAGGGTTCGCTGGCGGAGAGCGGGTTCTGGTTGTTGGCTTGCGGTTGAGACAAGTGCTTCCCCTTTTGCGAACAGTCGTGTGCTGGCTAGTACCCGTCATTGCGGGTTCTTGTCCTGCGCCAGCCTCACTGTTCTGGGGATTCTGCCGTGAGCCTCGCGCCATTCATGTGGCGGGATGTGCATTCGGTAGAGTTGCAAGAGGTTCGAACTGTAGGGGGCAGGGCGGGCTATGTCAATGCGACGAAAGGGCTGGTTTGATTCTGGATTGTCCGTTAGGCCACCCCCCTTTGTGCGAGCATCCGCGTAGGGGGCGTACCGCCGTCCGCCGCGCCCGGCGGGTTTTTCGTTTAAGGTCACAATTTGTGACCTTAAAGCTTTCCATTCCGCAGCATCCAGTTGGAATATGAAATCGTCGAGGAATCGTTGGAAGTTGCGCTTGCCTGCTTGCAGAAACACTCTGTTACCCACGCCATAGAGCGCGATGTGATGTCTTCCTTGCGCATCACTTGGATAGCTTTTTCCTTATCCAGCTTGGATTTCGACGGCAATCAAGAACAGCGAATACGATGACTTCGTCGTTAGCGACACGATAATAAACAGCGAATGGGAAACGTTTGGAGAGTAACCGGTGGTAGCCCAGCACTACGCGGTGTATGCCCGCAAAGTAGGCCAGTGAGTCAATGTCGGAGTAGAGCGTGTCCAGGAAATAATTGCCGAGACCGTCGGCTTGTGTTTCGTAGAACCGGTGGCCTTCTTCGAGATCGCACTCTGCGGCGCTGAGGATCTTTATCCTCATGCGACGTTTTTCTTGATTCTTTCTTTGGCTTCTTCCCAGTTTGAAACGGTTACCTTGCCTGCATTCAGGGCAGCTTCGCGATCATTAAGGATCGCACCATGCCATGCCGGAGATTCCAGATTATTTTCGTTGCCTGCCATGTCTGCCCACAGCATTTCCATTAAATCCAATTTTTGGGTGAATGAAAGCTGTGCAATAGGAACGTCGATTCTGTTCATCATGTTTCCTTTCGTATGGCTGACGAAAACTATTACGGACAACTCCCGGTTATTCTAGAGCCAAGTATTACTTGCGATGACCTGATACTTGAACATGGTGCTGTTCCATCAGGGCTTTTGCCTGCTTTTTGACTGCAGCGGATTGTACCGGCTTGCAGCCTTCGATCTGCATTGAGGTCAGGACAGCTTGGGCGATTTTCTGGTTCAGGCTGGTGCTGACTTTCATCGTTTTCTCCCCAAAACAACTCGCCAGTTTGGCGGGCTTCGTTGCTGCGAATTATAGCAGTTCCCGATGCTTGGAGGCCGCGCAGGCTACTGCTTCTTCGAGGTGGAAATATGGCCTAAAGCTTCAAAGACCGCGCATGTAAACCGGCCGTAGCGGCCGATGCCCGGCCATTGCTTCGCGCAGTTGCAACAGCAGTTTCTCTTTGTCCCTGGGCAGGTTCCCGGCGAGTGCCAGTGCATTGCTGGCATGGTTGCTGCGGAAGATGATCGGTTGTGGCGGGTTGAGGCCGCTGATGAGTCTTTCCTGTTCTTTCAATATGGCCAGGTCGTCCGGCATCTGGAACGGCTCACCGAACTTGCGCTGGAATTCTTCGATGATGCTTTCGTCCAGATACAGTTGCAGTGTGGAGAGGTAGGTGACGGGTGAGCTGTTGAGCAGGGCGATGGTGCCGTCTATGTGTTCGTCGCTGTGTGTGATGCCGCCCAGCCCGAGGATGACGGTGGCGGAGACTTTCATGCCGCTGGCGTGTGCCTTGGTCAGCACTTCGGCCATGCGCCGTTGCGTGGCGCCCTTGGTGATCTTTTTCAGGATGAGGTCGGAGCCGGATTCGATGCCGAAGTAGAGCAGGGTGAGTTTGTGTTCACGCAACAGAGTCAGTTCTTCGGCGCTCTTGCGCTGGAGGTTGCCGGGTGTGGCATAGCAGGAGACGCGCGTCAGACGCGGGAATGTCGCGGCCAGTTCGCGCAGGATGGCGAGCAGGTGTTCGGTCGGGAGCGCCAGCGCATCGCCATCGGCCAGGAATACGCGCTGCGCTTCCGGCCAATCGGCGGCGGCTTGGCTGATGTCGGCGAACACGTTATCAAGCGGGCGTTCGACATACTGCTTGCTGCGATACATGGCGCAGAAGCTGCATTGGTTGAAACTGCAGCCCAGCGTAGCCTGGATGATCAGGTTGTCGCCTTCGGAGGGTGGGCGGTAGAGGGGTTGGTCGTAGAGCAGGTTCATGATGCATTGTAACGGGAGGGGGGGATTGCTGGGGCGGAGCGCCGTTCAATCCTTCGACAGGCTCAGGACGAACGGGGTTGAGGGGGCGGTGGCTCTCCACGGAAATCCAACCCGCTGGTGGGCATGGGGCGGTGTGCCGTTCAATCCTTCGACATGCCTTTAGTCCTGAGCCTGTCGAAGGGTCAGGACGAACGGAATATCTGTTCGGCATCTCTCCAAAGAATACCAACCTGCGCAGGCTTGCTTGGGGGTGGCGCGCCGTTCAATCCTTCGACAGGCTCAGGACGAACGGAATTGGGGGCGGTGGCTCTCCACGGAAATCCAAGCTGCGTGGAGGCTTGGTCTCGGTGCGCGGGTCAAATCAAAGGGTTGCATATTAGAACATGCTTATATTATGATGCGCGCGCTTGTCAGGGGCGATACGCCCCGGCACCTGTTTAATTGAACCGGATTCACCGAAGGAGAGAAGATGTCACGTATCGTCATTTTGGGCGCGGGTATATCAGGACATACCGCAGCTCGCTATCTGAACAAGTGGGTGGGCAAAGAGCACGAGATCATCGTGGTGGCACCCAATTCGAAATGGAACTGGATCCCTTCCAACATCTGGGTCGGTGTCGGGCAGATGACCGAGAAGGATGTGACATTCGATCTCGCCGAGCTGTATGGCAAGACCAATGTGGATTTCCGCCAGGCCAAGGCCGTGTCGGTTCATCCCGATGGCAGCGCCGATAGCGCCAAACCTTTCGTGACGGTCGAATACACCCGTGCTGACAAGGCCGGTGTGGTCGAGAACATCTCCTACGATTACCTGATCAACGCCACCGGGCCGAAGCTGAACTTCGGCGCGACCGAAGGTCTGGGTCCCGACCACGGCCACACCGTTTCCGTGTGCACCTACGGCCACGCGAAGGAAGCCAACGAGAAGGAAGCCAACGAGAAGCTGCAAGAGTGCATCGCCGCGATGAAGAAGGGCGAGCGCAAGACGGTCGTCATCGGCACCGGTCACGGCATGTGCACCTGCCAGGGCGCTGCGTTCGAATATATCTACAACGTGGACCATGTGCTGCGCGAAGCGGGCGTGCGCAACATGGCGCGCATCGTGTGGATCAGCAACGAATACGAGCTGGGCGATTTCGGTATGGGCGGCGTGCACATCAAGCGCGGCGGCTACATCACCAACGGCAAGACCTTTGCCGAATCGCTGATGGTCGAGCGCGGCATCGAGTGGATCACCCGCGCGCACGTGAAGAAAGTGGAAGCCGGCAAGATCCATTACGAGACTTTGGACGGCACCTTCCATGAACTGGAGTTCGACTTCTCCATGCTGATCCCGCCGTTCGCGGGTGTGGGCCTCAAGGCTTTCAGCAAGGCGGAAGAAGACATCACCGCGCAGATGTTCCTGCCCAACGGTTTCATGAAGGTGGATGCCGACTACACACCGCGCCCCTTCATGGAGTGGAGCGCAAAGGATTGGCCGCGCACTTACCAGACACCGACGCACCGCAACATCTTCGCCATCGGCATCGCTTTCGCCGTGCCGCACCTGATCAGCAAGCCGATGCAAAGCGCAAACGGCACGCCGATCAACCCCACCGCACCGCGCACCGGCATGCCTTCCGCCGCGATGGCCAAGGCCGTGGCGATGAGCATCCGCGACATGCTGAATGGTGCCGAGAAGCCCACGCACACCGCCTCGATGTCCGAGATGGGCGCAGCCTGCGTGGCTTCCACCGGTTCGCACATCCTCAAGGGTACGGCGGCGACGATGACCGTGTTCCCGGTCGTGCCTGACTACGAGAAGTATCCCGAGTTCGGTCGCGACATCGACCTGACCTTCGGCGAGATCGGCCTGGCCGGTCACTGGATGAAGTACCTGCTGCACCATACTTTCATCTATCAGGCGAAACTGCGTCCGGGCTGGTCTTTGCTGCCGGATTGATCGACTACAAATTTACGAGGAACAGAACATGGGCAATATCACCAACAAAGAGCCGTACCAACAGGCTTACTATCCCCCGGCACCGACAGGGTTCACCCGCTTCATGCGCACTTGCATCCTGTGGCAGCTCTGGCGTTTCGTGAGCATCAACATCAAGATGATCAAGCTGCTGGCGAAGTCGCATCACTAAGCATGCTGTGTCATAAAAATTCCTGACGTACATCAAAGTCATTGCGCTCGACTCCCTTCCCCCGCAGGCGGGGGAAGGGCAGGGGATGAGGGGCGTTCAGTAAATGCGACAGGCGGTTATGCTCGCCACCCCTCACCCCAACCCCTCTCCCGCTTGCGGGAGAGGGGCTTGTGAGACAGTAAGACTATGGAGTGACAGGAGAGTATGTAAAAGGAGAAGCCCGGCACCGCCGGGCTTTTTCTTTGCTAAAGTACCGCGTGGATAACGAGCAAAGGTAAGTGCCATGTGGCTACAAAAAGAGATCACCCTCAAACCCCGCCCGCGCGGCTTCCACCTCGTCACCGACGAGCTGCTGCGCGAACTGCCGGAGCTGCGCAACTTCAAGGTCGGCATGATGAACGTGTTCATCCTGCACACCTCGGCCTCTCTCACGCTCAACGAGAACGCCGACCCTACCGTGCGGCAGGATTTCGAGAGCTTCTTCAACCGCGCCGTGCGCGAGGACGAACCGTATTACCAGCATCAGGACGAGGGTTCCGACGACCTGCCCGCGCATATCAAGTCCAGCCTGCTCGGTGCCAGCCTGAACATCCCGGTCTGCGACGGCAGGCTAAAGTTGGGAACCTGGCAGGGGATTTACCTGTGCGAGCATCGCAACCACGGCGGCAGTCGGCGTATCATGGTCACCGTACAAGGTGAGTGATTTCTCCCTGTTCACCCTGAGCCCTTTACCCCGTTCGTCCTGCCCCTTCGACAGGCTCAGGACTAAAGGCAAGTCGAAGGAACGAACGGCGCTCAGGGCATATTTGTCGGAGAGCCATTCATGGTTCGACAGGCTCACCACGAACGGATTGTTAAATGGTTTCTGAAGGATCGACCATGTCTCCAACCCCACCCGACGCACTGCTCTTCATCACACCCGTCTGCCGGCATTGTCCTGCCGTGCTGCAGTCACTGAGCGAGATGTTGAAGCAGTCGCAGATCGGAAAACTGACGGTCGTGAACATCGCTGCCCATCCCGAGCAGGCCGCGGAGTATGAGGTGCGCAGCGCGCCCTGGCTGCGCCTGGGTGCCTTTACGCTCACCGGCGCGCAGAGCGCCAGCGAGCTGAAGCAGTGGGCCGAGTGGGCGAGCGGGGAGGAGGGCATCGCGCATTACGTCGAGCATCTGCTGACGGAGGGCGGCTACAAGCAGGCCGTGGCCTTTATCGCGGCGGACACGCAGCGGCTCAAGTCGCTGCTCACCATCATCGCCAATCCCGAAGCCAATATCTCGATACGTCTGGGCGTGAGCGCGCTGCTGGAAGCTTATTCCCACACCTCCGAACTGCAGGCGCTGTTGCCCAAGCTGGGCGAACTCACTTTCCATCCCGATCATCGCGTGCGGGCCGATGCCTGCCATCTGCTCGGACTCACCGGCAGCGCGGCGGCAAGGACATATATCGAGACCTGTCTCGACGATGCCAACGAGGAAGTGCGCGAGATCGCAGAAGAAGCCTTGCAGGCCATCAAACCCGCGAAACATTAGCAAGACTCGCCGCAGGCGAGGATAATCACGCATGACCAAATCCAACGCACCTTCTTCCGCACCCGCCGCCGACACCGGTGGCCGCTCCTTCAACGAACTTCCGCTGTCGCCCGCGCTGCTGGCGAACCTGCAACAGCTCGAATACCGCACCATGACGCCGATCCAGGCGGCCAGCCTGCCGGTCACGCTGGCCGGGCACGACCTCATCGCGCAGGCCAAGACCGGTAGCGGCAAGACGGCGGCATTTGGCTTGCCGCTGCTCACCAAGCTCAACCCGCGCCACTTTGGCGTGCAGGCCATGGTGCTGTGCCCCACGCGCGAGCTGGCCGATCAGGTGACAACGGAGTTGCGCCGTCTGGCGCGCTTTGCCGACAACATCAAGATATTGTCGCTGGTCGGCGGCAGCACCTTGCGCCCGCAGGCCGACAGCCTGGAACACGGCGCGCACATCGTCGTCGGCACACCGGGCCGTATCATGGATCACATTGAGCGCGGCAATCTTAAACTGGATGCGATCAACACGCTGGTGCTGGACGAGGCCGACCGCATGCTGGACATGGGCTTCTACGATGACATCTCTTTCGTGGTGAAGAAGTGTCCGGCCCAGCGCCAGACCCTGCTGTTCTCGGCTACCTATCCCGAGGGCATCGCGCGGCTGGCGCAGAAGTTCATGCGCAAGCCGCAGGAAGTGAAGCTGCTGGAACAGCACGAGGGCAGCAAGATCCGCCAGCGCTTCTACGAGATCAAACACGAGGACCGTCTGCAGGCCGTGTCCGTCCTGCTCAAGCACTACCGCCCCGTCAGCACGCTGGCCTTCTGCAACACCAAGCAGCAATGCCGCGATCTGGTGGACATCCTGCATGCCAAGGGCATACACGCGCTGACGCTGAACGGTGATATGGAACAGCGAGAACGCGACCAGGTGCTCATCCAGTTCGCCAACCGCAGTTGTTCGGTGCTGGTGGCGACCGATGTGGCTGCGCGTGGTCTGGATATTTCCCAATTGGAAGCCGTGATCAACGTCGATGTCACACCCGATCCCGAGATCCATATCCACCGCATCGGCCGCACCGGCCGCGCGGATCAGGAAGGCTGGGCGCTGAGCCTGTGCTCACCCGCCGACATGAGCCGTGTCTCCAACATCGCCAAGGCGATGGGGATCGAACCCGAATGGCACCCGATGGATTCGCTGATCAACGAAAAGAAAGGACCGCTGGTACCCCCCATGGTCACGCTGCAGATCCTCGGCGGCCGCAAAGAAAAGATCCGCCCCGGCGACGTGCTGGGCGCGCTGACCGGCGAAGCCGGATTCACCCGCGAACAAGTCGGCAAGATCACCGTCACCGATATGTCGACTTACGTTGCCGTCGCGCGCGACATCGCTCGCGAGGCGGTGAAGAGATTGTCGGCGGGTAAAGTGAAGGGCAAGACAGTGAAGGTGCGGGCGCTGGAGGATTGATTACCAATCATAGCCCCTCGCCCGCAAGCGGGATAACCAGCGACTTGGCAGCTTGCTGCCTTAGTCGAATGGCTAGTAGTTCCACCAGAGGGGTTGGGGTGAGGGGTGGTGAATAAAAGCCGCCTGTCGCTTATACCGAACGCCCCTCATCCCCAACCCTTCCCCCGCCTGCGGGGGAAGGGAGTGCACCAAAGAAAAAGCCCGGCAAGCCGGGCTTTGTTCATCTGCTACTGCCAACCGCCTAGTGCGTCGTCACCGGAGTGATAAATGGCTGCACATCGTGGTCGTGCTTCTTCGCGTGCTTCGCCATGCGCTTCTCCTTCGCTGTCATCAGCGGCTTCTTCTTACCGTCTCTATGGGTGTTGTGTGTCTTGGGCATGATCCGACTCCTTATACGTGGTTAAGGAAAGAACTGCGAGAATCATGCTACTCCGATAGTTCGGCGTTGTCCGTATTTTGTTCGGGGTCGTTGGCGCCCATGATCGGCAACTCTGCGCGTGGCAGTTTGAGCGCTTCCAGCACCTTGAGCGCCGCATACGCATCGTTCGCCGCGTACAGTATCTGCGGATCGCTCAGTTGATGCTGTGACCAGTCGGTGGTGGTGATCTTCTTCGACTTGGCGAAGCGCTGTTTGAACAGCTGCGCCACCGCATTGCGCACGCCCATCTCTTTCTGGTAACCGTCCTTGTTGAACACGGTATTGAGATCGACCACGCCGCCGAACTCGACGCCGAATTTCGCGCGGATATGTTTGCGGTCCGAGCGCAGTCCGAAGCCGACCTTGATCACCTCGTCCGATTGCAGCAGCTCGACGAGATCGTGATGTCCCTCCTTGCGGTGGACCTGGAACAGATAGGCTTTGTCGTGCAGCGCGAACTGCACTACATGCGGCCCGTCGCTCACCTCGCCGACGGCGAAGGTGGGTTTGGATTCGGTGTCGAAGCCGACGATGCCTGCCGCCCTAATCGCGGCGGCGGCAGCGGCGAACTCTGCTTTGTTCGCGGGCACGCGGATGTGTTCAAGCGTGAGGCCGATGAAGGGTTCCATCAGCGCGATGTCGGGTTTGGAAGGGGCGTGTTTTTTGGTCACGATCAGATCGCCTCGCTGCTTGCCGGAATCGATTCGGCAACGACAACGCGATTGCGGCCTTCCTGTTTTGCACGGTACAGCGCTTTGTCTGCGGCCTGGACCAACGCCGCCTTGTTGTCGATTCCGCCGCCCAATCCGGCTGCACCTATGCTGATGCTGATCTTGATCGTTTGGCTGGTACCGGAGGCATCGGCGACCTCGATCGGATGCGATTCGACCAGATGGCGCAGACGTTCGGCCACCAACGCGGCGCCGTCGATGCCGGTGTTGATACAGAGCACCATGAATTCTTCGCCGCCATAGCGCGCGACGACATCCAGATCGCGCAGCGCTGACTTGAGCAGATGGCCCATCGCGAACAGGGCGGCATCACCGCCATGGTGGCCGTAGGTGTCGTTGACCCGCTTGAAATGGTCCAGGTCAAAGTAGACGGCCGTGAGGGCTCGGCGGTAGCGCTGGGCGCGCAGGATCTCGTCGTCCAGCCGCAGCTCCAGCATGCGGCGGTTGCCGACCCCGGTCAACGGGTCGGTCAGCATCAGGTGTTCCAGCGTGCTGCGCACGGCCGCCTCGCCACGCATGCTGCGCAGCAGGGTGATGCCAAGCAGCACGCAGACGATCGAGATGAGCAGCGCTACAGAAACCAGGATCAGGGTGTGCATGCGCCAGGCGCGCAGCAGATCGTCCAGCGAGGCGGTGACCGCCACCACCAGCGGGTAGTCTTGCACGCGGGTGTAGGCCACCGCGCGCGACCGGCCGTCGACCGGACTGACTTCGGCCTGATAGAAACCGCCCGGCGTGGTGCCCATGTGCTGCTGCCACATCGCGCTCTGCGCCACGGAGGAGCCGATGATCTTGTCATCCATGGGGCTGCGGAACATGAAGAGGCCATCGGTTCGCAGGATGGTGATGGTGCCCCGGGGCTGGATGCGCTCTGCTTCAAAGGTGCCGGCAAGACGGTCGAGTTCGATGGCGGCGAAAAGGACGGCGATGTCGCCGCCGGCCTTCGTCACCGGTATCGAAATGGGGATGCCCAGCTTGCCGGTGACGCGGCTGATCACGGGTTGGGCCACGTAGAGGCCGCGGGTTTTCTCGTTGAACTGGGCCTGGAAGTAGTCGCGGTCTGCGACATGGGTCCGGTTCGCCTGGCCCCGGTCGGGGATGTAGCGCAGCGTCCCATCACGCGTGACCATGCGGATGTCGATCAGCTTGTCGGAAGCCTGACGCAGGTTCTCGACCAGCCGGATGAAACCCGGGGCCTTGCCGGGATCCTGGTCAGGGTGCTCGGCCATCCAGAGGTTCGCCACGGCGAGGGAGGTTTCCGCCTGCTTGAAGAGGTTGCGGGTCTGCTCGTGGACGGCGGTATTGAGCTGCTTGAGCAGCTGCGCATTGGCCGAGAGAGTGCTGCTACGCTCCCACCAGGACCAGAAGCCGACGAAGCCCCAGAGGCAAAGTAGCAAGCTACCTACCAGCCCGTAGACGATGCGGTGGTTGACCCCGCTCGACTGCGCGAGCAGCCAGTCTTTCAGACGCTGCAAACCAGAACTCCTAACGACTTGCTCTTGTTATGGCGCGCGCCTGCGGCGCTCTGCACAAAGTCCCTGAAATATACGCAGACTTTAATGCTTATCCCTGGCCGCGTCGAGTTGGCCCGGCTTCGCCGGACGACAAAATGATGCAGAAGTCACATCGGCGCCAGGTCTCGCTTTCAGGCTTGCAACCGTTCCGATTCGACGATGTCTTCACCCGGCTGCCCGCGCAGCACGCCAGCGAGCAGGGCCTGGGCGATGCGTGTCGCCGGCACGGCCCGGTAACGGCGCGGGATCAGCGGGCGCAGCGCGCGCGCGATGGCCAGGCCGATGCGCTCGCCCGGGCGCGAGTCCTGGCGCTCGGCGTCGATCAGCGAAGGGCGCACCACGGTGTAGACCGGGTAGCCCAGGGCGCGGAGGCCGTCTTCGGCCTGCGCCTTGGTGCGCAGGTAGAAGTTGCCGCCGGCGCTGGCGCCCAGCGAGGAGTTGAGCGCGTAGCGGCTGGCACCGGCGGCCCGGGCCAGCCGGCCCACCTCGATCGGCAGGTCGCGGTCCACCGCGGCAAAGGCGGCCTGCGAGCCGGCGGTCTTGATCGTGGTGCCCAGGGTGCAGATGACGGCATCCACCTGCCACCAGGGTGCATCGGCGGGCAGGGCGGCGAAGTCGATCACCGGGTTGAGCAGCTTGGGGTGGGC